>DASRHY010000195.1:0-31689 GCA_035650275.1 Kribbellaceae bacterium | reverse complement strand
CGGAGTCGAAGGGATGCGGTTGCGATGTCCGCCGTACCGGTGCCGCCGTGGGAGATCCAGCTCGCGACCGTGTGCTGGGTCGGTGCGGTGTCCGCGGGCGGAGTGGAGACCGTGCTCGGCGCCGCCGACGCACTGTCCACCGGCTCGGCTCCGGTCCCCGCCGTGATGGCCGGGATGGCGCTGCGCGCCGGTGCTGTTCACCGGCGTGCTGGCCGCCGCCTCCCAGCTGTGGAACGGCCGCGGCTGGGCCCGGGGCGCGCTCGCCGTACTGGTTGGTGGACTCGCCACGATGACCTTGCTGTCCGGCCCGGTCGGCTGGCTGCTGGACGGCGCGCCCTGGTCCGCCGTACACCTCGACCCAGGCTTCGTCTCACTCGCCGCAGTCCGCTCCGTGCATGTGCTGGCGGTCTGGGCGGCCATCGTGCTGATGTTCCGCCCAGCCGCCAGCGTCTATCTGCGGCCTTCCTGAGGCGGCGCGACGCTACTGCTGCTTGGGGGCCGGGAACGCGTTGAGGATGTCCATCACCGCGAACGCCTGCAGGGTCTTGCCCTTCTGGTCCTTCTGCGGCGGCAGGTGCAGCAGCACCCGGCTGCCGATCGGCACCCCGGCCAGCACGTCCAGCGGGCTCGTCTGGCCGCTGGCACTCGGGCCGACCTGCAGCTGTGCGGTCGGACCCGCCTGCTGCCCCTGCTGCCCGGCCTGCCCGGCCCAGGTGCTGAACTGCTTCTTGCCGGTGTAGTCGTAGATCGCGTAACGACCGACGAGCTGGCTGCCCTTCGCCACCGGCTCACCGTTGCCCTTCGCGAGCAGGATCGGGTCGCCCGGCTTCGCCGGCGCGGCGGTCCCCTTCGGCACGGTCACCTTCGGCTCGGCGTCCAGGCCGCCCGTGACGACCGGACCGCCGGTCGCGGCGTTGGGCACCTCGGTCGCGTCCAGCTTGGTGCCGTTGCTGTACGCGGCGACGATGTCGACCACGAAGATCAGCGTGTCGGTGCCCTGGATACCGGCCTGCTGGTTGCCCTGCTCCTTGTAGCCCTTGTCCGACGGGATCGACAGCAGCACCCGGCTGCCGGCCTTCTTGCCGACCAGGGCCTCGTCCCAGCCGGCGATGACGCCGCCGACGCCGATCGGGAACGCCGCGGGCGCACCCCGGTCGTAGGAGTTGTCGAAGATCTTGCCGTCACGCCAGATCTGGCCCAGGTAGTGCGCGAGCAGCAGGTCGCCCTTCTTGACCTCGCCGCCGTCGCCCTCCTTCAGCACCTCCGTGACGAGAGCCTTGTCCGGGTCACCCTCACGGTGCGTGACGGTCGGCTTCTTTCCGAAGTCCTCCGTGACCTTGATCCCGGCCTTGCCGAAGTCGCCCTCGCCCGACGAGTCCCCGCTCTCAGCGCCGCAGGCGACCACCGACGATCCCAGGGCGAGTACGGCGACCAGACTCAACAACTTGCGCACGAGCAACCTCAAATCTCATGGCACGACCGCATCGACGGCGAGGTCATGCCTCGGGAACAATGCCGACCACCCTAGCCAACGAACCTGAGGGCACCATGATCACCCGATCACGGGAACGTCACATGCTGGCGATCAGCTTCTCCACCCGCTCGTCATGCGACTTGAACGGGTCCTTGCACAGCACCGTCCGCTGCGCCTGGTCGTTCAGCTTCAGATGTACCCAGTCGACGGTGAAGTCGCGGCGGCGCTCCTGGGCCCGCTTGATGAACTCGCCGCGCAGCCGGGCCCGGGTGGTCTGCGGCGGCACCGACTTGGCCTCGAAGACCTTGAGGTCGTCCACCACCCGGGTGACCGCCCCTTTACGCTCGAGCAGGTAGTACAGCCCGCGCGGGCGGTGGATGTCGTGGTATGCCAGGTCCAGCTGTGCCACCCGCGGACTGGCCAGGCCCATCCCGTGGGTGGCGCGGTACCGCTCGATCAGCCGGTACTTGATCACCCAGTCGATCTCCCGCTCGATGATCGACAGGTCGCCGGACTCGATCGCCTTCAGGCACCGCTCCCACAGGTTCAGCGCCCGGTCCACCGCCGGCGTACCCAGGTCGCGGCGGTCGACGAAGTCACGGGCCTTGGTGAGGTACTCGGTCTGGATGTCCAGCGCGCTGGCCTCACGGCCGTTGGCCAGCCGGACCTCGCGCCGGCCGGTCATGTCGTGGCTGATCTCGCGGATCGCGCGGATCGGGTTGTCCAGGGTCAGGTCGCGCATCACGATGCCGGCCTCGATCATCCGCAGCACCAGGTCGGTGCTGGCGACCTTGAGCAGCATCGTGGTCTCGGACATGTTCGAGTCGCCGACGATGACGTGCAGCCGGCGGAACCGCTCGGCGTCCGCGTGCGGCTCGTCCCGGGTGTTGATGATCGGGCGGGACCGGGTGGTCGCGGACGACACGCCCTCCCAGATGTGCTCGGCCCGCTGGCTGACGCTGTAGACCGCGCCGCGCGGCGTCTGCAGCACCTTGCCGGCGCCGCAGATGATCTGCCGGGTGACCAGGAACGGGATCAGCACGTCGGCCAGCTTGGCGAAGTCACCGTGCCGGCTGACCAGGTAGTTCTCGTGGCAGCCGTAGGAGTTCCCGGCAGAGTCGGTGTTGTTCTTGAACAGGAACACGTCACCGAAGATGCCCTCGTCGTGCAGCCGTTTCTGGGCGTCGACGAGCAGGCCCTCGAGGATGCGCTCCCCGGCCTTGTCGTGCGCGATCAGGTCGATCACCGAGTCGCATTCGCCGGTCGCGTACTCCGGGTGTGAGCCGACGTCGAGGTACAGCCTGGCGCCGTTGCGCAGGAACACGTTGCTGCTGCGACCCCACGACACGACGCGGCGGAACAGGTACCGCGCCACCTCGTCCGGGGTCAGCCGTCGCTGTCCGCGGAACGTGCACGTGACGCCGTACTCGTTCTCCAGACCGAAGATCCGCCGATTCACACCACCACCCTACGGCCCTTCAGCGAGCCACGCGGGCTTGCCGTACAACGATCCGTGTCACCACTTCGCACGGCCCGGTGTGCGCCACTACGCTGGGTACATGGGGGAAACGGTCGTTTTCCGACCGCGGTCCGCGGGTGCGGCGCTCGCCGTCGTCGCGTTCCCACTGCTGTCCGCGGTATGTGTCCTGCTCGGCGTTCTCGCCGTCCTCGCGCTGTCCCCGATCGTGGGCATGGCGCTGTTCATCGGCTGCCTGCTTCTCGCCGGGCTGCCGATCCTGGTGATGTCGGTCGCACTGCGTGGCGCGTTCACGATGACGGTCGACGACCTCGCGCTGACGATCACCGGGGCGCTGTCCCCCGGCCGGACCCGGCTGTACTGGGCCGACCAGACCGCCGTTGGGCTGGCCTGGTGGCGCGGCAACCGGATGCTCGCGGTGCGCCCGGTCGAACCACTGCGCCGAGCGCCGAGGCGCGGCCTGATCTGGGACCGCGAGTCGGGACTGCTGCTGATCTCCGGCCTGGACAACTGGTCCGCCCCGCGCGACGAGGTGATCGACGCGGTCCGCGAGCGTGCCGGCCTGCTCTGGAACGACCACCTGGACGCCTTGCGTCACGCGAACTGACCGCACAACCGGCGCTGCACGTGACGCTGTTCACGGACGGCGAGCCTGATCGCCGGGTCTGGTGGTCCGCCGTAGCCGTCGCCGCGGTGATCGTCCTGCTCGCCACATCGCGTGATCCGGCGAGCCGTCCATCCGGCACCCCCTAGGCCGGGCGCACGTCGATGAGCACGCCGACCTTGTCGATCCGGTGCTCGGGATTACCCAGGGCGTCCTTCCAGAAGTTTCCCTTGGCGTGGTCCTCGGGGGTGGCACATGTGGACAGCGTGATCATCGGCCGGGTGGCGGCCACGCCCGGCTTGCCCGGCACCGGCGCCCGCTGACCCGCCCTCGAGGCCTCCAACCGGAACGACACCCACAGCGTCTCGGTGACCTCGTAGTCGTAGACCCAGCCGCCCGACGTGACCAGCACGTGCGCGCCGTGCCGCAGCTGCGGCAGCCGGCCGAACGGGCGGCCCGCCTCGGTTCGGTGTGCGGTGACGAGGTAGTTGCCGACCTGACCGGGCCCGACCCCGCCGAGCCGTCCGCGCGGACTGGCGGCGCGGCCGGTGTCTTGGATCCGGTCACCGGGCACATCGTCCGGCGTACCGGGGTAGGCGACCACCCGCAGCCCGAGAACGTTGATCGAGGGGATGCTCAGCCACGTCGCCGCATTCCCGGCCGGCCGCGGCGGCTCCTCGCGGGTCGGCTGGGGTGACGGTGGCGGGTCCTGCATGCCGGGACCGGGCGTCCTCGGCCGCGCGGGAGAGGACGTGACCGTC
Organism: Kribbellaceae bacterium; assembly: GCA_035650275.1. Taxonomy (GTDB): domain Bacteria; phylum Actinomycetota; class Actinomycetes; order Propionibacteriales; family Kribbellaceae; genus DASRHY01. The sequence continues at coordinate 27,373 of DASRHY010000195.1, read as the reverse complement.
GTCGGCGAGGCCGTTGCCGGCGCCGGCTCGGCCTGCTCGCGCGCTGCGCTGACGTCCGAGCAGGCGGTGATGCCGCCGAGCACGGCGGCCAGGAGCGCGGCGGTTGCGGGACCGGCGACCCGGCGAAGGGCCATGCACCACCGTAACCCGCCCTACAACTCGACCAGGTCCAGCAGCTCGCCGAGCTCCTTGGCGTCCAGCTCGCGCAGCTCGCCGGTGCGCAGGTTGCCGCGCCGTACCGGCCCGATCGCGGTACGCGTCAGCCGCCGTACCGGATGGCCGACGGCGTCGAACATCCGCCGCACGATCCGGTTCCGCCCCTCGTGCAGCGACAGCTCGACCAATGTCCGGCCCGGTACCGTCGACATGATCTTCACGGTGTCCGCCCGGGCCGGCCCGTCGTCCAGCTCCACCCCGTCCAGCAGCCGCCTGACACTGCCGGGCCTGACGACCCCCTCGACCTCCGCGACGTACGTCTTGGAGACCTCGTACGACGGATGCGCGAGCCGGTGCGCGAACTCGCCGTGGTTCGTGAGCAGCAGTAGTCCCTCGGTGTCTGTGTCCAGCCGCCCCACGTGGAACAACCGCTCCTCGCGATCGGCGGTGTAGTCGGCGATGCACGGCCGGCCGTGCGGGTCCGACATCGTGGTCACCACACCGCGCGGCTTGTTCAGCACCAGGTACGCGTGCGGGCTGATCGGCGGGATCCGCTCGCCGTCGACCCGGATCACCGCGACCGCCGGGTCGACCCGCAGCCCGAACTCGGTGACCACCTGGCCGTCCACCTCGACCCGGCGCTGCTCGATCAGCTGCTCGGCGGTACGCCGGCTCGCGACCCCCGCCTGCGCCAGGACCTTCTGCAGCCGGATCGGCTCAGTCATCGGCCCGTTCAGCCTCGTCCTGCTCAGGCTGCGCTTCCTGCTCGGGCTGCACTTCCTGCTCGGGCTGGGCAGCCTGCGGGGCCGGTGCGGGCGCTGGCTGGGGTCCGGTGCGGGCCAGCTCGTCCTCGATGTCGTCCATCTCCGGCAGGTACGGCGCCAGCTCCGGCAGGTCGTCCAGGTTCTGCATGCCCATCCGCTCGAGGAAGTACGACGTGGTCCGGTACAGCGTCGCCTGCGACTCCGTGTCCGCGCCCGCCTCCTCGACCAGCCCACGGCTCACCAGCGTCCGCATCACACCGTCCACGTTGACCCCGCGGATCGCCGACACCCGTGCCCGGCTCACCGGCTGCTTGTACGCCACCACCGCCAGTGTCTCCAGCGCCGCCTGCGTCAGCCGCGCCTGCTGGCCGTCCAGTACGAACCGCTCGACGTACGGCGCCGCCTCCTCGCGGGTGTAGTACCGCCAGCCGCCTGCGACCTCCCGCAGGTCGAACCCGCGCCCCTGCTCGCCGTACTCCGCGGACAGCGCGGCCAGCGCAGCCGCCACGTCCCCCGTCGGCCGCCCGACCACCTGCGCCAGCGTGACCGACGGCAACGGCTCGTCCGCGACCATCAGGATCGCCTCGAGCGCCCGCCGCATGGTCTCATCGTCGATGACCTCCTCCGGCTCCACCGGAATCTCGGTCTGCCCCGGCTCCACCGGCGCCTCGTCCGCGACCCTCGCGTCGTCATCTCCGCCGTCAGCCGCGTACGCGGCGTCGGACGTCCCCCTCATCCCCGCGCGCGGCTCGCTGTCCGATATTCCCGCGGAAACGTCACCAGATCCCTCGTCCGACCCGGCCATCACCTCACCTACGCCATCGTCGACCGCACTCGACGATTCCGCGGAATCGCCGCCGTCCGACATCTCGGTCGCTCCAGCTGCGCCTTGATCACTGGAGCCCATCGACTCCGCACGCGTCGACCCGGCGGGGTCCGACGTTTCCGCGGAAACGTCACCGGCTCCGCTATCCGACCCGGCCACCATCGCACCCGCGCCATCGTCGACCGCACTCGACGATTCCGCGGAATCGCCGCCGCCTGACATCTCAGTCACTCCACCCATGCTGTCGGCTCCGGCGCCATCAACAGCGTCAGTTGACTCCACCGCGCCGTGCGCGTGCGTGGTTCCGGTCGTCTCGGTCGCCAGAACGTCGGCGGTGGTCTGCGCATCCGCGGGCTCGGCTACCGACGTTTCCGCGGAAACGTCGGTGCCCGCCGGTGCGGGGTCGGAAGACTGGTCCTCAGTCGGCTCCGACGTGCGGTCGGCTCCGTCGTCGACGGCCGACTCCTGGAAGGTGACGTCGACTGCGGTGTGATCGGTCATCGTTCGTCCATCTGCTCGGTATCCGCCTGCAGGTGAGCAGGCGTCACTGCGGCGCGGGCGTCGTCGGTGTCCGGAACCGGTTCGAGCTCGGCGTACTCACCGTCAGCGCGACCGTTGCCACTCTCGCCCAGGTTGCTCTGGCCGAGATCATTGCCGCCGAACTCGTCGTGGTCTTCAGGAACGCCATCCTCATCGTCGATCGCGTCGCCGTCCTCGTCGTCCTTCGGGGGCGGGGCGTCGAACTCGTCGCCGACCTCGATCTCGCCACTGTCGGATCCGGTCCAGCGGATGCTCAGTTCGCCCAGCGGCGTCATCTGGTCGAACGCGACGGCGCCCTCGCGGAACAGCTCCAGCAGTGCCAGGAACCGGCACACCGTGGTGGCCGCGTCCGGGGAGTCGGAGATGAGCGCGCGGAACGTCGTAGTGCGGTGCCGGCGCAGCCGGCCTACGATCACGCCCGCCTGCTCGCGGACGGTCACATGCGGAGCGTGCAAGTGGGCCAGCGACAGCTCCTGCACCGGTTTGGGCGCGAACGCCTTCGCGGCGAGTGCCGCCAGACCGGCCGGGTCGATGCCGATCAGTACCTCGGGCAGCAGCGACGCGAACCGTGGCTCGATGCTGACCGCCCGCGGGAAGCGCTTGGCCTCCTCGGCCATCCGGCCGTTGATCAGGGCGGCGATCTGCTTGAACGCGCGGTACTGCAGCAGCCGCGCGAACAGCAGGTCGCGGGCCTCGAGCAGGGCCAGGTCCTCGGCGTCCTCGACGTCGCCCTGCGGAAGCAGGCGGGCCGCCTTCAGGTCCAGCAGGGTCGCGGCGACGAGCAGGAACTCCGAGGTCTGGTCCAGGTCCCAGTCGGCGCCCATCGCCTTGATGTGCGCGATGAAGTCGTCGGTGACCTGGGACAGCGCGATCTCGGTGATGTCGAGCTTGTGCTTGCTGATCAGCTGCAGCAGCAGGTCGAACGGGCCTTCGAAGTTGTCCAGCCGGACGCTGAATCCCTTGCCGGAGGCAACGGCATCGGATGGCTCGGGTGCGGAGAGCGTGAGAGGTAGTTCGGTGGGGGTGTCCGTCATTGCGCCTTCAGTCGCTGGACCAGTACCGAGTCCGCACCCCGGTGAACGAAGTCGGCCAGCACGACGTCGATCGCCTCGCGGACGATCCGGCCGCGGTCCGCGGCGACCCCGTGCTCCGCGCGCAGCGAGAGCCTGGCCTGCTCGAGGCCCAGCAGCTCCTCCTCGGTCACGTACACGGTGATCTTCGTGTCGTGCTTGACCCGGCCGCTGGAGCGGCGGTCCTCCACCCGGGCGTGCCGGCCGGACCTCGACCGTGGCGTGACGTCTGAGGCGGCGGCTGCCGCCGCGCCGTACGTGGTACTGCCGTCAGCCGCGACCGAGTTGGACGCACCCCCGAAGAGCTCACTGGCACCAGGCAGGCTCACCCGGCGGGACAACGGGCCAGCACCTCCCGGGCCAGGTCGCGGTACTGGGTCGCGGCGGCGGACGTCGGGGCGTACGTGGTGATCGGCTCGCCGACCACGGTGGTCTCGGGGAACTTCACGGTCCGCCGGATCACGGTGTGGAACACGCGCTCGTCGAAGGCCTGGACGACGCGGTCGAGCACCTCACGGGCGTGCGTGGTACGGCCGTCGAACATCGTCCCGAGGATGCCGACGATCTCCAGCTTCGGGTTCAGCCGATCCTGCACCTTGCCGATCGTGTCGGTCAGCATCGCCAGTCCGCGGAGCGCGAAGAACTCGCACTCCAGCGGCACGATGATGCCGTTCGACGCGGTCAGCGCGTTCACGGTGAGCAGGCCGAGGCTGGGCGCGCAGTCGATCAGGATCACGTCGTACGACGGGAGGATCGGCTCCAGCACCCGCTGCAGGGTGTACTCGCGGGCGACCTCCTGGACCAGCTGCACCTCGGCCGTGGACAGGTCGATGTTGGCCGGCAGCAGGTCGAGGTTCGGTACCCGGGTACTGCGGATCACCTCGTCCGGGCGCACCTCACGCTGCATCAGCAGGTTGTAGACCGAGATGTCCAGGTCATGCGGCTGTACGCCGAGGCCGATCGAGGCCGAGCCCTGCGGGTCGAAGTCGATCAGCAGCACCTTGCGACCTGACTCGGCGATCGCGGCGCCGAGGTTGATCGTGGTGGTCGTCTTGCCGACTCCACCCTTCTGGTTGCACATCGCGATGACCTGCGCCGGACCGTGCTTGGTCGGCGGCTGGATCGGCGGAAGGTACGGGACCGGCCGGCCGGTCGGGCCGATCTTGATCTTCCCCGGCGTCACCGGCTCCTCATCGTCCTTCTCCCGGGTCGGGGTCGGCCGGGGCATCTCGGCGTACCCGTCGGCGGGCTTGACGGTCTTGCGCGCGGTCGGCGCCGGGTCGGGCTCCGGAGTCGACAGTGTCACCTGCTTGGGCGGTTGCTGGGTGCCAGGAAATGTCGACTCATTCACAACTCGTCAAACCTTTCAACCGATATCCGCGATCGCAGTGACTGTAAGCGGTCGCCCTACCCTCAGCAAGCAGCCTCCCGGCGAGCCGCTCACCCGCCCGCTATCCGTATATCGTGCTACCGCTGGTTTGACCGGTCGTGCAGACTCGCGGCGCCCCGGGCGGTTCAGCGGGCGCGTGGATGCGACAGCGCGTAGACCTCGCGGAGCTTGTCGACGGTGACCAGCGTGTAGACCTGCGTCGTGGTGACCGAGGCGTGGCCGAGCAACTCCTGGACGACGCGGACGTCGGCGCCGCCGTCGAGCAGGTGGGTCGCGAACGAGTGCCGCAGCGTGTGCGGCGAGATCTCCTTGGTGATGCCGGCCCGGCCGGCCGTACGGCGCAGCACGCTCCACGCGCTCTGCCGGGACAGCCGGCCGCCGCGGGCGTTGAGGAACAGACCTGGTGTCCCGTGGCCGCGCGACACCAGGTCCGGCCGCCCGCGCACCAGGTACGCCGAGACGGCGTCCCGCGCGTACGACCCGACCGGTACGACGCGTTCCTTGCTGCCCTTGCCGCGCAGCAGCACCGAGCCGGACTCCAGGTCCAGGTCGTCCACATCCAGCCCGACCGCCTCGGAGATCCGCGCACCGGTCCCGTACAGGAACTCCAGCAGGGCCGCGTCCCGGGTGTCCAGCACCGACGGCTCGGCCCCGGTGGCGGCGCCCAGGATCCGGGTCACCTCGTCCACCGACAACGCCTTCGGCAGCCGCTGCGGCGGGGACGGCGGGCGGACCGCGGCCGCCGGGTCGACCCCGGTCAGGCCCTCCCGGACACAGAACCGGTGGAAGCCGCGGACCGCCACGACCGTGCGCGCCGCACTGGACGCGCTCAGCGGCGGGTGGTCGTCGTCGCCCTCCCGCAACCGCATCAGGAACGAGGCCACCACCGTCTTGCTGACCCGGTCGAGCGTGTCCACGCCCTCGCCGGCCAGGAACGCGTCGTACCGGCGGAGGTCCCGCCGGTACGACGCGAGGGTGTTCGCCGCCAGGCCGCGCTCGACGGCGAGATGGTCGAGGTAGGTCTGGACGGCCCGGTGCAGCGGCCTGGTCAGGCCAGCACCTCGTCGAGCGTCAGCGCGTCCAGCTCGTGCGCCTCCGCGACCGGGCCGTAGGTCAGGTGCCCGTCGTAGGTGTTCAGCCCGAGCGCCAGGCTGCGATCGGAGCGCAGCGCGTCCCGCCAGCCCTTGTTCGCGAGCTCCAGGGCGTACGGCATCGTGACGTTCGTGAGCGCGTGCGTGGAGGTGTTCGGGACCGCGCCCGGCATGTTCGCCACGCAGTAGAACACCGAGTTGTGCACCTGGTACACCGGCTCGGCGTGCGTGGTCGGCCGGGAGTCCTCGAAGCAGCCGCCCTGGTCGATCGAGATGTCGACCAGCACGCTGCCCGGCTTCATCCGGCTGACCACGTCGTTGCTCACCAGCGTCGGCGCCTTCGCGCCCGGGATCAGCACCGCGCCGATCACCAGGTCGGCGTTCAGCACCGCCCGCTCCACCTCGAACGCATTGGACGCGATCGTCTGCAGGTGCCCGCGGTAGATCCAGTCCGCCTCGCGCAGCTTGTTGATGTTGCGGTCGAGCAGCTGTACGTCGGCCTGCATACCGAGCGCGATGGTGGCCGCGTTCATACCGGAGACGCCCGCCCCGATCACCACGACCCGGGCCGCCTGCACGCCGGACACGCCACCCATCAGCACACCGCGCCCGCCGCCGGACCGCATCAGATGGTAGGCCCCCGCCTGCGGCGCGAGCCGGCCGGCGACCTCGCTCATCGGCGCCAGCAGCGGAAGCGATCCATCCGGAAGCTGGACCGTCTCGTACGCGATGCCGGTGGTGCCGGACTTGAGCAGTGCGCTGGTGCAGTCACGGCTCGCGGCCAGGTGCAGGTAGGTGAAGAGAACCTGCTCGCGGCGCATCCGGTGATACTCCTGCTCGATCGGCTCCTTGACCTTCAGGACGAGCTCGGCCTCGCCCCAGACGTCGTCGGCCGAGTCGATGATGGTGGCGCCCGCCGCGACGAACTCTGCGTCGGTGATAGACGAGCCCGCACCGGCACTCCGCTCGATCAGAACCTGGTGCCCGTGGCGCGTGAACTCGTGCACCCCGGCCGGGGTGATCGCCACCCGGTACTCATGGTTCTTGACTTCCTTCGGTACTCCTACCTTCACGTCACGCCCTTCTCTGGAAGTGGTGTGCGGTCACGGTGGTGATCCGCGGCCTGGGCGTCTCGAGGGGTGGAAGACCACCAGGTCGCAGCGAGTGTATTCCTCCCCGGTGGTACCAGCGGACCGGGTGGTCTGCTCCCGCATCTCACCCCATCATGCGTCGTCGTGAGAGCAACAATCACACTCAGGAAGGATGAAAACATGGACGACACTCCCGGTGAGACCGCGCTGCCTGGCGGTAACGTCGGCGGCGCGGTCAGGGTCGGCGACACGGTCCGCCGGCCGACCGGGCCGTGGACTCCCGCGGTGCACGGGCTGCTGGACTTCCTCGCCGGGGCCGGCCTGCGTTGCGTACCGCGGGTGCGCGGCTTCGACGAACAAGGCCGGGAGATCCTCGACTTCATCCCCGGCCGCACCTTCGACACGGCCAACGAGCGGGTGCCGGACGAGGTGCTTGCGGCGGGGATGCGCTGGCTGCGCGAGTATCACCGGGCGGTGGCGTCGTACCGGCCGGAGGGCGTCGTCCGGTGGCGGACCAGCCAGGCCGAGCTCGGGCCGGACGAGATCGTCTGCATGCACGACTACGGTGCCTACAACTGGGTGGTGGACGGCAACGAGCTCGTCGGGGTGATCGACTGGGACATGGCCGGGCCCGGCACACCGCTTGACGACATCGCCTTCACCGCCTGGAACACCGCACCGCTGGCGCACCCGGAGCCGCCGTCGTACGCCGCGCACCGGCTACGGCTGATGGCCGCGGCGTACGACGGCGGTATCACCGCGCTGCAGATCCTGTACGGCGCCCCGGCCCGGGCCCGCCGCTCCGCCCGGGTGATCGGCGCGGGTCAGCAGGCCGGCGATCCCGGCATGCTGAACCTCGCGAAGGTCGGTGAACCCGGCAACAGCCTGCGCCGCGCCGCCGACCTCGAGCAGCGCATCCCGGCGATCGCCGCCCTGCTGGACTGATCGGCCACCTGGCTTCCGACATCCGGTCAGGCGGAATCCGCGGCGCCGCAGTGGCGTTTGCTACTCGTGGACGCATCAAGCGACGAGAGGATGGCCTGGTGATGGCATGGTGACGATCGAGCTGGGGCGGTTCGGGGTCTGGCAGGGGGCTTACCGGTGGACGCCAGAGCTGGCGGCGGGGATCGAGGAGCTCGGGTACGGCGCGATCTGGCTCGGCTCATCCCCGTCCGGTGACCTCGAGCTGGTGGAACAGTTGCTCGATGCAACGAGCCGGATCGCGGTCGGGACAAGCATCGTGAACGTCTGGAAGGACGATCCGGCCACGGTCGCGGCGGCATACCACCGGGTCGAGGAGCGGCACCCGGGCCGGTTCCTGCTCGGCATCGGGATCGGGCACCCGGAGCAGAGCGGCAGCTACACCTCGCCGTACCAGACGCTCGTGCGCTACCTGGACGCCCTGGACACCGCCGGCGTGCCGAAGGACCGGCGGGCGCTGGCCGCGCTGCGGCCGAAGGTACTGCGGCTGGCGGCGGAGCGGACCGCGGGCGCGTTGCCGTACCTGGTCACGCCCGAGCACACCCGGCGCGCGCGGGAACTGCTCGGCGAGGGTGTGCTGCTGGCGCCGGAGCACAAGGTGGTGCTGGAGACCGACCCGGAGCGCGCTCGGGCGATCGGGCGGCCTCGGGTCGCGAAGCCGTACCTCGGGCTGGTGAACTATCTGAACAGCCTGCGCGAGCTCGGATACACCGCGGAGGACCTGGCCGGCAGCGGCAGCGACCGGTTGATCGACGACCTGGTGCTGCACGGTACGCCTGAGAGCGTCGTGAAGGGCCTCACCGCGCACCTCGACGCCGGTGCCGACCATGTGGTCGCGCAGGTGCTGATCGGGCCGGACGACGATCTGCTCGGCAAGCACCGAGAGCTGGCCGCCGCGCTACCGAGCTGACGGACGGGCCAGCGGGCGTGCACCCGGACCGGGCCGCGGTACGGCCTGCCGCGGCGAGGTGATCGCGTGCCCGGCCTCGCAGCGCAGCTCGGTGTGCACCGGCTCGCCGCAGTCGCGGTGCTCGATGCTCAGCGGCGACCCGTCGGCGTCGACCAGGTAGCGGTCACCCCAGTCGCGCAGCGCCACAAGCATCGGGTACAGGTCGAAGCCCTTCTCGGTCAGCCGGTACTCGTACCGCTGCCGGCTGCCGGGTTCCTGGTACGGCACCCGGCGCAGGATCCCGTGCTCGACCAGCTTCGCGAGCCGGTCAGCGAGCACCTGGCGCGGGATGCTCGTCCGGACCCGCATGTCGTCGTACCGGCGGATCCCGTTGAACACCTCGCGCAGCACGACCACCGTCCAGCGCTCGCCGAGGATCTCCATCGCCCGGCCGATCGGGCAGTTCTCCACCGACCACTGCAAGGCGTCGTACTGGGTCTTCATGTGACCTAGGCTAAGTCTTGTTGACAGACCCAGCAACGGATGTGAGCCTGGGTCCATGACGCAGACCCAGGACGCGACCCGCAGCCGCACGTTCACCTGGTCCGACCCGCAGCTGAACGCGGCCGAGATCGGCCTCCGGTCCGGTCTGCAGACACTGCACGCGATGATCGACGGCGAGCTGCCGGCGCCGCCGATCCTGCACCTGATCGGCGCCACCGGGATGGAGGCCGAGGAAGGCCGGGTCACGGTGCTGATGCCGGCGGCGGAGTTCCACTACAACCCGCTCGGCACCGTGCACGGCGGCATCATCGCGACGCTGCTCGACACCGCCGCCGGCTGCACCGTGCACAGCACCCTGCCCGCCGGCGTCGGCTACACCTCACTGGACCTGAGCACCCGGTTCATCAAGCCGGTCACCACCGGGTCCGGTCTGCTGCGCTGCGAGGGCAGCATCGTGTCCCGCGGCCGCCGGGTCGCGGTTGCGGAGGCCCGGCTCACCGACGAGCGCGGCACCCTGGTCGCGCACGCCACCTCGACCTGCATGCTGTTCGACCTGCCGACCCCTTAGCGCAGCTCGAAGGATCTAGCGCAGCTCGAAGTCCGCGAAGTCGAAGCCCGGTGACACCACACACGACACAAGCACCGGTTGCTGCCCCGCTGGCCGTGCCGCCTGCCAAGCCCCCGCCGGTACGACGACCTGTGGCTGCTGCCCGTCATGCACGTCCGGCCCGAGCAGCACCTCGTACGACGCCTCGTCCGGCGCCGCGCCGACCCCGCCCAGCCGCAGCAGCAGCGGACCGCCGGAGTGCCACAACCACAGCTCGGCAGACCGCACCCGGTGCCAGCGTGACTCCTCGCCCGGCGCCAGCAGGAAGTAGATCGCGGTAGCGCTGGCCCGCTCGCCGTCGTACCCGTCGGCCCGCAGCGAGACGCCGGACCGCCACGTCTCGCGGAACCACCCGCCCTCCGGGTGCGCAGCCAGATCCAGTACCCGAGCCAGCTCCGGAACATCGCCCATGCCCCGACCGTACCGAGCGGCCCGCCGATGCGGCAGAGTGCTCCGGGTGACCGAGATGCCGAGCGAGTACCACCGGCGGCTCCCGTACGGCGAGCGTGTCTCCGCCGAGCCGCTGCTCAACAGCAGGTTCTTCCCGTTCGAGGGCGAGATCACGGTTCGCGCGCTGGACCGGCCGATCATCCCGGAGCCGCCACGCCGTGGCGAGCCCGGCGGCGACCCGTGCCCCAGCTGCACCGAGCCGGAGCACGGCGTGATCTGGCGCGACGACGACTGGCGACTTCTTGCGGGCCTGGAGCCGGCCGGGCTGCCGATGGTCGCGCTGCTGGTCCCGAACGATCACCACACGCTCGACACGCTGCCGCCCGAGCTGACCGCGTCGCTCGGACCGATGATCCAGCGGGTCGCGGCCGCGATCCGGCGCATCCCCGGCGTCGGCCGGACGCACTTCAACCGCTGGGGCGACGGCAGCGAGCATTTCCACGTCTGGTTCCTGGCCCGGCCGCTCGGCATGATGCAGCTGCGCGGCGCGATGATCGCGGCGTGGGACGACATGCTGCCGAAGGTTCCCGACGAGGAGTTCCGCGCCAACTGCCGGACAGTCGCCGAAGCCCTGGCCGAGGTGAGCGGCACGACCTCGCTACGGTAGGTCGCGCGCGGGCCAGGGAGCGTCGGCGGGACGCAGGGTGTCGAAGCCCTCGCCGTGCAGCGCGGTCCAGGCGGCCAGCGCGCCCATCACCAGGATCGGGTTGTGCAGGTCGCCGGCCAGGATCGCCTTCACCACGTCCGCGAGCGGGGCCCGGACGACCTCCATGTCGGCCTCCTCGTGTACCCGCTGGTACGCCTCGGCCGCCTCGGACACCCCGCGGGCCAGGAAGATCCGGACGGCCTCGGTGGTCATGCCCGGCGAGGTGAAGGCGTCGACCAGCACCCGCCAGTCCGCGGCCTTCATCCCCGCCTCCTCCCACAGCTCCCGCTCAGCGGCGACACGGTAGTCCTCACCGGCGACGTCGAGCAGGCCCGCGGGCGGCTCCAGCAGCCGGTGCCCGACCGGGTGCCGGTACTGGCGGACAAGCAGCATCCGCTCCTCGTCGTCCAGGGCAACCACCCCGACGGCACCAGGGTGTACGACGACGTCCCGGGTGAACGCGTCCGCGCCCGGCGGCTCGATCCGGTCACGGCGCACCGAGATCACCCGTCCGGTGCTGTGCACGGTGTCGGACGCGCCGACCGGCCAGGACTCGCGAACGTCGGCGAGGCCGGCGCCGTAGCGGACCTCGACCGGCTCAGACACCCGCGGACTCGGCCGTGCTCGGATGCGACCCGGACTCGGCCGCCGCCTCCACCGGAACCTCTTCGACCGGCAGCCGGGACTCGCGCTGGCGGACCAGCGCGGCCGCGATCAGGCCGGAGAACAGCGGGTGCGGCCTGGTCGGCCGGGAGCGCAGCTCGGGGTGCGCCTGGGTGGCGACGAAGTACGGATGCAGGTCGCGGCGCAGCTCGATGAACTCGACCAGCTCGTTGTCCGGCGACAGGCCACTGAATACCAGCCCCGCCTCTTCCAGCTTGTCCCGGTACGCGTTGTTCACCTCGTACCGGTGCCGGTGCCGCTCCTGGACCTGCGGCGCCTCGTACAGGGCGCGCACGATCGAGCCGTCGGTCAGGTTCGCCGGGTACAGCCCGAGCCGCATCGTGCCGCCCAGGTCGCCCTCGCCGGACACGATCGACTTCTGCTCCTCCATGGTGGCGATCACCGGTTGCTCGGCGTCCGGGTCGAACTCCGACGAGTTCGCGTCCTCGAACCCGGCCAGCGACCGCGCCACCTCGATCACCATGCACTGCAGGCCCAGGCACAGGCCGAGCACCGGGATACCGGCCTCGCGGGCGTAATGGATCGCACCGATCTTGCCCTCGATACCGCGCACCCCGAACCCGCCGGGAATAAGGACCGCGTCCACGTCATGCAGCAGCTTCGCGGCCGCCTCCGGCGTCTGGCACTCGTCCGAGGCGATCCAGCGCAGCGCCACCCGGGCGTCGTTGTGGAACCCGCCCGCGCGCAGCGCCTCGGCCACCGAGAGGTACGCGTCCGGCAGGTCGACGTACTTGCCGACCAGCGCGACGGTGACCTCGTCGGCCGGGTGGTGCACGCGGCGCAGCAGCTCGTCCCAGCGGGTCCAGTCGACGTCGCGGAAGCCGAGGTTCAGCCGGCGTACGACGTAGGCGTCCAGGCCTTCGGCGTGCAGCACCTTGGGGATGTCGTAGATGCTCGGCGCGTCGACCGCGGCGACGACGGCCTCGACCTCGACGTCGCACATCAGCGAGATCTTGCGCTTCACGTTGTCCGGGATGTCCCGGTCCGCCCGGCAGACCACGGCGTCGGGCTGGATACCGATCGAGCGCAGCGCGGCCACCGAGTGCTGGGTCGGCTTGGTCTTCAGCTCACCGGACGGCGCCAGGTACGGCACCAGCGAGATGTGCAGGAAGAACACGTGGGCGCGGCCGACGTCGTGCCGGACCTGCCGAGCCGCCTCCAGGAACGGCAGCGACTCGATGTCGCCGACCGTGCCGCCGATCTCGTGGAGCACGACGTCGACATCCGGGCCGGCCATCGCCAGCATCCGGTCCTTGATCTCGTTGGTGATGTGCGGGATCACCTGCACGGTGTCGCCGAGGTACTCGCCGCGGCGCTCCTTGGCGATCACGCTGGAGTACACCTGGCCGGTGGTGACGTTGGCGACCTGGGACAGGTCCCGGTCCAGGAAGCGCTCGTAGTGGCCGATGTCGAGGTCGGTCTCGGCGCCGTCGTTGGTGACGAACACCTCACCGTGCTGGAACGGGTTCATGGTGCCCGGGTCGACGTTCAGGTACGGGTCCAGCTTCTGCATGGTGACCCGGATGCCACGCGCTGTGAGCAGGTTGCCGAGGCTCGACGCCGTCAGGCCCTTCCCCAGGCTCGACGCGACTCCCCCGGTGACGAACACGTGCTTGGTCTGGTGCTGCTGCGCGGCTCTATCCACGGGCCTTCAGCCTACCTGTTGTCAACCCCTGGAAGCGATCAGGCCCGCGTACGTGTCGAGCAGCTGAGCCGCCACGGCGTCCTCGTCCGGCCAGGTCGCGGCTCGCCTCCGCCCACCGTCACGCATCGTCACGGCGGTCCCGGCATCGGTCAGCACCAGGCAGACCTGGTCGGTCAGCTCGGCCGCGTCCCGCCCCAGCAGGGCCGCGTCGCCGACCAGCTCCGGGATGCCGCCGACCGGCCGGGCCACCACCGGTACGCCGGCCTGCATCGCCTCCTGGACGACCAGAGCGCGCGCCTCCCAGTGCGAGGTGAGCAGGAACACGTCCGCGGCCGCGAGTAGGTCCCCGACGTCGCCGCGATGCCCGAGCAGCCGTACCGGCAGGCCCTCCGCGGCGATCCGTTCCTCGAGCTCGGGTCGCAGCGGGCCGTCGCCGACGACCGCGAACACCGCGTCCGAGAGCCTCCCGCGCACGCCGTCCGCGACCGACAGCAGCAGCGGGTAGTCCTTCTGCGGCGCCAGCCGTCCCACGCTCAGCACCAGCGGCTCGTCGGTCAGCCCGAGCGCCGCGCGGACCTCGGCACGGTCCCGGACCCGCTCCGGCAGGCGCGGCGCGGCTACCGGTGCCAGCCTCGCCTGGCGCGCGCCGTACCGCTGCGCGAGCCCGACCAGGTCGCTGGACGCGCCGAGTGTCAGATCCGCCGACCGCGCGACAATCCGCTGGCCCAGCCGCAGCACGGCACCGCGTACGCCGGTGACAAGGACAGCGTTGTGCCAGGTCACCACCAGCGGCCGGAGCCGTGTCCGGCGGGCGGCCAGACCGGCCTTGTATCCGTGCGCGTGCACCACGTCGCAACCGCGCAGCAGGGTCGGTTCCCGGACCAGCCCGGCGGGCGTGAAGTCGAAGTGCTCCGCGGTCTCCGCCGGACTGCACACCGTCACCTGGTGCCCGGCCGCGGCGTACCGCGGTACCAGCGACGCGACGTGCTGCCCGATGCCGCCGCGTGACTCCGCCAGCAGCAACCCGACCTTCATGCCCTGCTCCGCCGTCGCAGCACCATCCGGACATCCTGCCGTGCCTCGCGTCCCGCGAGCAGCAGAGCCAGCACCCCGTACGCCGCGAGCCCGGCCAATCCGCCGGCGATCGTGAACAGCACCCCGGCCTGCCACCCGCCGTCGGAGACCGGCGAGGCCACGATCCGCCCGACGAACCCGGCCAGCGCCGCCGCGAACAGCGCGACCAGCACCGTCCGCGCCACCCCGGCGACCGCCGCGGGACCCGCCAGTCGGCGGACCACGACCAGCATGGCCAGCCCGCCGGCCAGCATCCCGGCGCACATCCCCGCTGCCAGTCCCGGCACCACGTCGACGCCGTCCCAGCGCGTGGTCGCGACCACGCAGGCCACCGCGGTGAGCAGCCAGGCGGCCACCGTGACCACCGCCACCGGCCGTCCGACGTGCCGGGCGTACAGCACCCGGCCCGCGTGCATCAGCGCGCCGAACCCGATCAGCGCCGGCGCCAGCACCATCAGCGCGTCCGCGAGTGCATACGCCTTGTCCTCCTGCACCCGCCCGGCGTCGTACGCGAACACCCACGCGATCGGCACCGCGGCCGCTCCCAGCACCGCGGCACCCGCACCGGCGGCGAGCAGCACCGCCCGCGTCGATGTGGCGGTCAGCCGGTCGAACGACTCGTCCCGCGCCGACAGCCGCGGGAACACCGCGGTCGTGACCGGCTGCACCAGTACGGCGAACGGCAGCAGGTAGATCGCGTACGCCCAGGTGTAGAGGGCCACGCTGCCGTCCGCGCCGCGGTGGTTGGCCAGGTACGTCACCATCAGCAGCGCCAGCTGCTGGGCGACCAGCACCGCCAGCCCGGCCAGCGCCAGCCGGCGCAGCACGGGCCCGACGCCCGGGTCGAGCCGCAGCGTCGGCCGGACCGGCAGCCGCAGCGTGAGCATCGGCACCAGCACGGTCAGTGCCAGCGCCGCGACCCCCAGCGTGGTCCCCCAGGCGAGCAGGTCGACCGCGCTCCGCGAGGCACCGTCCGGCCGCGGCGCGCGGTCGGCGAACAGCAGGTACGTCGCGATCACCACCGCGCTCGACACCAGCGGCGCCAGCGCCCCGGCCGCGAACCGGTGGTGCGTCTGCAGCACCGCGGTCGCGATCACCGCCACCGCGTACCCGAAGACCTGCGGCACGAAGATCGCCAGCATCCGCGCCGCGGTCGCGGCACTGCCCGGGCAGCCGTCCAGCATCGCGTCCGCATACGCGTCCGCGAGCAGCCAGGCGGCCACCGCGACCGGCGCCAGCAGCAGGACCGACCAGGTCAGCAGCGCGCCGACGATCCGTCCCTGCGCCGCCCGGTCGCCGCGCTCGACCGGCCCGGCGAGCACCGGTATCACCGCCCCCGCGAGCGCCCCGCCGACCGCCACCTCGAACAGCACGTTCGGCAGCTGGTTCGCGGTCGTGTACGCGTCCGCGAGGCAGCTCGCACCGACCGTCTTGGAGAACACCAGCCAGCGCCCGAACCCGAACACCCGGGCCACCACCGTGATCCCCGCCACCAGCACCGCGGCCCCGACGAGCCGCCGGCCGGTGGTCATCGTGGTGGCCGGCCCCACTCGTCGACCGCGCGCAGGGTCGGGTTGTTCTTGATCACCTCGGTGAAGCTGACCTTCTCGCTGGCCAGGTTGAGCCCGACCACACCCGCCAGTGCGAGCCAGCGCAGCGGGCGCGGCAGCGCGGCGGCGAGCGCCGTACCGGCCATCGCACCGAGTCCGTTCGCCCCGCAGTCGCCGAGCATCGACCGGCCGGCCAGGTCCGACGGCGCCGCCGCGGCGGTCGCGCCGGCCACCGCAGCACCGGGACCGCGGAACGGCACGACCGGCACGCTCAGGGCAGTGACCGCCTTCGCCGCCCGGCCGGGTCGCAGGTCCAGCAGGTTGACGACGTTCGCGGTGCCCGCGATCAGCGCACCGTCCGCGATCACGTCGACCACCCGGTCCAGCCCGGACGACCGCCGTGGCAGCAGCGCGGCTGCTGCCAGCCCGGCAGCACCGACGCCCGCGATCTTCACTGCGCCGCTGGTCACCTCGCCCCGGCGCAGGGCGTTCAGATGACCGCGGAAGCCCTTCGCCTGCGCGGTCCCGAGCAGGTCGTCATAGGCCCCGACGGCGCCCGACACGGCGCCCGCAACGGCGGCGGCGGCTCGTACCCGGCCGGGGGCATCCGTGTCGGCGAGCACACCGACGAGCGCGGCCGCGACCGTCACCGGGCCCTCCAGCAGCGTGACCGGCTCGCCGCGGAAGTTGGTCCGTGCGAAGGGCTCCTGCTGCTCTTTCGGCAGCCGGTCAGCCGCGCGTTCCAGTAGCGCTGCTGCCCCCGCGGAGATGACCGCGACGCCGAGTCGCCCGAGTCCCATCGCCGTCAGCGCTCGGCGGCCAGTACCGCGGCCGGCGCGACACCGTCCTTGGCGTCCACGCCGCCGTACTGGCCGGCCTTGCCCTCGGCCTGCTCGACCAGCGCGAACACCACGGTCGCGCGTCCGCTCGGCAGGTCCGCGACGTCGACCGAGGAGACGTTCTTGGTGGCGTCGGAGTCCGCCCGCATCGCCTTCAGCAGCCCGCCGTTCTGCGCCGTCTCCGGCGTACCCGCGAGCACCACACCACCGCTGCCGGTGTCCAGTCCCTCGGTCAGGTCGACCGCATCGGCGTAGGTGTTGTCGTCGGGCGCCGGTGTCGGCGGCTTGCCGGCCACCACGACGACCAGCGTGGCCCGGTCCTTCGGAGTCGGCTTGACGCCCATCAGCTTCGACCCGGTCAGCCCGCTGATCACCTTCGTCGCGTCGTCGTCGACCGACTGGCCCTCCTCCTTCGCGGCGATGCCCCGGGCGAGGATCTGGCCGGCCCGCTGGTACGTCGTGCTGTCCTGGCCGAACGTCACGTCCGCGGTCACCAGCTGGTTGACCAGCGGGTCCACCATCGGCCGCTGCTCGGGCGAGAACAGCTCGCTGTCGAGCGAGACGTTGGTGGTGATCTGGGCGCCGGCCGCCTCGAGCTCCTTGCTCACGTTGTCGACCAGGCTGTCCTCGGCGTTGGGCATCCGCACGATCGCGACGCGGCGGTCCTTCAGCCGGGCCGTGGTCAGGCCGGAGGTCACCTTGGTCACGTAGTCGTCGCGGTACTTGTCCAGCGACTTGGCCTGGATCAGGTCCTCACGGGCGTCCGCAAGCGCCTGCCGGTCCCGCTCGGCCTGCGCCGTGACCACGTCCTCGCGGGTCCCCTTCAGCGGCCCGGCGCCGAGCAGTACGCCCGCGCCGAGCGCGAAGAAGATCGCCACGATCGAGACGATGTGGTATCGAAAATCGATCACGTGAGTCGCTCCCGGATCCAGAAGTAGATGTCGTTCCAGCGTGCCTGCAGGATCGGCCACAGCGCGTCGTCCGCGCCTGTCGCGACGAGCGCGACTCCGAGCGCGAACAGCCCGGCCAGGATCAGCAACACCACCTGTACGGTCGAGACCCGGCTACGGTACAGCCGGCTGACGCCCTTCGCGTCGACCAGCTTCGCACCGACCCGCAACCGGGTGATGAATGTGCTGGCCATCCCGGAGCGGCCCTTGTCCAGGAACTCGACCAGCGAGTTGTGGGTGCCCACGGCAACGATCAGCGAGGCACCCTTGGAGTCCGCGAGCAGCATCGCGACGTCCTCACTGGTACCGGCCGCGGCGAACACACTCGCGTCCACCCCGAGCCGCTCCAGCCGCTCCGAACCCGGCGCCCGGCCGTCCCGGTAGGCGTGCACAACGACCTCGGCGCCACCCTTCAGCGTGCCGTCCTTCACCGAGTCCATGTCGCCGACGATCAGGTCCGGCTGGTAGCCGCACTCGACCAGCGCGTCCGCGCCGCCGTCGACGCCGATCAGGACCGGCCGGTACTCGCGGATGTACGGGCGCAGCGCGCTGAGGTCGTCGCGGTAGTCGTACCCGCGCACCACGATCAGCACGTGCCGCCCGTCCATCGGCGTGTGGATCTCCGGTACGCCGGTGCCGTCCAGCAGCAGGTCCCGCTCGCGGCGCAGGTACTCCATCGTGTTCGCGGTGAACGCCTCGAGCTGGGTCGACAGCCCGGCCCGGGCCTCGTCCATCGCCTCGGCGACCGACTCGCTGTCCTGGACCACGCCCTTGGCGAGCTCCTCGGTGCTCTCCCCCCGACCGCGGTAGAGCACACCGCCGTCCAGCCGCACCGTCTCGCCCTCGCGGACCGTCGAGAACACCTCGCCCCCGACCCCGTCCACCAGCACGATCCCGGCCTCGACCAGAATCTCCGGCCCGAGGTTGGGGTACCGCCCGCTGATCGAGTCGGCGACGTTGACCACCGCCGCCACCCGGCACGCGACCAGCGCCTCGGCGCTGACCCGGTCCAGATCGACGTGGTCGATGACGGCGATCTCGCCAGGCCGGAGCCGTTTGGTCAGGTTCTTGGTACGACGGTCCAGCCGCACGACACCGTTGATGCCAGGCAGCTCGGTATCGCGCGTCCGTCGGAGCACGGGCAGTTTCATCGCACCGCAATCCTGCCACGCACAATGGACCGGTTTGTGGACCTGCCTCGGCTCAGCGGCGCCCGGACTTCTTCCGCGGCCGCCTGGCGGCCAGGGCCAGCAGCTCCTCGGCGTGGGTCTGAGCCGCCTCGGAGTCCTCCAGACCGGCCATCATGCGGGACAGCTCACGCAGCCGTCCGGTCTCGTCCAGCGCCTCGAGGCCACTCGTAGTGACCGACCCATCGTCCGACTTCCGGACAACGTGGTGCCGGTCCGCGAACGCGGCCACCTGCGGCAGGTGCGTGACCACGATCACCTGCGCCTTCTCCGCCAGCCGAGCCAGCCGCTGACCGACCTCGACCGCGGCCCGGCCGCCGATCCCGGCGTCGATCTCGTCGAACACCAGCGTCGGCACCGGGTGGGTGTCGGACAGGATCACCTCGAGCGCCAGCATCACCCGGGACAGCTCACCACCGGACGCGGCCTTCTGCAGCGGCCGGGCCGGGCTGCCCGGGTTCGCGCTGAAGCACAGCTCGACGTCGTCCGCACCGGTCGGCCCGGGCGTCGTCTCGCGCACCTCCACGGTCAGCGTCGCGTGCGGCATCGCCAGCCCGCCCAGCTCCGCGGTGACCGCCTCGCCCAGCCGCTCGGCGGCCTCCTTCCGCTCGGCCGAGATCTGCCCGGCCAGCTCGGCCAGCCGCTCGGTGAGCGCGTCGCGCTCCGCGGTCAGCTGCTCGATCCGCTCGTCGCTGCCGTCCAGGTCCGCCAGCCGCTCCGCCGAGCGCCGGGACCACGCCAGCACCTCGTCCACGGTGCCCTCTGTGTCGCCGTACTTGCGGATCAGGCCGGTCAGCGCAGACCGGCGCTCGCTCACCACCGCCAGCCGGGCCGGGTCGGTGTCCACGTCCGCCGCGTACGACGACAGCTCGCCGGCCAGGTCCGCGGCCAGGTAGTTCAGCTCCGCGACCCGATCCGCCAGCCCGGCCAAGGTGCTGTCGTGCTCCCGCTCCGCGTCCAGCACCGCCCTCGCCTGCGCCAGCAGCCCGAGCACGTCCGACGGCCGGGCCGAGTCCAGGTCCTCCGACGCCAGCGCCGCCGCCGCGGTGGTCGCGGCAGTGCGCAGGCCGTCGGCATACGCGAGCCGGTCCTCCTCCGCCGCGAGCTCGGCGTGCTCGCCCGCCTGCGGCTCCGCCCTCGCGATCTCGTCCAGCCCGAACCGCAGCAGGTCCGCCTCGGCCAGCCGGTCCCGCTGCCGCGAGACCAGGTCGTCCAGTTCGGCCACCACCTCGCGGTGCCGCTTGTATGCCGTGCCGTACTCGGCCAGCGGCTTCAATACAGCGTCACCGGCGAACGTGTCGAGCGTGGCCCGCTGCCGGGCCGGCTGGAGCAACCGCCACTGGTCCGCCTGGCCGTGGATCGCGACCAGGTCTCCGGACACCTCACCGAGCACCGAGACCGGCACCGAGGCACCACCCAGGAACGCCCGTGACCGGCCCTCCGACGACAGCTCGCGCGCGATCAGCAGCTCGTCGTCGTCGAGGTCGCCGCCCCGCTCCTCGGCCTGTGCGGCCACCTGCGCCGGCACGCCGGAGGCGCGGCCCTCGACCCGGGCACGCTTGGTCCCACGCCGGACCAGACCGCTGTCCGCCCGCGCGCCGAGCAGCATGCCGACCCCGGTGACGACCATGGTCTTGCCGGCACCGGTCTCGCCGGTCACCGCGGTGAACCCGGGGTCCAGGTCCAAGGTGGCGTCCTCGATCACACCCAGGCCAGTGATCCGGATCTCGGTCAACATCAGCTGGTCCGTCCGTTCTTGCCGTTGCCGTTCTTGCGGTCGGCCGCGCCCCGCCAGCCCAGGACCGGCAGGTCGAACTTCGCCACCAGCCGGTCGGTGAACGGCGCCGTGTGCACCCGGGCGAGCCGGACCGGCTTGTCACCGCGTCGTACGTCGATCCGGGCTGCCCGCGGCAGGTCGATGGTCCGGCGGCCGTCGCACCACAGCACCCCGCGCCCGTCGTACCCCGGTACCAGCTCGATGCCCAGCCGGGACGACGGCCCGACCACCATCGGCCTGGCGAACAGCGCGTGCGCGGACAGCGGCACGACCAGGATCGCCTCGACCTCCGGCCACACCACCGGGCCGCCGGCGGAGAACGCGTACGCCGTGGAGCCGGTCGGAGTCGCGCACACGACGCCGTCACAGCCCCAGCGCGACAGCGGCCGCCCGTCCACGTCGAGCATGATCTCGAGCATCCGCTCCCGGGCCGCCTTCTCCACGCTGGCCTCGTTCAGCGCCCACGTCCGGGTGACGAGCGCGCCGTTCGCGCGGACCTCGACGTCGAGCGTCATCCGCTCCTCGACCACGTAGCTGCGTTCCACCACCACGCCGACGGTGCGCTCCAGGTCCTCCCGCTCGGCCTCGGCCAGGAAGCCGACGTGACCGAGGTTCACTCCCAGCACCGGGGTGCCGTGCGGGCGGGCCAGCTCGGCACCGCGCAAAATCGAGCCGTCGCCACCGAGCACCACGATCAGCTCGACGTCCAGTGCCGCCTTGTCCGGGTCGTCGGCGACCTCGACCGGTTCCAGCCCCAGCGACTCGGCCTCGTCGGCCAGCACCCGGACGCCGATCCCCGCGGAGGTCAGCAGCCGGTGCGCCTCGCGGGCCACCTCGACCGCATGCTCACGACCGGTATGCGCGACCAGCAGCACGCGGCGTCCCGTCACCCTCGCCTGCCTCTCATCGCGGCCCGTTCTCGATCGCGGTCGCAAGCATCGTCTCATCGAGCGAGGGCGCACCCCGGCTCATCCACAGGAAATACTCGACGTTTCCCGACGGACCCGGCAGCGGGCTCGCCGTGATCCCGCGGATCCCCCAGCCCAGCGCCGCAGCGGCCGTCGCGACCTCCCGTACGGCGGACGCGCGCAGCTCCGGGTCGCGGACCACGCCGCCCTTGCCCAGCCGGTCCTTGCCGACCTCGAACTGCGGCTTGACCATCAGCACCAGGTCGCCGTCCGCCCCCGTCACCGCGGACAGCGCCGGCAGTACCAGCGTGAGCGAGATGAACGACAGGTCGCCAACCACCAGGTCCACCGGTGTCCCGCCGATCGCGTCCAGGGTCAGTCCGCGCACGTTGGTACGGTCCATCACCGTCACCCGGTCATCGGTCTGCAACGCCCAGACCAGCTGCCCGTACCCGACGTCGACCGCCAGCACCCGCGCCGCACCGGCCCGCAGCAGGACATCGGTGAACCCGCCGGTGGACGCGCCCGCATCCAGGCAGCGGCGACCCTCGATCACCAGCCCGGCGGGTCCGAACGCCTCCAGCGCGCCGAGCAGCTTGTACGCGCCACGCGAGGCGTATCCAGGGTCCTGCACACCGGAGGTGTCGACCACGATCGCGGCGTCGGCGCCGACACCGGTGGCGGGCTTGGTCGCGACCACACCGGCCACCTTCACCTTGCCCGCGGTGACCAGCTCACTGGCATGCTCGCGGGACCGCGCCAGACCGCGGCGTACCAGCTCCGCGTCCAGCCGGGCCCGCCGTACCGCGCGCGCCACGATGTCCGGCCGGTCTCAGGCGAGCTCGGCCAGGTCGCCGTCCGGCCGGTCCGCCTCCGCCAGCGCGTCCTGCAGCCGGTCCTGCAGGTCTGCGTACACCTCGGCATGCTCGGCCACCGGCCGCTCACGCAGGTCCTCCAGCCGCTGCATGGCCTCCTCGACCACCGGGTGGCTGGCCTCACGGTCGGGCTCGGAGTCGAAGTCCGGCTCGCCTTGGACGCCCGGCTCGGTCTCCGGGTCGGTGCGTACGTCGGGGTCGGTCTCGACCGGGAACCCGGTCGGCTGCTCGGTGGGGAACTCGGTCAACGTCAGCCTTCTTCGCCCGCGGTCTCGCCGGCCGTCGTCTTGGCGGCCGTCTCGCCGGCCGTCGTCTTGGCGGCCGTCTCGCCAACCGTCGTCTTGGCAGCGGTCTCAGCAGTCGCCTTCTTGGCGGTGGTCTTCTTCGCCGCCTTCTTCGCGGCCGGGGCCCGCGCGCCGGTGCCGACCTGCTGCTCGAGCTTCTCCAGCCGCCGGCGCAGCGCCGCGACCTCCTCGGCGCGCACGAAGCCGAGCCGCGCCACCGCGCCCTCGACCTCGTTGGTGATGATGGCCTGCAGCAGCGCCCGGTTGCTCTTGCTGGTGGCAATGATCTCGTCGGCGAGGACGCTCACCCTGTTGGTGAGGCCCGTGGTCAGGTTCTCCGTACCGGTCTGATGCAGCAGCTGTTTCGCCGTCTGCTGCGCGCGCTGCCGGGTCACCTCGCTCAGGCCGTTCGCGAGCTGCACGTACCCGCGCAGGGCATCCTTCACCATCACGTCCTCCTGGGAGTGTGTCGTGCGTCGCTTGCCACGGTATCGCGGGAACGCATGCCGACGATGGCCAGTGCCTCCGTGGCGTCCACCGCGATGCCGGCGTCGGCCGCTTCCCACGCGGCGGCGAGCAGCGCCCGGAGGCCGTCGTACGGGTCGCCCTCGCCGGACAGCCGCACCACCCGCCCTTCGATCGTCGCCCGCCAGCCGCCGCAGCGATGCACACCGTCGGCGCTCTCCACCCCGGGCTGCGGTTCCGCGAGCGCGGCCAGGCCGGCCGCGACGTACGTCGGCCGCTGCTCGGCCGGCGCCTCGACCAGGTCGGCGGCGGTGTTCACACCGGTCGCGACCCACAGGCTAGGGATGCCGACCGCGAACGCGCCGGCGATGTCGGTGTCCAGCCGGTCGCCGACCATCAGCGGCCTCTCGGCGTGCAGCCGTTCGATGCTCGTCAGCAGCAGTGGTGGCGACGGCTTGCCCGCGACGACAGGGTCGACGTCGACCGCCGCCCGTACCGCCCGGACCAGCGCGCCGTTGCCGGGCGCACGGCCGCGCGGAGTCGGCAGCGTCAGGTCCAGGTTGCTCGCGAACCACTTCGCGCCGGCGTTGATCGCGTGTGCTCCCTCCGCGAGCATCACCCAGGTCACATCCGGCGCGAACCCCTGCACCACCGCCACCGGTTTGTCGTCGCTGCCGGCCACCAGCACCAGGCCGGACTCCTCCAGGCCTTCGCGCAGACCCTCGCCGCCGACCACCAGCACCGGCGACCCCGGCGGGAACTCGGCCGCCACCAGCTCTGACACCGCCTGCGCGGACGTCACCACGTCCTCGGTCCGCGCCGGCAGCCCGAACGACCGCAGCTGCTCGGCCACCGCCTCCGGGGTCCGGCTCGCGTTGTTCGTGACGTAGCCGATCCGCATCCCGGCCTCGGCCGCCTTCCGCAGCTGCTCCGGAGCGCCCGGCACCGGGTCCGACCCGACGTACACGACCCCGTCCAGATCGAGCAGCGCCACGTCGTACACGGCCGCCGGCGGCCGCTCGGACGCGGACAGCGGCCGAGGTGGGGTACGAGGGCTCATCGACCGGCCCGTACGATGCCGCGCATGCCGAACCCCACCCTGCGACTAGACCCGTGGCGCGCCTGGCGCTTCGTGGCCGGCAAGGTGAGCGGGCTCGGTGCCGTGACGTCACCGCCGTACGACGTGCTGGAGCCGGAGCTGGTCCGGCGGCTGACTGAGTCGGATCTGCACAACATGGTGCGGCTCATCCTTCCACGCGACCCGCGCCTCGGCCCCGACCGGTACGACGAGGCC
The DNA here is from genome assembly GCA_035650275.1 of Kribbellaceae bacterium. GTDB lineage: Bacteria > Actinomycetota > Actinomycetes > Propionibacteriales > Kribbellaceae > DASRHY01. The sequence goes on along the minus strand of DASRHY010000195.1, from coordinate 2,836 downwards.
GCGGCCCGGCTGCGCTCCTGGCAGCAGGCAGGTGTGGTGATCCGGGACACCGAGCGAGCGCTGTACGTCTACCAGCAGCAGGTCGGCACGGCACGGCTGTGCGGTCTGGTCGGCTCGCTCGGCCTCGACCCGAACGGCCAGGTGGTACTGCCGCACGAGGACGTGATGCCATGGCCGGTCGACGACCGCTACGACCTGATGCGGGCAACCGGCGCGGACCTGGAGCCGATCCTGCTCGCCTACTCCGGCGGCGGTGACGCCAGTGACGCGGTCGACGCCGCCCGGTCCGCCGATCCCTGGCTGGTCGCGACCACCGACGACGGGGCCGACCACCTGGTCTGGCGGATCACCGATCCGGCCACGATCGCCGCGATCGCCGCTGACCTGTCCGGGCGGGAGGCGCTGATCGCGGACGGCCACCACCGGTACGCCGCCTACCTGCGCCGGCTGGCGACCGCGGGAGTGACCAGCGGGTTGGCGATGCTGGTGGACCATGACCGGCACCCGCTGACCCTGGACCCGATCCACCGCACCCTGCCGGGCACCGCCTTGGCCGACCTCGCGGAGCGGGTGCCGGCCGGCTGGCGGATCCACGACGGCAAGCGGCTGGACCTGCCGCACGGCATCGGCCTCACCGACGGCGAGCGCTGGCTGACCGCGTATCGCGACGCGGTCATCGCCACGCCGGACGTGAGCCTGGTGCACCAGCAGCTGCTGCCGGCGTGGGGCGTCGACCCGGACAGCGTCATCTACCACCACGCCCTGGACGACGCGCTCGCTGACGCGTCGGCGTCGCGCACCACGGTCGTGCTGGACCCACCGAGGCTCGACCAGGTGCTCTCGACCGCCGAACGCGGCGTCCGGCTGCCCCGCAAGGCCACGTCGTTCGGCCCGAAGCCCCGGGTCGGGCTGCTGTTCCGTACCCTCGACGAGGCCTGACCCGCCTACTCGCCCTTGTCGTCCCCGGCCATGTCATCCCCTGGCTCGTCCGTGGGCTCGTCGTCCAGGTCGGTGAACTGCAGGCCCTCGAGCTCCGCGGCCCGTTCGGCCGCATCGGTCGCGCCCTCGGCGTCGACACCCGCTGCCCGGTGGAACCACACCAGCGCATCCTCACGGCGGTCCGCCGCCAGCAGCGCGTCCGCGTACGCATACCGCAGCCGCGGCAGCCACTCCGCCCGGGTCCGCTTCGTCAGCTCCGGGATCTCCAGCGTTTGTACGGCGGCCGCGTACTGCCCCATGTCACGCCGGGCCCCGGCCGCCACGATCAGCATCTCGATCTGCGAGGCCGGCTCCAGGTCCCGTACGGCGCGCTCCCGCGACAGCGCCAGCGCCTTCTCCGGCCGGCCCAGCGCCCGCTCGCAGTCGGCCATCGCCGGCAACACGTCCTGGTTGCCCGTCATCCGCCGCACGGCACGGAACTCGGTCAGGGCCTCGTCGTAGTGTCCCGCCAGGTACGCCGTCACCGCCACCGCCTCGCGGACGGCACCCAGCCGGGCCGCCAGCCGCCGGGTCGTCTTCGCGTGCAGGTACGCGCGCTCCGGATCCTCGTCCAGGAACCGCCCGGACGCCACCAGGTGCTGCGCGACCAGATCGGCCAGCGAGCGCGGAAGCGACCGCAGCTCGGCCTTCACCGACCGGTCCAGCTCGGCCCCGGTGATGCCATCGGGGATCGCTGGGTCGTCGCGTTGTGGCCCTGGTCCGGCGTCCGTCCGCCGGTCCCGACTCCCGCCGGTCTCTCGCCCAGCCCCGCGCGTACCAGACCCGCGCGCACCAGCACCGCGCGTGCCGGTACTGTCCCGCCGAGCGCCACGGCCTCCTGTGTCGTCCCGGCGTGCTCCGCGCCCGCCCGCGTCGTCCCGCTGCGCTCCGCGACCGCCTGTGTCGTCCCGGCGTGGCCCACGTCCGGCCGAGGATCCTCTGCCGGACGTGCCGCCTGACCGGTCGTCGCGACGCTCACCGCGCTCGGCGCTCGAACCGGAGCGGCTCGAACGCTTGCCGGCGTCGTCGCGCCGGGGCCCGCGACCGCGGCCCTGCTCCGGACGTCCCCGGCCGCCGGACGGCCGGCCGCGACCGTCTCCGCGGCCGTCTCCGCGATCAGGGCGGGACGAGTGTGAGGGCGATGCCACGATGACTCCTGGTGGGTGCTGGCGATCTCGGTGGAACCCTGGCCAGACAAATGTTAAGGGCCACCCCGAGAGGTGGCCCTTAACAGTGTGAATGTCCGGCGACGTCCTACTCTCCCACGACCTCCCGGTCGCAGTACCATCGGCGCTGAAGGGCTTAACTTCCAGGTTCGGAATGGAGCTGGGTGTTTCCCCTTCGCCATGGTCACCGAAACTCTATGGAGATGTCAGTCGGGTCCCCGACCGTATCTCGGGAACCGCATAGTGGACGCGAAGCAACTTTGTAGCTCTGCTCGATCAAAAGCAGATGAAGTGAAGACAAGCCCTCGGCCTATTAGTACCGGTCAGCTGCATGCGTTACCGCACTTCCACTTCCGGCCTATCAACCCAGTGGTCTGCTGGGGGCCTTACCTGGTTACCCAGTGGGAGACCTCATCTTGAAGCGTGCTTCCCGCTTAGATGCTTTCAGCGGTTATCACTTCCGAACGTAGCTAACCAGCCGTGCTCTTGGCAGAACAACTGGCACACCAGAGGTTCGTCCACCCCGGTCCTCTCGTACTAGGGGCAGCCCTTCTCAAGTCTCCTGCGCGCGCAGCGGATAGGGACCGAACTGTCTCACGACGTTCTAAACCCAGCTCGCGTGCCGCTTTAATGGGCGAACAGCCCAACCCTTGGGACCTACTCCAGCCCCAGGATGCGACGAGCCGACATCG
>DASRHY010000194.1:0-45593 GCA_035650275.1 Kribbellaceae bacterium | reverse complement strand
CTAGTTCCGCTTGCCCGGCACGAAGTTTCCGGTTGAGTCAAGTTCTTGGTTCACGCGGCGGCCAGCCCGTCGGTGATGAATCGGTCGAGTTCGCGGTCGAGGACTCGCCAGGCGGTGGCCAGGGGATGTCGCTTGCCGATGTCGCCTGGCAGTGCGGGGTCGAGGGCGGTCAGTCCTGGGGCCAGCACCCGGCTGTAGGCCTTGGTGAACATGACCGCGACCCGGCGGCCAAGGGCGGTGAGTTGGTATCGGTTGCTGTGCGGAAGCCGTTCGATGATGTTCTTGCGTCGCAGCCGGCGCAGGTCGTAGGTGGCCTGCCGGGTGGAGTAACTTGTGTCGAGCAGGCTGCCCATGAGGTCGGTGAGGGTCTTGTTATCGAACCCGGCGACGAGGTGGCAGAAGCCGACGATGGCGGACATGAGCGCGGTCACCCGGGGGTCGCCGAAGCGTAGCGCTGGGGTGCGCTGACCGTCGGTGGTGAGCGACGGTCGGGTCACCTGGTTGAGGGTGACCACGTCGGGTGCGGGTTGGGCATCGGCTGCTTGCGCGTCGCATAGACGCTGGTTGGCTTTCTCGCCAACCGCCTTGAGGGCTTTCCAGTTGGCGGCGTTGACCCGCCGGCCGATGCCGAAGTCGCGGGTGTCGCCGATGACGGTCTCGGTGCGCAGGGCTCGGCCTTCCTTGAAGTACTGCTTAAGGCGGCTGGCCTTGTAGTAGCAGACCAGCTGCGGGTCCACTCCCTTGGTGATGACCTTGGTGCGGAACGTCCCGGGGGTTCGGCTGTTGATACGCCGGTCGAAGGTCAGCGCGACCTGGGAGGGCCGGCCGATATCGAGATGGTCGCGGATGACGCCTTCGAAGAAGGACCGCCCGGCGGCGGGCCGGGCAAAGACCCGGGTGTCGGAGATCTCGAACTGGCGAAACGCCAGCTCATAGGTATAGCCGGCGCGTAGGTCTGCGGTGGAAAACGGCGAGGGCAGCCGGCGCACCCAGCGCCAGAAGAACGACTTGACCGCACCGGAACCGAGCCGGTCGCAGATGCGTTGCAACGCCACCGGGTCGTCGCAGGAGGCGAACCCGTTGTCCAGCGCGGTATACCTGATCCCGGCCCGCTCACACTGGCGCTGGGCCCAGGTGTGCCCGTTGAGCCAGATCCAGATCGGATACGGGGCGTAGCCGTTGGTCTTCCAGAACGCCCCGCCCCAGTCCGGATCCCACAAGTAGAAGTAGAAATGATTGATGAAGGCCATCTGCCGGCCCCACTCCATGTGCGGGTGAGCGGCGTGCTCCTGGCCCTTGGCCTTCCACGACCTCCACACCGGCGCCTTCTCCTGTGCGATGCCGATCAGCACCACCTGGCCGTTGCCGCCCTCGGCCGCAGCGGCGTCGATCAACGGACGGGCGATGGCCTCCTTGTTATCACCCTTCCCGAAGTGGATCACCGGGATGTCGTTCACAGCGGCATAGCGGTGCACCTCACGCACGTACTCGTCGCCGATCTTCCCGAACGCGGCCGACGACGGGATGACATAGCCGCGCTGCCAGCGCAGGAACTGACACACCCACCCCACGCTCTGCAGCTTCGGCACATACGCCTGCAAGAAGATCCGGTCCACCGAACGGCAGGCGAGCGTCACATGATCACGCAGTAGAGTCGCATAGTCGGCCATAACAACCTCCAGGTCTCAGCAACCCAGAGGCTACGGCCGACGCGGCGAGGGGGCCTCTCAACGGAGACCCCCTCGTACGTCGAACCCTATGCCCCTATACGGCGAAGCCGCGCCTCGGCGGTATGAGGTCGCTCGCTACCCTCTAGCTGTGGCTTGTCACGTCACTCTCCCTCGTTCCCTGGATGTGGCATGTGAAGTCCGTGGAGCTTGATGCGGACGGCTTCAGCGTCGTGGTGGTCGAGGTCCTCGAGGATCGTCAGGGCTCGGTGCCAGGTGTCCTGGGCGTTACTCAGGTCGCCGGTAGCGTGATAGGTGTCGCCCAATTGCACGAGGGTGGTTGCTTCCTCGTAGGTGTCCCCGACGTCTGGGGCCAGGGCTAGGCTGCTCTGGTAGCAGGCGATGGCTTCCTTGTAGTGGCCCAAGTGGTGATGGGCGTAGCCAAGGCTGTCCCAGGCGGCGGCCTGCCCGGAGCGGTCGCCGAGTTCCTGATGCAGGGCGAGGGCTTTCTGGCAGGAGGCGAGCGCCTGCTGATAGTCACCGAGGGTGACCTGGAGCCAGCCGATGAGGTTGGTGGCTAGGGCCTGCCCGCTCTGGTGACCAGCGGCCTGGTACAGGTTGAGGGCCTTCTCGGCGTGGCCGAGCGCCTCGGTGTTGTGGTTCTGCTGTGCCCACAGGTAGGCGACGCTGTTGGAGGTGCGCGCTTGGCCGACGTGGTCTTCGACCTGCTGATACAAGCGCAGGGCATGGCCCAGCTCTGTGTGGGCGTCGTCGAAGCGGCCCATTCGAGTGCACGCGTGGGCGAGGTTGGCGTGGGCACGCGCCTGCGTCGGTATGTCCTGTGCATGCTCCGCGGTAGCCAAAACGGCCCGTTGGACCGCGGCCCATTCGTGCCAGTGTCCCTGTCGGTCGAGGAAGTCGTCCAGCGCCCAGGCCAGCTGCCAGGTGCGGGGATCACGTTCGGCGGCCGCGTGGTCGATAGCGGCCAACAGCACTGGGTACTCGACGGTGAACCAGTCCAGGGCTTGCTGGCTATCTGCAAGCGCTTCGGCAGTGACGCCGGGTTGTGCCTCGGCAAGAGCAATCGTGTCGCGGGTGGGGTTCAGCAGTAGTTCGGCCGCGTGCGCGGTGTGCAGGTAGTGATCCAGCATCCGGTGAGTCGCGGCGCGGCGCTGCTCCTCCGGGTCGATGCGCTCGCTCTGCTCGGTGGCGTACGCCCGCAGCAGGTCGTGGATGGTGTACCGGCCGAGGCTGGACTGGATGAGCAGGTGCGTGCGGGTCAGGTCAGCCAGAACCGGCGGCAACTGCTCCGGTGGCAAGGCGGCGAGGCTGGCCGCAGCGGCGGCGGAAATGTCCGGGCCGGGGTGCTGGGCCAGGAGACGGAAGAGCCGTGCCGCCTGGTCGGAGAGGACCTGATATGACCAGGAGAACACCGCCCGTACGTCAATGCGCGGGTCGTCGGTGGTCAGTACGCTGAGGCGACTGCTGGTACCGCGAAGTTCACCGGCCACGACGGTGAGGGACAGGTGAGGGCTGGTGGCCGCGCGAGCAGCCACGATAGCCAAAGCTAGGGGCAGGCGGACACACGCGGCGATGATGTCCTCTACGGCCTGCGGTTCGGCGGCCATCCGGTCAAGGCCGAGACGAACCGCCAGCAGCTGCCTGGCCTCGACTGAGGTCAGCAAGTCCAGGTCGATGGCACGGGCGCCGGCTTCGGCCACGAGGCCGGTCATCCGGTTGCGGCTGGTGACGAGGACCAGGCAGGTCGGGGTGCCTGGCAGCAGAGGATGCACCTGCGCACTGTCGCGGGCGTTGTCTAACACCACCAGCATCCGCCGTCCGGCCAGCTCCATGCGGTAGAGCGTGGCCAGCCCGTCCAGGTCGGCCGGGATCCGCTCCGGCGGCACCCGCAATGCATCCAGAAACCGGCGCAGGGCCGCGGCCGGGTCCATCGCCGGCCCGCCTGGATCGAACCCTCGCAGGTTCACATACAACTGGCCGTCCGGGAAACGGTGGGCCACGCGGTGCGCCCAATGCACCGCGAGGGCGGTCTTGCCAACCCCCGCGGCTCCCCACACAGCGGAGATGACTACCGAAGTGGACTGACGGTCGGCCGCAGCAGCGGCCTTGTCAAGAGCGTCGATCTGCGTTGCGCGGCCGACGAATCCGGACACGTCAAGAGGTAGCTGCGCAGGCGGCGAGATCGACCGGTCATCGGAGGTGGAAACGGCCACGCAAAGGGACTCCCGGTCCCGGTCCTCCAGCCCTAAGGCGTCGGCCACCCGCCGCACAGTCGACAGCCGCGGCGTTCTTCGACCACGTTCGAAATCGCGCAGAGTCTTAACGTCGACGCCGGCCTCACGTGCCAAATCCTCCTGCGACAGGCCCAACCGCATGCGGTGAGCACGTACGGCACGACCGGACACTCAACCCCCAGGGTTCAGCTGGCCAACGCACGACGACCCAATCCACTAACGATCATCGCCGGCGATCCCACCAGAAGTTCCCGGCTAATGCCCGGGCGACGCCCTGGTCACGCCGATCGGCGGTACCGATAGTAGAGGTGCGTCTCCTCATAACTCTAGGAGACAGGGCAAGCGTGGACCTGACCTGGCCACTCGCCCGCCCAACGACGCCTCAGAAGGTATTCAATGGCATCAAGCAGGGATGACGTGGCTGCGGGCAAGCAACAGCAACACTACTCATCCGATGGTGATCTCCAGCGAGAGTCCAAGTCGTCGATTCGCCTGATAGCCCGATCTTGCAATCGAACCTTGACCGTTCGATCGCCGCAAGCATTCGATTCGGCGCCGTTCTCGCGGTTGGCCGCCAGGCGCAGGAATGCAGATGCTGGAGCACGACGCATGGTGGGCGACGCCAAGGTCGACTCTATATGCAATCCACTACTCTGCGGGTTCGATCAGACAAGGGGTTTGATCAATGACGGCAACTCGAAAAAGTAATCAGTCGTCCAACACGACCAATTCGCGATCGACGTTAGCGGAGTTTGGCGATACTCCGATGGGTTCACGGCGCCCATCGAACCGAACCACCACCTGGTGGAAAACTCTCGGAAGCGGGCGCCAAGCCGCACTGATCGGTACAATAATCGTCGCCCTGAGCGGGTGTGTAACGGCAACGATTACGGGTGGCTTCGGTTGGCTCAGTGCCAATAAAACGGCCGCTGCGCCGTCGCACAATTCCAACACCCCAGTCGTCGACCACGCGACACGCGGAAGCAGCGACCGACAGAATGCAGACCTCAACTGCGTCCACCCGCAGTTCACCGCCAATGCGGGGCCGGGCGTAGTGACCATCACATCACCACAGCGCGGGGACACCGTTCTCGCCAGCGGCTTCTTCGTCCAAGGAGTCCAGACCGCAGTCGCGGCAGACTCGGACGTTTGGATCCTCGCCTATCATGCACCATCGGGCCGATTCTGGATTCAGGGTCCAAAATCATCGCCCGTGTCACAGTCTCCGAACGGAACGTTCGCTACTACCGCTCGGTTTGGTACCACAGGGGCGTGGCAGATCATCGCGGTGACGGCGGACCCCAGCTCGTCGCGATTCTTATCCGATGAGAAAGCGAAGTGGGACACGGCCGGCGCTTGGCCAGGCCTAACACCCGACGAACTGCCACGTGGGCTAGCGGAGAAGACCTGTATTCCTCTCATCGCCAAGTAACTCAGCGTCGTTGCTCATGGCATCGAAACCGTCTGATCTTCGGTGCTATGAGGTCACGAACGCACTTGCGGCGCGCTACTTTCGGCAAATCCGTGAACGCCCGGACGGCACCGATGTTGATCACATCTACGCAGCGTGACCGATGCCATTGCGGATCCCGCAGCGCGGTAGCCGCACTGCTGGCCGGCGTAGAAACGCCGAGCGAATCCACGTGACAGATGCGAGCAGAACGTCGGCACGAGCGCATCGATCGGCTGCACACCCCGGCGAGGTCAACGGGCACAGCGACCGTCGCCACCGGACCGGCAAAGCCGCGACTGCGTCATCGGACGGGCGAGGCTCATCCGAGCGACTTTCCTGCGAGCGAGGCAACAGACGTGAATCAGAGCGCCCGCCAACCTGATTCACCGACAAGGATGGTGAAATTCCACCGTTACCGGTGTCCGAGGCCCAACTCATCCAGCGTACGGACGGCGAGCTGGGTATATCAGATCCAGCCTGCTTCCTGAGCGATGTGGATCGCTTCGAGCCGGGTCCGTGCTCCGGTCTTGATCGTGGCGGCTTGCATACCTTACGTCCTCCGGCGAACCACGCCCCCGGCGCCACCGCCCGTCTTCGGCACCGTCTCGGTCGTGGTGCGCAACGGACAAGGATCCGACGTGCGGGGCGCCGACTTCGACGTGCCGCAGGGACGTCACACGAGCGAGGTTGGCCTCGCCGACATCGTTCTTGGCACCGAGGACTTCAAGATGCACTGCCCGCCGGTGGCGCGTGGCTCGGGCCGCTCAACGGCGACGGTTACGACGAATGCGCATCAAGCCGAAGTTGGGCCGGCGAGATCTGGATGGGCGAGCTCAAGGACGGCCTGCTCTCTGCCTGCGCACCACTCAGCAGCGTCTTGTGGTGGTACGCGTCAGCGAGCTCTACAACGAGGCCGACGAGACACGCTTCCGGCTCACAGGCACCGTCTGGGCGTAATGCATCAGCGAGACAATCATGCGGCACTTTCTTCCGCGCGGGAGTTGATCGCCGTTGTTCGATATGGTTTCGGCGACAGTCGGTAGGGGGTTGCGGTGGCGGAGTTTCCGGCGCATCTGTTCCGGATGGATGGCGACCCGGGCGCGGTGCGGGCTTCAGCGGGCAAGTGGTCGACGTTCGGTGCGGCGGCGACAGATGCGTCGGCGCAGATCACCGGCCTGGATACAGCGGAATTCGTGGGGCCGGAAGGGGACATGTTCCGGGAGGGGCTCAACGCGGACATGCCCCGGCACCTGTCGATCACCGGTGATGCCTTCGGCCGGGTGGCGAGGGCGTTGACGTCGTTCGCCGACGCGCTGGGGTCGTTACAGGACCGGATGCGGCCCTTGACCGCGCGGGCGCCCGGGCTGTGGGAGGCGGTGCATGCGGCGCAGGGCCGGGTGGACATGGCCGTGACAGCGGACGCGCAGCACGAGCGGGACGTGGCGAACCAGCCGGAAGGCGATACCTCCCCGGACACGTACCGGTCGGATTCGGCCGCGGCGGGCAGCGCACTGTCGGCGGCCCGGGCGGAGTGGGACGCCTGCGTCAGCGCCGCGAGTGGCTTGCGGGGCGAGCTTACCGCCGCGGTCGATCATGCGGTGCGGGCGATCAATACCGCGAAGGACATGCGGTTCAAGGAGAACCCGAAGTGGTGGGACATCGGGGGGCAGTTCACCAACTTCGTGCGGGACAACCGGGAGCTACTGGCGAAGCTGTCCGGCGCCTTGAAGATCGTGTCGCTGGTAGCGGGCCTGCTGTCGTTCATTCCGATGCTCGCGCCGATCATGGCGCCGATCGCCCTAGGTACCGCGCTACTGGCTGGCGCGATCGACCTGTCCATCTACGCGGCCACGGGTCAGGGGTCGCTGAAGACGATCCTGATCGACGTCGGCTTGAACCTGTTGCCCGGTGTCGGGAAGCTGGCTCGGATGGGGGCCGGAGCGCTGCGGGGTACTCGGGTGGCGCAGGCGTTCTCCGGCTCGATGCGGGGCCTGGGTGCTATCCGGTCGAGCATCTCCAGCCTGCGCAGCAGCGCAGTGGCGCTGGGTCGGCGGTTCGTCCGGATCGACCCAATCGACGTCGTGACCGGCGAGATGGTGATGACGCACACGGACATCGAGCTGCCCGGGGTGTTGCCGCTGGTGTTGCGCCGGACCCACCTGTCGTCGTACCGGGCGGGAGTGTGGTTCGGCCGGTCCTGGGTGTCCACATTGGACCAAAGACTGGAGGTCGACGCGGACGGGGTGTGCTACGCGTCGGCGGACGGGATGCTGCTGGTGTTCCCAACCCCCAAGGATGGCGGGGAGCCAGTCACTCCGGTCGAGGGGCCGCGGCTGCTGCTGTCCCGCGCCGGTGATCGGTACACCGTGGAGGATCCTCTGGCCGGACGGATGGTGACCTTCGCCGACCTGCCTGGGATTCGCGTCGGCGAAGTGACCATCCTGCGGCCGCGGGCACTGACCGACCGCAACGGCAACCGGATCGAGGTGGACCACGACGCGGAGGGGGCGCCGGTGCTGGTGCGGCACAGCGGCGGCTACCGGGTGGCGGTGGATACCCACGCCGGGCGGGTGTCGGCGCTGCGAGTTCTCGCCGCTGACGCAGCCGACACCGCCGACGCTGATCTTCCGGCGGTGCGGTTTGGCTACGACGACCTCGGCGACCTGGTCGAGGTGGTCAACTCGAGCGGACGGCCGCTGCGGCTGGACTACGACCCGTTCGGGCGGTTGACCGCCTGGACCGACCGCAACGGGGTCAGCTACGGCTACCGGTACGACGAGGCCGGCCGCTGCGTGCAGACCACCGGCCCCGGCGGTGTCCTGTCCAGCACCCTGGTCTACGACACCGACACGCGTACCACCACGGTCACCGACTCGCTCGGCCACGCCACGACTTTCCACCTCAATTCGCATCTGCAGGTGGAGCGGGAGGTGGATCCGCTGGGCAACACGACCGGCCGCCGGTGGGACCGGTACGATCGCAAGCTCGCCGAGACAGACCCGCTGGGCCGGACGACGAGCTACCGCTACGACGACGCCGGAAACCTGGTGGCCTGCACCCGACCGGACGGGTCCGCCATCACCATCGAGTACGACGGCGCGCGGCTGCCCGTGACCGTGGTCGACTACGACGGCGGGGTGTGGCGCCGCGAGTACGACCCGCGGGGCAACCTGACCGCCATCACCGACCCCGCCGACGGCGTACACCGCTTCGGCTACGACGACCGCGGCGCCGCCACCACGGCGGTCGACCCGCTCGGCGCGACCACCACCATCGAAACCGACACCGCCGGCCTCCCGGTCACGGTCACTGACCCCGCGGGCGCAACCACCGCCTACCGGCGCGACCCGGCCGGCCGGGTCACCGCCGTCACCGACCCGGCCGGCGGCGTGACCCGCTACCGGTACACCCGTGAGGGCAACCTGCGCGCCCGGATCGGCCCGCACGGTGCCACGGACCAATGGAGCTACGACCCGGAAGGCAACGTGGTCGCCCACACCACCGCTGCCGGCGCCACCACCCGGTATGAGATCGGCCCGTTCGACCGACCCGTCGCGCAGATCGACCCGGACAGCGCCCGGCTCGAGTTCAGCTACGACACCGAGCTGCGGCTGGCTACCGTCACCAACCCGTACGGCCGCCAGTGGTGCTATGAGTACGATCCGGCCGGACAGCTCATCGCCGAAACCGACTTCAACAACCGCACCATCAGCTACGGCTACGATCCGGCCGGACAGCTGACCACCCGCACCTCCGCCGCCGGCACCACCAGCTATACCCGGGACCTGCTCGGCCGTACCATCCAGGCCGAGGACCCCGACGGCGTCACCCGCTATCGCTTCGACCCGCACGGCCGGCTCGTCCAGGCCACCAACGACGACGCCGACGTGCGCCTCGACCGCGACCAGCTCGGCCGGGTCGTCGCCGAAACCTGCAACGGCCACACCATCGCCTCGCGGTACGACCCGACCGGACGCCGCACGTGGCGGCGCACCCCGGCCGGAGTGCAGAGCACGTGGACCTACAACCCGGCCGGACAACCCACCCAGCTGACCACCGCCGGACAACAGCTACGCTTCGGATACGACCATGCCGGCCGGGAAACCGAACGGACCTTCGGCGACGCCGCGACCCTCACCCACACCTGGGATGCCCACCACCGGCTCACCGGACAGACCCTCACCACCGCCACCGGGCCGGCCCTTCAGCGCGCGTACACGTACCGGCCGGACGGGCTGCTCACCGCGGTGGCCGACAACGGCACCGGTACCGACCGCCGGTTCGACCTCGACCCGGCCGGCCGGGTCACCGCCGTCCACACCGGCGGGCATGGTTGGCAGGAGCGGTACGCCTACAATCAGGCCGGTGCGCCCACCGCCGCCACCTGGCCCGGATCCGACGAGCTGACCGTAGGCGGCGAGCGGGAGTACGACGGCACGGTCGTCCGCCACGCCGGGCACACCAGCTACGAGCACGACACCGACGGCCGCATCGTGCACCGTCACCACCGGCCGCCATCCGGCCGCGCCAGCAGCTGGCGCTTTACCTGGACCGCCCAGGATCGGCTCGCCACCGTCACCGGCCCGGACGGCACCCGATGGCGCTATCGGTACGACCCGCTCGGCCGCCGCATCGCCAAGCAACAGCTCGACCAGCACAACCACGTCATCGACGAAACCCGGTTCGTCTGGGACGGGCTGACCCTCGCCGAACAGGACCACGACGGCGACGCCACCACATGGGAGTGGCAGCCCGGCACGTTCACCCCGATCGCTCAGATCGACGGATCCGCCAGCACCGACATCGACCAGCAGTTCTACGCCATCATCGCCGACCTCACCGGCGCACCCACCGCCCTGGTCGACCACACCGGCGTCGTCGCCTGGCAGGCCGACCACACCCTCTGGGGCATCACTAGAACCACAGCCAGCGCCGGCACCGACTGCCCGCTGCGGTTCTCCGGCCAGTACCACGACCCGGAGACTGACCTGCACTACAACCTGCATCGCTACTACGACCCGGCCACGGGCCGGTACCAGTCACCCGACCCACTCGGGCTGGCCCCCGGCCCCGACCCGCACGGCTACGTCACCACCCCGACCATCGAGGTCGACCCGTTCGGCCTGGTCAACTGCGACCCTCGCAACCTTCCCGGCGTCGCGACCGGCTCCGCCGGGCTGCGCGACATCACCGGCCGCTGGCTACGCGGCAGCCACGGCAACGCCGGCCGATTCCCCGGCCAGATCGCCCGCCAGCTCGAAGGACAGACCTTCAACACCTTCGACGACTTCCGCGAGGCGTTCTGGCGCGCCGCCGCCGGTGATCCCCACCTGACCAGCCAGTTCGGCGCCGCGAACATTACCCGCATGCAGCAGGGCCTCGCCCCCATTGCGCATACCAGCCAGCAGGTCGGCGGCAACGTCAGTTACGTGCTGCACCACCTCACCCCCATCCAGCACGGCGGAGGCGTCTACGACATGGCTAACCTGGCAGTCATGACGCCACGGTTCCACCTTGACGTTCTCGCCCGCACCTTCCATTTCTGAGCACCGGAGGAGGAACACGGCCATGCAGCCGCTCACCCGCGAGCAGATGATCGACCTCGTCCGCCGCCTGCAGAACGGCGAGGGCGACGACGAGCAGACCGCCCAATGGCTCGACACCCTGGCCCGCAGCATCCCCAACCCGCACATCTCCGACCTCATCTTCCACACCGACGAACACCTCACCCCGGAGCAGGTCATCGACCGAGCCAGCGGCTACCGCCCGATCGAGCTGTAAGCACGACTCATAGCTCCGCGAGACACCAAAGGAAGCGCCCGTAGCAGCGGAACCAGCCAACCGAGTTGCCCCGTAGCCGGGCGTACTGCCCAATGTTGGCCAAGCGCCGCTAGCTCAATTGGCAGCGCAGCGGATTCCTACCTCATTTCCTAATTGCCGTTGAGACGCCCGACCCGAAACTCCAGATCAGCCATAGGCCTCGGTCAGGTAAAGCTCGGCGGCGCAGTCGATAGCGTCTTCAGGGGTGCTGATGCGTGAACTGCCGTCGGCCGGGATAGTGGCCGTGCCCGGCGCACGAGACGGGCGTCGCGCGGGCGGCTCAACGTCCCGGTACCGTGGCCGGTCGACGTCGATCTGACGCGGTGGCCGTGGCGCGACGCCAGCGCGGCCAGCCCGGCGCCGGCGGCGTTGAGCAGCACGTCGTCGACGGAGGACACCCGGTCCAGCCGCAGGAGATACTGCGAGACCTCGACCAGGACCGAGCAGCCCGCCGCGAGCGCGAGGATCCGCCGTACCGACGCCAGCGCCGCGAACCGTACCGGCGCGAAGAACCCCAGCGCCGCGAACACCAGCAGGTTGCCGACAATCTGGCCGGTCGCCCTCACCGGCCCGTCGGCGAGGATCGTGAGCAGGTCCTGCAGCGGTACCAGGCTCACCCGACCGGAGGCGGCGGCGCCAGCCAGGTCGCCGGGCAACATGATCATCCATACCCACGGCACCGTCCCGTAGACAATGCCGACCTCGGCCAGCGACATCCGCCACGCCCGCGTGGCGCCGGTGACACTCCGACGGCGCGCCAGAGCCCACACCGCCAGCGCGGCCAACGGCAAGACGGCCATCGTCACGAGGACGACGCCCCTGAACGTACCCACCCAGTACCATCCCTCGACCACGCCACCTCCGCTCACCACGCTCACGTCACCGCGCGCCGCACTCGCCGTGCTGGCGGCAGTACTGGTGCTGCGGCCCATCTGGTTGCGGACATCACCCGTAGGACGCGTACGCACCCTCGCCGAACTCGGCCAGCCGGTCGGTACAGCACGGCCATGACAACGCCGCGCGAGATGACGCCGGCCTGCGCAGCAGTTGGCTGCGCCGCGGTCCGTGAACTCCTTCCGACACGCCGTACGCGTTGCCCGACCTCGTTGCCGCACGCCACGCGTAGCCATTCGATCTGTTTCGTCGCGGGCGGGATGTGAATTGACCAATCATTCGACGGCATGAAATTGCGTGTTCGTCCTTGGCTGAGGCATCTTAATCAGCGGAGGTACGGAACCGTTTGGATGATCGGCCGAGAAACTCCGCCGGAACGTCGCGTGGCAAGTGATTGATTTGCGTCCATGATCTTGCAACGGTCGTGGCAACGGTCGTCGGCGACGAACGGGAGGTCAGCCGTGCCTACCGCGCTCTCCTTCATCGACTGGATCGCGGAAGCGCTCCGGCTGATCGAGTCGGAAGAGCTTTCCATCCATACGTGGCAACGCTCTGACGAGGTCCTTGAAGCACTCGTATCGTCGGTGCTCAACATCGACCAGACTCGGCAGGGCGTCCGCACGTCCGCTCTCCTCGCGATCGACAGGCCCGGCCGAACGGTCGAGTACACCGATGTGAAACGCTTCTGCTTGGAATACTCTTCGCAGGTCGGCGTGCTTCGGTCCTTCGTTCTTTCCAACGGAACGCCCGACGGGGCGAGCCGGGAGGCCATGGACAAGCACAACATCACGTTCATCGCGATCACCGGCGACGCGCCCTCCTCGCCGTCGCGCGAAACCGTCACCGGTCTTTCGGAGCTTCTGCTCGGCGCGATGTCGCTGAGCGATATCCCTCGACGTCTGGAAGCGATGGAGAAGGCCATCCCCACCGCGACTCCCGGTGAGAACGTCGAGGAGCTGCTGCACAGCGCCTATCTGGTGCTGCTCGCCCTGTACGCCGCGGAGCTGGACTTCTTCACGGAGGACGGCGGGGAGCACACCACAGTTCAGGTCTCGCAGTCAGGCATCCGCACGGCGCTGTCGCCCAGCTACGCCATTTACAGTCACTCGGTCGACGGCCGCCAAAGGACTGTTTTTCTGCCGGACCCGTTCGACACAGGACGCGGGCTTTCCCTGGCGGTAACAGCTTACGAACTGTCGCTCCGCGCCGAGCGGACCAGGCGGGCAGGGGTGCTCGGGGACCTGGTGGGTCGAGTCGCGCGCGGCTTCGTCTCCTTTTACCTCGCCTGGGCCGACGGTCGCTGCCACGAGCTCGACCTCAAGCAGCTGGGCGCGCAGCTCAAAGTGCTTATCGGCGCACCGCACATTTCGATCGTGTCGTCTCGCCTGCACGAGCTCGACCCCACCGAGCAGATTCGCATGTTGAACTTGCTCGGGCTGGTACGCGCCCAGGCTGCGGACGAAGACCTGCTTGACTCGATCGACCTGCTGGTTCCAAAGGCTCAAGAGGTGTGCTTGCAAACCCTCAGACGCCTCGGGAATCCGGTGGACCCCGCGCGCCTCGAGCCGTTCATCCGATCACGGCGAGATCCGCTGCGAAATGCTGCCCTCAGTCTGGTGGGGATGGCGGGTGGGGACGAGGCCGCGACGCATCTCATCGAGCTCATCAACACACACACCGTGCCGCTGTCGGAGTCCGTCCTGAAGGCCATCGCGAGCACCCGATCCATGCTGGCTCTAGCCAGCCTCATTGAGTTCGGCCCCACCCGCGACGACATCGAGCCGGCCGTACTCGGCGCCATCGAATCCTGCCTCGACGCTGTGGACCCCACGGCCATCCGCCGCAGCGGCAGTCAATACATCTCCCCGGCAGCGCTCGAACGCTACGTCGTCTTCCTCGTCGGCTCCGGAGCCGACCCAGCCAAAAGGCTGGCGCTCAAGCTGATTGCCGCATTTCAGCTAGCCGCAGGGGTCGAGTACGTCGAACGGGCCGTTACAGACGAGTCTCTGGTGACCCGATTGCACGCGATCCGGGTGGCGACGCGCTACCCGTCGGATCGGATTGTCCGCGCCGTCGCGAACTGCTTGACCGACCTGCCGGAAGACTACGAGTGGCGCAAGTTGAACGCTTGGATAATCGCGAACCTGGCCGTCCAGCAACGCCGTGACGGGCCCGCCGGATGGATCGACAGCGTCGCCGAGTTGGACTTGCGCGCGGCCGTGCTGGATTCGCTCGCCAAGGCGGACACCGAACTGGCACAGGCCCTCCTGGCCCAACTCGCAGCAACGTCTCCGGCAGCGCCCGTCGAGGAATCCCCAGACGAAACGGACGTCGGCTGGCGCAGCGTGCCGCTGCTGAACTCTGTCTACAGATGTCCGGACGGGCTGACCATCTGGGTCACCCATTCGACCCGTGAACGGAAAGCGGACGGCATCACCCTGGCCAGTTTGATACACAACAATCTGTTCGAAGGCTCACTGACCATAAGCGAAGCCGCGAGTATGACCAGCGGCGGGCTGAGCACGACCCAGGGCACGGAGACCGAGATCTTCCACGACGTGGTGCTTCCCTGTCTCCGCGGCGAACGGCCGCGCTTTCCCATGGCCGCCGGAATGGGCGAGTTCGTGACAACGAAGATCGAGGAGGGCCGAACTATCATTACCGGACGAAACGACCTGCACGACGCCGACACTGCCGACGGCCGGGACTGAGCGGTGCGACCCCCGAACGAGCTTTCCTGTATGTACTTCCCGTACGCCGACCCGACGGCCTCACCGGACCTGCTGATGGCGGGATTGTTGTTCGACCGGATCTACTTTCTCGAACTGAACTTCTTCCGCCGTCCCACCGTGCCCGGAGCGGCTCCGAAGGACGGCCGCCTGCCGCAGGAGCTTCGGGACCTGGGGTGCTTCTCGGAGATCGGTCACGACTTGCTGGGCTTCAACCACACGGTCAACCCTGGCCGCGCCGTGATCGACGAAAGCGCACGACGCGAGATCCAGGCGAGCATCAGCGACGACGTGAACAACGAGGAGTTCCGGCGGCTGGCCGCCGACAGTGGCAAGGTGCTCTGGAACCTGCCCAACGGACAGTATCTGTTCTGGTCGGGGTTGGGCGTGATCTTCGATTACGTCCAGGGTCACGAAGGCGAGCTCGTGCCGGTACCGGAGATCCTTGCGACGCGACCCCGCGCGTACGAGGACATCCTGGCCGGCTGGGGGTATCAGACCGACATCAAGCCGTACGAGGACTCCCGGCTGCGGGACCCCTCCGGCGAGCTTATGGTAAAGCTGCCCTTCCTGGTCGCCGAATCCCTTATGCTCACCGTGGCCCTCCACGCCTGTCGTGAGATGCATCTGGTGCCGTTCACCGACACCCCTTTGCATCAACGGTTCTTAAACATCAAGCTGAGCCATCTGGCCCGAAGACTCGACAATAGCGTGGACCTGCTTCCAGAAGCTTCGCCAACGTACTCGCGGCTCGGGACGAAGCTGATCAAGTTGAGCCTGCCCCGCATCGAGAACCTCACGCCGGAGCGGGTGCACCAGCTGCGGGACAAAGGCCGCGACCAGCTGGTCCCCTTCCGGCGTGAGCTGGTCAAGATGGCGACCGAGATCGAGGCCAACGCATGGGAACCCGCGTTCGAGCGGCATCTGGCGAGATACATCGAGGCGACGGTGCGTCCGGCGCTGCTCGACTTGGAGAACCGGCTGCGCGACCTGAAGCGCGACCTCGGGCTGGTCCTGCTCGAGAAGTCGGCCACCACGGCTCCCCTGCCCTTGCTCGTGAGCGTGTTCACGGGCATGCCGGTCGAGTGGGTCTTGCCGGCGAGTGTCGGAGTGGTGTGGCTAAAGGAGGCCCTCGGGTACGCGGTCCAGCGTTCGAGGATGCAACGCAACGGGCTGAGCTTCCTACTCCACCTCGACTAGGGCGGTCCAGCCATGCCCGGCCGGCCGAGGTCCTTCTTCCGGGCCCACTCCCGAATCGCTTTGTTCTGCTCGCGGTCGCTGGCCGATCCCCGTGCGCAGGCAGTGCGACCACCAGATACGACTGCGCCGCAGCCAACCTCGTCGGCATGACACCCGGCGCACTCGCCCCGCAGCTCTATCAGTACGGCACTTCGACGTTCCGCCACGATCAGATGCACTGATCTCGGCAGATCCGGTAACCGCATCAGAAGATCGCGTCACGCCGCCGCGATGGCGGTCGTCGCAGCTACGTGTTCCCCAGCCGACGCGAGCTACCGCCTGTCCACCGTGCCAGCGATGGGCAGGTCGGCCGTCACCGTCAACCGTCCGGATGGGGAGCAGTGTTGGGATGTATCCGGCCTCGGAGTTCCGCCCTGCGCCTCGATCGCGTCTGTCCAGGTCAGCGCCAGATGATATTGCGCGCGGGTACTCGTTTGGACACATCGAGTCGGACAAATAGGGGGCACCAACCTGCTCCCTCATCGCCCGGTAGACTACTGACCGCGCCGGCGTTCAGAGGACCCAAGCGGCGCGTCGTCGACGATCGTGGGTGCAAGCTTCCTCACACACGGCTGGCTGCTCGCGTTCAAGGTGTTGGTCGACGTCCTTGAACACCTTCATGTCGTGGCATCGTCCTGGGACGTAGTCCACGCAAGCGCCCAGCTCACGGCCGACGACCCAGTTAGGCACCCACAGCCGCAGCCGGGGTCCTGCCGGCCGTCTGCCTCATCACACGATGAACAGGTGGCCGGGATCCGATGTGCCGATGAGTTCGACGCCGACGGTCTCTTGCACGATCCGTACGCCGTCCGCCACGAGTCGCGCGATCTGCTTGCCGAGCGGGCCGGCGAGCCAGTCCTCCGTCCACTGTCGAAGGTCGTCGTCGGCCAGGTTTGGCGTTGCCGTTGAGTACCCGCGGAGTTGCACAGCCGGTACAGTTCCCACGCCGGGATCAGCTCCCCAAGCCCGAGTGCGGTCGCACGACTGGTCGCGAGGCGTGCGATGCGGAAGCCGGCGGTGTCGATGTCGCCGAAGTACGCCAAGCGATGCGGTGCGCGTTCCGTCGCGGCGAGGCTGGACAGGCGGGTACCGACCTGGTTGCCGGCGCCCCATACTAGGCGGCCGTCCCATCCGCAGCGGTGCGCGGCGCCGGTGAGGGTACGAAACGTTGTCCAGTTCTCGACGACGAGCCACAGGCCTGTACCCAGGATCTCCTGGTGTACCGGTGGCCAGCACGGTTCACAGCGCAGCATCTCGTACGAGAGTCGTCCCGGTCCGAACAGTGGCGTGAACACCACTGCGTCGAGCGCCTTCTCGTCGCCACAGATGTCGAGTGACCGCTCCCGTTGGGGCACCACCGTGTCGGCGCGGCGGCGTAGCCACGCGTTGACATGGCCGAGAAACCGACGATCGGGCTCGCTGAGCCGACCAGCCGCCTCGAGTTCGGCCGCCCAACCGAGTTCGGCGTGCCACACGATCGGTGTTCGCGGTGGCGAGGGCGGCCCGGGTGACATCACCCTGCGTACGTACGCGGGAAGGCGCGGCTCGGCCGAGGTATCCCAACGGGTGCGGGGGATCGTGACGAGCCCGCCCGCGACGAGTTCGTCGATGCCGGCGGCGACCCGGGCCCGCCAGCCGACAGCCACAGCGCCGGTGCGGTCCACGGCGGCAGCGGCGGCGAGGAGTACCGGCAGCGGCACTCGTCGTCCAGGAGCCTGGGCGACCGCCTGGGCCATGGCGGTGGCCAACGCGTTCACGTCTCGGCCCGTACTGCGCTGATTCGCTCGATCACCCCGCCGGCACCCGTCCGGGACGCATGCTCGTCGCTGACGACGTAGGCGACCCCGGGGCGGCCAACGGCGGGCTTCTTGCGCATAGCAGTGATCCTCGGGAACGCGCCCACTGCGGCCAGGTCTCCGATGCCCGTCCAGAACAGCAGCTGTACCCCGTTGGCAGCGGCCACCTTGCGTTGCAGTTCGAGGAACGGTAGGTAGTTCGCCTTGCCGAGCGGGTTGTCCAGCGGCACGACGCCACCGGCGGCACCGGCCTTGGCGCCGGTGCGGTTCTCAGTGCGGAGCTTCGCGAGGACGCAGAAGAGCACGAGACTGGCGGTCAGGTTCTCGCCGCCCGACCACTTGTGCATGTCCTCGACTGGTGTGCGGCCCGGCGGCTGGTCGGGCGCGGGCTTGAGGATGCTGGCTCGGAACCCGTCGACGACCGCGGCATCGGTCGAGCGCCATAGCAGTTCGACCGGGTCGAGGTCGACTTTGCCGCCGGTGACCATCTGGTCGACAAGCTCCCCAACCCGCACCCGTACCTGTTCGGGAGTCGGGCGGGTACAGGCACCGACAGACAGGAACGGTTGGCCGGCCCACGGACCGATCCCGGCGGGCAGCTCAGACAAGGTGGAAGCACGGGACAGGTCCGAGAGGGCCTCGCCGACCAGATCCGCGAGCCGCAGCACCACGTTCCGCTTGTGGGTCTCCACCTGGGCGATCTGCTGGGCGATCGCCTTCTCGCGGGTTGCCAGGTCCAGAGCGAGCTCGGTGGCGCGCGGCGCGACCCGGTCGACGAGGGCATCGCCGCGCAGTAGGTCGCGTAGCTGCCGTACCGCCATGCCGTGCTCGTCGTCGGCGACTTTGGCGAATCGGTCCTGCAATGCCCAGTTCCGCAGGGTCTCGGCACGCTGGTGACGCGCTGCCACGGCGTTCTGGTACTGGCTCTCGGATGCGTCCAACCGCGTCGAGAGAGTGGCTACGTCATGGCGTACCCGCTCGTCGTCCACGTCCACCTCGCCGACGGCCACCTCCGCCGGTACCACGCCGGACAGCTTGTCGGCCTGGTCGCGCAACATCCCTGCCCGCGCGGCCCATACCCGAGCCTCCTCGGCCGCCTCGTCGCGCTCCTTCTCCAACCGGCCGACGTCCGCCTGCAGCGCGGCGGCCTCCTCGGCGGCATCGGCGGCGAGTCGATGCGCATCTGCCCGGCTGGTCGGTTCGGCTCGCAGCTCCTGGGTGTGGCGCGGCCGGTCGGTGGGCGTGTTCACGCTCACTTCCCGCGCCGCCTCTTCTCTCTCTTGCCTTGCCGCACCAAGGTCCTGCTGCGCCGACTCGGCCGCGTCCCGGGACCGCTCCGCGGCGGCCGCGCGCAGGTCGGCATCCTGCGCAGTCGGATCGTCAGCGAGGAAGCGCTCGGCCCGCGCCCGTATCTGCTGCCGGTGGCCGCTGTGGTACCGCTTGGTCAGCCGAGCCACTGTCTCCTTGGCGGATTCGACGTTGCGGCGCAGCTCGACCTAGGGAAATTGCTC
The DNA here is from genome assembly GCA_035650275.1 of Kribbellaceae bacterium. GTDB lineage: Bacteria > Actinomycetota > Actinomycetes > Propionibacteriales > Kribbellaceae > DASRHY01. The sequence goes on along the minus strand of DASRHY010000194.1, from coordinate 26,229 downwards.
CCGCAGCGCCGCATCGACGACATGAAGCGCGGCCATGCAGGCTTCAACCGGTCCCGTGCTCGGCGTAGCGGGACCCAGCGGCGCGCGGTCGACGGCCAAGCCGCGCTGGCGGCTTTCGAGTTCGATCCGGCTCCGCCGCAGCGCGTCCAGCATCGCTTCTGCCGTCGCGATCGCCCGATCGGCGGCACGCTTCGCCTCTCCCGCGGCGGCGATCAGGCTGGGCAACGCCTCCAGCCGCGCGCGGGCGGGTGCGGCGACGTCCCGCTCGTCTATCAGGACAGCTTCGACGGCGGTTATTGCGTCCCGAGTGCCGGCGAGATCCCGCTGTCGTTCCGTCGACTCGGCAGCCAGGTCCTCCAGCCGGCGGTCCAACTCGTCCTCCCGTTGGACCAGCTCGGCCAGGTCCGTGGCCGCCCTGGCAGCCGCCGCCTCGGCGGCCGCGATCCGGGCCCGCAGTCCTTCGACCCCATCGGCCGGCACCTGATCGAGCAGCGCGGCCAGTCGAGCGGCGAGTGCCTCGTCCCGTTGCCGCCCCGCGGTGAGCGCGCGCAGCCGCTGGCCGCGCGTTGCCGCGCGGGTTCGACGTCGGTCCAGCTCCTCGGCGGCGGCGGCCGAGTCGTAACGAGCGGACGAGGGACCGATGACGACCCGCTCGGGAGCCGGATCCGAGAACACCGTCGCCCGCGCGACGACAACCGGATCGGCGACAGCCAGCCCGTCGACGGCGTGCGCGGCCACCTGCGGATCGCCGTACACGATGACGCCGTCGGCGACATCGGGTAGGCGCGCCACGATGGCGGCCGCGTCCCTGGCGTGGTGCTCGCTCAGATAGCGCCAGCCCGGCTGGGCGCCGATCCCGTTGCCGACGAGCGCGTCGACCACCTGCTCGACAGCGGGGCGGGGTGGGAGGATGCCGTCGGCCTCCAGCCCGGCGATGGCCCGCTCGTCATCGATACCCTCCACTCGTAGGTCGAGCAAGGCGGCGTCAGCGGCCGCGACGGTACGCGTCAAGGCGGTACGGAGGTCGTCGGCCTCGGCGAACGGGTCGACATCATCGGACTGGGCCAGCTGGCGGAGCCGGCCGTCGGCCACTAGGCCGTGTTTCATAAGTTTCGTTCCAGGCAGCGCAGCCAGATGTTGATCGCGGCGACGTGGACCGTGGCTTCGTAGCGCACGGCCAGTTTGTCGTAGCGGGTGGCCACGGCGCGGTGCTGCTTGAGCAGGTTGATGCCGCACTCCACGGCGTGGCGCTGCCGGTATGCGTGCTTGTCGAACGCGGGCGGTCGTCCACCACGCGAGCCGAGTTTGCGCCGGTTGGTGGCCTGGTCGTCCTTGACCGGGATCACGCACCGGATCCGGCGGCGGCGCAGATAGGCCCGGTTGCCCTTCGAGCTGTACGCCTTATCGCCCAGGACACGGTCCGGGCGGGTGCGCGGCCGCCCACCCTCGGGGCGAGGTACCCGAATGCGGTCCAGTACAGCGGCGAACTGCGGGCTATCGCCGCGCTGCCCAGCGGTGATCAGGATCGACAACGGCTTGCGGCCCTGCTCACACCTAGGTGCAGCTTCGTGGTCCAGCCACCCCGCGACCGGCCCAACGCGTGATCGGCGGGCTCGAGGCCGCCAAGCCCACCGGGCGGTTCCTTCTGCAGATCCCCTTTTTGGCCGCCCCGGCCGCGTGTTGGTGGGCCCGGGCGATGGTGGAGTCGACGCTGACGTCCCAACAAATCAGCCCGGCCGCGTCCGCCAATGCCTGTAACGCGGTCAGAACCCTTGCCCAGGTGCCATCGCGCTGCCAACGCCGGTGCCGGCCGTAGACCGTCTGCCACGGTCCGTACCCCGCCGGCACGTCCCGCCACGGCGACCCCGTCCTGATCCGCCACCGGATCCCGTCGATGAGCTGACGCCTGGTCCACTTCGGCGGACGACCCGGCTTTTCCCCCTTGGGCAGCAACGGCTCCAGCACTGCCCACTCAGAGTCGGTCAGGTCATGCCGCCCCGCCACCGCTACGCTGGCCACGAGGTCTCCGGGATGTAGGTCTTCTTGGTCGAAGAACCATCTACCGGAGACCTCGCTGTATATCGATCACCGACACGCCGGACGTCAGGTCACCTGACCCACTTCTGAAACACGGCCTAGTTCCGCCGCGGCGACCGCCAGCCGGGCAGCCTGTCCAGTGAGCGTGTCGTGGGCACGGGTCGACTGCTCCGCGGTGGTCCGAGCCGCGGGCAGGCTAGACCGCACCTCGCGACGCTCGCCAGTCGCCCGGTCCGTTGCGGTGTGGATTCGGTCGATGGCGGACCGGAACCGGTCAGTGGCCGCCTCCAGGCGGGCCGCCGCCGCAGTCAACCGCTCACCGGGCTGGACGAACGAACGCTCGACGAGCTCCCGCTGGCGTGCTTCGACCCGCTCGATGGCACGGGTATGCTCGCCGCGTTCGGCATCCACGCTTTCCTGTTGACGGACGGCGGCTCGACGCTCGGCCTCGGCTGTCTCCTTCGCCTCGGTGGCCGCCTCGTCAGCCTCGGCCAGCGACTCCAGTTGTGCTGTGATCTCCGCGATATGGTGGTCGAGTGCCCCGGCCAGCTCGGCCTGTGCGGCCTTGACGGCCGCGACCTGCGGGGCCGCGTCCTGGGCGGCGATCTCCAGCGTCCGGCGGTGCGCCTCCAGCGTGGCGTCGGCCTCGACAAGAGCGGCGCGATCGGGTACCGCTGCCCAGGCGTCGGCATCCAGGCGGGCATTCTGAGCGCGAATCTCGGCGGCCTCGGCTTCGAGCTCCGCGGCCTGGAAGCGGAACACAGCGGTCAGCCGCCGGTACTCGTCGCGCTGGCGTCGCGCCACGTCGGTCCGGTACCGGAGATCGCCGCGCTCTGCCTCGATCGAGTCGTAGCGACGCCTCGCCGCGGCGGACTCGTTCTGCGCGACCTCGGCCGAATCGAGCAGCGCCCGCTTGAACCCGGATGCCTCGGCACGAATCCCCTCGCGCCCGCCGGCTGCGGTGGCCACCGTGCCGTGAGCCTCACCGAGCGCGGCCACCTGCGGCTGCGCCTGGGCGCAGAAATCCCATTCGGCCGCGTACACGGGCCGCTTCGCGATCTCGGCGGCCGTCTCGCCGAGGAGATCCCGCACCGGCGCGACCCTTCGTTCGTCGGCGACGAAGCGCAGGAGGTACCGGACGAACGCACCGGCCGAGTCGATGCCCGCGAACAGCGCGTCGATGCCGCCCTCGGAGGCGTTCACCTCGGCGAAGTACCGGAACAGGTCCGGGTCGAAGCGGCTGATTCAGGGAAGATCACCTATGAGGTGGGTGGCAACCTCGACGCGATGTCCCTGGGCGGGATCGCTGCGGTGCATCGGATGGTTACCAAGCTGGGCCTGCCCGCGCAGATCGACGATGGGCTGGAGTTGCTGAAGGTGCATCTGCCGTATCACGAGTCCGACCATGTGCTGAACCTGGCGTACAACGTGCTGTGCGGCGGCACCCGGTTGGAGGACATCGAGCGGCTGCGCCACGACACGGCGTACATGAACGCGTTGGGCGCGGAGCTGATCCCGGACCCGACCACGGCCGGGGACTTCTGCCGCCGCTTCACCGAAGCCGATGTGGTCGAGTTGATGGACCGGATCAACGCGGTCAGACCGCTGCTGTGGCGCACCCGTGGCCGTGACCTGCTCGGCCCGGTGGCCTACATCGACATCGACGGCACGATGGTGCCCACCGATGGCCGGCGCAAGGCCGGGATCGGCCTGTCCTACAAGGGGATCTGGGGCTACGGCCCACTGCTGGTCACCCTGGCCAACACCAAGGAGGTGCTCTACCTGGTCAACCGGCCGGGCAACGCCCCCAGCCATGCCGACGCCGCCGAGTGGATCGACAGGGCCATCGACCTGGTGTCTGCGCACGCACCGCGGCTGTGCCTGCGCGGGGACACCGACTTCGCCCTGACCGCCCACTTCGATCGGTGGGCGGATCGGGTCGACTTCGTCTTCGGCATGGACGCGGGCGCGGCCCTGACCCGCCGCGCCGAGGCGTACACGCTGCCGACGACGCCGGCATGGCTGGCGGGCGTCCCAATGCTGTCCCGTCCACGGCGGCCGGCACCTGGGTCGGGTGACGATACGGGACTTCCGGCCGTGCCCGTGAACACTGACAGGTCCGATGGGTCGCCTGTAGTGTCGGACGGCCGTGTCTGCTGAGAACCGGTTGCAGAAACCTACTCGTCCTTTCGGCATGTCCGGCAGCTCGATCGGCTCGTTGTGAGTCGTGTTATCGCTTTTGGCGATAAGGATATCGTACGACACTCCAATGGGGTCATTCCAACAGCGGACGAGTAGTGGGCCAGGCGGAGTTTCAAGCAGTCGATTAGTTGGCACTCGTAGCCAGACCGTTTGTAGACATGGCGCGCACGCGCAATGCATTCCTACCGTATGAGGTGACCGTCGAGCCGAGCGACGGACGGTGTTCTTGCGGCTACCGGGAGTACGGTGCGTTCCGGGACTGCCCGTCATTGAGAGCCCGCACCGACGACATTCGCCAATGCACTCAGGTGGTGGAGCGCGACATGAGAAATGAGCCTACCGAAAAGATCCGGCAAACGATTCCTCGCCGTTGGATCCGACCATTCGTGTTGCGCTCGGGAGTCACCGTGATGATGGCCGCTTCATTGATCGGCGGATTCGAGGCAGTTACCGCCGCACCCGCGATGGCCAACCCCACGGTCACCGGAACTGTCGTCGACAGCGGCGGCACGCCCCAGCCCGACGTCGTCGTCGATGTGCTGAACGCGGGCAGTACCAATGTGGTGACCAGCACGGTAACCCACGATCCGGACGGCACGTTCCAGGTGACGGTGCCGTCCGGAACGTACGACTTTCGGTTCACCCCGCCGGAGACCTCCGGCCTGCGCGTATACCTGGCCACCGGTATCAACGCTGACACCACAGCACCGCTGACGGTGATCCTCAAACCCGTCACGGTGATTCATGTGGAGGGGGTGTTTGGTAACAGTCAGGGTGGCGGCTACGGCTCGGGGTATGTGAACTTCCGGCTTAGCGGTGGCCCGACCACGCAGCGAAACACCAACAGCAGCGGCCAGTACTCCGCCGATCTGCTCTCCGGCCAGTACTACCTCTTGGCGTACGGTAACTTGCCGGTCAGCAATGGGCTGCTCCGCGGCTTCGCCAGCTTCAGCACACCGGTTGAGCTGGACCAGAGCCAGACCTACAACATCACCATTCCGACCAAGACACTGACCGTGTCGGTCCGGGACATCGGTGGCGCCTCGGTCACCGACGCCGGCGTCCGCTTCGACGATGCCACTGTGAACACTCCCACCGTCTACTACAGCACGTACCCCGACCGGCCCTTGCACGTCGACACCAACGGCAACCTGGTTCTACCCATCCCCGCTGGCGCGACCTTCCACAACCCGGCGATCGTGCTGGACTCCGGCCTGGTCATCCCGTTCACCATCCCCACCATGACCACCGACCGGCATCTGTACCTGATCTTCGACCGGGTCACCGGTGGCCTGTTCCTCGATGAGCGTCCGCCGATCGTGACCGGTGTCGCGGACCGGGCGGCGAACGCGAGCGGCTGGTACAACGCGCCGGTCACGGTCAGCTGGTCCAGTGTGGACCCTGCCCCTTCGTCCGGCGTGCCGATGATTCCGGAGCCGACGGTGGTGTCGACCGAGGGTGCTGACCAGGTGCTGACCTCGGCGGAGTCGTGTGACCCGGCGGGCAACTGCGCGGCCGGCCACTACACGCTGTCGATCGACCGAACCGCGCCGACGATCAGCTACACCACCACCCCGGCGGCCAACGGCCACGGCTGGCACAACAGTGCGGTGACCGTCAGCTTCACCTGTGCTGACGCGCTGTCCGGCGTCGCGAGCTGCCCTGGCCCGGTCACCGTCGACGCCGAGGGCGCCGGGCAGACGGTAACCGGAACCGCAGTCGACAACGCCGGGAACACCGCCTCGGTTGCCGCCACCGTCAACCTGGACACGACCGCGCCCGCCATCACCGCCGGCCTGTCCCAGACACCGACCGGTGGCGGGTGGAACGACGGCGATGTCACCGTCACCTTCACCTGCGCGGATGCGCTCTCCGGTGTGGACTCCTGCGCACCGCCGGTGACGCTGACCGAGGACGGACCCGACCAGGTCGTCACCGGTACCGCCGTTGACAAGGCCGGCAACACCGCCGAGGTCACCGTGACCGTCAGCATCGACAAGACCAAACCGTTGATCACCGCAGTGCGGACCCCCGCGAATGATCATGGGTGGAACAACGGCGACGTGACGGTGACCTTCACCTGCGCAGACGCCCAGTCCGGCATCGCCACCTGCACCGCCCTGGTCACGGTGACCGGCGAGGGCGCTAGCCAGAGCGTGACCGGTACGGCGGTCAACAACGCCGGTTCCACCGCCGTCACCACGGTCGACGACATCAACATCGACAAGACCCCGCCGGTGATCACCGCCGAGGTCGTGGGCAGCCCGAACAGCGCCGGCTGGTACCGCTCCGCACCGACGGTCCACTTCACCTGTACCGACACGCTTTCTGGCATCGACACCTGCCCCGGCGACGTCGTCGTGGCCGGCGACGGCGCCAACCAGTCGGTCACCGGCACCGCTGTCGACAACGCCGGCAACACGGCCGAGTTCACCGTCACCGGCCTCAATGTCGACCTCACCGCACCGGTGGTCAGCGTCGTCGGTGCGCTCAACGGCGGCACCTACCCGCTGGACCAGATTCCCACGATTTCCTGCACCACGACCGATGCCACCTCACGTGTGGCCACCCAGGCCAGCCCGACCGTCAGCCGCGACGCCGCCGGCCTGCACACCGCCACCTGTGCGGGCGGCATGGACTTGGCCGGCAACACCGCCGACCCGGTGTCGATCTCCTACACCGTCACCCCGACCGCCACCTCCCTGGGCGACCTCACCGGCGGGTACGTGTCCGGCAGCGGCTCACCCAACGCCACCGGCGTCATCCAGGACCTGCAGAACAAGCTCATGCACGGCCAGATCTGCCAGTACATCAGCAAGGTCAGCCGGGAGGCGGAGGAGCCCAACCCGACGCTGACCGCCGCGCAGGCCGCCGAGCTCATCTACTGGGCCCGGATCATGGATCCCACCTGCTGACCTCCGCCGCTCGTTGTGGTCCGCACCACGCCAGCGGTGCGGACCACAATCCGTCCGGTGAGGCGTAAGTGTCCACAGTGGGCAGGAACCGCGATGGTTCGTGAACGGACTGACCAGTCGGCTCGCCCGCACCCGCTCTTCCCGGCACAGGGACAGGGCCTACTCCCTGGCCGACATCGGCGTTGTGGCAGGTCGTGCCACGGGAATGGCGAGGTAGCGAAGGTGTGCGGTGCGGCCGGTGTCGGCGACTGTGGAGTAGGGGCAGCCATGTGCATCGGTAGGTGCCGGCGAGGACCAGCGGCTGGTCGCGTCGGGCGGTGGTTCCGGACCCGGTCGTCGCCGACCAGGTCAACGTCCCGGCGAGCAGACGACCCTCGTGGATGCGAAACGCCGCGTCGATCGGGTTGCGTTTCACGCCCCGGCGTCCAGTACGACGGGTCGTTGGTGAGGGCGATCGCGACGGCGTCGTCGGCGTACCCGTCGGCGAGCCGCCCGAGCGTGACGTGCCGCCACCCGACGACGGCGGCGAGCCGCGTTCCGCCCGACTCTGGTCTACCGTTATCCTCTTCACCACAAAGGCCTTCTCTTGCCGGATGCGTTGCCAGCGCTAGCCCCGCCGGGTGGCCCGGGGGAATCTCACCCCCGGGCTCCCACAGAACGGAGCGTGACAGTCTCCCGTCACTCCGCTCGTCCCATCTATAGGCTGTACTTGAAATCGGTCACCCATTTCCAGTGCGCAAACAGGCGTGGCTGCCTCGCGGTCAGCCCTTCCCACCACTTGCGGACCTTCTTGAATGTCCTGAGCCGCTTGTACTTCCACTTCGCCCAGCGCACCAGGTAGGAGTTGATGCGCTGGAGCAGGCCGTTCAGCGCGGTCCGGTAGAACCTGCCGTAGTAGGCCATCCACCCTCTGACGACGGGGTTGATCCACGAGGCGATGTCCTCCAGCTCGGTGCCGCTGCGCAGGTGGATGCGCCAGGAGTGGACTTCCTCGCTCATCCGCTTGAGGGCGTCCTTACTGACCGCGGGCAGGAAGGCGCTGAACATGCTCTTCCTGTCCCCGGTCGGCGCCTGCCTGGCGCGGAACGTGTAGCCAAGGAAGGTGAATGACGTCTCAGCGCAGTCGCTGCGCCGCCTGTTCCTGTCCCGGCAGTACACGATCCTGGTCTTGTCCGGATGCAATTGCAACCCGACCTCGACCATCCTCTCCTCCAGGGCAGCGAGGACCCTGCGGGCCTGCTGCTCCGTCGCGCAGTGCACCACGGCGTCGTCGGCGTAGCGCTCGAAATCGACCATCGGGAATTCCCGCTCCAGCCACTTGTCGAACGCGTAATGCATGAACAGGTTCGCAAGTACGGGACTGATTGCTGACCCCTGCGGGGTTCCCTTATCCCGTTCTGCCACCCTGCCGTCGGGCATCGAGACCGGCGCGGCCAGCCATCGCCTCACGTAGAGCACGACCCAGCGCTGCTCATGCGTCACGTTGGCCTGCACCGCCTTCACGACCAGGTCCCACGGCACCGAGTCGAAGAACTTCCGGATGTCGAGATCGATCACCCAGGCCCGTTCCCAGCACCGTTTCCTGCACGTGCCGACGGCATCCAGCGCGCCCCGGTTTTGCCGGTACCCGTAGGAGTCATCGTGGAAGATGGACTCCGTCCGAGGCTCCAGCGCCATCGCGGCGACTGTCTGCGCCACCCTGTCGCCTACGGTGGGCACGCCCAGAATTCTCGTGCCTCCCGAGGATTTCGGTATCTCCACCGCCCGCACCGGCGGCGGGAAGTACGTGCCCGAGGACATCCGGTTCCAGACCTTGTACAGGTTGTTCCCAAGATCCTTCTTGAAGTCCTCGATGGTCACGCCATCCGCCCCCGGGGCACCGCTGTTTTCCGCAACGCGCTTCCACGCCTGCCACACCAGGCGTTTGGGTATGTCAAACGGCTTCTCGTCCTGCCCTGACATGCTCACTCGTCTCCTCCCAGAGCGTTCGCCCCGGTTGCTCGTGCTCGCAAGTCCAGATGAGCCGGCCCCTTCGCTCCGCCCGCATTACACGGGCTTCACCGCTACTACGGGCCGGTCCGCCAGCGCGCGCCGCGACGGTACTCAGCACCTCACCGTTTCGGCGGCTTGATGCGCTCCCTCTCGCGCTCTCACAGGGCGCAGTATCAACGCGCGCCTTCCCGTGTTTCCGCACGTGAGCCGCAGACCGGGCTCGCGCCACCTGCACGCCGGGCACCGCCTGGCCAGCAATACGGGCATTCCGCCAAGCTTATCCCGGGGCGGGCATTATCGCCCCGATTCTGATGCCGTCTTCTACTCTCGACGCTTCAGCGGTGGTTCACTCGCGTTCGCCTTCCCGGTCCCTGCCTGACGGCTCTCACACCGCCTTTTCCGCATCGCTCAGCACGACAGTCTTCAGCTAACGCACCATGCGGTGGCTTGACGCCTCCCCCCGCAGGGCGACGCCGAAGGGCCACGAAACCTTCATCTCACATGCAGTTGTACTTCAAGTCATCGCCTCTACAGCGGCGACTCCTTTCCGCGCCCACGGCGCAAAATGCCGGGAAGATAGGCCGTTCATGCTGGTCATCCTGGTCGGACGTCGAGGACGTCGATTGTGTAGTCGACGGTGGTGGATGTCGGCTGGGTGGCGTGTTTCTTGGACGGGTACGGGCTCTGTGATCGTTTGACGACGCGGGGGCTGGCTCGGTCGCGACGATTGTGTTGGTCTTCGAGGATCTGGGAAAGGACGCGGTCGACGACTGGGGCGAGGAGTTGGCCGGTGGCGGTGGCCGCGCTGGTGATGAAGCGGCGTACCGCGCGTAGGGCGGTGGTGAACGACAGCCGGTCCGGGTCGATGTCGGCGGCGACGGCGGCTTGGTGCATGAGCTGGCGTACGGCATCGACGAGTTACCCGAGTTACGGCCCAACTGCCGCTCCAACTCCACCACCCGCACACTCAACGCGGCCACCTGCACCTCAAGCTTCTCGATCACCTGAGCCTGAGCCACCACCAGCGCAAGCAACTCCTTGCGCGACAACCGCTCCAGCCCGGACGACACACCCACATCGTCCACACCAGACGGTCGATGTCACGCACCGACACGACCAGCGGTTAAAACGAGACCTGAATGTTTACGTGTGTTCGTGAGGATGATGAGGCAGTCCGGCTGTTCCGCCCGTGACTTCATGACTATATCGAGAGTCTTCTGCAGGGCCGCTCTAAGCTGCGCGCGTGCTGGACGCGCACCCAGGTTTCGGAGATCGCAATAGTGGTACGCGAACACGCAGAACCCGCTCAGCTCATCTTTCGAACGGCCAGGCTCAAACCGGTGCTCAGCTCCGCGCAATGTTCCGTCGCCGAGGGTGATGGCTCGCACGTCCGCGGAGATCTCGGAACGGAGCAGCTCGTCGCATATTTCCGCGAATCGCTCCACGGACAGGCGGTCGAGGTCGTACTTGAACATCTGGTGCCCCCTTCGGAGCGCAAGCCGATCACGCTATGTCGGGACTATGTCACCCGGACGGGCGCTCACGGTGATGTCAGTCGATCTAGCAGCCAGGTGAGGCCGGCCCGGACAGCGCCGGAGACCACGCCGGCGATGACGGCAAGGGTAACCTTGTGCGTCCAGGTCTCGTCGGTACGTCGGGGTGTCATAGCGATCGCTCCTGTTGCTCGTGGGCCGGGTTTGTCCTGCGGACGCGGCCAACGAAACCCGAAGGTTCGCCTGTTCGGCACCGTGGCCGGACCAAGCCGAACCCCCCGATGGAGTGACCAGGCGAAACGTGGCAATGTCAGGCGGTGCCCCCGCTGTTCGGCTCGGGCGCGCCGAACAGGCTGGAGGCGATCGTGGTGAGCGGTGGCAGCCGAGGCATCGATCTCGCCGCCGTGCGGACGCCGGCGGATCTCGCCGCTGCCTTTGAGCAGCTTCGCGGCTCGCTCTCCTACGCCGACCTCGACCGGGCCGTGAACCCGCACCCGGGCCGTGCCCCGCGCGTGCTCCCCGCCTCCACTCTCAACAACCTGTTGCACGGGAAGTCTGTGCCGAAACGGGAAACGACGGTCATGTTCCTGAGAGCGTGCGGCTTGGACGAGCGAGACCCGACGCCTTGGCTGCGGGCGTGGGAGCGGATAGCCACGGCCGACCTCCGTCGCCCGGCCGGGGCCACGCGGGTCCACGAGGTCCGTCCACGCCTGCTGGGCGTGCATCCGGCGATCCAGGTGGACGGGGTGACGGACGAACTACCGGCGTACGTACGCCGCGACTTCGACGCCGAACTGCATGCCCAGATCACCACGGCCGCCGAACGTGGCGGGTTCGTGCTGCTGGTGGGTGGATCGTCGGTGGGCAAGACCAGGGCCCTGTTGGAGGCGATACGCGCCGTCGTGCCGGAATGGTGGCTCGTCCAGCCCGACCCCACCGTTCCCGAGGCATTGCGTGATCTCGCCGCCGAACCAGCCCCCCGTACCGTGGTCTGGCTCGACGAGTTGCAGCGCTTCCTTGACCCGGCGGCCGGCCTGTCGGCCGCCGTCGTCCGGAACCTGGTGACCGCGCGGACGGTCCTGCTTGGCACGCTGTGGCCGGGCGAGTACAGCAGCCGCCTAGCGTCCCGGACCCCGGGTGTTCTCGATCAACATGCGAACGACCGCGAAGTACTCGGCCTGGCCCACGTCATCGACGTCCCGGACAACTTCAGCGTGGCCGAGCGGCGCGGCGCCGCGGCGGTAACGTCCGACCCGCGTATCGGCATCGCCCTGGAAAACCCGGACGCCGGGTTCACCCAGGTGCTGGCCGGCGGACCAGAGCTGGTGCGCTGGTGGGAAAACGCCGCCGATCCATATGGCAAGGCGGTCATCACCGCGGCGTTGGACGCTCGCCGCGTCGGCTCCACCGCGCCACTGGAACGAGCGTTCCTGGCAGCAGCCGCGCCCGGATACCTCTCCTCCGCCCAGCAGGCCGTTGCGCCCGAGCGCTGGCTTGACCAGGCCCTCGGGTACGCCACCACCGTGCTACGCGGCGCGACGTCGACCTTGGTTCCGGTGGCCGCGGGCATGGGCCGCGTGTCCGGTTACCTGGTCGCGGACTACCTCCACCAACATGCCAGCCGGGCTCGGCGTACGGTGCCTCTCCCGGCGGTCGTCTGGCGGGCGCTCGCCGAGCATCACGACGCCCGGGATCGGATGCACCTCGCCGACAGCGCCTACCGTCGTGGCCGGCCGCGGGAGGCCGAGTTGCTTTTTCGGCAAGCCGCCGAAGGCGGCGATCAATGGGCTGCGTACCGGTTGGCCGAAATGTTGGTCGGCCGGGGAAACTTCGAAAACGCTCTGGCACTGCTGGACGCGCTCCCGGCCGACGACGATCATGCGGGCGATCTGGTCGCCCGGCTGCTCAGCTCCCTTGGCCACGTGGAAGACCTCGCCCGGCTGGCCGCACACGACCCGTCCGCCGCTGCCGTGCTGGTCAAACGGCTGGCCGGGCAAGGCGAACTGGACCAGGCATTGGACCACTTTCGCCGATGGGCGGGCCAAGTGCGCGGTATCCGTGATGGAGCAGCCGCCCAAACACTGGTCGCGTCATTGGTCAACGCGGACCGGATCGGGGACGCCACAGAGGTGGCGCGGGCCGGCGGAGTCATTTCCTGTCAATTTCTGGCGAGCCTCCTGGTTGAGCGGAACTGGGTCGCGGATCTGGCTCGCTGGGCGGATACCGGGGAGCCGACCGCGAGATCCGCGATGGCCAAGTGGCTGGCAACTCATGGCCAGATCGCACGTCTGAGGGAGATCGCGAGTTCCGGGGAAGCGATCGCGGCCTTCCAGCTCAGTCGTCTGCTGACCGAGGAAGGCCGGTTCGAGGAGGCCGTCGCCTTGCTGCGAAGCCGCGCTGAATCAGGTGACGAGATCGCCCGGGAACAGTTGGTCGACGTGGAGGTTCACCGGCTTTCCAACGACGGACGAATCGATGAGGCCGTGGCGCTGCTTCGCCGGGACATCGAGCGGGGAATTCTCGTCGGCTTCAATCGTTTGGTGGACCGGCTTCTCAGCCAGGGTCGCGTCGAAGAGGCGACGAGCGTCCTGCGCCAGCAGGTGGACCGCGACCCTGGCGACTTCGTGAGCGAGCTGAGGCTCGCCCGACTGCTGGCCGAGCAGGGCCGCGTCGAGGAGCTCAGCGCGCGCCGCGATCGCGCCGCGTTCGTCACCGAACTGGCCAGGGCCCTCGGCGATCAGGGCCGCGTCGACAGCGCACTCGCCCTGCTGCGCCCGCGCGCTGACGGCGGGGATCTCTGGGCGGCCCAGCGGTTATGCGATTTGCTGGCCGACCATGGCTTACGGGAAGAACTGATGGCGGAGATCGCGGCCGGAACGCCAGGCGCCGTCGAGGCGCTGCGGGCTTTGCCGGATGCCAGTGGACGCTGAGGCCGGCGTCCGCCGGTTACCGGCTAGCGAGGAAGGCGGCTGCCTCGGTGAGGGCCAGGTCGGTGAGAGCCGGGTCGTCGCGGGCGCCGATGTCGCCACCCAGGATGGCCACCACTCACCGCTCTCAATCACCAAATCGTCTGCTGTCAGATGGAAGGCAAGGTCGTTCGATGCCGGTACCGATTTACCCCGGTAAGCACGCCCTGCCCGCGCTGTTCCAACCGGCCGACTACCCCGACCATGTAGCTTACGTGGGACTCCAAGGTCAGCCGGTCGACTGGATGCCGGAGCGTGCAATCCTCGTGTACAGTCAGGCGCTGTTACGCCAGGTAACGGAGCGGTACAAAGGCCACGGCCGAGTGCGGCCGGGGTTCGTGACCTACCGCGAGCTTGAGGTTTCCACCGGGACGGTAGCCGTAGTGGGCGGATTTGGGGTCGGCGGACCGGCGGCGGCCATCACGTTGGAGGAGATAATCGCCGCCGGGGTACGGCAAGCGATCAGCGTCGGCGGTGCAGGCGGCTTGCAGCCCGGGCAGCAGGTTGGCGATCTCGTTGTCTGCAGTAGTGCGATACGAGACGAGGGGGTTTCTTACCACTACCTCCCACCGGACGATCGGAGTGTTGAGCCCGATCATGACCTGACCGCGCGGCTGCTCGATGCGGTATTCCAGCTGGAGGAAAGGGTTGCGTTCGGAAGCACATGGACGACCGATGCGCTCTATCGCGAGACGAGAGACGAAGTGCGGCATTACGGCGCCGAGGGCGTCTTGACTGTGGAGATGGAGGCCGCCTCACTGGCTGCGGTGGCGCTGCACCGAGGGATCGCGTTCGCGGCCGCATTCTCGATTATGGATCTTCTCGCGGGCGATGCCTGGGAGCCTGATGGGTTTGGCCACCCGTTCGCCCTGGTCGGCTTGAATACGCTTTTTGATGCTGCGGTGGCGGCCATGGCCTGACTGTCGGATCGCGCGGGATGGGTTTCTTGTCGCGGAGCCAGCGGTGCTTGGCTCGTGACCTCGCCGGTTTGTCTGGGGACCGCGGGCGGGCGCTTGGTGTAAGGTTATCGCGTGCTATTTCCGGTAGATTCCGATGGATGTAATGCGCGAGGGCCTGCCGCCCGGTTCCGAGTTTACTTTGCGGAATTCCAAGATCAACCCGACTCTCTCAACTCGGGCGATAGTGGACCAAATGACCTTCGTCCGGTATTCTGTGTAGCTCGCGAGGGTTCTGACACAGAGGTTGGGCCGTGAAGAACTACATCCTGGAGTTTCCAGACGGCGCGGACGGGCTGCGGCGCGCGGTCGAGGATGCCGCAGACGGTGAGGTCGTCTACCTGCGAGGCTCCAACCGGATTGTCGCTGCCGTGGTGCCGATCGAGGTCGCCGCGGCGGGAGTTGCCGCCCTCGACGCCGCGGACCAGGTCGCCGACCTCGCGCTCGGTGAGGCGCTGCTAGCGGAATTGCAGGACGGTGCGGCGCCGAAACTCCTCGCCGAACTGCAGCGCGAACTGACCTGAGGTCGCGATGACGGCATTTTATGAGGTTGGCGTCGCTCCGGCGGCGGTGCGCGCCGTGCGGTCATTGCACGACTCCGACCGGGCGACTGCTAAATGGTTGCTGGATTCGCTGGAATTGATGTCGTCTGATCCGGAGACTGGTGACACGTCAGTGGTTAGCGCCGAACTCGGTTTGCGCAAGCGGAACATCGGTGACTACAAGGTGCTGTACCAGATCCGCGAGGAGCGGGCGACGATCGTGGTACTTGCGATCGAGCGTCGGCGAGGCCGATGACGAGAGTCCATTCGACGAGGCTCTGGTTTCTCTATCAGATTACTTGGTGCGCCGCCTCCCGATGCTTCGTGTGTTGAGCGGTCGAGCGAATATGAAGTGGTACTCCGTCGCGCGCCCAAGCCTGGATTTCTGCCGTAGCGTCACGACTTCCCATCTGTATTTTAACTTGGCAAGATGTGCGGTCACGCCGACCCAGATGCGTTCGCCGTACATGTCGTGATGCATCTCAATGAGCAGCGCTGGTTTATGTCGACCAATGGTACGGTAGGCGCCGGCGACCACCTTTTCCTCGTGCCCCTCTACGTCTATCTTTATCAGCGAAATCCGCTCGTGGCACTTGCCGATTAGTGAATCGATGGGAAGAGCATGAACCACTCCGAGGCGTCGGCCGAATCCCGATGAGTTAAAGAAAATTGTCGAAATCTCGTACCCCTCCGGCAGCGGCGACACCTCGCCCGGACTCAGCGTCCTCGTGCACGATCCACCGATCCTGTCGAACGGATCCCAGAGGCACAGGTTCTCGACCCGGTCGTGGGCGGCGAGATCGTGCACGATGATGTTGTCAATGTTGTTGAGCCGAGCGTTGGACCGCAACACCTTACTGGCGGCGGGATTCGATTCGATGGCGATGACCTTGGCGCAGTGCCGGGCGAGGCGCAGCGAGTAATGACCAACATGGGCGCCAACGTCGATGAAGACAGACTCGGCCGATAGGTACTCCAGAAGGAGCTCGGGCAGTCCATCCTCGTGCGGTCCAGGGCCGATGTGGTCGTCGCTGTTGTGTCGGATCACCCAGGCCAGATCGTCGGTGGCGCGGTGTCCCCCAGGGTCCGCCGTTGTCGGCAACGCCATTAGAGTGTCCTCGCATCGGGGGCAATCCAGCCCCGGCGAGGGTAGAGCTGCCGGATCTGGCGCATGCGATCGCTCTCGACGAAAAAGACGAACTCGAGGCTCACGTGGCGCAGCAGGGCCTGCCGAGACTCGGTGCTAAGACTGACGCCGGGGATCAGATTGACCGCCACCTCAGCGATGGTGGCCAGCCCACTCGTCGCAAACCGTTCAGCGATCCGCGATACGGAGGGCAGATTCTCCCTGAGGAAGATGCCCAGCCTCGTCGGTTGCAACGCTAGGTGTGGCCTGGTGCTACGAACGTGCGCGCACACCTTCTCCCAATAGGAAGCGGCGGCGTCCACCATCGCGCGAACTAGGGCGGTGTCGACCTCGGCCGGGCTGTTGACCTCGATGTGCGATTGAATTTCGAACATCTCACGGGCGTGCGCGCGCAGAGCGAGAATCTCATCGGCGCTCAGCCCCGCAAGCAACTCGGGGGAGGGCGCCTCTACGAGTCGGTGCGCCGCTTCGACCAGTTCTGCCTCCGAGGGCAGCGCTCGCGTGCCTGCGTCCGTTCGGTGCTTTGGCGCGAGTACCCGCTCCGCCAAGGGTTCCCCCTCCTCCGACCAGTCCGATCCGAGCAGGCGAGCCTGGTGTATCCGCGCGTAGGCAGTCTCGTCGAAGATCCCGTGGATCTGAATCAGGTCGTGTTTCATCTCCAATCCCGCTTCGCGCAGGAGAGCGTAGACGGGAGTGTGGGAGAACCACCCCTGTGCGGTGATGTCGTCGTATCGGCGGCGCAGCTCGGCCGGCTGCTCACGCAGCAATAGGTCCAGCGGTGAGCCCGAGCGGGCGGACTCTTCTCGTACCTGCTGCATGAAGTCGTGCTTCACCTTCATGTAGTCGTACGCGATGACGCTTGCGTTAGACTTGGCCAGCGTCGTGTCGAGGTGCGCGACCATACGGCGTCGTGTTTCGTTCAGGGGAGAGGTCACCCAGCCCTCGCCGTCCGGGCTGTTGATCTTCCAGCTGCGAAGCACGTCGGCGAGCGTGGTGCACGGGTCCGGCCGCTCCTCGCGGTAGAGATAGTTGGACTCGCGCAGGCCGACCGTGACGATGCCCTCCCGGATGAGATCGGTGAGCAGCGTGTAGAGGTTGAGCCCCTGTCCGAAACGCTTCTCGAAATCTCCGATGATCCGGGGATTGTCGATCAATTGCGTGTCGCTGACGTGAACGCGGTCGTTGAACAGGGCTCCGAGCACAAGCAACGCGCGCAGCTGCGCCGATGAGCTGATGCCGGCCCAAATGGGCTCCAGTGCCGCGAACTGTGTTGTGACTGGTAGAACGGGCCGTGGACCGCTGGATGACGCCATGTTCCCCGGCCGCCTTCCATGGCTCGGTACTTATGGCATTGAAGTGTACACTAAAGCTCATCTATCGGTGTCCCTAACACCGTCAACGTCCCAATGTGGTTGCCTGCCGGCGGTTGGTCGACGATCGGTGGTGGGTCGCGAGACGTACGTCAAAAGTCGGCGGGCGGAGGCGCTACATCCACCCTGCGATCGCCCAATACGGAGATCATCGACTTCGCCCTGCTCGACTACCAGCGGTCCAGAGAGTCCAGAACCGCAGCCACCAACCGTGCCATCCGCCTGGGAGTCGGCCGATACACGGCTCGACGGGCGGCCCCCAGGCTCCGCTCTGCCGTCCTACGCATCAAGGCAACCCGGCGACTCCCATACCAAGCGATGTGACAAACCGGAGAACCCGTTGTGGCTAGGAGCAGAGGTCCACCACGACGGCCGCGTGATCCGAGGGAAAGACACCACGAACCGCCTGCGTCCCAGCCAATCGCGCCGACTGAACCCGACCTGCACCAGACGGAAGAGGCGGACCAACCAGGACATAATCGATCCGGGCGGAAGGCTCACCAGTCTCGGCAACAAACGGATTCGAGCGATCCCACGTTGGCCCATCCACAGAACTGACAATGCTATCCCATGCATCGAACACCCGCAGACCTATCGATGAGGACCTTGGCCAAGGTCCTAATAGCAGGCGCATTTCATCTGAGTCAGGCTCTGCGTTAAAGTCCCCTGTAATGACAAAAGGGAACTCACCGCTAGGACGCTGCGCAACGAATCTGGCTAGAGCTCTAACTTGTTCGCAACGAATCGAAGAATGATCTCTAGCCGAATTTAAGTGTGTTGTGAAGAAAGGGACTCGTCCGCTTGGCATGTCCAATAACGCAAATACAGCTGTCCGTCCATCGCTGGGAGCGGCTCCTGCGGGCAGAAGTTCCATGTCGTGCTCTAGGATTGGCCACCGACTGATTATCGCGTTTCCCACGGCTGTATTGAAGTCTCCAACCTTCTTTTGCCAATTGTCCGGGAATGGCGAAGGGGTCCAAGCCAAGTGCATACCAAGCTCTGCGGCAAGTAATGCCGCCAGACTCCGCTCGCGATCGGCCCAGACCTCTTGAAGGCCGCATACATCCGGCTGGACTCTACGTAGAACGGCAGAGATCGCATAAGCCCTCTTCTCCCACGGGCCAAAGCGCCACCACAGATTCCATGTTACGACCCGAATAGTCCTGAAAGTCATGTTCGCCTCGCTCGGCATAGTCGGCTCGCTCGAACAATACCTCGATCCCGCAATGCCGGACAGCAGCGAGGTCCGGTCAGCGAGGGTAACCAGGAGCCGACGCAGCACCGCGGCGAGCTGGCGGACATGGCCATGGATGAACTCGCGCAGGAAGATCCCCAACCTGGCGCGGGTATACATGCCACCGAAGAGCCTCATCATGCCTCCCGGTCGCGATGCGGTCGCTCGCTGCCCGGCCCTCGGTGATTTCGATGGTCTCGGTGCGTACGGCGAACGCGACGGGCTGACACGGGTCGAGTAGTTACGTGTAGCTTGTGAAGGTGAGGCTCCAGCTCGCCCAAGAGAAGAGCCGTTGTCGTGCCAAGGGGGCAGCGGCAACTGGAACAACGCCTTCCTTGCCTCGACCCTCATCGAGGGACTGAATCTCGCCCGAAAGACCGCCTCCAAGGATTGTAGTGGACCTAGTACTCCAGCCGCACTTCGCTGAGGCGGCGTTGTCGCTGGTAGTGGCTGATTTTGGCGCGATGTTGGTGTCGGCGGCGCCATCGTGACCATCGATGGATGAACTCGGGCGTACGGCGATGGTCCTCAGGTCTGTCCGAGTTCCGGCCAGCGGTTCGCCAACGCGGGCCATCGAGAATGGTCTGTCCTATGTAGACTTCTGGTCTTGTGCCGATCAACGAGCTGGCCGGTTGGGCCGAGGGTCTGGATGACGTAATGGCGCGGGTAGCACACCGATTCGGGAGGGTCGAGCCGCGACGGCGAGCCCGCTCGTACATTGTCGGGCTGCTCTCACCGGTGTCGGGCAAGAACAGCTGGACGATCGCCGAGACAGCCGGAGAGCCCACTCCGGATGGGATGCAGCGCTTGCTTAACGAGGCAGTGTGGGACGCCGACGGCCTCCGCGACGACCTACGCGACTACGTGGCCGAACACCTCGGCGACCCGGATGGTGTGCTCGTGGTCGACGAGACGGGTTTCCTCAAGAAGGGCGTCAAATCCGCCGGCGTTCAACGCCAGTACTCGGGCACGGCTGGGCGTACCGAGAATTGCCAGCTCGGTGTCTTCCTCGCCTACGCCGGCCCGAGGGGGCGGGTCCTGGTCGACCGGGAGCTGTACCTGCCTCGAGGCTGGTGCGAGGACCCCGAGCGGCGAGCCGAGGCCGGCATCGAGTCGCACGTGCAATTCGCTACCAAGCCGGCCCTGGGAATGCGGATGCTCGGCCGAGCCCTCGACGCCGGGCTACCGGCGCGATGGGTTACCGCCGACGAGGCATACGGGCAAGACAGCAAGTTCCGGCTCTGGTTGCAGCAGCGCCACATCGGCTACGTGCTGGCTGTGGCGTGCAGCCAGAAGATCCCCACCCAAGGCGGCAGCGCCCGCGCCGACGCACTCGCCGCGTCAGCACCAGCCCTGGCATGGAAGCGACGCAGCTGCGGACCCGGCGCCAAGGGCGAGCGCCTCTACGACTGGGCGGTGGCCACCCTGCCCGACACCGGCACCGCCGACGCTGGGTTCACCCGATGGCTGCTGATCCGTCGCAGCATCACCAAGCCCACCGAGCTGGCCTACTACCTGCGCCACGGGCCAGCCGGCACCAGCGACGAGGAACTCATCCGCGTCGCCGGCATCCGCTGGGCGATCGAGGAATGCTTCCAGACCGCCAAAGGACAGGTCGGCCTGGACGAGTACCAGGTACGCCGCTACCGCGCCTGGTACCGACACATCACCTTGGCCATGCTCGCCCACGCCTACCTGGCCGTCACCGCCGCGGCAGCGGGAAAAGACGCCCCCGACCCGACCAGGACGGACTCATCGCGCTTACCCTCGCCGAAGTTAGACGTCTGCTGGCACACTTGATCACCATCGCCCGTACGCCCGAGTTCATCCATCGATGGTCACGATGGCGCCGCCGACACCAACATCGCGCCAAAATCAGCCACTACCAGCGACAACGCCGTCTCAGCGAAGTGCGGCTGGAGTACTAGTAGTCCAGCCCGGGATCGTTATGTAGATGGTCGGCGATGAAGGCCGGTGAGTGTGACCGCTGCGTGCGGCGGCAGCGCGCCTGCGGGCATGGCGACGGCCGCCACGTGATCATCAGTGACTTGTGGAGACAACTTCAGATTTCGTGGCGGCCGCTGGCGACAGCGTAGCCGTCGAGGATTGGGCGGAGGCTTTCGAGGCCGCCTTCGCGTATGTCGCGGGCCGGTTCGCTCGGGTGGAGCCGCGTCGGCAGGCTCGGGCGTTCCTGCTCGGCTTGCTATCCGATGTGGATACTCGCTCGTGCTGGCAGCTGGCCGAGCAGGCGGGAGACCGTACGCCGCATCGGATGCAGCGGCTGCTGGGCGAGGCGGTATGGGATGCCGACGCGGTGCGCGACGACGTGCGCCGGTACGTGGTCGACGAGTTGGGTGACCCGGGTGCGGTGCTGATCATCGATGACACCGGCGACGTGAAGGCGGGCATCCACACGGTGGGTGTTCAGCGGCAGTACACCGGTACCGCCGGGCGGATAGAGAACAGCCAGGTGGCGGTGTTCCTGGCCTACGCCTCGTGCCGCGGGTACACGCTGATCGACCGGGAGGTCTACCTGCCGCGGTGCTGGGCCGACGATCCGGCCCGGCGCACCGCGGCGGGGGTGCCCGAGCAGGTGCGGTTCGCCACGAAGATCACCCTGGCCCGGCGGATGCTGGCCCGCGCCGCCGCCGCTGGTGTCCCGGCAAGCTGGGCCACTGCGGACGAGTTCTACGGCGGCGACCGCGGGCTGCGCCGGGACCTGCAGGCCCGCGGCATGGGCTACGTGTTGGCGGTGGCCCGCAACCACCGGGTCACCGCGTGCGCGGCCATCGGGCCGCAGCGCGCCGACCAACTCGCCGCCAGCCTGACCGCGCAGGCGTGGAACCGGTACAGCGCCGGCGACGGCGCCAAGGGACCTCGGGAGTACGACTGGGCGTGGGTGGGCATCACCCCACCCGACGACGAGCAGACAGGCCACCACTGGTTGCTGGTCCGCCGCGCTCTAACGGACGGGGAACTGGCCTTCTACCGCTGCTGGTCACCCATCCCGACCGGGCTGCCGACCCTCGTGAGGGTGGCCGGCACCCGCTGGTGCGTAGAGACCTGCTTCAAGACCAGCAAGAACGCCACCGGGCTGGACGAGCACCAGGTCCGCCGCTTCGACTCCTGGTACCGGCACACCACCCTGGTCATGCTCGCCCACGCCATCCTCACCGTGATCGCCGCCCACGAACGCACCCGCCGCCCGCCCGACGACGATGAACTGATTCCGTTGACCGTCAACGAAATCCGTCGCCTGTTCGCCAGGATGATCGCCAACGTCACCCACACGATCACCCATGTGGTGGCCTGGTCCCGCTGGCGCCGGCTCCACCAAGCCCGCGCCCGGACCAGCCACTACCGTCGCAGAAACCACCCCGATTATCGACTCGTGCCTACATAACGATCCCGGGCTGGACTACTAGCTCAGCACGATCATTAGCTCGACTGGGCAAGCTTCACGCGCCGAGGCGCGTAGGTCGCCGTATGGACTGCCATCCACTGGGCCAGACACCGATCCGCTGGAGACAGTCGTGGGAGATGCCCGCACATAGACGTTGCGTTATAGTGGCTCCAAGGTGTCCAACGGCGCTCTGCCTTCCCCCAAATGGAGCCGAGACGATGAGCCTAACCTTTATTCATCTCTCCGACATTCATTTGAACCGATGGCACGCGAAAGAGTGGGATTTAGACGAGTATGTGCGGGACGAACTCGAGAGCGACCTTAGAGACATCACTTCCAAATCGGGGAGGGCCAACGGCCTGCTAGTCACCGGCGACATAGCCTACTCGGGAAAGCCTGCCGAGTACGAGATAGTTGGCGATTGGCTTGCCGCGGTGGCCGAATCCGTGTGTGAGCCTGGATTCAGCATCCTTACTGTGCCAGGCAATCACGATGTAGACCGCTCGGTCGTGGAGCGCAGTCAAACAGTTGAGCTAATCCACGAGCAGATTCGCAGGGTCGATGACGCCCGTCTCGACCAGACACTCGAAGCCATCCTGAGCGACAGGGCGACGGGTCCGGAGCTGCTGTCGTCTCTCGAAGCTTACAACAACTTTGCAGCTCGGTTCGGTTGCCAAATAACACCGGGTTCGGTTGCCAAATAACACCGAGGGTGCCGTGGTGGAACCGACCGTTCGATCTGGGACTTGGATATGAGTTACATCTACGCGGGGCGACGAGCGTCCTTGTCTCTGACAAGCTAGATAACGACGCTCAATATCGACTCGTGGTACCAGAACAGATGGTGATGATGCGCCGCCAACCAAATCGAATCTGGGCCGTGCTCGCGCATCACCCTCGCGATTGGCTTCGGCGTCGAGACCACCTTGCCGATGTCATCGACTCGCGCGCCCGGATTCAGCTGTACGGCCATAAACACCTCTTCAAGGTTCGCCAGGTCGGCACCAACGTAGTGTGTAACGCCGGTTCGACGAACCCAGAACGCACATCAGACTGGCTGCCGCACTACAACGTGTTCACGTTGCAGGTGGAGTCCGCCAGCGGAAGCACGATGCTTCGTGTAACCGTCCATCCGCGCCGTTGGTATACGTCGGAGAGGTGCTTCGGTCCGGATACAGATGCCAGAGGCCGACCGAATCGGGTCTTCATATTGCCTATCAGCGCTGCGTCGGACGCCGAGAAAGTGTCAGAGCAATCGGCAGATAACAGTTCCCCAGAAATCTGTGAACCAGTGATGTCGGCAGGAGTCCCATCGGCGCACGGAAGACGTTACTCAATTGTGGTGCCGAACTTGGGCAACGAGGCGGAGGCTGTCATTGACCGCTGGTACAAACGTGAAGGCGAAACGGTGAGAGCGTATGAGCCTCTGTATGATATTGAAACGACAAAGTGTTTACTGCAGGTTAACTCCCCAGCAGACGGCGTCCTGGTCAAGATCTTGATGCCAGACGGGCAAATGGTGTGGGAAGGCACCGAGCTAGGCTTCATTGAGTACTAGAGCTGGGGAACGGGTGTTTCAGCCGTCCTTTGGACCATTCGGTGACGGGCCTAGGATCGAAGGCTCCGCAGATTTCTCCACCTCATCTGTGATCCCGAACGCATCTGACAGCATCTTCTCGACCTGCTGTTCACTCATGCCAGGAGGTTTGATACCGCTGGGCCATCCGGTGTCCTGAACGATGTAGCCTGGTCTGTCTTCCACCATGACGTGTCGGGTGACAAAACGTGCCAGAGCAGCCGAGAAGCGAGTTCCGCGGCGCTCCGAGCTCCGCTCCTCTTGTTCAGTACGTTCAGCTATCGTCATCGGTAGTTCCTCCGTTGCTAGCATACACAAGTCTAGCGGGCGCTGTCAATGTTTGCGGCAATTGCGCATCGGTGACGCTGGTGAACCTATTCTCTCTTTGGGACAAATGAACAAACTCCCAACTTCTGACGGCATACGTAAAAGCGATAATTCCCGCGTTTATAAAGGCTGCAACAGTCAACGCTGCCCAAAAGGGACCATGTATTCCCAGTAGCGAAAGGCTCTCCGTTGACGCTGATTGCGCAGCGGAAGGCGTCAGCGTGTCGGTCATAAATAGACAGCTTGCTATCAAGGACAATATGAACGTCGCCGCCAACGATAGTCGAGACGCTAATGTCGCTTCCAACAGACGATGGCGGGAGCCTTCGTAGCCAAGCCACGCCGCTGCTGCTGCAGGAACGGCCAGCAGAATCGTCGGAGCGTCCGTTAGAGGTCCACCGCGGGCCGCCATTAGACCGACACTCCAGATCAGCGCTGCACTGGCCATCGCGGCAATCATTGCACGAAAGGCGGACCCAGGAGGCATTTCCAGAAACCCAATAGTTACACAAGGAACGTGGCGTTCGCCGGTGCGCTGGGCCTCCCGGACCTGACTGCGGTCGGTCGTCACGCCCGTTTGAGAACGCGGAACAAACGGTTCGGGGAAGAACCTGCAGTAGAAATGAGCAAAAGACTGACCAAATCGCGACTGAAATCTGTAGTGTGGCGGTGCCGGAGGTTGTTCCGCTACTGGAAGCTTGGTCATGACGTCGACGTACGTAGTTAGATAATCCTCTAGGCCCGGTGCGTCCTGAAAGGCGAGGTATAGTCCATCCTCACTGTTAACCCTTAGGTGATATGACTGGGCAGTCCATGCACTCTCGAGGGGCACGGAAACACTTACCGGCCGTGCTCCTAGGAGCATGCGCAGCCGTTCTTTGAATCGTCCAAGTCCGTGCGCCGACAGCATGCTAAGCGTCGGAATGATGGTCCGCTGATATTGGAAGGCGACGCGCCCATCGGTGTCCACTGGGACAGCGGCTACAATCGCATATCGTTCCGCCAATTGTTCGACTAGGCTCGCGATAAGCCCGAGAAGCTGTGGCTTAACCCGCCTTTCATGTCTTTCAAGGTTGCGAATAGCATTGGCACCTGCCGTCCGTGGTCGTTCAGCCGGCCCGCGACTTAGAATGTCGCCAAGCGCCAATCGCATGGCCTCTTCAGTTTCGGTATCTGTGGCGCCAAAGCACGCGTTAGCTAAAGTCTGTATGATGCGGGCTACCACCTGTAAGTATTCCTGGTACGAGACGGCAGGTAGTGCGGCACCGTCGGCTCCCCGAAGTTCGAAGTTGTCGAGCAATTCACCCTTTGTGGGAAGAATTATGGGTAAGAGCACCGACACTGCCGAGACGGTGTTCGAGTCGGGGCGGCTCTTCATCAGTGACTTCATCCACATCGCGGGAACTCGCGCCTCGACCGATACCGTTTGTCGCAAGGTGCGGCGTTCCGCGTCATATTGATCAACTATGCGATGTCGGAGCTGGCTGGGTGAGATGACCGAGTGGACGAAAATCATCGCTTGAACGGGATCCAGGGCTAGCTGCCGTGCCACACTCGCCTGCAGCCTCTCCGCTTGGTCTTGGGGAAGCGCGAATCTATGAGCGGGCCGGTGGGACAGTCTCATGGGCACTACATGCGCCGAGTAGGCGTAGAACCATAGAATCAGGGTCAGCGCTACTCCGGCCAGCACCCGCAGGGTTAAGGAGAGCATCGGGTACTCAAGTAGGCCAGGTATACCAGCCAGTACGATGACCAGTAGAGCAATGGTTATAACGAACACGCTCGCGGTCAGAGCACGCGCCGGCTTCTTGGTGAGAGGCTGCTGTGCTTGAGGCAAGTCGACTCCCCGACGGCTCGTGATCAACGTTGTTACTTAACTCATGGTCGTCTACCACTCGATGCCTGGATCGGTCGTCTGTCGGCTTTTAGGGCTCCCCTGACGCATCCGTGGGTGGGCGCGGGGGGTCGAAGTTGGCGCACGCCGTTGTCCTGATTACGGTTTTGGCTTGTCAAGGGTCAGGTCCGCAGGTCAGGAAACGGCGTGCGTGTTTCAAGGGTATGCCGGGCGG
>DASRHY010000193.1:0-5984 GCA_035650275.1 Kribbellaceae bacterium | reverse complement strand
CACTCCTACGATGACCACCGTCCCGCCACCAATCCTGTACCACCGCTGGGTGGGCTGGCACGCCCCTGCCATGCGGCGCGCCGCCGGCGTGGCGTTGATCGGACTGGTCGTCGCGCTCGTACTCCTGCGGTTCGTGACGTGGGGATTGGCGGTGGTCGCAGGCTGGGACGCCGCCGCGCTCGCCTTCCTGATGACCGTGTGGCTGATCATTGTCCGGGCGACGGCTCTCACACCCAGCAGCTGGCCACGTGCGAGGACGAGACCCGCGGCTCGGCAAGCGCGCCGCTGGTCGGGGCCAGCGCCGCCAGCCTGCTGGGGGTCGGCTTCGCGCTCATCCTTGCCGGGCGAGACAGCGGCGCACGACGAGTGCTGCTCATCGGCGTCGCAGGGCTGCGCGCCTGAGCAGACCATCCGGGGTCAGCGGCATCGGCTCGCCGTCGTCCAGGTGATGCGACCAGCAAGACGTCCAGCCTTCTGGCCTGCAGCTTTCTGGCCTGCCCGGCGGCCGCGCCGATGGGACCCGACATGGCTTGGTGACCGTCTCCTTGTCAGCTGTGGCCGTGAGGCAGGACGCCGCGCTGGCGGGCATCGGGCAGGCCCAGGTGCTCGGCCAGCCACGGCCCGGTCACGCTGTCCGGCGCACGCGCGACGTCCTCGGGCGTGCCCGACGCGAGGATGTGCCCGCCGTCCGGGCCGCCGCCGGGGCCCATGTCGATGAGGTGGTCGGCGGCGCCGAGCAGGTCCAGGTCGTGGTCGATGACGATGATGGTGGCCCCGGCCTCCAGCAGCCGGTCGAACACGCCGACCAGTGTGGCCACGTCGAGCGGGTGCAGGCCGGTGGACGGCTCGTCGAAGACGTACAGCGCGCCGCGCTGGCTGCTGCGCAGCCGGGAGGCGATCCGCAGCCGCTGCGACTCGCCGCCGGACAGGGACGGCGTGGGCTCGCCGAGCCGCAGGTACCCCAGGCCGACCTCGTCGACGGGCCGCAGCGCCGCGGCGACCGGCGCCTGGTCTGCGAACCGCTCCAGGGCATCGTGCACGCTCAGGCCGAGCACGTCGGCGATGGTCAGGCCGTCGATCCGGACGGCCAGCGTGGCGTCGTTGAACCGGGCGCCGTGGCAGGTCGGGCACTGGACGGTGATGTCGGGCAGGTACTGGACGTCGAGGTCGATGTGGCCGAGCCCGCGGCAGGTCGGGCACTGGCCCTCGCGGGTGTTGAACGAGAAGTGCCCGGGCTTCCAGCGCCGCCGCCGGGGGTATGCGGACTCGGTGAACACGCGGCGAATCTGGTCGAACGCCCCGGAGTAGGTCGCAGGTGTCGACCGTGCGTTCTGGCCGATCGGCGAGGCGTCGACCTGGACGATCTGGCGGATGCCGCCGAGGTCCAGGCGGCGGACGTGCCCGGGCTGGGCCGACCCGCTCAGCAGCGCCCGCGCGGCCGGGATGAGGCTGTCCAGGACGAGGGCGGTCTTCCCGGCCCCGGACGGGCCGGTCAGCGCACTCAGCCGGTTCACCGGGAAGGCGGCGGCGAGGTCGTGCAGGTTGTACAGGTCGCCGATCTCGATGGTGATCTGCCCGCCGGAACCGGCACGGACCGGGCGGCCACGTGGCACGCCTGCGGCGCCGGCAAGGAACGGGCCCATGATCGAGCGCGGGTCGGTTTCCAGCTGGCCAGGGGTGCCCTGGGCGATCACCGTACCGCCCTTGGCACCGGCTCCGGGTCCGAGTTCGATGACCCAGTCCGCGGAGCGGATGAGCTCACGCTCGTGTTCCACGACGACGACGGAATTCCCGTTTCCGGTCAGGGCAGTGATCGTCTTGCGCAGCCCCTGGACGTTGCTCGGGTGCAGCCCGACCGACGGCTCGTCCAGCACGTAGAGCATGCCGGTGGTGCTGGCGCGCACCGTCGAGGTGAGCTCGATCCGCTGCCGCTCCCCGGTCGACAGCGAGGCGCCGGGCCGGTCGAGGGTCAGGTAGCTGAGCCCGACGTCGAGCAGTGGCGTGAGGGTGCCGTTCAGTTCGGCGAGCAACCCGGTGGTCATGCGGCTGAGCTCGGTGGGCAGGCCGGCGGGCAGGCCGGCCGTGAACCCGCGCAGCTCGCTGAGGCCGAGCGCACTGATCTCGGCGAGGTTGCGCCCGCCGAGCTGCGAGGTCAGCGCCTCGGGCCGCAGCCGGGTGCCATGGCACAGCGAGCAGACGCGGGTGATCAGGAAACGCTGCACCTGGCGGCGGGTGCGCTCGTTGTCGCTGCGCAGCGAGCGTTCGACCGCGGCGAGGGCGTTGTCGTAGTTGACCGACAGTTGCACGGTCCGCCCGTTGCGGCCCGAGCGCAGGGTGACCCGCCGCCGAACCGGTTCACCGTGCAGCACGATGTCGCGCTCGCGGGGGGTCAGTGACCGGTACGGGATGTCGAGCCGGACCCCGAGCTCGCCCGCGGCATACATCGACAGGCGCCGCCCGCCGGAGTTCCACGGCAGTACCGCGCCCTCCTCGATCGTCCTGCCCGGATCGGGAACCAGGCTGGCGACATCGACCTCGGACCGCACGCCCAGGCCCTGGCAGGCGGGGCACGCGCCGTAGGAGTTGAAAGAGAACGATTCGGCGCTGGGGGGCTCGAACCGCGCGCCGCACACCGGGCAGACGATCTCCATGCCCTGCGTGGCGATCGACGGCTCGATGCGGTGGCCGTTCGGGCACAGATGGGAGCCCAGCCGCGACATCATCAGGCGCAGCACGTTGAGCACTTCGGACATGGTGCCGACCGTGCTGCGCGGTCCCGGTATAGGCGGGCGCTGCCGCAGCGCCAGCGCGGGCGGTAGGTGGTCGATCCGGTCCACATCCGGCCGCTGGGCCTGGGTCAGCCGCCGACGGCTGTAGGTGCTCAGGCTCTCCAGGAACCGGTGCAAACCCTCGGCGTACAGCGTGCCGATGGCCAGCGACGTCTTGCCCGATCCAGACACGCCGACCACAGCCACCGTCCGCCACAGCGGCACGTCGACGTCGAGATCCTGCAGGTTGTTGTGCCGGGCCCCGCGCACGCCGATGACCGTGGGCAGGGTTCCCGGCACCAAGACATCGCCAGTCGCCACACAAATCAGCCTAGTGGGAGTTGTCGGCTGTGTGCATGAAAAGCTGACGCTCCATCGCTCCCGGTTGGGTTGGACACCGGATAGACAGAGGTGAAGATGGCCCTCATGGTCATCCTTTCTCGGTGAGTGGTTGTGTCTGGGTTCGGCCGGCGCGGATCACACCGAGGGCGATAAGAGGGAAGGCGAGCATGGACATGAGGCCGGCGGCCACGAGGGCCGAGGCCGTCACGGGCGCTATGGCGTGGATCGCGACTCCGATGGACGCGGCGGTGACGATGACGGGCAGTGAGGTGGCTTGCAGAAGCCCGGCGGCAACCGCGCCGCGCTTGCCGAGCGTGTGTGCGTACAGGGCCGCCGGTGTGCCTCGCACGATCAGCAGCGCGAACAGGAACAGCGGGATCCTTGCCACAGCGGATGGGCTGCGCGTCAGGGCGCCCAGGTCAAACTCGACGCCACTGGACACGAAGAACACCGGGATCAGGAATCCGTAGCCGAGCGCGTCCAGCTTCGAGCGGAAGATGGGGTGGCTCGAGGTATCGCGGTCAACGAGGTTGAGCACGACCCCGGCGAGAAAGGCGCCCAGGATGGTCTGCAGTCCGATCTTCGCCGCGAGCGCCACAAAGCCGATGAGCAGGGCGACGGCGATGCGCACCCGGATCTCGGCGGTGGTGTCTTGGAGCCGGGTGAGGAAGGCGTCCAGCCGTATGCTCCGGCCTGCGCGGCCGAGGGTCACGCCGGCCGCGGCCACCACGGCACCGAAGATCCCGAAGGTGACGATGTTGCTGGCGGTCCCGCCCTTGGTCGCGGAAAAGAAAAGCGACAGCAAGGTGATCGCACCAAACTCCCCGGTGGTCGCACCCGCGATCGTCAGCTGCCCGAAGACGGTTCTCGATTGCCCGGCATCGGTGAGGACGGGGACGACGAGCCCGAGGGAGGTGGCTGACAGCGTGATGGCGAGAAAGAACGGGTTGCGGACCCACCCCACGGCATGGAAGGCGGCGCCCGCGATAGACCCGAGCAGCAGGGAGGCGGCGAACCCGGCGAGTGGAGCGCGGAACTGACTGGGGGCCGTCGCCCTGAGGTCGATCTCCAGCCCGGAGAGGAAGAGCAGAAAGGCCAGGCCGAGGAACGCTACCACATTGACCGGCTGATCGATCCTCACCCAGCCCAGGACGGACGACCCGACGATGACTCCGGCGACGATCTCCACGATCACACTGGGCAGCTTTACGCGCCGCACGGACGCGGCCAGGATGGGCGCCGCGACCGCGATCGCGCTGATCATCAGCAGCTCATTGAAGCTCATTGTCCTGATCGGCCGCACGCCGTCAGGAGCGACAACACGGTCCGCTACCTCCTCCTATCGCCGCATGCCCGTCACCAGGCCGACCATCGGGGGATGACGCCCAGCCCCGGTCGCCGCGTGCCTGATTGCGGTCAGCCGGCCGGCTCACGGGATCGGGTCGCCGCCAGCCGGCCGGCGTCCTTGGCGCTAGGCGAGGCCGATCTGCCGGCGCTGCAGGGCGGCGTCGTAGAAGGCGGAGATGACGATGAGCTGGTCGCCGTCCCACTTGGTGGTCTGGCCGAACTCGACGTCGAACGCCTTTCCGGTGGGGGGTATCACGGTGCCGTCGGGCAGGGTCATCTCCCCGGTGAAGGTCCCGGTGGAGTTGGTGACCACGGTGATCCAGTCGCCGCTGCCGAACTGGATCGGGTACGGGTCGCTGTACACGTGGATGTCGGGGAAGATGCGCAGCAGCTGCTGCATCGCCGCGGCGTGCGCCTCCTTTCCGTAGACCGGTTCCGCGAGCCCGGGGATGTACGCGATCATGTCGGGGTGGTGGACCTCATCCACCGCGGCGAAGTCGCGGGCGTTGAACGCGTCGTCGCCCTTCTTCATCAGCGCGAGCAGGTGCGCGGTCCGGCTGGTGTCAGTCGTGGCGGACATGATGACCCCTCTCCTGGTCGGTGATACCTCAATTCACGGCCGGGATGACCGTGGCGCTGTGCGTTGCATGTGGGTCCGGGCGGTCGATGCCCGTGGCAGCCGGTGCCAGGCCAGGCTGGCGGCGTCCCGCCGCCCGCTGTTGCACGTCGGGGCTAGCCAAGAAGGGGCTGGCGCGCCGAAGCCGGTGCCGCTGATGCCGGTCAGCGTCGCGCTCAGTCCCGGCAGGGTGAACGGTTCTGCCTGCCGGCGCGCCTGCCCGGCGGCCAGCCGGGTACCGGCAGCATGGGTGCCATAGACACGGGCGGGGGAGCCGCCCGGCGGGACCACGTTGGCGTGGCCGAGCTCCTGATGCCCGTGCTGCCGGGCATGCTCGACCGGGCCGGCCAGCTGCACGTCGCCGACCCAGCCGACCTGGTCGGGCACGCCGCCGTGGAAGCCGATGGCGGCGGCCTTGCGCACCATGCTGTGCGCGCCGTCCGTGCCGACCAGGTACCGCGCGGTGTGCCAGGCCTCGCTCATCTGGACGCGTGCCTCATCGGCGGACTGCCCGGCCGCGGTCACCTCGGCTCCATAGCCCACCCGCCCCCGCGTGCGTCCAGGTACACGGCGAACGCGTGCTCGGTGCCCCAGCGGGCGCGTCAGCGTGAACGGGAACGGCGTGTCCAGGCCGCGACGGTCGAGCAGGTCCGGCAGCCCGGCGTAGTGCATGTCCAGGACCCGCCGCCCCTGCGCCAGCAGCACGCCGCTGATCCGGCGGCCGTCGCCGGCGCCGAGCATGGTGAGCACCTCGAGGGTGCCCGGGTGCAGAGCCGTGCCCCGGGACTGCCGGGTGGGCTCACTGCCCCGCTCGCAGACCTCGGCCCGGGCCCCGGCCACGTCCAGCAGCGCGGCGGTCAGCAGCCCGGCCGGGCCGCCGCCAGCCACGATGACGTCCATCGCCTCGTCCG
>DASRHY010000192.1:0-2970 GCA_035650275.1 Kribbellaceae bacterium | reverse complement strand
GCCGGCCATCTGCTCGGCGAGCTGCTTGTTCTCCGACCAGCTGACGCCGCTCGGCCACGTCCCACCCATGCGCAGGCCCGGAGATGTTGTTCTCCAACCCACTCTTGCCCGCCTCGATGAACCCCGGCACCCAACCTGGGGACTGTGCCAGAGAGTCTGACGCACACCAGCTTGTCGGTATCGAATATATGTTCTAGTATAGCGTTGTGCTGGTCGATTCAGAATTCCGTGATCAGGCTGCGTTCTCGGCCGATCTGATGGCTCGGGAGGCGGCAGGGGCGCTGCATGCGCCGCCTGATCCGGACGAGCCGCCTGACGAGGTCTTCGCGCCCGACTGGTTCGACTCGTATGACCTGGACGACGGGCTTGATGCCCGCATCGCGCAGTTGGAGTGGGAGCTGTACGGCGCCGAGTCGCAGGACGAGGCCGAGGCTGCACTTCTCGCGGACCGTGCACCGGCCTGGATGACATCGCCACCCGGTGGCGAGCTCGCCGTGGCTCTGGAGCAGGTGCACTGCCGGACCGAGACGCCGACAGCGTTGATCGAGGTCATGAAGGCCGCCGAGCGCCTGGTCGGCTGGGCCCAGTCGGTCAAGCTCGACGCGATGGCGTCGTTCATGGCGCAGCGTCGCGGCGAGGCAGCGGCGAACGGCTGGATGCGGGGGACGGACCAGCTCACCGGCCGGCCGATGGACCCGGATCGATCCGCTGCCTGTGAGGTCGCTGCCGCGCTACGGCTCTCGCCGCACACCGTCGGCGGCCATCTCGAGACCGCTGAGCGGCTGGCCCGGGACCTGAGGAGCACCCGTACGGCGCTGCGCACCGGCGTGCTCACGTTCCCGAAAGCATTGGCCGTGGTCGAGTCGACGGCACATCTTCACGTCGAGGCGCAGCAGCAGGTGGAGCAGCGGGTCTTGCCCCGGGCCGGAACGCAGACCCAGACCCAGCTTCGCGCCAGCCTGCGACGCGCAATTGCCCAGGTGGACCCCCGTGACCACGCCGAACGACACCGGGCCGCGATCGCCGACCGGGCCTGTCGCAAGCACCCGCTGCCCGACGGTATGGCGGGTATCTGGCTCACCCATTCCGCCGACCGGATCGAGGCCGCCTGGACCGCGATCCAGTCCCTCGCGGACCTTGCCAAGACCGGGCAGACCGATCAGGGAGCTGCTGTGCTGACCGCTGAGCAACGTCGCGCAGACGCGATGGTCGACGTGTTCGGCGCGATCCTCGCCTCAGGCACCGACTGGCTCGGCCGCACCCTCCCCGAACAGCAGCGGCGACGCCCGCACATCGAGGTCGTGGTTCCCGCCTCGACGCTGCTCGGTCTGGACGACGACCCCGCCGAACTGACCGGGTACGGTCCCATCCCGGCCGACGTGGCCCGCCGGATCGCCTCCGAAGGCACCTGGCGCAGGATCCTCACCGACCCGGCGACCGGCATCGTCCTCGAGGCCGCGACCGCGAGACACGATCCGCCCGCACAGGTCTCGGAGACCCTGCTGGCCCGGCATCCCATCTGCAACTGGTTCTGCTGCACCCGCCCGGCGCGACAGGGTGACCGCGACCACGGCCGGAAGTACAAGGACACCGGAACCACACTGCTCGAGGACCTGAGGCCGTACTGCGAGTACCACCACCTGCTCAAAGACGACGGCAGGTCCGGCTGGATCGTCGAGAACCTGCCGGACGGCACGACAAGGTTCACCACCCCTACGGGCCATGTGTACCGGACCCGGCCGGCTCAGATCGGCCCCGTTCTCGCACCCGAGAGCCAGCCCACGCCGGAACCACCCGATCCGGACCCGCCGCCCTTCTAGGTTGGCCACGAGGAGCGAGCGGGGGTGGTCTGCCGATCTCGGCCGTCACGCACACGCGGCCGTCGTTGTCGCGCCAAGTCCGCGGCCGCGGTGGTTGTGCAAGTGCGCGGCCACTGTGGTTGTGCAAAGTGCGCGGCCGCGGTGGTCGTGCCGATCCGCCTGATCGGGTGCGCTGAGGGGCGTCGGATCCGATCAGGCGGGTCGTGCTCGGCCAGGCAGGACTGCGGCAGAGGCGTCGCGGTCAGCCGGTGGTCAGGTCGTAGACGGTGTAGCCGCCGACCGTCTGGGCTGTGTAGTTCTCCGCCACCCAGGTGCTGATCTCGCTCGACGTACCGCCACCGCCCGGACCGCCGCCCCCGCCGCCGGGCGTTACGAAGTAGTGCACGTTGCCATCGGCAACCAGTTGTTGGAACTCGGCGAGTGTCGGCGATGGGTCGGTGCCGTTGAACCCGCCGATCGCCATGATCGGTACTCCCGAGGCGATCTGCAGGGGCGCGGCGCCGTTCGCCGTCACCGCGGCGGCCGCCCAGCGGTACCCGGACGCACCCTGCTGCAGCAGCGTGATCATGTCCGCCGAGATCCCGCTGATGCCAGATCCACCGAGGAACCCACCCATCCCACCGCGCGCCCGGCCGCCGTCCACGCCCGTGCCGCCTTGCTGGCCTTGGGAGGTGCCCGGCTGACCTTGGGAGGTGCCCGGCCGGCCCGGCTGGGGGCCGTTCGTACCGCCCGGGTTCCGGCCGGGACCACCCATCATCCGACCACCCGGGCCCCCGGCGGCTGTGGGACCCGCGGACGGGAGGGCGCCGGCGTGCGCGGATGCGATGGTGTCGACCGAGTACGCCGCCGGTCCGGCCAGCACCGTGGCGACCATCAGCGCCGTCGTCACACCGCCGGCAACCCGAGCGGACCGCACGGCAGACCCGGGCTGGCTCGCAGCAGCCGCCGCGATCGCCACGCTGTGCTGGGGGCCGTCCTCGTGGTGCGCGACCATCGACTGCCCCACCTCGACGGCCTCGTTGCCCGACGTCGCGTCGCGCGTTCCTCTGGCTTCCAGGGCCGGCAGCAGCAGTACGGCGATCGCGGCAGCCGAGCCCGCCACGAGCACGGTATAGCGGAGCCACGGGTGCCAGTCCGGCGTCTTCGCCAG
>DASRHY010000191.1:0-10743 GCA_035650275.1 Kribbellaceae bacterium | reverse complement strand
GGCCCCGGTGTTGGTGAGGTCGATCAGGACCGGGCCGCCCGGATCGGCCTGGGCCGTGCCACTCGCCGCCGCGGCGCCGGCCGCGCCGATCACCGTGGCCCCTGCCACCGTCCGCATCATCCGCCGGCGGCTGACCCGGCGCGCCTGGTACTCGTCGCTCGACCGAACGCCTGTCTCGTCTGACATTGCCGTTGCACCTTTCAGGATGTGAAGTACCGGACGTGGCCAGTCAGCTGCCGGTGAAGAACGCACACAGATCGGCGACAACCTCCGCGGGCACCTCCTGAGCGGCGTAGTGACCTCCTCGAGGCAGCTCGGACCAGTGCGTGATGCCCGTGTTGTCGCGCTCGGCCAGCGACCGGATCGTCTGGAAGTCGTCCCTGAACACAGCGACGCCAATCCGCCCACGACTCACCGTGGGCTCAACGCCCGCACGCTGTTCCTCGTAGTAGTACCGCGCCGCAGCAGCTGCCGACCTTGTGAGCCAGTACAGGGTCACCTGAGCGAGAATCTGGTCGCGCGACACTAGGCTCGTTCCGTTGCCAAAGCTTTCGAAGAGCTCGTTGTACGCCAACTGCCCGACGGGTGAGTCAGCGAGCGCGGCAGCGATCGTCTGAGGCCGGGTTGCATTCATGCTGTTGTACCCACCCACCGACTGGAACCACCGCAGGTGCTCCAAGGCGCGGTGTTCCTTCTCCCCGAAGCTCGCGAACTCCTCGGGGTCTCCGGACGGGAAGGAGAACAACTGCAGCACGTGGGCACCGAGGAAGCCAGCCGGCTCAAGCAGCACGAGTTCACGGGCGACCATTGCGCCCATGTCGCTCCCGTGCACGCCGTACGACTGGTAGCCGAGCCCCCGCATCAGCGTGTCGTAGACGGCGGCCGCGCGGGCGATCGTCCAGCCTCCGCCGTTCAGCGGCTGGGAGAACCCGATGCCCGGCATGGAGGGGATGACGACATCGAACGCATCCGTTGCCTCGCCACCGTGCGCCTCCGGATCGGTCAACGGACCGATCATGTCGAGGTAGTCCAGCACCGAGCCGGGGTAAGTATGCGCGAGCAGGAGGGGTGTTGCGCCTTCGGCCTTTGCACGAACGTGGATGAAGTGGACCGGCTGGCCGTCGATCTCGGCAAGATAGTTCGGGTGACCATTGATCCGGCTCTCGACGGCACGCCAGTCGAAGTCCTGCCAGGCGGCGACCATCGAGCGCAGGTAGGACTCCGGGACGCCGTAGTCCCACGAATCCCGGGGGGCGGGTAGCGCGAATCGGGTGCGCGCGAGCCGTTCCCGGAGATCGTCGAGTTCCTCGTCGGCTGCTCGAATCCGGAACGGCCGGATGTCGATTTCGACTTGATTGCTCGGGGCGGTCACCTGGGTAGCCATCATCCTGCTCCTGTCGTAGACGGTGTCCGTGCCGCATGTTCCGACTCGAGTGATCCCGTGAAACGTGGCGATCCGCGTCCGCTCCGTGGTGGGGATCAGTTGGTCAGGTTGGTGTGGTTGGGCCAGTTGCCGATGGAGATGCCGGACCAGAACGTCGTACTCGAGTTGATGGAGCCGCTGCCCCGGTAGACCTAGAGGTCGTCCGTGTTCTGGACACACAGGCCATCGTTAGGAGCGCGGTCCTCGAGTGACATCGCATGTCACCACGTCCTCAATTTCTCGACGCCGACCCACGCTGGAACCGGCGCATTTCACGCACGTGCCCGGCCGAACTCCGCCGGCAGAGCCAAGCCCACTAGCGATCGAACATGGCCGCGCCGGTTGCAAAGCGATTGCGGAAGCAGCGTCGGCCGCAGGGGATCGTGCGGTCAGGATGGCAGACAGGGAAATGACACGAGGAGGGCCGGAACCGGAACATCACCGGCACTTTCGGGCTGGCACCATGGGGTCCGGGGACCAGAAGGGAGTGGCGGGGCATGTTCGGTGACATCCTGCGCCAGCATCGGCGCCGGCTGGGCCTCAGCCAGCAGGACCTGGCCGACCGGAGCGGCGTCACCGTGCGCGGTCTGCGCAAGATTGAGTCGGGTCAGATCGCCACGCCGCGACCGGCGACGGTGCGGCTGCTCGCCGATGCGTTCGGCCTCGTCGGTGCGGACCGGGACCAGTTCTGCGAGGCCGCGCACCGGACACCGCACGTGCCACCAGCACCTGCCTCGACCGGGCCAGCCCAGCTGCCGGCCGACGTGGCCGGCTTCGTCGGGCGTACCGGCGCCCTGGGTCAGCTCGACGCCCTTCTCGACTCCGCTGGAAGGCAGCGGACGGCGCTGGTGATCTCAGCCGTGTCGGGCACGGCCGGGGTGGGCAAGACCGCCTTGGCGGTGCATTGGGCCCACCGCGTCCGGCACCGGTTCCCCGACGGGCAGCTCTACATCAACCTGCGTGGCTTCGACCCGTCCGGCACGGTGATGACAGCGGCCGAGGCGATCCGCCGGTTCCTCGACGCCCTCGCCGTGCCGCCTCAGCGCATCCCCGCCGACCCCAGCGCGCAGGCTGACCTGTACCGCACCCAGCTGGCCGACAAGACCATGCTTCTCGTGCTCGACAACGCCCGCGACGCCGACCAGGTCCGGCCGCTACTGCCCGGCGCCCGCGGCTGCCTGGTCCTGATCACCAGCCGCAATCGGCTCACCAGCCTGATCGCCGCCGAGGGCGCCCACCCGCTACTGCTCGACCTGCTCACCCCGGACGAGGCCCGCGACCTGCTCGCCTGCCGCATCGGCCGGGCCCGGGTCACCGCTGAACCCGACGCGGTCGATGAGCTTATCGCCGGCTGCTCCCGGCTGCCCCTCGCGCTGGCCATCGTGACGGCCAACGCCACGTTCGATCCACACCTGTCGTTGGCGAGCCTCGCGAGTCAGCTTCGTGACAGCCGTGGCCGCCTTGACGTGCTCGCCACCGGCGACACTGCCGCAACCGATGTGCGGGCCGTGTTCTCCTGGTCGTACGAGGCGCTAACCGACGCATCTGCCCGACTGTTCCGCCTGCTGGGACTGCATCCGGGACCGGATGTCTCGATCGCTGCGGCGGCGAGTCTCGCCGCCCTGCCGATCGACCAGGTGCGACCTCTACTCAACGAGCTCGCTGCTGCCCACCTCGTAACCCAGCACGCGACCGGCAGGTACACGATGCATGACCTGCTGCGCGCCTACGCCGCCGGCCTCGCCCACGCCGTCGACACCGAGCACGTGCGCCGCGGGGCCACGCGGCGCACCCTCGACCACTACGTCAACACCGCGTATGCCGCGGACCGGCTGCTGGACCCGACCCGGGACGCGATCTCACTCGCGCCACCCGAGCCCGGAACGATGCCCGAAGGCCTCGCCGGGCGCGAGCAGGCACTCGAGTGGTTCGTCGCCGAACACGAGGTACTCCTCGCCGCCGTCGACCTTGCCTCGACCACCGGATTCGACACCCGCACCTGGCAACTGGCCTGGGCTCTGTACGACTTCCTCCACCTGGGCGGGCACTGGCACGACCAGGCCAACATCCAGCGCGCCGCCGTATCCGCGGCCCGCCGGCTGGCCGACACAACGGCCCAGGCCCGGGCCCACCGTAGCCTCGCAAACGCCTACACCTGGTTGGGCGACCTTCACGACGCCCGCACCGAGCTACAGCTCGGCCTCGACCTGACGGTTCGGGCCGGCGACCAGATCGCGCAAGCCCATACACACCACGTCCTGTCGCATCTGTGTGGACGCCAAGGGCATCACGCAAAGGCCCTCGACCACGCCCGGCAGGCCCTCGTTCTGTATCAGTCCACCGGCCACCGACCCGGGCAGGCGCTCGCCCTCAACGCCGTCGGGTGGTGCCACACACTCCTGGGCAACCACCAGGAGTGCCTTGACTACTGCCAACAGGCGCTCGCCCTGCACCGGGAGCTCGGCAACCGCTCCGGGCAGGCCGACACGTGGGACAGCCTCGGCCGCGCCCACGACCACCTCGGCCAGCACGCAGACGCCCACGTCTGCTACC
Organism: Kribbellaceae bacterium; assembly: GCA_035650275.1. Lineage (GTDB taxonomy): Bacteria > Actinomycetota > Actinomycetes > Propionibacteriales > Kribbellaceae > DASRHY01. The sequence continues at coordinate 6,767 of DASRHY010000191.1, read as the reverse complement.
AACACGCCATAGACCTGTTCCGGGAACTTGGCGATCGCCACGGTCAAGCTGAGGCCCTCACGCACCACGGCGACGCCCACCACAGCGCAAGGAACACCGACGCCGCCCGCGAGGCCTGGAAACAGGCACTGTCCATTCTCGACGAACTCGGCCACACCGACGCAGACCCGGTCCGCGACAAACTGCGAGACCTCGGTCCACGTTGACAGCCGGGGCCTGCCGCCGTTGCGGTGTAGCTCGACTGCCTCGTCGTCTCGATCGGCGGGCAAGCGTACTGCCTGCACGTCTCCCGAGGACGGCGACAAGGTCCCGCATGAACCGACCGCGAAGGAGCTTCGCGACTTCGACAGGTGGGGCTACCCGCGGATCCCGACGCACGCAAGGTTCCTTCCCTGCGGCTATCAATCACGATCAACAGCGGCCTCTCGGCCCACGGTCCCGGAATCGAACCCGGCGGGCACTGACCTGGATCCCGATAGCCTTGTCGGCGGCCAAACCCCGGCGCCCAGCGGCGTTCGATCAAACACATTGCCAGGATCGTTGCTCCGATCAACCAATCTGCGCGCAGGCTCGTCGGAGTGGTCACCTATGCTCGTTGGACTGTTCATCGTGCTGGTCTGCTGTCATGGCATGGTGCCCGGAGGCCTGCGGTGGCATGGTCGTCAGCATGACGTCGCTCGCCGCAGCGCTCGACGCGCTTCCCAAGGTGGAGCTGCACTGCCATATCGAGGGGACAATGCGCCCATCGACCCTGCTCGACCTGGCCCGCCGCAACGGCCTTGACCTGCCGACGTCGGACCCCACCGAGCTCTACCGCTACGACTCCCTGGACAGCTTCCTCGAAGTGTTTTGGATGGTCCAGTCGGCGCTCGGGGGACCCGGGGACTGGGCCCGGCTGGCCTACGAGAGCGTGGTCGACTCCGCCGCCCACGGCGTGGTGCACTGCGAGGCGTTCTTCACCCCGGCCCGTCACCTGGCAGCCGGCCAAGACCTGGCGGCGATCGTGGCCGGGCTGGACGAAGGGCTTGCTGCCGGCGAAGCCGAGACCGGGGCCAGATGCCTGCTGATCGCCGACATGGACCGGGCGTTCGGTCCGGCCGCGGGACTCCAGCAGGTGCAGGCCCTTGCCGCTCTGCGTCACGCCGGGGCTCGCGGCGCGGAGCGCGTCATCGGGGTGGGCATGGACTCAACCGAGCGAGGCATCGACCCGGCGTCGTTCCGTTGGGCGTACGACGCCGCCAGGGCCGCCGGGTTCCGGCTCACCGCGCACCAGGGCGAGAACTCCCCGGCGTCAGCGATCGCGGCCTGCCTAGACATTCTCGGTGTCGAACGAGTGGACCATGGCGTGCCGGTGATGGACGACCCCGAGCTGGTCTCCCGGATGGTCGGGGAGCGCGTCCCGATCACGGTGTGCCCGACCTCGAACGTCGTCATCGCCAACGTGGTGGACCGGCTCGAGGACCACCCCTACGCACGGATGCGGGCCGCCGGCCTGCTCGCGACCGTCAACACCGACGACCCGGCCCTGACCGATCTCGACCTCGCCCAGGAATACGCCGCGGTGGCCGCTGCGTTCGGCTACGGCTGGGACGAGATGGTGCACATCGCCTTGGACGGAGTCGACGCCAGCTGGCTCGACGACGCGGGAAAGGCCGCGCTCCGCGACCAGGTAACAGTCGCGGCAGGACAGCTCGTACCCGCCGAGCCGTGAGATCGACCCTCCTCGCCCGCCCTGCGACCGTCAGCCACCACAACGACTCGCCAGCGGAAGAGAGGTTGCTATAGGCAACCTCTCCCGGACGCCGATGGTGCTCGGCAGCCACCATCGAGCCGGGCTCGGCGACCGGCCGCCCGCTCGGCCGGCGGCGATATCGCAGAGAGCTATTGCTCAGGTCGAGCACCGGCTCGACGCCAACGCATGGACGGGCAGGCCGCCACGCCGGCCCGGCCCTGTCAGGGGATCAGCACCGCGGCCCGCCCGTCGACGAACGAGAACGCCGCCCTCACCAGCCACACCTCAACACGATCAGCGGGTCGAATCCATACCAGCGCGCGACGGACTAGACGCGCCCGCGTTCACATAGGCTCGGCCTGGATTCGCCGCCTCCTACCGAAGTAGGAGCCGAGAATCGTCCCACGGTCCCACCTCGAACACGAACTTGTGACGATGTGCGGAGCCTTGGTCGCGGCCGACCCTGGTCGGCATGACATACACACAGTCGTTCAAGGCGCACGCCGGCACCCCGCCGGACTCCCCGCAGTACTCGCTGACCAAGATCCTGGGCATCTGGGCATCCGTCACCGCCCCCATGGCCGTGCTGGCCTTCGTCGTCGGCCCAGCGATCATCCCGCACACCTCCCTCCACCCCGGGCTCGTGCACTGGAGTCTCATGGTGGCCGGAATGGCCTGGCAGTTCGTCGTCTCGCTGGCGGTGCTGCGCCACGAGCCCGGCGGCCTGCACTGGCCTACCGTCAGGGAGCGGATCCGCCTCAACACTCCGCGCGACCCGCGCACCGGACGCCCGCGACGGGCGCTGCTGTGGTGGGCCGTGCCCGCGATCGCGGCCAACGCCGTCGGCGGCCTGCTCGCCACCCGGCTCGACACGGCCTGGACCAACTGGCTGCCGGCCCTGCGCGAACCGTCGTACACCAATGTCCAGCAGCTGGCCGACCCGCAGTTCCAAGGCCAGTGGTGGATCCTCGGCTTGGCGCTGACCAGCATGGTGTTCAACTACCTGCTCGGCGAGGAACTGCTGTTCCGCGGCGTGCTGCTGCCAAGGATGGCCGGTGTCTTCGGCCGATGGGACTGGGTCGCCAACGCGGTGCTGTTCGGGCTGTACCACGTCCACAAGGTCTGGGCCCTGCCCAGCATGATCGCCAGCGCCTTCGGCCTGTCCTGGGCCGCCAGGCGCTACCGCAGCGTATGGATGGGCGTCATAGTGCACGGAGTCGAGGGTTTCTTCGTCGTGCTCATCCTCGCCGTGCTCCTCGGCTGGTACCCCTGAGTCGCCACGCACACGGCATGGTGGCACTGGAACTCGCGCAGCGCTTCCCGCCCGGCACCGACCTCGAGTGGCCTGGAGGGCGGGCATCACCGCGCTGGGATAAGCGCCGGCTCCAGGTCGTCGGCCTCGAAGCGAGGGTCTGCGATGTGTTCGTCTCGCTCCTGGTTCACGGTTATGGTGATGGTGACGACGGTATGGATGGGTGGCGCGGTGTTCGTTCCGGATGTGCTCGAGGAGGGATGCGCCACCCGGCAGGCGCTGGAGCGGCTGGCCTCGAAGTGGCGGGTGCTGTTGTTGTACGCCTTGCAGGACGGGCCCCAGCGCCATGCCGACTTGCGACGCCGGGTGGCCGGAATCAGTCAGAAGGTGCTCACCGATACGCTCCGCGGGATGGAGGCCGACGGGTTGGTCGAACGCCGGGTGCTGAAGCAGTCGGCTCCGCAGCACGTCGAGTACGCACTGACCCCGCTCGGCAAGACGCTCCAGCAGCCGCTGGCCGCTATCTGCGAGTGGGCCGTTCAGCACGCCTAGCTCAACCCTGCACGGACCGGTTCGATGCTGAGCTCCATCAGGAACTGCAACCGATCGTTCGGGAGCAGCCGGCGCATCTGGGCGGTGACAGCCGCCTGCCGAGCGTCCGGGTCGAGCCCAGCTGCCGCGCTGACGGCGGCGACGAACTCCTCGACGTAGACCCGCTGCGCGGCGATCAGCTCACGTCCGGCCGGTTCGCCGTGGCCGACATACAGCACGACATCGTCGGGCATCTCCTTGTCGAGCAGCCGCAACGTGTGCAGCCAGCCGTCGTACTCACCGTCCGCGAGGTACGCGTGCATGTCGTTGTACGCGACATCGCCGGCGATCACTGTCAGCTCGTCCAGCAACCAGAGCGTGTCGCTGTGCGACTCCCCCGGCCCGAGGTCGCGCGCCGTGAGCTCCAGCCCGCCGAGGGAGATCGACGTACCGGGCTCGACCAGCACGTCGGGGAACCGCCGCTCGTCGGGCCAGGCCGTGCCCATCATCGGGCCGACGATCGTGTCCTTCTCGGCGTCGTCGCGCCGGATCACCGCGTCCACCGCAGGGGTGGCGATCATCGGCGCGTCCAGCCCGCCGAGCATCCGCGCGGCCCCGGCGTAATGATCCGGGTGCGGATGTGTGACCAGCATGCCGGCGACAGGACGGCCGGTGGCGTCGATCGCGCGACGGACCTTATCCGCGTCCGGCACGGTGAGCTGCCCGTCGACCACGATCAGCCCGTCGGGGCCGTGCACAAGGTAGGAGTTGACCAGCATCGCGTCGCCCTCGATCCGGTCGATGCGGGTGGGGCCCACGTTCGTCGTCATGCGGCCAACGCTAGGTAAGGCGACCTCGGCCGACCAGAAGGCACCTTCTGGTTCCTATCTGGTTGGCCACAACATGTGTCACGCCGGATCGAGCCGGCGTGAGCAGCCCGGCCGCCCTCTGTTTCGACGGTCGTGATCGCGCCGGTGCCGCCTATGGACGTCCAGCGGCCGAGTTGGTCGCCGCCGGCTCGTTCTCGGAATCGAACCGGCGACCTTCTCATGACGAGTAGGAATGACAGTGCCTCATACGGCCTCTGCCCGCGCCGATACCAACGCGGGTGGCCGCACCGCGCCCCATGGTCCTAGTGCGTCCGCCGGTCGAAGCTGCAGGTCGCGCTGTTGATGAGCTGCGCAAACTCGTTGAACGACCCGGCGAACCAGGAGGCGATCAGCAAGCCGCCTAGACATGCAGGGTGGGCCGGTAGATGAGCTCTTGGATGTTGGCGTCGAGCGTCCGGCTCTCGATCAGCTCGAGGTCGAAGTCGGCCGCACCCTGGAAAATCGGGTCCGCACCGGTCTGACCGGTGATCACCGGGAAGATCGTCACCTGGACGCGGTCGACCAGACCGGCGGCCATCAGCGCCCGGTTCATCGACAGGCTGCCGTGCGAGCGCAACGGCACCTCGGACTCCTCCTTGAGCCGGGCGACGACGTCAACGGCATCGCCGCTCACGAGGGTCGCGTCCGGCCAGTCGAGGGGTCCTTCGAGTGTTGTCGACACCACCGTTGTCGGCAGGCTCCTCATCCGAGTGACCCATGGGTCACGCACCTCGGACTCCTCGGTGCTCGAGGCCAGCATCCGCGCGAATGCCCGATACGTGTTGGCCCCGAGGACCATCCGCTGCTCCTCGCCGTACAAGGCAAGGCGGCGGTCGAGCAGCTCGGGGCCTTGCTTGCCCCAGTAACCGCCCCAGTCGCCGCCGTCGTAGGAGCCGAAGCCGTCGAGGCTGGAGAAGACGTCGAAGGTGTAGGTAGCGGTCATGATGTTCTCCTTGAGGACGGTGGGGCGCCCTCGTGGGCGGCCGCTCACCCCTGCTACGAAGACCGCTGGCCCGATCCGACACCGCCTCCCGGTTTTCTTCGAGGACTTTCGGTACGCCGGTTGTGACTATCCGGCCGCGAGACAGTTTCGGAGCGCCGTGTGCCCACATTCGGGGGTCTCGTCGAGAGTCGAGTACTGCCACCAGGTCTCGGGCTTCGGCGGCGAGTCCGTCCGAGGCCCCGGCGGGGCCGGGCATCCGCCGAGCAACCGCACCCGGGCCACGCCGTCACGGACCGACAGGTCCGTGAATCCGGTGACCCGGCCGGGGAAGAACTGCAGCCCGCGGGCGATCTCCGGCTGCGTCGGGCCTGCGAACAGCCGTTGCAGCGCACCGCGCGCGACCGCAGGGATGTCGACAGTACGGCGGGCCGCGACGATCGCCGGCTGGTCGGTGCGGCGCTCGATGTCGGAGAAGTACACCGAGACCCGCCTCGCGGGGAATCGCGAGCCGATGTCGATCACGAGTCGGCTCGGGTTGCGCAGGGTGACGACACGGAACGGCTGCTTACGGACCAGCCATGCCGAACGCGGCTCCGCCGTCCTCAGCGTCGACGTCGTAGATCCTGGTGTTGACGACCTCGGTCACGTTACCCAAGTCCGATCGCGCAGGGCCGACGTACAGTGAAAGGCGTGGACTGCTGGCTCACGATCGAAGTCTCGGACGGCGCCTTCCCGGCATCGTCATGGCGCGACGCTCACGAGGACTCCTTCATCGAGGCCGCCGTGACGCACGGCGCGCGGGACTGGGGCTGGCAAACCACCGCGTGGGGCCTGGTGCTGGAGATCGAGTTCACCACCGAAGAGGCGCGGAACCGATTCCGCGGGCTACCGGCCGTCCGGGCCGCGCTCGACGCCGTACCGGATCCGGTGAACGGGCTCTATGTGTATCCCGGTCGCGGCGGCGGCGCCGGCGCGCTGCGGCCCACGCGGCCACGGCCCACACCGACGGCCGGCGCGATAGAGCTCGAGGAACCGGCCGACTGGCTCGAACTCGATCTGCGCCCGGACGAGGTCGATCCGCGGTCTGGTGACCATCGCCGGCGAGCGGACGCACCAGGTAGGTGTTGACGGGTCGCAGGAAGCCATGCAGTTCGGAGCGGTAGAACGCTCCGTAGTTCTGCATCCAGCCGCGCACGATCGGGCTGATTCGCCGAGCGAGCTGGGCGAAGGTGATAGGTGATCGTTGAGGGCTATTCGGTGGCTGGATCAGGACGGGGTCTCGGCGACCCGGTCGATGCGGACCATGACCTGGCGGCTAGTGCCGGCGATCTCGTCCACGTCGGTGTCAACCGCGCCGAGCTGGACCAGGCCCGGCGGTGGGAGGCTCTGACCTAGGTCGTCGTAGTAGACCGCGAGCGCCGCCGTGTCTGGCCAGTAGTA
>DASRHY010000190.1:0-7662 GCA_035650275.1 Kribbellaceae bacterium | reverse complement strand
AGCAGCGCATGCGCCGTGTAGTCGGTGTCGAGCTCGGGCCTGGCCTCTTCCAGCAGGACGGCGACGTGGCGATGCCAGAACCGGTACGCGCCGACCCGGTAGCGCGCGCCCAGGGCCGCGTTCTCGCTGTCCAGAACCAGCTCGACGTGCGTCTCCAGCAGCGCCACGTACGCATCGAGGAACGCACACAGCCGCGCGGCCGCGGGTGCCCCGGGGCCGAGCGGCGGGGGGCCGTTCAGGATGCGGTCCTGCAGCTCCCGCTCGCGCTCGTCGAGCAGCGCCACCGCCAGCCCGGCCCGGTCGCCGAACCGCCGGAACACGGTCCCCTTGCCGACCCCCGCGGCCGCAGCGATCGCGTCCAGCGAGACGTTCCGCACGCCGTGCTCGGCGAACAGCCGCTCGGCCGCCGCGAGCACCTTGAGCCGGTTCCGCCGCGCGTCCGCCCGCTCCGGCCGGCGCTCACCCGCGATCGGCAGCTCTTGTGAACCGGACCGCGGTCCGTTACGCTTTCGCATGTACCGGACTCTAGTCCGTTTAAGCCACCACTTCCAGGAGGACGACCGACATGGCGCACATCGCCATCGCCTACCACTCCGGGTTCGGCCACACGGCGCGGCAGGCCGCCGCTGTCGCGCGCGGCGTCGAGTCCGTCGAGGGCGCGACCGTGGAGCTGCTCACCGTGGACGAGCCGGACGACGAGCTGTGGGCCAGGCTCGAGGCCGCCGACGGCATCATCTTCGGCGCGCCGACCTACATGGGCAGCCCGAGCGCGGTGTTCAAGGCCTTCGAGGAGGCCGCCGTCGGACCGGTCTGGGCGAAGGACCTGGCCTGGCGGGACAAGATCGCCGCCGGCTTCACGAACTCCAAGGCGATGTCCGGCGACAAGCTGAACAGCCTGGTCGACCTGGCCGTCTTCGCCGCCCAGCACGGCATGATCTGGGTCGGGCTCGACCTGTACCCGGGCTGGGCGGAGAGCACCGCAGACATCGAGGACCTGAACCGGCTCGGCAGCTGGCTCGGCGCGATGGCCCAGTCCGACGCGGACCTGTCCGCGGAGAAGGCGCCGCCGGAGACCGACCTGCGGACCGCCTACGCGCTCGGCGCCCGCGTCGCCAGGGTGACCCTCCGACACCTGCGCGGCGGCGGCATCGCAGCCTGATCGATCGTTCGTCAGTCCAGACCGGCGTGTCGTCATTCGTTCGTCCTCACCGACGGGGCGACCGGTCTGGACTGACGCACGATCGAGTGCGGAGGATGGCCGGGTGGCCTACCAGCTCACGGACACCGACCCGCCCGTCGTCGACAAGCTCACCTTCGCGCTGTTCTCCCCCGACGGCCTCGCCTACACCAAGGCCCACGGCCGGGCCGAGCTGCCGTCCGGCTATGTGCTCCCAAACGAGGACTGGCTGCTCGACTCGACCCTGCGGATCCCGCTGATGACGGCCGGCTACTTCCGCCAGCGCGTGCACCCGGTCGCCGTCGACGGCCCACACCTGTACGCGTTCCTGGACGGGGCGCCGTACCGCGGCCGACGCGAGCACGTCCCGGTCGACCTGGTCACACTGACCGCCGAGGAGCTCGCCGGCCGGCTCGATGGTCTGCCGGCGCGGTTCGTGCTGGACGCGGCGCGATCGTTCCGGAGCCAGAGCGAGGAGAGCTACCACGCCGACAACGTGCGGCTGCTCGAGCCTGCCTACCTGCGCGCCGGCACGGCCGAGGGCGGCTCCGGCTCCGGCTCGACCCCCGAGCAGTGGCGCGTGCTGCGCAGCCCGATCGTCGACGGCATCACCTCCGACGGCGCGTTCCTCGACCTCGGCTGTGCCAACGGGCACCTGATGGACTGCGTACGACGCTGGGCCGCCGAGCGCGGCTACGACATCGAGCCGTACGGCGTCGACATCGGCCCGCGGCTGGTCGAGCTGGCCCGGCAGCGGTTGCCGCAGTGGGCGGACCGGATCGAGGTCGGCAACGCCCAGACCTGGGTACCGGCCGACGGGCGCCGGTTCGACTACGTGCACCTGCTGCTGGACTTCGTCCTGCCGCAGCGACGCACCGACCTGCTCCGGCACGCGCTCGACCACCTGGTCGGCCGCCGGCTGCTGGTCTCGCACTACGTGCACGGTGCGGAGCCGACGGCGCGCTCGCTGGTCACCGAGCTCGGCTTCGAGATCGCCGGTGGCTCCGGCGACACGGTCTGGATCGACCGATGAAGCTCGGCCAGCAGCAGTGCCGGGAGCGGCTGGCCGCGGCCCGGGTGGCGCGGCTCGCGACTGCGGACGCCGCCGGTGCGCCACACGTCGTACCGGTGACGTTCGCCCTCGACGGGGACCGGATCGTCACCGCGGTCGACCAGAAGCCGAAGTCCACCACCGACCTGAAGCGGCTGCGGAACATCGCGGCCAACCCGTTCGTCGCGCTGCTGGCCGACCACTACGACGACGACTGGTCGCAGCTGTGGTGGGTCCGTGCCGACGGCCGGGCCGACATCCTTGCCGAGAGCAACGATGCCGTCCGGCTGCTCGCGGCGAAGTACCCGCAGTACCGGACCGACCCGCCGCGTGGCCCGGTCGTCGTGGTCAGCATCGACCGGTACGCCGGCTGGGCATACACCGGCTGAACGGGTGCCTATCATGGCGCCACCGTGACACCGACCCAGCTCCGGGCGTTCGCGGCCGTCGTCCGGCTCGGCTCGGTCAAGCAGGCGGCGGCCGAGCTCGGCGTGTCCGAGGCCGCCGTGTCGCTGCACGTCGGTCAGCTGCGCAAGGAGCTCGGCGACAAGCTGTTCGTCCGGTCGTCGTCCGGGCTGGCGTTCACGCCGGGTGGGCTGCGGCTGGCCAGCCGCGCCGCCGAGCTGCTGGGTCTCCAGGACCGCACGATCCGCGAGGTGCACCTGGCCGGAAAGGGCCGGCGACTGCTTCGGCTGGCCGCGTCCAGCCTGTTCGCCGAGCACGCCGCGCCGGGCCTGATCGACCTGTTCGCGCGGCGGGCGAACGACCTCGACGTGGAGCTCAGTGTCCATCACCCGCGCCGGTTCGCCGCGCTGCTCGCCGAGCGCGTGGTCGACGTCGCGATCGGCCCGGTACCGGCCGACCTGCCGGAGGACTATCCGCGAACGCGGTTCCTCACCTACCGGATCGTGGTGGTCACGGCACCGCACCACCCCGCCCGGACGGCCGCCGCGGACCTGCAGGCGGAGACCTGGCTGCTCGGACCGTCCGCGGCCGTCGACGGCGCCTCCGCCGCCCTGCTCCGACGGCTGGAGATCCCGGAGAGCCGGCAGCGGATCTTCCAGAGCCACGCCGCGGCGCTGGAAGAGGCCCGGCGCGACAACGGCGTCGCGGTGGCGCTGGCCTCGGCCGCCGCGGACGACCTGACCAGTGGCCGGCTGGCCCAGCTGAACGGCCGTGGCCTGTCCGCGAGCGGGCTGTGGACGGCGATGACGCTGCCGGTGCACAGCGTGGTCCCGGCGGCCGCCGAGCTGACCCGCTTCATCACCAGCCCGCGCGCGACCCAGGCGATGATCAAGGGCTCCGGGGTGAACATCGGGCACTTCCGCCCGTCCATCCACGTCACGCTCTGGAACTGACCTCGAGGACCCGGCCGACGGCGCGCAACGTGTCGCCCGGCAGCAGCTCGTCGCAGTACGGCAGCGCGGCGGCCATCGCCCCCGTCAGCGGCGCGAACCCGGCGGCCGCGGCCCGCGGGTTCATCCAGATCACCCGGAACGCGCGCCGGCGCAGCCGGGCCATCGCGGCGGCGAGCGCGGCCGGATCCTCGCTGTCCCAGCCGTCCGACGCGATCAGCACCACGGCGCCACGGGTGGCGGACCCGTGGCGTGACCCGAGCAGCTCGCGCAGGCTGGACGCGATCCGGGTGCCGCCGAACCGGTCGGTGACCAGCTCGGTCGCCTTCGCCATCGCCACTGGCGCGGACCGGTGCACCAGGACCGGGGTGAGCCGGGTCAGCGAGGTGGCGAACGCGAACACCTCGCCGTGGTGGGACAGTGCCGCCGCCCGCATCAGGTGGAGGTACGTGCTGGTGAACGCCTGCATCGACTGGCTGACGTCGCACAGCATCACCAGCCGCCGCGGCGTGAACACCGGCCCGGTCCGGACCAGCTCGGCCGGCTCCCAAGCGGTACGGCGTGCGCGGGCCATCGTGGCACGCAGGTCGACGTACCGGCCGCTGTGCTGCCGTGACAGTCGCCGGGTACGCCGCACCGGCCATGCGTCCAGCGATGCCTCGAGCCAGCTGCCGAGCGCCTCCAGCTGAGCGGGATCGAGCTCGTCGAACGGCGTGTCCGCCAGTCCGGCCAGTGTGCTCGGCAGCCGCTCGGGCACCACGGTCTGTGCGGTGGGCCCGGCCGGCGAATCACTGATTGCGGGCCGCGTGACCCACGGCAGGCCGGTCTGCTCCGGGACCGCGGAGCCCGGCGTGTGCAGCCCGGCCATGGCGTCGGCGCCGACCGCCCCCGTGGACCGGCGCCGAGCGTGCGGATCGACCGCGAGCACGGCATCGGCGAACACCGCCGCGAACGTGGCGTCGAACCCGGCGAGGTGGTGCGGGTCGCGTACCAGGCAGACCCGGGCCAGCCAGTAGAGCCGGGACCGGTCCGCGGGGGCGCACACCGACAGCGCCCGGCTGAAGGTCTGGGTCGCGGTCAGGTCGACCGGTACGCCGGCGCGGCGCAGCAGGTCCGCCAGCGCCACGGCGAACGCGGCGCGGTCGATCGCGCGCAGCACCGAGGCGTTCTCGACCGTCATCGGGCCGCGGGCCGGACCAGGTCGTCGAGCGCGGCCACTACCGCGTCCCGGTCGTCCGGCGTCTTGGTGATCGCCGCCAGGCTGCGCAGCACGTCGGCACGGGCCAGCTCGGCCGCCCGGAGCGCGGTCAGGGCAGACACCCAGTCGATGGTCTCGGCCAGCCCGGGCGGTTTGTCCAGATCGAGTGTCCGGGCCCGGCCGACGAACCCCGCGGCGTCCGCGATGAGTGCCGCGTTCGCCGCCGGCACCCGGCGCCGGACGATCCGCACCGCGCGTTCGGTGTCCGGGAAGTCGATCCAGTGGTACAGGCAGCGGCGCCGCAACGCATCGTGCAGCTCCCGGCTCCGGTTGGACGTCAGGACGACGAGCGGCCGGTGGGACGCGGTGAAGGTACCGAGCTCGGGTACTGTCACCGAGGCCTCGCCGAGGAACTCGAACAGCAGCGCTTCGAACTCGTCGTCGGCACGGTCGAGCTCGTCGATCAGCAGCACCGGAGCCACCGGGCCGTCGAACCGCACGCAGCGCAGGATCGGCCGCTCGGACAGGAACTCCTCGGCGAACAGGTCGGCGTCGGTGAGCTTCTCGTGCCGGGACTCGGCCAGCCGGATCGCCATCAGCTGGCGCTGGTAGTTCCACTCGTACAGCGCCTCGCTCGCGGTCAGCCCCTCGTAGCACTGCAGCCGGATCAGCGGCGCGCCGAGCGCGGCGGCGACGGCGATCGCGGCACCGGTCTTGCCGACGCCGGGCTCACCCTCGAGCAGCAGCGGCTGGCCGAGCTCGGAGGCCAGGTACACCGCCGTCGCCGTACCCTCGTCGGCCAGGTAGTCGACGGCGTCGAGCCGCCGGACCACATCGTCCGGGTCGGCGAACGCCCCGCTCATCGGGCCGTCCCGGCGTCCTGCGCCAGCAGCGCTTCGTAGCCGGCCCGGTCGTCCACGTCCGGCGGCACCGGACCAGGCACCGCGACCTGTACGACGCGGTGCCGCCCGGACTCGAGCAGCCGCCAGACGGCCTTGTCCCCGTGCAGGCTGCGCAGCTCGCCGAACACGGCCCGGCCGAACCAGAGCGGATGGCCGGGCCCGTCGTCGTACCGGCAGACACCGAGCGGCGCGTCCGCCGCGGTCGCGACCAGAGCGCGTACGGCGCCGGCCGTGACGCCGGGCTGGTCGCCGAGCAGCAGCACCAGCCCACCGGCGGCCGCGTCGACGGCGTCGAGCGCGGTGACGATCGAGGACGAGCACCCGGTGCCGAAGTCCGGGTTGTCGACCACCCGCACACCGGCCAGGTCGACCTGCTCGCGGACCGCCGCCGCGGAGCCCCCGAGGGTCACCAGCAGCTGGTCGAACCCGCAGCCGCGGGCCGTCTCCAGCGTCGCGTCGAGAAGGGTGCGACCGCGGTACGGCAGCAGCTGTTTCGGCGCGCCGAACCGGCTGGACGTGCCGGCGGCGAGCACCAGCCCGGTGACGAACACGCCGGCCTCAGCTCCCCGCCGCCGCGTAGGCGTTCCGGCAGCCGGTGGAGCAGAACCAGTACGTCGTACCGTCCCGCTCCAGCCGCGGCGTGTCCGGCCCGATCACCACGGTCATCCCGCAGACCGGGTCGAGCACCTGCTCCGGGGCGGCCTCGGCTGCACCGGTCGGACGCAGCCCCTCCACCCGGATCGCCCGGACCAGGCCGGCCAGCACCGACACCGCGATCTCCTCGGCGGTCACCGCGCCGATGTCGAGCCCGACCGGGCTGTGCACCCGGGTCCGCTCGGACGCGGTGAGGTCCATCGGGGCCAGCACGGACTCGCCGCGCCGGCGGCTGGCCACCAGCCCGACGAAGCCGACACCGGCGTCCAGCGCGGCCCGGATCGGGGTCGTCTCGTCGTCGCCGAGGCTCGCGACGATCACGGCCGCCGCACCGTCCGGGACCGCGTCCGCGGCGCCGGAGCGCCGTACCAGGAAGCCGGCGGCCGGTCCGAGCGCCGCGAGCGCCTCGGCGACCGGCGAGCTGCCGACCACGGTGACCAGCGCCGGAGGCAGCCTCGGCTGCAGGAAGATCTCCAGCGCTCCGCCGCTCAGGCACGGGTTGGTGACCACGGTGGCACCGGGTACGTCAGGGAACGACGAGCCCTCGTCCGGCACCACCCGCAGCAGGACTGCGTGACCGTCACCGAGCGCGGCCAGCGCCGCGGCGCGGACCGAGCTCTCCGCGCACAGGCCGCCGACAAACCCCTCCATCGTGCCGTCCGCGAGCACGATCGCGTCGTCACCGGGCCGCGCCGAGGTCGGCCGCTCGGCCCGTACGACGGTCGCGTGCACGAACGGCACCCGGGCGTCGACCAGCTCGGTCACCCGCTGCCCCAGCCTCTCCGTCACCGGATGCCCTCCGCTCAGACCGGCGGCGTCGGGTGACCGCGCATCGCGTCCCAGACCCGCGACGGCGTGAGCGGCATGTCCGCGTGCCGGATGCCGAAGGGCTTGAGCGCGTCCACCACTGCGTTCACGATCGCGGCCGGGGAGCCGACGGTGGCGGACTCGCCGATGCCCTTGGCGCCGATCGGGTGGTGCGGCGAGGGCGTCGTCGTCCAATCCGTCTCCCACTTGGGCGTCTCGACCGCGGTCGGCATGAAGTAGTCCTGGAAAGAGCCGGTGGTGACGTTGCCGTTCTCGTCGTAGTGGATCTCCTGGCCCATCGCGATAGCGAAGGCTTCGGTCAGCCCGCCATGGATCTGGCCTTCGATGATCATCGGGTTGATCCGGGTGCCGCAGTCGTCGAGCGCATAGACGCGCCTGATCCGGTAGACCCCGGTGTCGACATCGATGTCCATGACACAGATATAGGCACCGAACGGATAGGTCATATTGGGCGGGTCGTAGTAGCTGACCGCCTCGAGGCCGGGCTCCATGCCGGG
>DASRHY010000189.1:0-13814 GCA_035650275.1 Kribbellaceae bacterium | reverse complement strand
CTCATCTCCGGGTGAACTCCTTCATCTCGTCGACTGCGGGCACCGCCGTCGGGTCCAGTCCGTGCGCCAGTGCAAGGTAGACGGATGCGAAGTCCGGGACGGCGATGAGCGAGGCTAGGCGCTCCAATGGCGAGCCGCCCTCCGCCTGCAACATCGAGCATCGCACGCCGCGCCGGGCCGCCAGATCCTCCACGGCATCGGCCCGCCGGCCTTCGACCACAGTGGACTCACCGACGACGCCGTCCTCGTCGGCGAGACCACCATCACGCAAGAGAAGCAGGCGCAGCCGCGTCGGGTCTGGATGCTCACCCGGGTCAGCGAAGATGTCGCGTTCGCCCTCGACCAGACCGCCGTAGATGCCATCGACGAGTCCGACCCGGCCGCGGCCCGCCTCGCCGAGTGAACCCGCCACCACGGGGTAGCGGGCGTTCGCCGAGAGCATGTCGCCCACCCGGCGGGCGGCGACCGTGGCCAGCGGTGAGGAGCCCCATACGACCGGGATCGAGTTGGCCAGTTCGAGCGCGAGCGCCTTGGCGGGGTTCACAAAGGACTCCGCGGAGGGCCGGCACCGCTCGGCGTCCATGTCGAGGCGCGCGGCCGTCTCGGCCAGGTCGGCCTCGGCGATGCGAACCAGGCCAAGAGTACGCGCGGCGAGCAGCACCGGGATCGTGAGAGACCACAGGCTCGCCCGTGCCGGCGCCCGCCGCGGAACGGGCACGAAGGGTGCCCGGGCTCCCTCGGCGGTCGACTGCAGCTCGGAGTCGGGAGCTCCGATGGCGACGAGGCGAGCGCCCCGCCGCGCCGCCGCCTCGGCCGCCGCCAGGGCCTCGGGGCTGCGGCCCGACGCCGACACGGCGATCACGGCGTCCGCGGCGCCAACCCAACCGGGGATGCCGGCCGACCGGTGCCCGACCACCGGCACCGGGCAGCGCGGTCCGGCGACGGTCTCGAGGATGTCGCCGGTACGTCCGGCCGTGCCGACGCCCGCGACCACGACCGCCCGCGGGCGCCCCTCGTCGGCGAGTGAGGCCAGGTTCGCCTCGGCGGCGAGCACCCCTGACTCGCGCACCTGCGCGCCGGCCGAGGCAACCGCCCGCAGCATGCCCGACGGGTCGGCCTGGGCGAGCGCGTCCGCGTTGTCGAGGAGTGCCTCATCGACAAACCGGTGGCCTCGCACCCCGGCGGTGCCGTCGCGCGGAACCATCACGCGTCGGCGCCCGGCCCGGCCGGCGTCGACGCGGGTGGGGCGTCGGGGCCGCGGGCCTCATCGAGAAGTAGCACCGGGATGCCATCGCGGATCTCGAAGATCCGCCCGCACTCGGTGCAGGTCAGCGTCTGCCCGGCCTCGTCGTAGTCCAGCGGGGCGTGGTGCGTGTCCGGGCAGGCGAGGATCTCCAACAGCTGTGGGTCGAGCGACACGGAAAACCCTCCACGGCGGACGTTCAATGGGACGTGCACCCAGCAGCCTAACGGCCGGCTCGACCGGTGCGCGGAGCCGGCCGGTACGCGGAGCCGACCGACGTGCGGAGCCGGTCGACGTGCGGAGCCGGTCGACGTGCGGAGCCGGCCGACGCTAGCCGCGCACCACGCTCAGGATCGCGTCGCGGAGCTCGGCCATGCGCTCCCCGGTCGGGGCCTCGACGTTGAGCCGGACGAGCGGTTCGGTGTTGGAGGGGCGCAGGTTCGCCCAGGCGCCGTCCGGGAAGGTGAGCGTCAGGCCGTCGAGCTCGTCGATCTCGGCGTCGGAGAACGCCTCTCGGACCGCGGCCATCGTGGCGGCCTGGTCGGCAACGGTGGAGTTGATCTCGCCGGAGGCCGCGTACCGGGAGAACTGGGCGACCAGCTCGGAGAGGGGCTTGTCCTGCTCGCCGAGCGCCGCGAGCACGTGCATGGCCGCGAGCATGCCGGTGTCGGCACCCCAGAAGTCCCGGAAGTAGTAGTGGGCGGAGTGCTCGCCGCCGAAGACCGCGTCGGTCTCGGCCATCTTCTCCTTGATGTAGGAGTGCCCGACCCTGGTCCGCACCGGGACGCCGCCGTGCTCGCGGACCAGGTCCGGCACCGCGTGCGAGGTGATCAGGTTGTGGATCACGGCCGCGCCCGGGTTCTTCGCCAGCTCTCGGACCGCGACCAGCCCGGTGACCGCGCTCGGCGAGACCGGCCTGCCGTTCTCGTCGACCACGAAGCAGCGGTCGGCGTCGCCATCGAACGCGAGCCCCAGGTCCGCACCGGTCTCGACCACCTTGGCCTGCAGGTCGACCAGGTTCTTCGGGTCCAACGGGTTCGCCTCGTGGTTCGGGAAGTTGCCGTCCAGCTCGAAGTACATCGGCACCAGGTCGACCGGCAGGTCCTTGAACACGGCCGGCACGGTGTGGCCGCCCATCCCGTTGCCCGCGTCGACGACCACCTTCAGCCGGCGGATCCGGCTCAGGTCGACCAGGTCCTGCAGGTGGTCCGCGTACGCCGGGAGCATGTCCTTGTGTGTGACGGTCCCGCCAACCGGCACCGGCTCGGACGGCGACTCGCCGGACAGCATCCGGGCCACCAGCTGCTCGATCTCGCGCAGACCGGAGTCGGCCCCGACCGGCGCGGCCTCGGCGCGGCACAGCTTGATGCCGTTGTACCGGGCCGGGTTGTGGCTGGCGGTGAACATCGCGCCGGGCAGCCGGAGCCGGCCGGACGCGAAGTACAGCTGGTCGGTGGAGGCCAGGCCGATGTCGATCACGTCCGCACCGGTACTCGTGACACCCTCGGCGAACGCCTTCGCCAGGCCCGGGCTGGACGGCCGCATGTCGTACCCGACGACGACCGTGCCACCGTCGGCGAGCACGTCCATCACCTCGACGAACGCGGCCCCGACCGCACGCGCCATGTCCTCGTCCAGCTGGTCCGGAACCACGCCGCGCACGTCGTACGCCTTGAAGATCGCAGACGTCGGACTGACCCCAGGGGACTGATCGACCATGCCGAGACCCTACCGGTGCCGGCGTCTCAGGCTTCAGGGTCCTGCAGCACTCTGAGATGACCACGCCTGGCCACCTCGATCGGCGCATCGGGTCCGGACGGTCGCCGGACCGGGCCGGCGGGTGGCCGGGCGGCCTCGCGGACCGCGTTCGCGAGCGCCTCCAGGTCGTCGTTGGACGGCCCGCCCGCGGCCGGGTCAGGCGCCAGCCGGATCACCTCCCAGCCGTTCGGCGCGGTGAGCCGGTCGCCGTGCTCGGAACACAGGTCGTAGCAGTGCGGTTCGGCGTACGTCGCCAGCGGGCCGACCACGCAGGTCTGGTCCGCGTACACGTAGGTGAGCGTGGAAACCGCCGGGCGGCGACAGCCGCTCCTGGTGCAGATCCTGGCGATGCTCACGACGTGACGCTACCCGGTCTAGGCTCATGCCGTGACCGAGGCTCGCCGTCATCGCAGGCACATCGACCGGCACGGCCGCGGACTGCGCGGTCCGGTCAGCCGGCCCAGCACGTTCGCGCCGCGCGGGCTGCCGCTGAAACGCTCGTCGGCGGCCCGCTTCGACGAGATCGTCGCGGTCGAGGTGACCCGGCTGGAGAAGCAGCTGCCGGAGGTCGTCACCCGGGTCGAGTTCGCGATCGAGGACGTGCCGAACCTGGACACCGGCGTACGGGACGTCCCGCTGACGCACTCCAGCGGAGGTACGGCGCACGACCCGTACCGGATCGTCGTGTTCCGCCGCCCGATCGAGCTGCGTGCCGAGCGCATCGGCGCCGGCCTGACCTGGATGATCCGCTCGGCCCTGGTCCTCGAGCTCGCGGACGTCCTCGGCCTCTCCCCCGACCAGATCGACCCCGACTTCGAAGAAGGCGGCCCGGCGGACTGACCAACGGGTCATTGGGCGGGGTCAGCCGGCGGGGTCAGCCGGCGGGGCGGAGGGCGGCGCGGACGTCGGGGTGGGCGCCGAGCTGGGCCCGGAAGACCAGGGACGTGGTCAGCGGCCAGGCGGCAACTCCGTGGACGGCGTCGGCGGCGGGCTTGGTGGACGGGGTCAGGGTGACCGCGCCTGCGACGCCACCGCCCTCGCCCGGCGAGACCGCCAGGTAGGTGCTGATCTTGGACGCCGCCAGCGGCAGCGCCGTACTGGATCCGGCCTTGACCTTGACAGTACGGCGCGAGACGACCGACCCGTTCGCGGACCGCAGCTCGACGTGCGCCGACCCGGCGTCGCCCGGCGCGGTCAGGATCAGCGTGGCCGGGTCGGCGTGCGGGGGCAGCACCAGGTACGACGGACCGGTCAGTCGCGTCGTGGAGCCGAGCGAGGCGAAGTCGGTGTTCTTCTGGTCGATGATCCGCAGCGCGGCGAACACGGGTTCCTCGGCGCTGACCGCTACCGCGGCCGCCTCGCCGCGAGCCGCCTCGTCCAGCCGGACCGAGCGGATCCCGCCCGCCGGGATCACGATCGTGTCCCGCCCGGCCGGCCGGAACCGCCCGTTCCGGCTGAGCACGTTCACGGTCGCAGTGGTCTGCAGGTCGCCAGGGTTGACCACGGTCAGCACCCGGGCGCCGGCGCCCGGCGCGACCGCGGGGAGCACCGTCTCGCGGGCGGGCTCGGCCGACGGCGACAGCCAGTCGACACCGGCGGGCACCGGCCCGGTTGTGACGTTGTCGCGGATGGCGGCGGCGATCCGGCCGCCGGTCGACACCACCCGCATCGCGAGCTCGCGCTGCCCGGGTACGACCGTCCGCATGTACACCTCGGCCTGGCTCCGGCCGCGGACCACGATGCCGTTCCCGGCCGAGTTCTCCAGCTGCCCGGCGGCGCCGTAGAACGTCACGTCCACGCTCGCATTCGCGTCGTCCAGGTTGGTCAGCACCAGTACGTCGCGACGCCCGACGGCCGAGCCCGCGCCGGCGAACCAGAACTCCGCGCTCGGCGTCGCGCATGCCGTACTGGCCATCCCGCGGTTCACTCCGCTGGACGCGGTCGAGGTCACGGTGGCCGCGGTACCGGCGG
The DNA here is from genome assembly GCA_035650275.1 of Kribbellaceae bacterium. Classification (GTDB taxonomy): domain Bacteria; phylum Actinomycetota; class Actinomycetes; order Propionibacteriales; family Kribbellaceae; genus DASRHY01. The sequence continues at coordinate 8,842 of DASRHY010000189.1, read as the reverse complement.
CCAGCGGCCCGGTCGCCCGAACCGCCACCGGTACCGGGGTGACGCCCTCGGACACGGTGATGCCGCGGCCGCGCTGCTTGATCGTGCCGAGCACGCCGGCGCCGAGCTTGCGCACCTCGACCGGCGTGGGCCGGCCGGGCGCGACCGGCGTACCCTCCGGCAGCGCCGGCACCGCCGCGTTCACCGCCGTCGTGGTCGCCCGGTCGGCACCGACCGTCGGGCAGCCCAGCGCGGCCCGGGCGACGACCACCTTCTCGACCCGGGTCTCCGCATCCGGCGTGTCCGGTGCCGGCGTACCGGCCAGCACACCGGCGCCGGCCACGGCGCCGAGCGCGACCACCGCGGCCCCGATCCGGAACCACGCGTGGTTCAGCAGCCCGGTCACGACGAAGCCCTCCTCGCGTGTGTGCCATGCGTACCGCCGACCGAACGGCGCGCGGTCGGCAGGCAGAAGACCAGCGTGACCAGCCAGGCAAGGATCCCGGCCAGCCGCCAGCCGTTGTGGGCGACGTCGGCCGGCTGCGCGGTCCCGCTCGGCGGTACGTCGACCAGCCAGGCCGCGCCGCCCTCCTCCGCGCTGGACCGGTTCAGACCGGAGACCGTGTCCATGGTGGCGACCAGGGTCGGGTCGACCGGTGGGGCCAGGTACACGTAGTCGACGCCTAGCCGCTCCAGCCGCGCGGCCTCGTCGCCGACGCCACCGCCGCCGAGCGCGGACAGCACCTCGGTGATCTGACGGTTCGCGGCGGCGGGCGCCTCGGCCTCGATCGCGCCCATCCGGGGACCGCCGTCGCGGACGATCGCGTACCGGCTGCCGCCGTCCGGCAGCTGGCGCAGCACGATGATGGTCGCGTTCTGCGGTGGCTCCTGGGCGGCGACCAGGTACGCCGGCAGGTCCTGCGCCGGCTCCCGCCGCAGCGGACCGTCATCGCCGCGAATGAGCCACCAGCCGCCAGTCGCCACGGTCGCGGCCAGCACCAGGCCGATCGCGCCGCGCATCAGCGGGGCGGTCTCCCGGCGAGCCGATCCCCAGGCCACCGTGACGACGCTGATCCACGCCACCGTGGTGAGGAACATCAGCGGACCGCTGCCACCGCCGAGCCGGCTGCTCAGCAGCGTCGCGAGCAACCCGGCGACCGCGACCGCCCAGCCGGCCAGCTCGAACCGCTGCCGGCTGCCGCGGACCAGGCTCAGCAGCGCGACCAGCACCAGCGGAACGGCCAGGAACCACAGCGTGCCGGGCGCGTCCGGGACCGCGGTGACCAGGTGCGGCACGCTGTCGCCGGGCCCGGCCGCGGTTGTCGGCGTACCGCCGGCCTCCTGACCGAGCCGGGACGGGTGCCGGACCAGCTCGATCGTCCATGGCAGCACCAGCAGTGGCCCGAGTGCGGCGGCGAAGAACAGCTGGTTGCCCTGCCGCCGGTTGCGCCGTGCCACGACGACGCCGGCGACCACGATGCCGAGCAGCAGCAGGGCCGCCAGTGCCGGCGTGAACGCCACCAGCAGGGCGAGCACGGCGCCGGCGAACCAGGCGGCTCGCCAGCTGCCCTGGGTGGCCGCCCTGCGGCGGCGCAGGATGGTGTGCAGCGCGATGGCGAGCAACGGCAGCACCAGCGCGGCGACGCAGGTCCCGATCCTGCCCTGCTGGACAGCGCCGCCGGCGACCACCGCGAGCCCGTACGCCGAGGCGCCCCAGGCCCGGGCCGACCGGTTCAGCACGATCCGGCGCAGGAACGACCAGGCCGACCACGCCGACAGCGGTACGACGGCGAGCAGCAGCAGGTCTGTCGCCAGCGACGGCCTGCCGAGCGTGACGGTGGCGATCACGGACAGCTGCCCGAGCCAAGCCGGCGGCGTGACGCCCTCCGGCGCCGTCGCCGCGGCCCGCCACAGGTCGCCCAGGCTGTCGTGCGGCGGCAGCAGCATGCTCGACCGCAGGACGCCGGACCCGACCACACCGCGGGCGGCGAGCAGCGCACCGACCGTGAGCGCCACCCAGGCGACCAGGAACGGCCGCCGGATCAGCTGCCGGCGCCACTGCGGCTGGTCCGCGGCGACCGTGACCGTGGTCCGGGCCCGGCGCGCCGTGGGGTGGACCGGCTCTTCGTCCTCGTCCGTCCACGCCTCGCGCAGCCGTTCGGAGATACCGCTGGTGGTCTCCTCCAGGTTGCGCCGGATCGCGTGCACCGACTTGGAGAACAGGTCCTTGTAGCGGTCGTGCGGAACCGAGCGCAGCGTCTTGCGGTCCCGCCGGGCCCGCATCCAGCCACCGGCCAGCAGGGTGCCGAGGAACGCGGTCCACTCGTCAACGGCGCCCGACGGGGTCTTGCCGAGCAGGAACCACAGCGACCGCAGCACGGTGCCGAACAGCATCCGCAGCATCAGCAGCGGCAGCATCCGGCCGGGCGCGTTCGCGAGCACGGTGTAGTACGCGTGCGCCTTGTCCACCTGGTACACATGCCGCCGCGTGCCGGCCATCTCCCGCTCGCCGCTGGCCGCGGCCTGCGCGTGGTACACGACCGCGTCCGGCGCGACCGCGACCCGGTGCCCGGCCCGGCGGGCCCGCCAGCCGAAGTCGATGTCGTCGCGGAAGATCGGCAGCCGCGGGTCGAAACCCTTCAGGTCCCGCCAGATGTCGCGTCGTACCAGCATCCCGGCGGAGCTGACCGCCAGGACGTCGCGGACCTTGTCGTGCTGACCCTGGTCGAACTCACCCGGCTCGATCCCGGTGTCGCGGCGACCGCCGAGCGAGGTGGTGACGCCGACCTCGAGCAGCGCGCGCTCCCGCGGCCAGGTCCGCAGCTTGGGCCCCCACACCCCGATCTCGGGGTTGATTGTTGCTTGCAGCAAGAGCTGCTCGAGCGCCTTCGGTGCCGGTGCGCAGTCGTCGTGCAGCAGCCACAGCCACTCGACCACCTCCGCGCCGTCGTCGCCGTACCCGAGTGGCTGCACCGGCGCGAAGCCGACGGCCTGGACACCGCGGGAGACGGCCGCACCGAATCCGGTGCGTGCCGATGCGGTCACCAGCGGTTCCACGGCGGGCAGGTCGGCGAGCAGGGCGGCGGTGTCGTCGGTGGACCCGGTGTCGATCGCGATCAGCCGGTCCGGGCGCCGTTCCAGCGCCCAGAGTGCCTCGGTCAGCCGGGGGAGCCACTCGGCGCCGTTGTGGGCAACCACGACGGCGGTGACGACGTGGCGCAGCGAGGCGCGCGCGAACGGGTCGTCCGGACTGGTCGCCGGGAAGTCGGCCGAGTCGAAGAACTCCCAGCCTGCAGGGGCCTGTTGTTCCATGCGGAGTAGCTGCACCTCGGGGCTGTCGGGAGGGGCGTTTGCCACCGTCCCATGCTGGCCGGGGCGCGGACTACCCTAACGCGACGGGAATCCCACCGTCGTCGCGGCGTCGCGCTCACAGCGTGGGCCGCCTGTGTGCCGCCCCCTGGCTCCCCCTTGGCTGCCCCTTGCCTGGTCCCCTGGCTGCCGCGCTGTGGGCCGGGCCGGGCCCACAGTGTCCGGCAACGATCAGACTGCGCGCTTCTTCAGTTTGCGACGCTCACGTTCCGACAAGCCGCCCCAGATACCGAACCGCTCGTCGTGCTGCAAGGCGTACTCAAGGCACTCGCCACGGACGTCGCACCCCAGGCAGACCTTCTTGGCCTCCCGGGTCGAGCCGCCCTTCTCCGGGAAGAACGCCTCGGGGTCCGTCTGGGCGCACAGCGCCCGCTCCTGCCAGTTGAGTTCGTCTTCGATCGCGTCGCCCTCGACAATCGCCATCAGCTCTGTCACGGTACGACCTCCTCGACCCTGTTCGTTCCCTGCGCGGGTGGGTTGCGGCCCACTCGCCTGACCTCGTCCGTCTGCGTGCTGCAGGTCCACACCCGCACCACGCTTCGGTCCCCGATTCCGAGTGTCCTAACGAACGACACGAATGAAATTACATTCCTGCAATCCACCAAAGTCAAGCGGTTGTCTGCTAATGGGGCAAATGGACGGGCCGCCGATGTGTGCATCGACGACCCGGATCCAATGGTTCGGCTGCTACTGCGGGGGCTGCGACCACCAGCCCTGTTGCTGGCCGGCCTCCTCTTTCTTCGCCTGCTCCGGGTCCTGCGACTGCTCGCCGGACTCGTCGGCCGGTGCGTCGGTGCCCCGGTCGGCGTCACCGTTCGCGGACAGCGCGTCATCGGGCCCCGCGTCGGCACCTGCGTCAGAGCCGGTGGCTGACCCGGCAGCCGTCGAGGCGTCCGCCGACTCGCCGCCGGCGGCCGGCTGGTCCCAGCCCTGCGTCTGCGACTCCTGGCCCCAGCCCTGCTGGCTCCCCCAGCTCTGCTGAGCCTGGTCCTGGCCCTGCTGACCCTGCTGCCAGGCGTCGCCGCCCCACGACTGCTGGCCGGCGTCGGCCTGCTGGCCCCACTGCTGACCGGAGCTCGGGGCCTGCGGCCACTGCTGACCGGCTTCCGGGGCCTGCGGCCACTGCTGGGTGTCGCCGCTCTCTGCGCCCCACTGCTGGCCCGCGTCCTGCCCGCCCGGCTGCTCCGCGCTCTGGGCCGCGTCCTGGCCCCACTGCTGCCCGCCCCACGACTGCTGGCCGGCGTCGGCCTGCTGGCCCCACTGCTGCTGGCCCGCGTCCTGGCCCCAGCCACCCTCGGCGGCACCGCTGTCCGCGCCCCACTGCTGCTGACCGGACTCGGCACCGCTCTGACCGGACTGCTCGCCGGACTGCGCACTCGCGTACCCGGCCGCCGCACCGGTGCCGTAGCCGCCGTACTGGCTCTGCCCGGCGTCGCCGTACTGGCTCTGCCCGGCGTCGCCGTACTGGACCTGGCCGGGGTCGCCGTACTGGCCCTGGCTGTAAGCCTGCTGGCCGTACTGCGGCTGCCCGCCGAACTGGCCGGCGTCATACCCTCCGGGCTGCTGGCCGGGGAACTGCGGCTGGCCACCGAACTGGCCGTGCGGCCCCGGCTGCATCGCCTTCACCGGTGCGGGAATCGCCTGGAACGTCTTCAGCAGGATGAACCCGACCAGCCCGTAGATGGTCAGGCCACCGAGGCGGTACAGGAACTGCGAGAGCTTGACCAGCGCGCTGCTCACGTCGTCGGAGAACCCCGAGATCGCCGCGATCAGCAGGATGACCGTGAGGACAGCCACCATCACCAACGCCGCCAGCGTCACGGTGCGCGCGTTCGGGGTCCGCTCGCCGAACCCGGTGACCAGCGCGACCGCGCCGAGCGACGCGAGCAGCACGGCGAAGCCCCCGAGGTCCGGCAATGCCAGCACCTGCTGCACGGCCTGGGCCTTCGACGTGAAGTCCGTGTCCACGAAGAGGTAGAGCAGGGACGCCAGCGCGTAGAGGCCGACGAAGGCAAGCAACAGATACGCGACCGGCTCTCTGAGCTTCTTTGTTGCGTCGGTGACCACGAGGGCCTCCCATCAGATTCGAGGTTTGACCTCGGCAGCATATCGATGCAGCGGTCCGCGCCTCGGATGCCTGACGCAATCACTGTTGGCGACCTGCGGCAGACTCGTGACCATGCGACTGACAGTTCTGGCCGGCGGGATCGGCGGCGCGACCTTCCTGCGCGGTCTGGTGCGGGCGCGCCCGGACGCCGAGATCACCGTGATCGGCAACACCGCGGACGACATCACGTTGTTCGGGCTGCGGGTGTGCCCGGACCTCGACACCGTGATGTACACCCTGGGCGGCGGCATCTCGGCCGAGCGCGGCTGGGGCCGCGAGGACGAGGGCTGGCTGGTCAAGGAGGAGCTCGCCGCGTACGGCGTGCAGCCGACCTGGTTCGGGCTCGGCGACCGTGACATCGCCACCCACCTCGTCCGGACCCAGATGCTGGACGCCGGGTTCGGGCTGAGCGCAGTCACCGAGGCGCTGTGCACCCGCTGGCAGCTGCCGGTGCGGCTGCTGCCGATGACCGACGACCGGGTCGAGACGCACGTGGTCATCGAGGATTCCGAGGGCCGCCGGGCGGTGCACTTCCAGGAGTACTGGGTGCGGCTGCACGCCGAGGTGCCGGCGCACGAGATCGTCGTGGTCGGACAGGATCAGGCCAAGCCGGCACCCGGCGTGATCGATGCGATCGCGGACTGCGACGTACTGCTGCTGCCGCCGTCGAACCCCGTGGTCTCGGTCGGCACCATCCTCGGCGTACCGGGGATCCGGGACGCGATGCGGGAGACGTCCGCGCCGGTGGTCGGGGTCTCGCCGATCATCGGCGACAGCCCGGTCCGCGGGATGGCCGACAAGGTGCTGGCCGCGATCGGCGTCGAGTCGTCCGCGTCCGCGGTGGCCCGGCACTACGGTGCCCGGCCGGCCGGCGGCGTACTGGACGGCTGGCTGCTCGACACCTCCGACGCCGCGCAGCTGCCGGCCGTCACCGACGCGGGCATCGCCGCGCGCGCCGTACCGCTGTGGATGAGCGACGAGGACCTGACCGCGGCGATCGCCGAGGCGGCACTCGGGCTCGCGGAACAGGTGCGCTGATGCGCAAGGGTCTCGAGGTCATCCCGGTCGTCGGGCTGCCCGAGGTTGCCGAGGGCGCCGATCTGGCCGAGCTGATCGGCGAGTTCGCCGAGCTGCTCGACGGCGACGTGATCTCGGTGACGTCCAAGATCGTCAGCAAGGCCGAGGGCCGGTCCCTGTCCGGGGTGGACCGGACCGAGGCCATCGACGCCGAGCTGGTCCGGGTGGTCGCGCAGCGCGGCGACACCCGGATCGTGCAGACCCGGCACGGGCTGGTGCTGGCCGCCGCCGGTGCCGACACCTCCAACACCCCGCCGGGCACGGTGCTGCTGCTGCCGGTCGACCCGGACGCGTCCGCCCGGGCGCTGCGGGACGGGCTGCGGTCCAGGTACGGGGTGAACGTCGGCGTGGTGGTCACCGACACCCTCGGCCGGCCGTGGCGAAACGGCCAGATGGACCTGGCGATCGGTGCCGCGGGCATCGACGTGATCGAGGACCTGCGCGGTACGACGGACAGCCACGGCAACACGCTCGCCGTCACGCTGCCCGCGATCGCGGACGAGCTGGCCGCCGCCAGCGAGCTGGTGAAGGGCAAGGCCGACGGTATCCCGGTGGCGATCGTGCGCGGTGCCGACGACGTCGTCCTGCCGGCCGGCGAGCACGGCTCCGGCGCCGCGGCACTGGTCCGCGACGCCGAGTCCGACCTGTTCAGCCTCGGTACCCGGGAAGCGGCCTGGGCGGCGGCGACCGCACGCCGTACCCCGGCCGGCCTGCGAGCGCTCGACCCCGCGCTGGCGTCCCGGCTCGTCGAGGCCGCGCTGGGCCCGCCGTACGCCGGTCGCGACGTGGCGGTCACGGTGTCAGAGGCCGCGTTCACCGTCTCCGGGACGGACCGGCTCGCCGTCGGGGCGGTCGTGGAGCGGCTGGCGGTACTGCTGCACGCCGAGGGGTACGGCGTCGCGCTGGACGGTGGCCGGGTCTCGTTCGGGTCTCGGTGACCTACCTTTCTCGGCGACTTCTCAGCATTCCTGCGTACACTCTCCCCCGCACGCCCGCCGCCCGGCGGGACCGCAACCGAGCCGGAAGACGAACACCGTGGGCAAGTCTCAGAAGCAGGCGCGGCGCGAGCTGATCGAGAAGATGCAGCGCGACCAGGCCAAGGCCGACAGGCGCCGCACCATCCTGATCGTCGTCGTCGCGGCCGTTGTCGGGCTCGCCATCATCGCCTACCCGGCGATCAGGCTGATCCAGGACTCCCGGATCAAGAACACGGCGATCGCCGAGACCGGGATGGCGATGTCGGCGGCCGGCTGCGACGCCCCGACCACCGAGAAGGCCTCCGGCAACCAGGACCACCAGCCGGACGGCACCGCGATCAAGTACGCGCAGTCGCCGCCGTCGAACGGCAGCCACTACCAGACCTGGGCCGAGTTCGGCAAGACCTTCTACGACGCCTCCGACCGGCCGCCGGTCGGCAACCTGGTGCACAACCTGGAGCACGGCTACACGATCCTCTGGTACAACGACACGATCGCCGGCGACAGCGACCAGATGGAGCAGATCGAGCGGATCGCCAAGGGCAAGCTGCCCGAAGTTGCCAACGGCAAGTTCATCGCCGCGCCGTTCCACGCGTCCGACGGTGCCGCCTGGCCTGCCGGCAAGAACATCGCCTTCTCGCACTGGGGCGGCCCGACCGACACCTCCACCGAGGAGAAGTTCGCGTCCAGCCAGTCCGGGCACCGCCAGTTCTGCACCAGCGTCAGCGGCGAGGCACTCTCCAAGTTCATCGAGCAGTACCCCGCGTCCGACTCCCCCGAGCCCCAAGGCGGCTGACCCTCCACGTCACCCCCCCTGCTCCCCTTCCGGCGCTTGGCCAGCTACCCCTTGCCAGGCGGGCGCGGCCGAGACACCACCTGGGGACACTGCACACGCAACAAGCTGTGCGAAGTCCGCAGAACCTGTCGCCACTGGATGCACCCGACGAAGTGACCCCACTCGCGGCCGGCGATCACCTGGCCGGCTCGCCTGGCAGCCCGCCCGGCTGCTGACAAGGCCAGGCCCGGCGGACTTGCCCGGCGCCCGCGTCCTGGCTCGGCGCCCGGCTTCGGGCTCGGCTACCAAGTTGCAACCCGAGGGCGGCACCACAAGCCGGGCACCCACCACCTGGGGACGCTGCACACGCAATGAGGTGTGCGGGGTCCCCAAGACTTGTAGCGCCGAAGGAGGCCGGGGTCAGGTGAAGCGGGGGCCGTACTGGGACTGGACCTGGGCGACCAGCTCCTTGACGCGTTCGCCGTCGGCCAGCGGGCAGACCATGGTCACCTCCGCGGTGCGCACGATGATGTGGCCGGACAGGCCGACGGTGGCGAT
>DASRHY010000188.1:0-9092 GCA_035650275.1 Kribbellaceae bacterium | reverse complement strand
GATGGCTTGCCGGTGGGCGCGGATCAGGCAGGCCAGGTGGGTCAGGTGTGCACGCGAGAGCGCGACCGTGCCAGGATAGGTCACCGAAGCTCCTTGGTTGACGGCGGAAGTCTTGGTCGACTTGCCATCTACCGGGAGCTTGTGCGCCACGAACGCGGGAGATCGCGAGTAGCGGGCGGTCGAATGCGGTGTTGCACGAAAGATGAAGGATTGCTGGCCCTTCGGAGCCGCCCTTCGGGGGGAGGCTTCAAACCGCCCTCAGCTGCGTTAGTTGAAGACTATCGTGGTGAGCGTCGAGGGAAAAGGCGCCGGTCAGGTGTCAGGTGGGGATCGAGAAGGCGTTGCATCGAATGTCCCGCAAGGGATTCTCCGTGGAAGCGTCGTTAGGTATGAAGGGGCATCGAAACCGGGTTCTTAAGCTCGGCCCGGGATGAGTCTGGCGGGTGCCCGAGTATTGGCCAGGCGGTGCCCGGCGCAGAGGAGGCGCGAGCTCGGTCTGCGGCTTTCGTGTGGAACGTGGGAGGGCGTGACCCGATACTGTCCCCGGCCCGAACGGCGGTCGGGGCGACAGGGAGTTTCCCAAGCGTCTGAAGCGCGAGGGGGTGAGTACCGTCGCGGGACACGCAGGCGGACCGGTCCGTAGTAGTGGTGATCCTCCTGCTTGATGCGGTGGGAGTGGAGCGAAGGGGCCGGCTCAACCGTGGTTCGTACATGTGATCAACCAGGTGGATGCCTGGGAGGAGTCGGGTGGACGAGCAGAGGTCGTCAGGCAGGTCGTTTGAGATTTCCAAACAGGAGGTGTGGCGGGCCTATCTGAAAGTGCGGGCCAACAAGGGCGCGCCGGGGGTGGACGGCTGCTCGATCGAGATGTTCGAGACGGATCTGAAGAACAACCTGTACAAGATCTGGAATCGGATGTCTTCGGGCAGTTACTTTCCGCCCGCGGTGCTGGCGGTGGAGATACCGAAGCCGCATGGCGGTGGCACCCGGATGCTCGGAGTGCCCACCGTGGCGGACCGGATCGCGCAGACCGTGGTGGCCGCTCGGTTGGAGCAGGCAGTGGAACCGACGTTCCATCCCGACTCCTACGGGTACCGGCCGCACCGGTCGGCGCTGGACGCGGTCGGCCGGTGCCGGCAGCGCTGCTGGGAGTACGACTGGGTGATCGACTTGGACATCGCCAAGTTCTTCGACAGCGTGCCCTGGGATCTGATCATCAAAGCGGTGCGGGCCAACACCGACCAGCCCTGGGTCGTCTTGTATGTGACGCGGTGGCTGGCCGCTACCATCCAGATGCCCAACGGCACGCGGGCCGAGCGGGACCGCGGTACCCCGCAGGGGTCGGCGGTCTCACCCGTGCTGGCTAACCTGTTCCTGCACTATGCGTTCGACTCGTGGATGGCACGGACGTTCCCGACCGTGCCGTTCGAGAGGTACGTCGACGACGCGGTGGTGCACTGCCGCAGCGAACACCAGGCCCGTATAGTGGCCGCGGCGATCGGGCAGCGGCTGGACCAGGTCGGGCTGCGGCTGCACCCGGACAAGACACGGATCGTGTACTGCAAAGATGGACGGCGAGCAGGCTCGCACGAGCACACGTCGTTCGACTTCCTGGGGTTCACGTTCCGAGCCAGGGCAGTGCGCAGCAGACACGGGAAGGTGTTCACGGGGTTCGGCCCGGCGGTCAGCAAGACCGCGCTGAAGAAGATGAGCGCGCAGGTGCGGTCCTGGCGGCTGCACCGCCACGTCACCTTCACCGAGCAGGACCTGGCACGATGGATCAACCCCATTGTGTCCGGGTGGATGAACTACTACGGCCGGTTCTACCGGTCGCAGCTGTATCCGCTGTTCAAGCGCATCAACAGCTACCTGGTGCGCTGGATGAGACAGAAATACAAGCGACTGAGGACCTTCAAGAAGGCGCACGCGGCGTGGACGCGGACCACCCGCCAACACCCGCGCTTCTTCACGCACTGGCAGTGGGTCCCCGAGTTCTAGCGGCGAGGTTGAGAAGAGCCCGGTGACAGGAGACTGTCACGCCGGGATCTGTGGGAGCCCAGGGGTGAGACTCCCCTGGGCGACCCGACCGTCTCATGTGGACGATCGACACGCCGTCGACATCAACCCGTGATCTTCAATCCCGAATGGGGTTGGAAACGGCTCACTGCCGGCTAACTACTGCCACACTCCGCTCCGAGAGGCGGCACTCTCCGGCACCGACGAGGTCCGGGGTGCGTCAGCAGGCACACCGAACCGTTGAGCACCGGCAGCGCGTGGCCACAGCGCTCCCGCTGACTTTCTTGACGACGCTGCTGCGCGTCTGGCCTCGTATTAGGTGCGTGTGGGGTGCAAGTACTCGGCCACTGCTGTGACCTCGGCATTTGGGGTCTACGAAGTTAACCGGGCTTGAGGTGTCCGCGGGCGCGGCGGGTGGTTGCGCATCGTGTGCGTAGACGTTGGTTGATGGGGTTGCGGAAGCCGAAGGCGTTGCGGGCTACGAGTTTGACGACTCGGTTGATGCCTTCGCTGGTGGCGTTGGTGATGGCGGTGTGCAGGAACGCCTCGATGTGGGGCCACCACTGGTCGATGGTGGTGGCGAGGCGTTCGAGTTCGGGTAGGTCGGCCTGCGCGCACCAGTGGTAGAAGTCGAGCAGCCGCTGGCGGATGCGGTGGGGGTCTGGGCCGGTGTGGGCCAGCGCGAGCAGGTCACGCAGCTTCTCTTTGGCGATGTAGGCGGCCAGGATGTCGTAGCCGGGGTCACCGAGGTCGACCAGGGTGTTCCACATTCTGGCGAACCGCTGCTCGGACAGGTCCTCGTGGTTGCGGGTGAGCAGGTTACGTACGTCCCACTCGCCGTCGCCTTTGCGCCCTCGTCGCCCACGTAGGGTCCAGGTGGTGCGTCGGCGTACGTCGGCCAGCGCCTTGTTGGCCAGTTGGACGACGTGGAAGTGGTCCACGACGATGCTCGCCTGGGGTAGGGCTGCCCGGATGGCGCACAGGAACACGGTGCACATGTCGATGGCCACGTAGCGCACGGCGTCGCGCCATGCCTTCGGACGCTGCTCCAGCCAGTCGACGACCACCTGGGCGGTGCGTCCCTCGACCTGGCCGAGCAGCCCCTGCCCGCCGCCGATGTCGACGAACCCGACGTGCCACCGGTCAGCGATCATCTCCCAGACGCCGCTGTCCGGGTCCAGCCGCCAACGAGGTCGGCCGCGGCGGGTCTCGTCCATGCCGAGCACGTCGACGGGGTCCGGCTGCTCAGGCAGGACCTGGCCGGCGTGGGCGGTCAGCGCGGCCATCACCGTCGGCCAGGACAGGCCCAGGTCTCGGCCAGCCTGTGTCACGGTGCTCCCGCGGTCGCCTACCGCGGCGCCTGATGCCGCCCGCAGACGGCTGGTCAGCCGGTGCCGGGCCGGCACCGCCGGCACCTGCTCGGTGAACGAGCTCCTGCCACAGTCAGGGTTGGCGCATCGCCAGCGGCGCTTGCGCCACAACAGCGTCACACCACGCCCGCCAACGCTCAGGTCCCGCGGACGGGTGCTTACCCACTCCTTCGGCGAGACCGACATCAGCCGGCACGACGGGCAGCGGGCCGCCTCATCGTCGGCGGTGACCAGGTGCACCACCGGCTGGCCGTGGGCGTCCAACTCGACCCGTTCGGCGGCCAACCCGCACAACCCCAGCAGCAACGTCGTATCGTTGACCAAGCCCGTGGCCCTCGTGTGAGTGTCTGCCTAGACACCAGCCATGATCACGCAGGGCTACGGGTCTTGTCTACATAGGACGCTCTACCGCCACCACGGACCTCACCTCACACCGTCACCGGTTACAACGCCACAAGACATGCCCGGTTAACTTCGTAGACCCGGCATTTGCCGACGGACGTGATCCATCGTGACGTTGGACATGAACACGTTCAACAGGCGCGGCGCACTTCCTTGAACACGTTCGAGTTTATCGAACTTGTCCAACGCAAATTGACAGGAATTGCCAGCTCATGGCCGTGACCGGGTATTGGCACCCCACAGCCGGAACTTCGATCCGGAGACCGGCGGCGGGAAGTGGGCACACTGGCCCGGGCGAACTGTGACGTCGCCGCCCATCTCATGGCCTGGGACGACGGCGTGCGCGAACCACAAAGGTGACGTAGAGGTTGCTTGTCGAGCAGAAGTCGGCCCACGTCGGTACGACATTTGCCCATCCGCCGGGGATCGACGCGATGGTCGCGTGTGCTGTGCCGGCCATCACGGTCAGCATGAGCGTCGTGCCGGCCGCCGCGGTGAGGCTCACTCGCTTGAGGCGCCCTCGCCGCCCGTGACGGCGCATGTCCGCGGGGGCGTTTGATGGTTGTTGACGCCACTACCTCCTAGAGTTTCGCACCTGCCCCGAGCTGGAGTTCGGGTACGAAGTCAGCGTGTCCACCTGTTCCGGTCCGTCTGCCTTCGGCCACCAGGACGCGAACACCGCCTTCGGTTCCGGCGGACCAGATCCAGCGGCTGGTCGGCCACCGCAGCTCCATGGGCCTGAGCACCCGGAACTCTGCTACGTCTCCCGGCGCCGACGGTGTTCCTGCATTCGTCAGTGCATGTGGCATCGCGGGTCAGCCGGTAAGTGCTCCCACCGGAGGCAGTCAGGTGTCAGCAATGGGCTTCCGCGTCAGATGGGATGAGGCGACAATTGCTCCCGGCAGACGAGACGGTCACGGGGTCATTTCGAGGCGGCGAAAACAGATGTCGCGAGCGGAGCGGACGCTCATTGCTGGCCTGACCATGGTCGGTGCCCCCGCGTTGATCGTCGCTATCTGGCAGGACCTCCTCTCGCAGCATCCGCTCGCGGCACTGGCCATCCTGATCGCATGGGTCGTTCTCGTGATGATCGGGTCAATGATCGCCCCTATCGCGGCGGAGATCGTCAAGCGCCGGCTGGCACAGCTGGCCACCGATTTCGACCAGAGGCTAAGCCGGCGGATCTCCCGTTACGAACATGCGTACCGGACCTGGATATTGGAGTCTCCCCGCAGGTTCCTCGAGTTGAAAGGACTCGCGACCCCGGGGGACTTCACACCGGAGCTCGACGATGTCTTCGTCGACCTGAGCCTCGCGCCGCAGTCCCCGAATCTTGTGCCCGGCGGACTGCTGGCCGGTGTCCCGGTCGATGTGACCCAGCGACGGTCGATCTGGGAGTTCCTGAACCGACCTCAACCCCACACGCTCGCCGTCATCGGTGCACCGGGCAGCGGAAAGACGACCCTGCTACGGCACGTGGCGCGGCGCATCGCGCAGTCGCCGAAGGAATTCCGTCGACCGGTTCCGATCCTCCTCGAGCTGCGGGACTACGCGCCGCGGATCATCGCCGATCCCGCGGTCAGCCTGCCCCGGCTTCTCCGCGAGACGCTGCCCGCGCTTAAGACCAGTGAACCACCGGGTTGGTGGGAAAGCTGCCTCCGACAGGGCAGGTGCGTCGTCCTGCTCGACGGTCTGGACGAAGTGGCCCGGCCGGATGAGCGGACCCAGGTCACCCGTTGGGTCAACCGACTGATCGCGGCGAATCCGGCCAATGACTATGTCGTCACCTCGCGACCGCACGGCTACCGGACGGCCGCCATTGACACGGCCCAGGTCACTCAGGTGCGACCCTTCACGGACGACCAGGTCAGACTGTTTCTGCGCGGGTGGTATCTGGCGGTCGAACGCCGCGTTGCCGACGACAGCGGACGGGGCGCGGAGATCCGCGCCGAAGAGGCGGCCAACGACCTCACCGAGCGGTTGGCGGCGACGTCGGCCCTGCACGATCTCACGGTCAACCCGCTGCTGCTGACCATGATCGTTAACGTGCACCGGTACCGTGGGTCACTGCCCGGCAGTCGGGCCGATCTCTACAGCGAGGTCTGCCAGGTGATGCTGTGGCGCCGCGGGGAGGCCAAGGGGCTGCCGGCGGAACTCCTCGGCCCGAGCAAAGAGCGTCTGTTGGCGAAGCTGGCCTTCGCCATGATGCGCCGGCGGGTAAGCGTACTTCGGACGCGCGAGATGATGCAGTTCATCCGCCCGGGGCTGAGGAAGCTGGCCGCCATAACATCGGCGGACGATTTCCTCATCGACATCAGTGCCACTGGGCTCCTGGTCGAGCACGAACACGACCACTACGCCTTCGCCCATCTCACTTTCCAGGAGTATCTCGCCGGTAAGCACATCCGGGAAAGCAACCTCCAGCGCATTCTCACCGCTGCCGTGGACGACCCCTGGTGGCGGGAGACTACCCTCCTGGCGATGGCCGGCGGCGACGCCGACCAGATCGCGCGGGCGTGCATCGAATCGGGCACCATCAACGCGTTGTCCCTTGCCTTCGAGTGCACGGAGACCGGCGCCGAACTCAGCGTGCCGTTGCGGGACCGACTCAATGGGATCCTCGCCTTGGCCTTCGACGCCCACGCGTTCAGTGCGCATCGATTGCTTGTCGCGGGTGTCCTGGCCACGCGGCAGCTCCGGCATGTCAACCCGACCTCCGCCGGCACTCGTATCTGCGTCCGGCCGGTCTCGGCGAACCTGTACCAGCTATTCCTGCAGGACACAGGTGTGCCGCCGCCGGACGGCGCGAGATCGGCCGAGCCGGCGGAGACGTCGCCGGTCACCGGCGTGTGGGCGCATGACGCGGTCTCCTTCGTGAGTTGGATCAACACGGTCGCGGCCGGCAGTGGCGAGACTCGCTACCGGCTGCCGACCGGCCCCGAGCTTGACGATCTCGCCGCGACCGGCGGCCCGGCCTACGCCGCGCTCGCGAAACTGGCCAATGTCTGGACCCGGGCTGACGGGTCACACCTGGAGCTCTGGACCGCGCCCGGTAACAGATCCCCGCACGAGCTGACCGGTGCTGACCTGCTCTCCGCCACGATCCTGGACACCGGCACCTGGCCGACCCTCGCCCAGCTGATATCCGTCCACGTCCACGTCCGCGTCCGCGCCTTCGGCATCAGGCTGGCCGGCTTCACGGGCCTCCGGGTTCCGCCTGCTCCCGAGTCGGTCAATCCGTTCGTGTCCGGGCGCAGTACCGTCCGGTTCACCCCAGGGCTGCGCGACTACGTCGATGCAGTGAACGCAACCGTCCGGTCGTGGGCTCCGGGCGAGGAGGTCTTCGAAGCCCAGCGGGCCGTGTACGCCCGCGAGACGAACACCCTAGTGGAACAGGCGGCGGCGGCGGTGGCCCTGCTGGCGGACGCGTTCGGCCCGGACGCCGATACCGGTCAGGTGGCCGTCCTCCCAGACGACCACGTGGCCCCGGCGCTGGGTGCGTTGGATGCCGCGCGAACGAATATGGACATCTTGGGCTCCGCGTTCCACCGGTCCGGTCAGTTCGACCGCGAGACGAGGGTGGTCGGCAACACCCGTGAGCGGATGGCCGAGCACATGCGCGTCCTGGTCGAGGCCCGCAAAGCCGCTGATAGGCTGGCCGTGGCGCTCGCCGAGCTGGGCGCGGTCCTCCCGGCCCTGCACACGGTGTCTCACCACGCGCTGGCCTTTGACCGGCTCGGCCGATCGGACCTTCCGGAGGCCACGGGCAATCTGGGCGATCCCCTCCCGAGTCTGAAACGGGCGCTGGAGAAGATGATTGGGACGGGACTGGCAGCGGGAGTGTCCCACGCGTTGATCCCGCCGTACGCGATCAACCGTATGCGGCACACGTTCGCCGCCGGCCTAGCACAGGCCGCCACCATTGCCGAGACCGATCGGTTCGTTGTCGCGCTCGACACGATGTCGGATACCGTGC
Organism: Kribbellaceae bacterium; assembly: GCA_035650275.1. GTDB lineage: Bacteria > Actinomycetota > Actinomycetes > Propionibacteriales > Kribbellaceae > DASRHY01. The sequence goes on along the minus strand of DASRHY010000188.1, from coordinate 1,328 downwards.
GCAAAGCGTGCCGCAGCTTCGCGGGCCGACCGACGTCGCCCTGGTCCGGGACTCTCGCCAACCGTCTCGCAGAGATCGCCGAGCCGATGTTCGCTCGTCGCCGTGCGTTATGCCCGGACGATGTCACTGCTGTCCGGATGGCCGCGTTGGCGCTGGCCGCGGAGGCCGACCCGACGATAGACCCTGATCTTGCGCACCGGTTCAAGACGATCGCCGCCGGCGTCACCCTGCTCCAGCTCCGGGCCGAGCAACCCAAGTCCCTCGAATCGATCATCCTCGCGGTCGCGTAACCGGCGGGCGAGCAGCCGAACCGGTATGCACAGTGCGAATGTGATCGTGCCGAGGACGGCGACCTGCACGAGCTCGTGATCGGTCGGCCTCGGTGAGGGCCGTAAGTGTCAGCAGACCGGTGGTCAGGACGGCGGCGAGGAGAACGATCAACAAGGCGATCCGCCGCTGCACCCGACCGGTGCAGGTCCCGGTGCGAGGACCGTCACGTGCGGTCGGGGTGGCGGGCCAGCAGCACACCGTCCGCTCGTGCGGGACGGCCGCGAGCGCGGGCCGGCCCGCCGAGAGCGTAGGTTCGATGTGAACAGTGGTTCCGTCGTTGGCGATGAGCGGCTACGACCGCGACAAGTACCGCCGGCTGCTACGCACCGAGGGCATCACGCCACACATCGCCGGCTGCGGCCATCCCCACGGCTTGGGCCTGGGCACCGTACGCCGGGTCGTCGAGCAGAGCATCGCCCTACTGCACTGGTTCCGCCGACTACGCATCTGCTGGGCGATCCGCGACGACATCCACGATGCGTTCCTGCACATGGCTTGCGCCATCATCTGTTGGCGCCGACTCAGGTCCACTTAGGACCGATCACATTGTTCGGGCCTCTTACACCAGATTCTGATTACCAACCAGACCACGGCCGCCACCACCACCAAACAACCGCCCGAGACAACAGAGATCCACCACTACCGGCGTTGCGGTTGGGCACCCGTCACATTCCGCGCCGGGAACTACCGCGGGCCTCCGAACCTGATCTTTCCTCGGCCGGCGACTGAGCGATCTTGGCATCCGGATCTGCCGCCAGCAGGGCGTCACGCAGCGTCAACGCAGTCGATCACGTCTCCGCCTGGTCGTGCCGATGAGCTGGTGGATCTCTGGTGCGGTCGGGCGTTGCGCTGGTTACCATCCGCTGGTGAAGGTCACGTACCAGCAGGTGCGACGTGTCGACGCGGTGGCGTTTGCGGCGTTCCTGGCCGGCGAGGTCTGGCCGTTTCACTCCGGTGGGCCGGTCGACGCCAAGGCCGTGGCCCGCCAGGTGGCAGAC
>DASRHY010000187.1:0-23080 GCA_035650275.1 Kribbellaceae bacterium | reverse complement strand
CCCAGCCCGAGCTCGCGTACGACCGCTATCACGCGCCGGGGCTCCTCGGACTCGATCACGATCGTGCGCGTCGGCCGGTCGCCGGCGCGCAGGTCCGTGAGCTCGGCCATGCAGCCGCCGAACGTGTAGCGCCGTCGTGTCTTGTGGACGGGGACGACGCCTACTGCTGCGCCTCCGGCACTCGCCAGGTCGGCGAGGTCGTAGGTGTCGCGGTCGAGCGGCGCCGAAACGCGGAGCGCGGCGAGCACCGCCCGGGCGTCGGCCGCCGAGATCGGCAGCGGGGACTTCATCACCGGCTTCCACAGCTCGAGGCCGTTTTCGTCGACCTGTTCGAGGTGCTTGACGTCCATCAGGCCGTCGCGGAGCTTGACCGCGTCCACGCCCTCCGCGGAGATCAAGTAGGTCTCGTCGCTCTCCACGATGTGCTCAGGCTCGATCGAACCGAGCAGCTCCTCGGCCCCGCCGAACTGCTCGCCGAACGTCCGCCATTCCCAGCGCATTCGTCAAGACTGCCCATCCTCGCCGATGACGAAATCATCCGTCCGGGGTGACGTCGGGGGATCGGCGCCCGCAAATGATCAAGCCATGAGCCGGCCACCGCGCGACCGAAGGGAGCCCGAGCCTGATGAGCACGCGCGAGCGGGTGCTTGAACGGTTCCTCGTGGCACCCGGTGAAGCGGCCGGCATCGCCGACAGGGACACTGCGACCGGCGGCCCGGAGTTCGCAGATCTCGCCCAGGACGAGCTCGAGGAGCGGGCGAAGGACGCGATCACCCGCGGGATCGCGGAGCTCGCCGAGGCGCAGGAGCTGCTCTGGGCGAGTGACAGGTACGCCCTGCTCGTGGTCCTGCAGGCAATGGACGCGGCCGGCAAGGACTCGGTGATCAAGCACGTGATGTCAGGCGTCAACCCGCAAGGCGTTCAGGTGGTCTCGTTCAAGCAGCCTTCCACCGAGGAGCTCGACCACGACTTCCTCTGGCGCATCTCCAGAGCCCTCCCCGAGCGTGGCCGCATCGGCATATTCAATCGGTCGCACTACGAGGAAGTGGTCGCGCTGAAGGTGCACCCCGAGTGGCTCGAGCCGCAGCGCCTTCCGCCCGGGGGTCGCGGCGAGGAGTTCTGGCAGCAGCGCTACGAGGACATCAACGCCTTCGAGCGCCACCTCGACCGCAACGGGACGAAGGTCGTGAAGTTCTTCCTGCACGTCTCGAAGGACGTGCAGAAGGAGCGGTTCCTCAGGCGCCTCGACGTGCCCGGCAAGGAGTGGAAGTTCAACGCGGCCGACGTCGCTGAGCGGGCGCGGTTCGACGACTACATCAGCGCGTTCGAGGACGCGCTGACCGCCACGTCGACCCCGTGGGCGCCGTGGTACGTCATCCCCGCCGACCACTGGTGGGTGACGCAGGCGCTGGTCGCGGGGGTACTGGTGGAGAAGCTGAGATCGCTTGATCTGCGCTGGCCGGAGGTCTCGGCGGCCGACCATGCCGCCAACCTCGAGGCCCGCCAGGCGCTCGAGGCCGAGCCCGTCGCCCACTGAACCAGGCCACACGTGCGGCTCTCAGTTGGCCGACGGCCCCGACAGCGTGTGACGGCAGGGGGGAGGCAGCCGTGAGGGGTCGAACGGAGCCGGGCGAGGGTCGCACGCTCGTGCCGCTCGTCCGCCAGCTGCGCGCTTACGACCGTCAGTGGCTTCGAGGCGACCTGGTCGCGGGCGTGGCCGTCGCCGCGCTGATCGTCCCGAAGAACCTGGGGTATGCGGGGATCGCCGGCATCCCGCTCCAGAACGGCCTGTATGCGGCTGCGGCGGGGGCGATCCTGTACGCCGTCTTCGGCACGAGCCGGCAGATCTCGATGGGCCCCAGTTCCGGACTCGCCGCGATCGCGGCGAGTGCGGTGGTTGCAGCGGGTCTGACCACGGAGCAGGACGCAGCGTCTCTGGTCGCCGGGATCACGCTCGCGTCGGGTGTCGTGTTCCTGATCATCGCCGTGTTGAGAATGGGATGGATCGCGCAGTTCCTGTCGCGAGCTGTCGTCACCGGCTTCCTGTTCGGAGCGGCGATCGACGTCGTGATCGGCGAGCTGCCGAAGATCACGGGCACAGAGGTATCAGGGTCCAATCCACTCCAGGAACTTCGGTCCTGGCTCGGCACACTCGGTGACGCGCACCGTGCCACGGTGATAGTCGGCGCCGTGGCGCTGATAGTGGTCTTCGGCCTGCGGCGGATCGCTCCCCGCGTCCCCGGTGCGCTCGTCCTGGTGGTCGGCGGACTGCTGGCCGCGTGGCTGCTCGACCTCGGTGACCACGGTGTCGCGCTCGTCGGCGATGTGCCGAGCGGACTGCCGTCGCTGACGGTTCCGCCTCTGGACCTGATGTGGGAAAACGCCGCCACGGTGAGTCTTGCGGCCGTTGCGCTCGTCCTCGTCGGGTTTTCACAGACGGCCGGGGATGCCCGGGCCTTCGCCGCCCGGCACCGGTATCCGATCGACATCGACCAGGAGTCGGTGGCGCAGTCGATGGCCAACACGGGAGCCGGTCTGTTCCAGGGAATGCCGGTATCGACGAGCCTGTCGGCCAGCTCGCTGAACGACCATTCCGGCGCTCGGTCGAGCCTGGCATCACTCACCTCCGGTGTCATGGTGGTGCTGACCCTGCTGTTCCTCGCGCCGCTCTTCTCCAACCTGCCCACGCCCGTCCTCGCCGCCTTGATCGTCGAGGCGGTGGTGATGGGCATGATGGACGTCCCTGAGATGAGGCGGCTCGCGCGAGTGCAGCGATTCGACTTCTGGATCGCACTGGCCGCCCTCGCAGGAGCCCTGGTCTTCGGCGTACTCGCCGGAGTGCTGATCGGGATCGGGCTCTCCCTGCTGTGGCTCGTCTCGGTGGCGACTCGTCCCGAGATGCCCGTGCTCGGTCACGAAGCAGGTACGCAGGTGTTCCGCGAGCTCACTGACCATCCCGGCGACGAGCAGTACCCCGAGGTCGTGGCGATCCGCCTGGATGGCGGCCTCTTCTTCGCCACCGCGGACGCACTGGACGACCGGATCCGGCAGGTCGCGAACTCGTCACCGGGCCTCACCGGAATCGTGCTCGACTGCGAGGGGATCAACTTCATCGACTCGCAGGGTGCCGCCACGATGGACGAGATCCTTCGGCTTTCGGACGACGCCGGGCTCACCCTGCGACTGGCTCGGTTGAAGCCGCCCGTCAGAGCCGTGCTGGAGCGCGACGGCTTCATCGCACGTCTCGGCGCCGATCGGATCCACGGCAACGTCTTCCGTGCCGTCAAGGCGCAACTGGATGAGAGCGCGGCACCCAGCGACCCTGACGCCGTCGACTAGATGCGATGGCATCGCATCAGCGTTGTGGGCTGCGCGGTGACCGGGCATGCGCGACACTGGGCAGGTGACGACGTCGACCGACACCTCCGTCGAGGTGCTGACCACCGAGCTGCGCCGCCGGGGCGAGCGGGTCACCACGGCCCGCCTGGCGGTCGCCGAGGTCCTGGCCGGCACCGAAGAGCACCTGAGCGCCGAGCAGATCGCGCTGCGGGCCGAGGAGCTGCGACCGGGTATCCACAGGGCCACCGTGTACCGCGCGCTGGACGCACTCGGCGAGCTCGGACTGGTCACGCACGTGCACCTCGGCAAGGCCGGTACCACGTACCACCTGGCCGGCGAGCTGGCGCAGGAGCACCAGGAGCACCTCCATGTGCGCTGCACAGAGTGCGGCGCCGTGCTGGACGTGGACGGCAAGACGCTCGACCCGGTACGTCGCAAGCTGCAGCGTGACCTCGGGTTCCGGCTGGACCCGGAGCACGTCGCGCTGCTCGGGATCTGCGAGGACTGCTCCGCCTCCTGACGCCATCTCGTTGTTCGGAATTGTTGGACCGTGTGTGGTCGTGTACCGCCCCACAGGATACGGTCGGTGGGCGTGACCGCAGACCACGGCTATGTCGAGTCCTTCGCGCCCGGCCACAACGTGCTGCCTGCCCGAGCCTGGCCGCACGACGACAGCGAGCGGCTGTCGTTGAACGGTGCCTGGGCCTTCCGGCTCTCGCCCAGCCTCGCCGCCGCGCCGGACTCGCTCGACCCGGCCGGCTGGGACACCCTCGCCGTACCGTCGCACTGGCAGCTGCACGGGTACGGCCGGCCGGCGTACACGAACGGCGCGGGGCAGACCTTCAACTATCGCTACCGCGGACTGCGCCTGCTCGTGGGGGGCGACGATCGCCTGTTCCTGGTCCCGCAGCGGTGGGCCGCCTCGAACACGACCCTCGTTGTACCGCTGGACGGCGGCGTCCGGGTGCAGTTCCAGTTCGAGAACGACCCGCCCTAAGGCAGAGCGCACTATTCTGCGTATATGCTCATGATAGTGCGCATGAGCGCAGAATAGTGAGGTGATGGCTCGTGGATGTCGCCCATCCGATCCGCATAGTCACGCCAACACTGGACGGGCCTGTCCTGGAGGTGCTGGCAAGAACCACGCGTCCCCTGACAGGAAGTGAGATCCACCGCATCGCGGGAGTCGGGTCTCCGAACGGGATTCGGCTGGCGTTGGCCCGGCTCGCCGACCAGGGCGTGGTGATCGCCGAGGAGCGAGCGAGAGCCGTCTTCTACGTTGCGAACCGTGATCACCTCGGCTGGCCGGCGATTGAATCGCTCGCAAACGTGCGCCATGCGCTCTTCGAACGGCTGGGCGGCGAGATCCAGTCATGGGATCCGCAACCGCTGCATGCCTCTTTGTTCGGGTCGGCGGCGCGTGGAGACGGTGATACGAGGTCGGACATCGATCTGCTGGTCATCAGGCCTGACGGACTGGACGAGGACGAGTCACCGTGGGCCGAACAGGTGGACCGGCTGCGTGAGCGGATCTACCGCTGGACCGGCAACCACGGTCAGGTCTTTCAGTTGGACCGCTCGAGGCTCGCGGAGTATGTCCGGGCAGGGGACCCACTGGTCGGCGCCTGGCTCCGTGATGCGGTTGAACTGGCCGGACCGCCGCTCAGCGTCCACATTCGAACGCTGCCCCCTGCATGAGAGGCGTGACATGACCCGGCGAACCACTGGCCGCACCGAGGTATGTGGTGCTGAGCAGGCTCGCCTTCGAATCGGACAAGCACGGGCATTCCTCGAGGTCGCGGAGCTTGTCGGGACTGACGCGGACGAACTCGCCACGCCCCACGTCAGCGCTGCGCTAGCCGTACTCGCCGGCATTGCCGCGTCGGATGCCGCGTGCTGCGCATCACTGGGGCGGCGGGCGCATCGACGAGTCCGCTGACCTGCGCTTGGCGCTGCTGTCGAGAGTGCCTACTAGGCTGCAGCCGTGCCGGAGCCGTACGACGCGTTGACTGATCCCGCACCGGCGCACGATGTGCGCGCGGTGCTGCGGATCCGGGCGTTCCGGCGGTTGTGGATCGCGTTCGGGCTGTCCAGCCTGGGTGATTGGATCGGGCTGCTGGCACTGACCGCGATGGCGAAGTCACTGGCCGGTGACGACTACCAGGCGGCGAACTTCGCGATCGGCGCCGTGCTGTTCTTCCGGGTACTGCCGGCGCTGGTGATGGGACCGATCGCCGGCTGGATCGCGGACCGGCTCGACCGGCGCGCGACGATGATCGTCGGCGACCTGCTCCGGGCCGCGCTGTTCGTGACGATCCCGCTGGTCGGCACGCTGGCCTGGCTGCTGATCGCGACCGTGCTGATCGAGGTCGTGAGCCTGATCTGGGGTCCGGCGAAGGACGCCAGCATCCCGAACCTCGTGCCGCGGCACCGGCTGGAGGCGGCGAACCAGCTCAGCCTGATCACGACGTACGGGACGGCGTTGCCGGCGGCCATCATCTTCACCACGATCTCGCTGCTGGCGAAGGGTGTCTCGGCGACCACCGGGAAGCTGACCAGCAACTCGATCGACCTCGCCGTGTACGTGAACGCGGCTACCTTCGTGGTCTCGGCGCTGGCGGTCGTGTCGGTCGGCGAGATCGGCAAGGTCGGCAAGACCCACGAGCAGCACCCGACGGTGTGGCGCACGATGGTGGACGGCTGGGAGTACGTCACCAGGACGCCGGTGGTGCGCGGTCTGGTGGTCGGCATCTCCGGCGCGTTCGCAGCCGGAGCCGTGGTGATCGGTCTGGGCCGCACCTATGTCGAAGACCTCGGCGGTGGCGACCCCGGGTACGGCGTGCTGTTCGGCGCCGTCTTCGGCGGACTGGCGCTCGGGATGGCCTTCGCACCACGCTGGTTCGCGGGCATGTCCCGGCGCCGGTTGTTCGCGGCCGGGCTGGTGGCGTCCGGCGTGGTGCTGTTCGCGCTGGCACTGATGCAGCACCTCGAGATCGCGGTGATGCTCGCGGTGCTGCTCGGCTTCTGCGCCGGCGGCTCCTGGGTGTGCGGCTACACCCTGCTCGGACTCGAGGTGCCGGACGAGGTCCGCGGCCGGACGTTCGCGTTCGTGCAGTCCGCGGTGCGGACCGTGCTGGCAGTGACCCTGGCGGTGGCGCCGTTCGTGGCCGGCGCGATCGGCGAGCACTCGATCCAGGTGGGGGACGACGCGACCCTGCAGTACAACGGTGCCGCGATCACGATGCTGATCGCCGCCGTGCTGGCCACCGGTGTCGGCGTGCTCGCCTGGCGGCAGATGGACGACCGGCCCGGCGTGCCGTTCCTGCGTGACGTGCGGCGCAGCTTCGGGCGGACCCCGGGCGACTACCCGACGCACGGCTGCTTCGTCGCGCTGGAGGGCGGCGAGGGCGCCGGGAAGTCGACCCAGGCGGCACTGCTCAGCGAGTGGCTGACCGAGCAGGGCTACGACGTGCTGCTGACCCGCGAGCCTGGCGCCACCACGCTCGGCAAGACGCTGCGCGAGATCGTGCTCGACCCCGAGACCGGCGACATCTCGCATCGGGCTGAGGCGTTGCTGTACGCCGCCGACAAGGCCGACCACGTCGACGCGGTGATCAAGCCCGCACTGCGCCGCGGCGCAGTGGTGATCACGGACCGGTACGTCGACTCCGCGCTCGCGTACCAGGGGTCCGGGCGTGATCTGGACCTCGACGAGGTGGAGCGGGTGAACCGCTGGGCCACCGCGGACCTGCGCCCGAACCTCACCGTCGTGCTGGACCTGCCGCCTGCCGTCGGGCACGGCCGGTTCTCCGAGCGGGACCGGATCGAGGCCCAGGGCAACGGTTTCCACGAGCGGGTGCGCAAGGCCTTCCTCGAGCTGGCCGCCGCCGAGCCGCAGCACTACCTGGTGGTCGATGCCACCGGCGACGCCGACGAGGTCGCCGCCGTGATCCGGGCCCGGCTGTCGGCGCTGCTGCCTACGCTCATCACCGACCACACCGACCGAGGAGGCAGCCGATGACCGTCTGGGACGACCTGGTCGGCCAGCAGCCGGTGGTCGACATCCTGCGGCGAGCCGTGGAATCGGCCCAGGCCCGGCTCGACGGCCGTCAGCTCGCCGGGATGACCCACGCCTGGCTGGTCACCGGCCCGCCCGGGTCCGGCCGGTCGAACGCGGGTCGCGCGTTCGCCGCCGCGTTGGAGTGTCGTCGCGACGAGCCGGGATGCGGTGAGTGCATCGACTGCCGTACGGCGCTCAGCGGAGCACATCCCGATGTCACGCTGATCCGGACCGAGCTGTTGTCGATCCGGGTCGCCGAGGTGCGCGAGCTGATCCGCCGGGCCGCGATGAGCCCGACCAATGGCCGCTGGCAGGTGATGGTGGTCGAGGACGCGGACCGGCTCACCGAGCAGGCCGCGGACGCGCTGCTGAAGAGCATCGAGGAGCCGGCCGCACGGACCGTCTGGGTGCTCTGCGCGCCGACCGTCGAGGATGTGGTGCCGACGATCCGGTCCCGGTGCCGGCTGGTGGTGCTGCGGACGCCGCCGACCGAGGCGGTCGCGGAGATGCTGGAACGCCGGGACGGGATCGACCCGGACCTGGCCGGCTTCGCCGCCCGCGCTGCGCAGGGCCACATCGGCCGGGCCCGGGCGTTGGCCCGCGACGAGCGGGTCCGGGAGCGCCGTCGTACCGTGCTCGCGGTGCCGTTCGGGCTGCGCGACCTGGGCGCCTGCCTGACCGCCGCGGCCGGCTTGGTGGGGGCAGCCCGCGAGGAGGCCAAGGAGACCACCGCGGAGGTCGACACGCGCGAGCGGGCCGAGCTGGAGCACGCACTCGGGATGGGCACCATAGGCGCCAAACCGCGCGAGGCGCAGGCCGCCATCCGTGAGCTCGAGGAGCAGCAGAAGGCCCGGGCGAAGCGCTGGGAGCGGGACGTGCTGGACCGGTCCCTGGTCGACCTGATCGCGCTGTACCGCGACGTGCTGGTGCTGCAGACCCGCGCCGGCGCCGAGCTGGTCAACGCCGAGCTGCGCCGCGAGCTGGAGGACCTGGCCGGGCGCAGCACGCCCGAGCAGACGGTGCACCGAATCGGGTCGATCACCGTGTGTCGCGACTCGGTGGAGGCGAACGTCGCCCCGTTGCTCGCGGTGGAGGCGATGACGATCGGGCTGTTCGAGGGCACCAAGCCGCCGCCGGGGCCGGTGCCGGCCAGGATCGCCGCACTGCGCCGCTGAGCCGACTCGCCCGGCCGGGAATGTTCCTGTAACGAACCTTCCTCGGCACGCGATGTCTGGGTGGCCAGACAAGTGCAGTGACGGGGTACCAGATGACCGAGCCGCCGTACCAGCCGCCGCAGGCTGGTCCCGGCATGCCCACGCCGCCGCCGCAACCCGGCACTCCACCGCCACAACCCGGCACGCCGACGTATCCCGGCACTGCGTACCGGGGTCCGGCGCACCCGGGCACGCCCCAGGAGATGGTGCCGCCGCAGGACCTGGTGCCGCAGCGGCAGAAGACCAGTGCGTGGGCGGTGGCCGGGTTCGTGTTCGGCCTGGGCGGTGGCGTCGTACTGGCACCGATCTTCAGCCTGATCGGCCTGCGCCGGATCAAGCGGCTCGGCCAGCGCGGGCGCGGCTTCGCGATCGCCGGCCTGGTGCTCAGCGGGTTGTGGGCGGCCCTGATCGTCGTACTGGCCTCCCTCGGGTTCCTCGGTGGCGGCGCGGCAGAGATCGGCGACACCACCGCGGTGTCGAACATCCGGGTCGGCCAGTGCTTCAACGCCGACCTGGCCAAGAAGACGCTGCTGGTCGCGACGATCGCGGACTGCGCGCGACCGCATGCGGGCGAGGCGTTCGCGAAGGTCAGCGCTGATCTCAGCGGCCTGAAGCAGGACGCGAAGGACCTGGCCGCGACCCAGGAATGCGCGGGCGAGTTCGAGGCCTTCGTCGGTCGCGCGTACGCCGAGTCCGACCTCGACGTGCTGTTCGTCGTACTCGAGGACAAGGTTCAGGAGGGCGGCAACATACTCTGCATGCTGGCCCGCCCGGGCACGGAGCTCACCGGCTCGATGCGCGGTAGCCGGCGGTGAGGCGGTCACGATGAGCCAGCCGCGCTTCCCCGAGTACGGCCGCCCGCAGAGCACACCCCCGCCGGAGACCCGGCCGCAGACCCCGCGTCAGGACCAGTGGCCGTACACGGTGCCGCAGCAACCCCCGGCCTCGTCCGGCCACGGCTATCCGGCGCACCGCCGTTCGGCGCCGAGCGGGCTGGCGATCGCCGCGTTCGCGGTATGTGCGGTGGCGCTGGCCGGGTTCGTGCTGATGGTGGTGGGCATCGCGATGAACTGGGACAACGAGCCGTTGGCCGGTGCGGACAAGCCGGCGCCGGTCGTGGTGCCGACCGACGAGCCGACCGATGAGCCGGTGGACGAGTCAGTGGACGAGTCAGGAGGCTTCGACGCGTACATCGACGAGGTCGCCGAGGGGGACTGCTTCGACGAGTCCGACGACGAGGAGTACGACGTGTTCGTGGTGCCGTGCGACCTCCCGCACTCCGCCGAGGCGGTCGCCGCGGTGATCCTGACCCCGGGCAAGTACCCCGGCGACCGGGCGGTCGAGGACGCTGCGCGGCAGCGGTGCGACAAGGAGTTCGCGTCGTACGTCGGGGTGTCGGTTTACGACACCGAGCTGGACGCGGACTTCTACTACCCGGTCCGGGAGGCGTGGGAGGACGGCGACCGGACCGTGGTGTGCGTGGCCTGGGGCCCGGAGGGGAAGCAGCTCACCGGCACGGTGCGCGACAGCAAGCGCTGATCAAGCGAGGTCGCCGAAAACCTTCCCGACGGTGGCGGCATCAAGCGAGGTGGTGTCACGATCAGGCCGTACCAAGGAGGGACCCGCATGGCCGAGCCACCGTACGGACCGCAGCCGCCGTACCAGCCGCCGCATCGTGAGCCGCCGTACGGACCGCCGCCGTACCCGGGTCCGCAGCAGGACTACTGGCGGGTGCCCTGGGACCCGCGGCGGCGGCCGGAACAGCCGCGGTGGACGAGCGCACTCGCCATCACGGCGTTCGTGCTCAGCCTCATCGCGGGCTTTATCGTCGCGATCCCGATGGCGATCGCCGCCCTGGTCGGCATGCGCCGCACGGAGGCCCGCAACCGCGGACTGGCGATCGCGGCGGTGGCTGTCTCTGTGGTCTGGATGGTCGGGATCGGCTCGTTCGTGGCGCTGGGACTGTCCGGTGCCTTCGACGCGGAGCGGGACGAGTCCGGCGTGATCGTCGAGGAGGGTGACATGAGCCTCGACGAGGTCCGCGCCGGCGACTGTTTCGAGGACGACTGGTCAGCAGACGACTGGTCCGAGGGTGACTGGGTCGACTCGCTGTACATGATGCCGTGCGGCAACCGGCACGATGGCGAGATCACGGTGATGCCGTCGCTGCCTGACATCGACTACTCGCGTGGCCACATCCAGGACCTGGCCGAAGGGGTCTGCGACGAGGCGTTCGAGGTGTACATCGGGATCCCGCCGGAGAGGTCCGCGCTCCGCCGGGAGGTCATCTACCCGACGCGTGAGAGTTGGCTGGAGGACGGCGACCGGACTGTTGTGTGCCTGGCGTTCGCGCCCGACGGAGAACGGCTGGTCGGCACGGTGAAGGGCAGCGGGCGCTGACGACGAGGACCGAGCCGTGATTGGCACCAAGCGCTGACCACGGTGTCGTAACCGTCCTCCACGTAAGGTGAGTCCGTGGGCATGGTGATGGCGGTCTCGTTCGAGCGGTACGGACGGCTCTACTACCTAGACCCCGGCACGCATGCTCCGCGGGTCGGGGACAAAGTGCTGGTCCCTACCGACGACGGCCCGGAGGTGGCCGAGTGCGTGTGGGCGCCACAGTTCGTCGCCGAGGAGATCGGCGGCCTTCCGCTGTGTGAGGGCATCGCCACCGCGACCGACCTGGAGCGGGACGAGAAGAACCGGCAGCGCCGCGCCGACGCCCGGGTCACCGCGAAGCGGCTGATCCGCCAGCACGGCCTGCCGATGAAGGTGGTCGGGATCGACTTCGTCGACCGGCGCGCCGACGTCGACCAGCTGGTCATCATCTACTTCTCCGCACCGCACCGGGTGGACTTCCGGGAGCTGGTCCGGGACCTGGCCCGCGGGCTGCGGGCCAGGATCGAGCTGCGCCAGGTCGGGGCCCGGGACGAGGCCCGGCTGCAGGGCGGGATCGGGCCGTGCGGGCGGGACCTGTGCTGCGCGACGTTCCTGAAGGACTTCGAGCCGGTCAGCGTGCGGATGGCCAAGGAGCAGGACCTGCCGCTGAACCCGCTGAAGATCTCCGGCGCCTGTGGTCGGCTGATGTGCTGCCTGAAGTACGAGCACCCGCTGTACCAGGAGTTCAACGCGAAGGCGCCGGCGAACGGGGCCGCGGTGGAGACCCCGCTCGGGGACGGCACCGTGGTCGGTCACAATGTGCCGAGCGATACCGTCGTGGTCCGGCTGGCCGCGTCCGGCCGCCGGTGCGCCTGCAGCCGCGCGGACGTGTGCTCGCCGCGGCAGCAGTACGAGGAACAGTACGACGAGACCCGCAAGCCGCGCCGCCGCCGGCGGACCAGGCGTGACGGCGAGGTTGCCGAGGGCAACCTCACTGAGGACGAGAACGACACCGAGCCTGGAGAACCGACCGAGTGAACATGCGCACCACGATCGTTGCACTGTCTGCTGTGCTGAGCCTGGCGACCGGTGTTGCCGGCTGCGGTCTGGCGACCCGCGCCCAGGACGCGCCGTCGCGCGGTTCGGCCAGCGGCGGCAGTGCCGGTGGCAGCACCACATCCCCGACCGGACCGGCAGGTCCCGTTCCGAAGGGCCTGGAGACGTTCTACAACCAGCGGCCGGACTGGCAGAGCTGCGGTCGCGGCCACCAGTGCGCGACGATCCGGGTCCCGCTGGACTACGACGCGCCGTCCGGCAAGACGATCGAGCTGCGCGCCCGCAAGGTGCCGGCCCGGGACCGGACCGGCAAGATCGGCACACTGTTCCTCAACCCGGGCGGGCCCGGCGGCTCCGGCGTCGAGTACGCCGCAGCGGCCACCTTCGTGCTCGGCGGTTCGCTGCTGCGCAAGTTCGACGTGATCGGCTGGGACCCGCGCGGCGTGGGCGAGTCGACGCCGGTGCGCTGCCTGGACACCGCGCAGATGGACGAGTTCGTGGCGGCCGACGGCAGCCCGGACGACGCGGCCGAGGTCGCCGCGCTGGACAAGGTCGCCAAGGAGCTAGCGAACGGCTGCGAGCGACGCTCGGGCCAGCTGCTGCCGCACGTGTCCACCCGGGACGCCGCCCGCGACATCGACGTGATGCGCGGCATCGTCGGCGACCGCGAGCTGTACTACCTGGGCAAGTCGTACGGCACCTACCTCGGTGCGACGTACGCCGAGCTGTTCCCGAAGAACGTCGGCAGGCTGGTGCTGGACGGTGCTGTCGACCCGGCCAAGCCGACCGAGCAGATCAACATGGCGCAGGCGAAGGGCTTCGACGTCGCACTGGACGCCTTCGCCGAGGACTGCGCCAAGCGCAGCTGCACGCTCGGCGGCACCAAGCAGGAGGTGCTGGCGAAGGTCGACAAGGTGCTCGCGGACAGCGATGCGCGGCCGCTGCGGACCAGCGGCGACCGTCCGCTGACGCAGGGCCTCGCGGTGCTCGGCGTGATCTTCCCGCTGTACGTCAAGGACTACTGGTCGCGGCTGGAGAAGGCCGTTGCCGACGGCATCAGCGGTGACGGCGACCGGCTGCTCGCCCTCGCGGACGAGTACACCAGCCGTGGCCCGAACGGCTACACCGACAACTCCGGTGAGGTCATCTACGCGGTGAACTGCATCGACCACCCGGACATCACCTCTGTCACGGATGCGAAGGCGAAGGAGGCCGCGTTCAAGGCCGCGTCGCCCCGGTTCGGCTCCTACCTGCTGTGGGGATCGCTGCCGTGCGCGAACTGGCCGGTGAAGCCGGTGAATACCCAGCATGCGATCAAGGCGGCCGGGGCGAAGCCGATCGTGGTCGTCGGCACCACGCGCGACCCGGCGACGCCGTACGAGTGGTCGGTGGCGCTGGCCGGCCAGCTGGATAGCGGCGTCCTAGTCACCCGCGATGGCGACGGCCACACCGGCTACTTCGAGGGCAACGAGTGCGTGGACGACGCGGTGGAGACCTACTACCTGAACGGCACTCCGCCGACCGACGGGCTCAAGTGCTGACTCGTTGGTGACCTCGAACGTACACACTTTGCATTGTCTTCGTTCAGCGACAGCTCGACCAGGCGTAGCGCCGCCGCGCAGGCGCGCGGAACCGGCCGGGCTGGTGGCGTCGTCGTACTCGCCATGAAGCTGAAGGTCCGCGTGGTGCGGTACGGCTGCCCGGGGCACGAACGGTGGTACGCCGATATCGACGACGCGGACGATCGCCAGCCTGACGACCCCTACTGGTACGTGGCCGGTTGCGCCAGTCACTGCGACGCGCTGGACGCGGCCTGCCGCCAGCTGGTCGAGCTGGCGCGGCGGCTGTCGGCCGGTGACCGGCTGACCCGGGTCAGCGGCAGCTACGCCGACGCAGCCTAGGGGCCCCTAAGCCGCCGAGAGCTCGGCGGACAGCGCCTTCGCCGCGTCGGTGAGCAGCGGTACGGCGCGCTCGACCAGCTGCTCGTTCATCCGCGGAGCGGGTCCGGAGATCGAGAAAGCGACCCGCGACGGCGCCTCCGGGATCGCGGTGGCGACGCAGCGGACGCCGAGCTCCTGCTCACCGTCGTCGATCGCGTAGCCGTGCTCGCGGACCCAGGCAAGCTGCTCCAGGAACGCACCCTGGTCGGTGATGGTGTGTTCTGTGTGCGCGGCCATCCCGGTACGGTTCAGCAGTGCCCGCACCTCGTCGTCCGGTACGTCGGCCAGCAGCGCCTTGCCGACGGCGGTGCAGTGCGGCGATACCCGGTGGCCGACCTCGGTGAACATCCTCATCGAGTGCCGGCCCGGCACCTGCGCGACGTACACGATCTGGTCGCCGTCCAGCATCGCGAGGTTGGCGGTCTCGCTGAGCGCGTCGACCAGCCCGGTGAGGTGCGGCATCGCCCAGGTGGACAACATCCGGCCGGCGCTCTCGCCGAGCCGGATCAACCTCGGGCCGAGCACGTACTGCCGGGACGGCTCCTGGCGCACGTACCCGAGGTCGACCAGAGTGCGGATCAGCCGGTGGATGGTCGGCAGCGGAAGCCCGGAGGTGCTGGCGAGCTGGGACAGGCCGAGCGCGCCGCCGCCGTCGGCGAGCGTCTCGAGCAGGTCGAACGCACGCTCGATCGACTGCACTCCGCCGGACCGGCCGGCAGGCTCCCCGTCCGAGGTCTTCATGTTCCGCATGCCGAAAGCGTACTTTCTCGCCAGGAGCACTTGTCCGCAGATTGATTTCCGAAAGATGGAAGTTAGCATCCACTATACAAAACCGAAACCGGAGGAAGCACGGAATGCCGACACCCAGTCCTGGCTATGCGATCACAGCGCGGGTGGAGGCACCCGCCACCCCGCACGCCACCTCGGCCCTGACCGCGGCAGTGAGCCGCGCCGGCGGCGCGCTGACCGCGCTCGACGTGGTCGAGTCCCGCGCGGACCGGATCGTTGTGGACGTCACCTGTGACGCGGTCGACGCCGAGCACACCGACGCGATCATCAAGGCACTCGGCGAGTTGGACGGGGTGGTGGTTCGGAAGGTCAGCGACCGGACGTTCCTGCTCCATCTCGGCGGCAAGCTCGAGGTGGTGCCGAAGGTGCCGCTCAAGCACCGTGACGACCTGTCCCGCGCGTACACCCCGGGTGTGGCCCGGGTCTGCCAGGCGATCGCGGAGAACCCCGAGGACGCCCGGCGGCTGACGGTGAAGCGGAACACGGTCGCGGTGGTCACCGACGGCTCGGCCGTGCTCGGACTCGGCAACATCGGACCGGCCGCCGCACTGCCGGTGATGGAGGGCAAGGCCGCGCTGTTCAAGCAGTTCGCCGGTGTGGACGCCTGGCCGGTCTGCCTGGACACCCAGGACACCGACGAGATCGTGCGCACGGTGCAGCTGCTGGCACCGGTGTACGGCGGAGTCAACCTGGAGGACATCGCGGCGCCGCGCTGCTTCGAGATCGAGCACCGGCTGCGTGAGCTGCTGGACATCCCGGTCTTCCACGACGACCAGCACGGCACCGCGATCGTCGTACTGGCGGCGCTCACCAACGCGTTGCGGGTGGTCGGCAAGTCGATCGGCGACGTCAAGTTCGTGATCTCCGGTGTCGGCGCCGCCGGGCACGCAATCATCAAGCTGCTGCATGCCCAGGGCGCCACGAACATCGTCGCCTGCGACCGGCGCGGGGCGGTGCACGCGGGCCAGCAGGGCCGGGACGAGTTCCGCGCGTGGATCGCGGAGAACACCAACGCGGACCGCCAGGACGGCACGCTG
The DNA here is from genome assembly GCA_035650275.1 of Kribbellaceae bacterium. Classification (GTDB taxonomy): domain Bacteria; phylum Actinomycetota; class Actinomycetes; order Propionibacteriales; family Kribbellaceae; genus DASRHY01. Next base: position 7,266 of record DASRHY010000187.1, on the reverse strand, counting down.
CGCGAGGTGCTCGGCGGTGCCGACGTGTTCATCGGGGTGTCCGCGCCGAACCTCCTCACCGGCGACGACATCGCCACGATGGCCAAGGACGCGATCGTGTTCGCGCTGGCCAACCCCGACCCGGAGGTGGACCCGATCGCCGCCGGGGAGCATGCCGCGGTTGTGGCCACCGGTCGCAGCGACTTCCCGAACCAGATCAACAACGTGCTCGCGTTCCCCGGGTACTTCCGCGGCATGCTGGACGCGGGTGCGCGCGAGATCACCGACGCCAGCCTGATCGCCGCGGCGACCGCGATCGCCGACGCCGTCGCGCCGAACGAGCTGAACGCGAGCTACATCGTGCCCAGCGTCTTCGACCCGGCGGTTGCGCCGGCCGTCGCCGCCGCCGTACGGCACGCGTCAGGGAGGTAGTAACCATGGCGGACATCCAGCTCACCGGCGGCCCGGTCGACCGCGGCGACGAGATCCTGACCCCGGACGCGCTCGCGTTCGTTGCTGACCTCCAGCAGCAGTTCGTTGCTCGGCGCAACGAGCTGCTCGAGCTCCGGAAGCAGCGCCGGGACGAGGTGGCCCGCACCCACCGGCTCGACTTCCTGGCCGAGACGGAGCAGGTCCGCGAGTCGGACTGGACCGTCGCGCCGGCGCCGGAGGACCTGCGGGACCGGCGGGTCGAGATGACAGGTCCGACCGAGCGCAAGATGAGCATCAACGCGCTCAACTCCGGAGCCAGGGTATGGCTGGCCGACCTCGAGGACGCCAACACCCCGCACTGGGCGAACGTGGTCGGCGGCCAGGTCAACCTGTACGACGCGGTCCGGCGGACCATCTCGTTCACCTCGACCGACGGCAAGGAGTACGCGCTGCGCGACGACCAACGGCTGGCGACGATCGTGATGCGCCCGCGCGGCTGGCACCTGGACGAGAAGCACCTGCTGGTGGACGGAGCCCCGGCGGTAGGCGCGCTGGTCGACTTCGGGCTGCACTTCTTCCACAACGCCGCCGAGCTGCTGGCGCGCGGCAGCGGGCCGTACTTCTACCTGCCGAAGATGGAGAGCCACCTCGAGGCGCGGCTGTGGAACGACGTGTTCACCCGCGCGCAGGAACGGCTCGGCATCCTGCACGGCAGCATCCGCGCGACCGTGCTGATCGAGACCATCCCGGCCGCGTTCGAGATGGACGAGATCCTGTACGAGCTGCGCGACCACGCGTCCGGTCTGAACGCGGGCCGCTGGGACTACCTGTTCAGCGTGATCAAGTACTTCCGCGACTCCGGTGCCGCCTTCGTGCTGCCGGACCGCAACTCGGTGACGATGGCGGCGCCGTTCATGCGCGCGTACGCGCAGCTGCTGGTGAAGACCTGCCATCGTCGCGGCGCGTTCGCGATGGGCGGGATGGCTGCGTTCATACCGAGCCGGAAGGACCCCGCGGTGAACGAGCGGGCGTTCGCCAAGGTTCGCGAGGACAAGGAGCGCGAGGCCGGTGACGGGTTCGACGGCTCCTGGGTCGCGCACCCGGACCTGGTGGCGGTCTGCCAAGAGGTGTTCGACGCGGTGCTCGGCGAGGCGCCGAACCAGCTCGGCAGGCAGCGCGACGACGTCACCGTGTCCGCGGAGCAGCTGCTCGACGTGTCCGCCACCCCGGGCGACGTGACGGAGCCGGGGCTGCGCGGCAACATCCGCGTCGCGCTGCTCTATCTGGAGGCGTGGCTGCGCGGCAATGGCGCGGTCGGGATCAACAACCTGATGGAGGACGCCGCGACCGCGGAGATCTCCCGCTCGCAGCTGTGGCAGTGGGTGCACAACCAGGTCAAGCTCGACAACGGCGAGCTGGTCACCGCGGACCTGGTCCGCCGGATCCTGTCCGAGGAGCTCGCCGGGATCCGCGAGGAGCTCGGCCCGCAGGCGTACGACGCGGGCCGGTTCGCCGAGGCGGAGCGGATCTTCGCCGAGGTCGCACTCGCCGACGACTTCGAGGACTTCCTCACCATTCCGGCGTACGACGCGGTGCTGGCCTCCGAGGGCTCGACATGACCGCGTTGGACGACCTGGCGGACGAGCTCGACGCCCGGCTGGCCACCGCGGACCAGCGGTTGCGGGCGTCGTACCCGGGTGAGGCGGTGGGACGGCAGCCGGTGCACACCGTGTACGTGCCCGCGGACCGGTACGACGCCGACACGGTGCCCGGCCTCGGCCGGCAGGCCAAGGTGGTGCTGGCCGAGTACGGCGGGACCGCGCCGGAGCTGGCCGAGGCGCTCGGGCTGGAGCCCGGTCCGGTGGCCGACGTGTACGACCGGGTCCGCGCCAAGCTGGACCGCGAACCGGTCGAGGACCTGCGGATCGACTTCGAGGACGGGTACGGCAACCGGCCGGACGCCGAGGAGGACGCTGCCGCCCAGGCCGCCGCGAAGGCACTCGCCAGTTCGGTTGCCGCGGGCAACGGATCGCCATTCTGCGGGATCCGGTTCAAGAGCTTCGAGGCGCCGACCCGGCGGCGCGGCCTGCGCACACTGGACGTGTTCCTGGAGACGCTCGGCCCGCCGCCGGCCGGGTTCGTGGTCACGCTGCCGAAGGTGACCTCGGTGGACCAGGTCGAGGCGATGGTGCTGGTCGCCGAACGGCTCGAGCAGGCGCTCGGGATCGACCGGCTCCGGTTCGAGATCCAGGTGGAGACCCCGCAGAGCATCCTCGGCGCTGACGGTACCGCGCTGGTGGCGCGGATGATCCACGCCGCGGCCAGCCGCTGCTCCGGTCTGCACTACGGCACCTACGACTACTCGGCCGCCTGCGGGATCGTCGCGGCGTACCAGAGCATGGAGCACCCGGCCGCCGACCATGCGAAGGCGGTGATGCAGGTCGCCGCGGCCGGAACCGGCGTACAGCTGTCCGACGGGTCGACGAACGTGCTGCCCGTCGGCGACGCCGACGCGGTCCGGGCCGCGTGGCGGTTGCACGTCCGGCTGGTCCGCCGGTCGCTGGAGCGCGGGTTCTACCAGGGCTGGGACCTGCACGCGGCGCAGCTGCCGACCCGGTACATCGCGACATACGCGTTCTACCGCGAAGGCGTGCCGGCGGCGGCCGCCCGGTTGCGTGACTACCTGGGCCGGGCCGAGACGGGCTTCCTCGACGAGCCGGCGACCGCGCAAGCGCTGGCCGGGTTCCTCTGCCGCGGTCTGGACTGCGGCGCCGTCGACGAGAGCGAGGTGGGGATCGAGCGCGCGCTGCTGGACGGCTTGGCCCGGCGCGCGACCGCCCAGTCCTGAACTACCGCCATTAGGCCTCCTCGGACGGAAGTGAACGACGATGACTCACTCGCTGCGCTACGAGGTCAACTGCTCGATCCTGTTCACCGAGCTGCCTGTGCTGGAGCGTCCGGCGGCGGCGAAGGCGGCCGGGTTCGACGCGGTCGAGTTCTGGTGGCCGTGGCCGGACCAGCCAGTGCCGGCGGACACCGACGTGGACGCCTTCGTCGGCGCGGTCCGCGATGCCGGCGTCCAGCTGGTCGGGCTGAACTTCGCCGCAGGTGACCTGGCCGGGCCGGATCTCGGGCTGGTCTCGGTCCCGGACCGGTCGGCGGAGCTGCGCGACAACGTCGACGTCACCGTCGGGATCGGCGAGCGGCTGGGGTGCCGGGCGTTCAACGCGCTGTACGGCGTCCGGGTGGACGGCGTCCCGCCGGAGCAGCAGGACGCGCTCGGCGCTGAGAACCTGGCACTGGCCGCCCGGGCCGCGGCGGGGATCGGTGGCACCGTGCTGGTCGAGCCGGTCAGCGGGCCGAAGCCGTACCCGCTGCGCACCGCGGCGGACGCTATCAAGGTGATCGACCGGGCCGGCGAGGACAACCTCGGCTTCCTCTGCGACCTGTTTCACCTGCACAGCAACGGTGACGACCTGACCAAAGTGGTCGACACCTACGCCGACCGGGTCGCGCACGTGCAGATCGCGGACGCGCCGGGACGCGGCGAGCCGGGCACCGGTGAGATCGACCTGGACCACCACCTGGGCCGGTTGCAGCGGGCCGGGTACGACGGCTGGGTCGGGCTGGAGTACAAGCCGAGCACCGGCGACACGGTCACGAGCTTCGACTGGCTGCCGCGCGAGCGTCGTACGGCCTGATCCCCGAGGAGACGATCACCATGACGAACATCGCATTCATCGGCCTCGGGATCATGGGCAGCCCGATGGCGGTGCACCTGGCGAACGCCGGGCACCAGGTGACCGGGTACAACCGGTCGCCGGAGAAGACCGCGCCGCTGGTCGCGGCAGGTGGCCGGGCCGCCGTATCGATCCCCGAGGCGGTCCGGGACGCGGACGTGGTCGCGGTGATGGTGCCGGACTCACCGGACGTCCAGGAAGTGCTTGCCGGGAGCAACGGTGTGTTCGAGCACGCGAAGACGGGCGCGCTGGTGATCGACTTCTCCAGCATCCGGCCGGACGTCACCACCGAGCTCGCCGCGCAGGCCCAGGAGTCGGGCTTCCGCTATCTGGACGCGCCGGTGTCGGGTGGCGAGGCAGGTGCGAAGAACGCCGCGCTATCGATCATGGTCGGCGGGTCGGCGGAGGACTTCGAGGCCGCCCGGCCGGTCCTCGACGCGGTCGGCAGGACCGTCGTACATGTCGGGCCGAACGGCGCCGGCCAGACGGTCAAGGCCGCGAACCAGCTGATCGTCGCGGCGAACATCCAGGTACTCGCCGAGGCCGTGGTGTTCCTGGAGGCGTACGGCGTGGACACGAAGGCCGCGCTCGAGGTGCTCGGCAGCGGGCTGGCCGGCTCGAAGGTGCTGGAGCAGAAGAAGGCGAACATGCTCGCCCGCGAGTTCGAGCCGGGCTTCCGGGTCGAGCTGCACCACAAGGACCTGGGCATCGTCACCTCGGCGGCCCGCGAGGCCGGCGTGGTCATCCCGCTGGGCGCGCTGGTGGCCCAGCTGATGGCCTCGGCCAAGGCCGCCGGCGACGGCGGGCTCGATCACTCCGCGCTGCTGCGCGGGGTCGAACGACTGTCGGGACGGAGCCAACGGTCATGACGAGGATGACAGCGGACACGGCGGGCATCGGTTCCGCGCTGCTCGTTCGGCCGGTACGACGCGGAGCGCGCGCTGGCCGTGCTCGACCATCAGCTCGGCCGGCTGCGCAGCGCCTGATCCGAGTAGCACACTGAGGACGGAGGCGCGCGTGACCGAGCTCGATGTGGTGTTCCGCGCCCGCCGGGTGATCACGACGGCGGGCGAGGTGGCGCGCTGCGTCGGCGTCCGCAACGGGTCGATCGTCGCCATCGAGCCGTACGACGCGGAGCTGGACGCGGACCGTGTCATCGAGCTCGACTCGGACGAGGTGCTGCTGCCCGGCCTGGTCGACAGCCATGTGCACGTGAACGATCCCGGCCGATCCGAGTGGGAGGGCTTCGCCAGCGCGACCCGTGCGGCAGCCGCCGGTGGTGTCACCACGATGATCGACATGCCGCTGAACAGCATCCCGCCGACCACCGATGTCGCCGCACTGGAGGTCAAGCGGAAGACGGCGACCGGGCAGGCGTTCGTCGACGTCGGCTTCTGGGGCGGCGCGGTGCCGGGCAACCTCGCGGACCTGCGCGGGCTGCACGACGCGGGCGTTTTCGGTTTCAAGTGCTTCCTGCTGCACTCCGGAGTGGACGAGTTCCCGCACCTGGAGCCGGACGACCTGCAGGCCGCGATGCGCGAGGTTCGCTCGTTCGGCGCGCTGATGATCGTGCACGCCGAGGACTCGCACGCGATCGACCACGCACCCACCGCGCACGGCGAGAGCTACCGCGACTTCCTCGCCTCCCGGCCGCGCGGCGCGGAGAACCTGGCGATCGCGCAGGTGATCGAGCTGGCCCGCTGGACCGGCTGCCGGATGCACGTGCTGCACCTGTCGAGCTCGGACGCGCTGCCGATGATCCGGTCCGCCCGGCGCGACGGCTTACAGCTCACCGTCGAGACCTGCCCGCACTACCTGACCTTCTCCGCCGAGGAGATCGCCGACGGTGCGACCCAGTTCAAGTGCTGCCCGCCGATCCGCGAGGCGGACAACCGCGAGCTGCTCTGGCAGGGCGTCGCCGACGGCACCATCGACTGCATCGTCTCCGACCACTCGCCGTGCACGCCGGAGCTGAAGCGGTTCGACATCGGCGACTTCGGCGTCGCCTGGGGCGGCATCTCGTCGCTGCAGCTCGGGCTGCCGGCGATCTGGACCGAGGCCCGGCGGCGCGGCCACGCGCTGACCGACGTGGTGCGCTGGATGGCCTCCGGACCCGCCGCGCAGGCCGGGCTGCTGCGCAAGGGCCAGATCGCCCGCGGGTACGCCGCCGACCTCTGCGTCTTCGCGCCCGACGACGCCTTCGTGGTGGACGTCGAGCGGCTGCACCACAAGAACCCGGTCACGCCGTACGCCGGCCGCCCGCTCGCCGGCGTGGTCCGCAGCACCTGGCTGCGCGGCGAGCGGATCGACCTCACCGACCAGCCGCGCGGCCGGCTGCTGACCCGAGGAGGGGCATGAGCTTCACCCGGTACCCGGACCTGGCCTCGCGTGCGCTGGCCGGCAGCGTCGTCCACGCCAACGACGAGCTGTTCGCCGAACGGGAGAACCTGATCAAGCCCGGCCCCGCGGTGTTCTCGGCCGAGGACTTCGGCCACAAGGGCAAGGTGTACGACGGCTGGGAGACCCGGCGGCGCCGTACCGATGGGCACGACTACGCGATCGTCCGGCTCGGCGTACCCGGTGTGGTGCACGGAGTCGTTGTCGACACCGCGTGGTTCAAGGGGAACTACCCGCCGTACGCGTCGGTCGAGGCGACCAGCGTCGAGGGCGCGCCTTCTGTGGCTGAGCTGTCGGACGCCGTGTGGGAGACACTGGTGCCGAAGGCAACTATCAAGGGTGACAGCGAGAACCCGTTCGAGGTCGGCGATCCGCGCCGCTGGACGCATGTGCGGCTGTCGATCTACCCCGACGGTGGGGTCGCGCGGTTCCGGGTGCACGGTGAGCCGATCCCCGACCCGCGGTTCCTGGACGGCACCATCGACCTGGCCGCCGCCGAGAACGGTGGCGACGTGGTCGACTGCTCGAACATGTTCTACTCCTCGCCGGCTCAGATCCTGCAGCCCGGCCGGGCGCGGATCATGGGCGACGGCTGGGAGAACGCCCGCCGGCGCGACGACGGCAACGACTACGTGACCGTCCGCCTCGCCGGCCGCGGAACAGTCCGCCGGGTCGAGATCGACACCTCGTACTTCATCGGCAACGCCCCGGGCTGGGC
>DASRHY010000186.1:0-15616 GCA_035650275.1 Kribbellaceae bacterium | reverse complement strand
CGCCCGCTCGGCCGAGGTGGCCGGGGCCGCCCGGATGGCGCTGGAGCACGCGACCCGGGCCGGCGACACCCGGACGATCGGACAGGCTCGAGGAATGCTCGGAGGAGTCGCCGCAAACGAGGGCCGGCTCGACGAGGCACTCGACGAGGTACAGGCGGCGCTGACGATCGCTCGCGACCTCGCCGAACCGGAGGACATTGCCATGGCGGGCATGCAGCTGAGCTACGTGTACGGTCTGCGCGGCGACACCGACAATGTCGTGGCCGTCGCGGATATGATTCAGGCCGAGCTGCGGCGCCTGATGGCCAACGAGCACTGGCTCGAGGGCATCATCGAGTCCAACGCCGTCTACAACCTCTACGCCGCCGGCCGATGGGACGAGGCACTGAGCCGCGAGGACAAAGGCCGACCCCCGTCCGGACCGGCGTTCAAGGACGCACAACTCGCGCAGATCCACATGGCCCGCGGGAACCTACAGGCCGCTGTCGAGCTGATGCGAGGCCAGGAACTATTCGCTGTAGATGATCAGCCCCAGGACAAGCGCGACTACGCAGGGACCACGGCCGAGCTGCGCCTACACCAGCAGCGCCCGCTCGAGGCCCTGGCCCTTGCACTGGACGCGGCCGAACTCTCGCACGACACGGAGGACGAGCTGGTGTCCGGCGGGCTGCTGCGCGTCGGTCTCGAGGCAGCGGTCGCGGCGGGCTCACCCGACGGCTTCGATCGACTAATGGTGCTCCTTCGTCGCGCCGTGTGGGGGGTCGAGGCTGAAGCGCTGGCAGCGGTCGTCGACGGCGAACGATCCCGGATCCGCGGCTCGCCCGACCCAGCCCCCTGGTTGACCGCCGCACAGGAGTGGGCGTCACTCGGCCAGCCGTACTTGGAGGCTCAGGCTCGACTGCGGTCGGCTGAGGCAATGCTGGCTCGCCGCGGGCAGGCCGGCGCCCGGGGCCGGGCGGCCGGAGAGCTCGAAGCGGCGCGGCAGATCGCCGAGCAGCTCGGTGCGGCACCGCTGCTCGGCCGGATTCAAGATCTGGCGAAGGTCGCCCGGATCCGTCTCGACGACTCCGTGACCGAGCACCACGATCGGCAGGTCGCCACAGACCCACACCCACGGTTGACCGAGCGTGAGCGTCAGGTGCTTGCCCTGGTCGTGGACGGACGGACGAATCGTGAGATCGGCGCAGCCCTCTATATGAGTCCCAAGACTGCGAGTGTGCACGTCACACATATTTTCGAGAAGCTCGGCGTACAGACCCGCGTCCAGGCCGCTGCCGAAGCGGTCCGGCTCGGCCTTGCCGGCGACCCGGCACCGCCCGCGTGACGACGGCGGGCGTGCCGTGCATCCAGGGCACGCCGGTCCTTGGAGCGAATCGACGGCCGCGCGTCCGCGCGAGCCGCGCCGAGTCCCACGGATGCGGCGGCGGTCGCCTCGGGCTCGGGGCGGCGAGCGCGAGCGGTGACCCTCGGCGAGCCGAGTCGTGCCAGCGGGGCAAGGATGGCGGGTCTCGCTCCAGCGTGCCCGGTCGGCTCGCCGTCGATCCACCGCTCGCGACCCTTGATCCGCTGGTTGACCCGCACCGCGTGATCGTCGACCAGCACGGCACCATCGGCCCCGCCTGCCCACCCCGACCCGCAACCCTCGGCCCGACGCCGAGCAAGCCATCGAGGAGGGACTGCAGCGCGCCGACGGCGCGCCGGTGCGGCGCCCGTCGAGCGGTGGCCCCACCACCCTGACCTAGTGTCGGCCTCGGCGTCCGCTCGGGCTTGGGCGATGAGATTCGCAGCATCCGGTCCTGGCTAGCCGCCCGGCCACGGCGATGGCCGCCAGGCTTGCCACCAATGGGCGCGGTCGCGCGTCCCTCGCTGTCACCAAGCGCGCCCCGCCCGAGGTCATCCCGTGCGGCAACGACGAAGTCCTTGCGCGCGCGGCCTGTCGGCTCGAGACAGCCGCCGGGCGGCCCGGCCCCGGCGCTGTTCGCACGCGCGCCCGGGCGACGGAGTCTAAGGCGCCGCGCGCCTCTTGTGACGAGATCTAAGGAATCTCGCGCCATTTGTGAGCGCAGGTGCCCGATGTGGCCGCGTCGTCTTCCAGCCGAGGGTGAAGACAGCGGCAACCGGCCGCAAAACCTCAAGGGAGCAATCATGAACCGCACGCACGGCACCTCCGCAGCATCCGCAGTCATCTCCGCACGCACGAACAAGAACGCATCCAAGACCGTGCTCGTCCGGCTGGCGCTGGGCACCACGGCCACCGCGGCCCTCCTGGTGGCAGCGGCTGCACCGGCGAACGCGATGAACCAAGACCACGCCGGCGCACCCGGAGTCGTCGTCGCGACGCCCTCGCCGCCACCGAGCACCTGTGCCGTCGGGGGCCACGACGTCACGCCGTAGGCGCTCGGCGCGCTCGGCGGGATCAGCCTCGTCGGCGCAGGCCTGGCCGTCACCCTCGGCGCATAGCGCCGCCGCAACCACACGGCCGGCCTGACCGGCATCACCCTCCATGCGATCGCCGGCGCAGGGCGCGCCGGCGATCGCCCGCGTACGGCCAAGTGGTAGGCGCCCGCAACGGCGGTCGGCGCCGCCCGAACCCAACCGCGACGAGGACCGAAGCCGCCAGCTCGTGACGGCTGCTCGCGGTGCCAGATGGAGGCAACCCGTGGGGATCCCGGGCATGGAGCGGCCACCCGTATCAGCGTTGGTGCTGGTAGCGGCTGCATGACGCGGTGTCATTCCTCCTCGCAATGAGACGGTCGTCGGTTCGACTCCGAGGATGCGCCGGCGACAACCAGCTCGGCCGCGGGCGCCTCGACGCCGCAAGCGGCAGCGACACGACTACCACCCTCACAACGGAGGGCGGCTGGGCCCGCGCGCGCCGGCACGTCTGCCACCTGCCCGGACCGGCTGCCGAGCGGGACTGCGGTCCGGCCACCCCGGCAGACGAACGCCGGTGATCGATCTAGGCCATAGCTGACTTCCACGACCACGGCTGCACCAAGAACAGGGGACCGCGACCTGCGGCCGCGGAAGCCGGACGTCCGCTCGGCGGTACCCCCGCACCCACGCTGCAACCGACACCGAGTGAGTGGGAAAGGACCGTTGTTCACCACGACGATGATGTTCCAGGGCACGACTTGACCGCCGCCCGGCAGCTGCGGCACACGACCGGTGGTACCGCGGTCGCGGAGTTCCGAGTGCTGGGTCGGCCAGCTGCTCAAGGACGGGCGCCGACGCGCTGGCAGCCTCCAGCAACGACACGCAGGCGTTTACCGATGCAAGACGAGCCGCCCAGACACTCCTGGACACCGCCTTGATAACCACACCCCAAGGTGAACGAGTCCAGCCCGATATCCACCTCGAGAGCAAGGAAACGGGCGACGATCCCGCCCGCCCACGCCTCCCGCAGGAAGCGGCCGACGACCAACCCGACTCGTGGCCGCAGTGGCGTCGTTCATCGGGCTGGGTCGGATCCGTAACGTTCCGGTACCTCGAGTCGCGTGGAAGCAGCAGCACTCGCCGAGCGACTGGCCATCCATCGCGACAACAGCTGACGTAAAGCACCGACTGGCTGACCCCCATGTGCCCCAACGATCCCTGCCAATCGGCATGCCAGCGGACTCGACCGGTCACTCCCGGGGGACAACCGACGAGCCCACGTGTGGCGAGCGAACTTGGCCAGGCGTGATCACTTGGACCGCCTTTGCAAGGCAGGCGGTTCTGGCGAGGCCCAACGAGGCGCCCGGCACGGCGGCGAACAGCCGCCAATGACGCCCACCACTGAGCAGGCCGCGGCCAGGATCGGAAGGGTTTGGCTGTCGCTGCCTATTTGAACGGACTGTCACAGGGAGGTCGTCGGTTCGATCGGACCTGCAGATGGACAAGCCTGGAGGGGGAGGGCCGGCGCTCGCCGCAGCCGGGCGCGGCAACGTTGCCTATAGCAACGTCTCTGTCAATGGCGGTGCCAATGAACAGGAGTCGGAACATGCCGCAGATGACAGCCATGACAGCCGTTGGGCCAGTCTGTGACGCTGTAGACAGCGCAATCGGTGCGAAGCAGCGGACTTTGTGTCCGCTGCGCGGCTAGTTCCGTGTTATCGGCGCAGCTGGTCCTAGGTCATGCGCAGCCAGGGGGTGCGGTTGCGGCCCTTGGGGCCGCTCGTCGCCGGTCCGGGTTCCCGATCACCCGACGTGCAGCCGGGTTCCCCGCCGATCTCGCCGGGATCCTGGCCGAGGTCCAGGTCCGCCTGGTCATCCACCCGGAAACCGTGAACCGGTGCCCGTGCTGACCGGTCAGCGACCCAATCGGGCGGCGAGGCCGTCGAGGACGCAGTCGAGGCCGAATGCGAACTCGACGTCGGGGTCGAGTTCCTCGGCTTCGTGGACGCGGCGGGCGAGCATGGGGTGCTCGCCGGCCGCGAGGACCTCGCTGATGTAGGGGCCGACGCTGCGCTGCCATTGCTCCTCGGTCAGGCCGGTGCGCTGCTCGGCGTGCCGAATGGCCTGCTGGGTGGCCACCGAGCCCAGGACGTACGCGTGCACGGCGCTGAGCGCCTGCGAGGCCAGGGTGATGTCGGGCGTGAGTGCGACGGCGGCGCGTAGCGCGGATTCGGACCGCCGCAATGAGTTGGGGCCGAGTGAGGGCCTGCCGGCCAGTTCGCCCGCCAGCCACGGGTGCCGCAGCAGGGTCGCGCGCAGCGCGTGCGCGACCGCGGCCAGGTCGGCGCGCCAGTCGCGGGCGGGCTCGGGGAGCGGGTCCTCGCCCTGCGCCGCGTCGACCATCAGGTCCACCAGTTCGTCGCGGTTGGTGATGTAGCGGTAGAGGGTGGCCGTCCCGGAATCGAGGTCGCCCGCGACCCGGCGCATCGACACCGCGGCAAGGCCCTCCGCGTCGGCGACGGCCAGCGCGGCGGCGACATATTGGTCCACCCCCGGCGCGCGTCGGCGCGGTTCGGGGCGTGGCCTGGTCCACACCGACGAGGGAGCGGGTTCGGTCATCGGGTGGTTCCTTTCTTCGTTGACCGGCATCCTACCTTCTGGCTACGGTGTAGCCATGACGGAGACAGTGTACCCAGAAGTGCCGGTGCTCGTGGTCGGAGGCGGCAGCGTCGGGCTGCTCACCGCGGCGCTGCTCGCCCACCACGGCGTCCCCGCGGTGCTCGTCGAACGCCGGTCCGGGCCGTCGGTCCACCCGCGCGCCACCGGCATCGGGCCGCGCACCGTCGAGGTCCTCCGCGAACTCGGGCTCGACACCGCCGTCGACGCCGTCGCGGTCGACCTGCGGGGCGCCGCGGGCAAGGCGGTGGCGCGGACCGTCGTCGAGATGGGCGCGGGCGACGTCGTGACCGTGCCCATGCCGACCCCGTCCGCCGCTGAACTGAACACGACGCCGTTCAGGCTGCGCGGTGTCTGCGCGCAGGACCGCCTCGACGCCGTGGTGGTAGCCGACCTAGCGCGCCGCGGAGCGGATCTGCGCTGGTCGACCCGCCTGGTCGGCATCGCGCAGGACGCCGACTGGGTCGACGTCGAACTGGAGGGGCCCGACGGCCGCTACTCGATACGCTGCGCGCGCGTGGTGGCCGCGGACGGCACACACAGCGCCGTGCGGACCGCGCTCGGCGTGGGCACCACCGGGGCGGGCGACCTGGGCAAGTCGATGATCAACATCCTGTTCCGCGCCGACCTCCGACCCCACCTGCGGCGGATGTCCTTCGCCACCTGCACGATCACCACGCCGCAGGCGCCCGGCCTGCTGGCGACCGTGGACGGCGAGACGAACTGGGTCTTCCACGTCGCCTGCGACGTCGACGCCGGCGAGCGCCCCGAGGACTTCACGCACGAGCGCTGCGCCGCGGTCGTCCGCGCGGCGGTCGGCGATCCCGACCTCCACGTCGAGGTGCGCAGCGTGCTCCCGTGGCGACCCCGGAGCTCCCTGGCCGACCGCTTCGCCGTCGGCCGCGTGTTCCTCGTCGGCGACGCCGCGCACACCGTGTCACCCCTGGGCGCGTTCGGCCTCAACACCGGCGTCGCCGACGCGCACAACCTGGCGTGGAAACTGGCCGCCGTCCACCACGGCGAGGCAGGCGCCGGCCTGCTCGACACCTACGCGCAGGAGCGCGAGCCGGTCGCCGCGGCGACACTGGACCAGGCCATGCGCAGGCTCGCCGACCCGGAGCTGCACTGGGGGCGTGGACCCGAGGCCGACGCCGCCAGGGCGGCAGCGGGGGTGTGGGCGGCGCCGATCGTGCACCTCGGCCAGCGATACGACTCGGCCGCCGTCGTCGACCCGCGACCGGAACTCCCGACCACGGTGGACCTGGCGGTGGCGCTTGACGGGTCGCCGGGTTCACGAGTGCCCCACGCGTGGGTCGACGGGGTCTCCACGCTCGACCTGGTCGCGTCCCGATGGACCCTGCTAGTGGGCGCCGCGGGCGACCGGTGGCTCGCCGCCGCCGCGGACATCGACCTCCCGGCGCACCGGGTCTCCGCACCGTGGCTGTCCGACGACGGGGCCCTGCTCGTGCGACCGGACGCGATCGTCGCGATGCGGGTCACGGCACCGGTCCCGGACCCGGCGCGGTTCCTAGCCGACGTCCTGGACCAGGTACTGGCCAGGCCGGATAAGCCGCCGGTCAGATTGCGAACTTTTCGGGCGATTGCCTGAATGGACGCGCCGCCTAGCCCTCGGCCACTCTGGGTAGACCTTGTCCATCTCCGTTGCTGACAGGACCAGAACCCTGTCCTCGCCGGGGACCCAGCCAGCCCAGGCAGCGTACGCAGCCGACCAGAGCCAGCGCGTGCCGTCGGGTGCGTCCCACTCGAGGCGCTCGTAGGGAGGGCATTCCTCGTAGGTGGTCTCGCCTGTGACGGGGTCCAGGAACACGATGAACGCGGACGGAATACGTGAGCCGTGACCCGCCCGGCATCAATCGAGGGACACGTGTCGACACCGGTAGGACGATGGTGCCAACTCGCGATCCTACTGCTCGAGCCCGGGCGAGGTGGTGGTGCTCAGGCTGAAGCACCACATCTATATCTCTACGTCGCTACGCAATACACCTACGCGGCGAGCGTGCCGACCGGCACAACGACCCACGGGGGACCGACCGCCGCGCCGACCGCGGCGACCGAGGCGATGTCGGCTCGTCTCCTCGCTGAGGCTCGCGACGAGCCGGTCAGGGCGCCGTACCACGCGCACTGGCAGCGTGCCGTCGAAGTCCTCGCCGACGGATGGCGCCTCCGCGGCCGCCGTAGGACGGTCCTTCGCGCCGCCATCGCCCTCGCGCTCAGCTTCGACACGTGGCTAATACTGGTCCGCGAACACCAGCTCGACGACGAACAGGCCCGCGAGGTGTCGCTCCGGCTCGCCCTGCGACTGCGCGCACCGTTAGCCCGGCCGTTGGCCCCTTCCGTGCACTGAGCAGTTCCACGTCGCCGCGCGAGGCAGCTACAGCCACGGGAAGGGAGCAGCGTCGCGCGTACCACGGTCGCCTTCGAGGGCAACCTGGCCGACGACCTGCAGGTCCGGTTCACCAGTTCGGGCAAAGCAGGTCACCGAGATCACCGTGCTGGTCCACGAGCGTCTCCTCAACGGGTATGGCGTGTGGGTCGACGCCGAGCCGACCCGGCAGGTCGTGAAGGCGTTCAAGACCCTCGGCGAGAACATCGCCGAGTCACTCAGCAAGGGCGACCGGGTCTTCGTCCACGGCACGATCACCACCGAGGTCTGGACCGACAAGGACAACGGGGACAAACGGACCGCGCAGCGCGTCCTGGCCGACATCGTCGGCCCGAGCCTGCGCGGGCCACCACCCGTATCACCAAGACCACCCGCACTGAGGCAACTGACCAGGTCGGTGCCGACGGGCCAGAGCACGAGGTCCGACCGCGAGGCCGGGGAAGGCGTCCGCGAGCGTGAACCTCCGGGCGCCCTCCTCGCCGCACCGGCCGGAAGGAGCACAGCCGCGAACCCCGACGGGCATTTGCCGGCTGCCGGGGTTCGTCACGCTCAGCCGGTGTGGCTGCGCGCCGACAGCGCGTGCTGCAGTTCGCACTCCTGCGCAGTCGTGACGCCTGCTGTCTATGGGTGGGTGCTGTATACGGATCGTTGGGTTCGATTCCCTCCGAGCGCGCCGAGCGCCAGCAGTACCACCTCAACCTGCCGTCCGGCGGTCCATATCGGCTATGCGTCGGAGTGCCTCCGGTCACGGCAGCGACGGCCGCTTCGCCTGCCTTGGCACCCTGGCCCCGTTGGGTGGCTCTACTGCGCCAGACAGGTGAACTCGGCGATCTCGATGGAGGAGGTCACGGTTCCGTTTGCGTTCACCGTGTGATGCGTCAGTATTCGTTGCTGGCCGAGCGAGCCGTCGGACCCGTGGACGATGACGGCCTCGGCATTGGTGGCGGTGGCGTTCCTGGAGTTGGTGTGCTGGCCGTCCGACTCGGCCAGGTGGCCGGCGAAGCTGGCTTGGCTGGGATCATCGGGGATGAAGATGACCGTGCCGGTGGTGGTGACGGTCGAGTGGATAGCGCCGTCGTCCAGCTCGGTGGTGTGGAGCACACCCGACAGTGCGATCGTCAGCGTTCCCGGCGCACCAGAGCAGGGGTTGACTGCGGCGCGCGATTCGGTGAAGTCGAAATGAGTGGTCGTGGTGAGGGTAGCGAAGGCAGCCGTCGGCGCACCCAGCGCAACCGACAGCGTCAGGGCCGCCAGCCAGGCGAGCAGTCGTCGGGGTCTCATCGTGGACCTCCTGTGGTTGTGGCTTCCATTGTGGTTGGCCGATGCTGGGAACCATCCAGACCCGCTGTGACGCGGCCGATGCCGTGCCCGCGGGGACCGCGATGGTGCTGATCCGGCTGCTCGCCGTCAGTTGTGCGGGTACAGCCAGCGGCGTAGCAGTCGAGTGACGCGAGGCATGACGAGCCAGGTCATGATCGGGACGGTCACGGCGGTGGTGATGGCCAGCCTCGCGACGAGGGGGAGCCCGTCGAGCAGGGGAGCGAGCGCGACGACCACGAGTGTGATCAGGGGGAAGATGGTGATCCATGTGACCAGGGCCATCTTGTACGGCGGTGGTGGCCGGGTGCCCGGTCGGCCCGGGATGGTGAACCACGTCTCGAGTCCGGTCAGAAACTGCGTGTGTACCGGGCCGATCACGTGCGGCTCGGCGCGCTCGAGCCAGGCGGCGTGTTCATCGGAGTCGAGCCAGGCTCGCAGGTGCTCGGCGGTGTCGAACCGGTAGACGATTCGGTACTCGCCCGCGGCCGCGTTCTCGGGGCGGAAGACCTCGGCGCCGAGGTGGCCCGGGAACCGGCTCGCCGCCGCGATGATGCCCTCGAGGAACTGTTCGTAGAAGGGCTCGTGCCCGGGCTTGACCCGGCGGGTCACTGTTGTCGTGACCGGGCCGTCGGTGCCTTCGGGCGGCGAGCCGAAAGCCTCGTCTGGTCCGCTCTCGCGGTTCAACCCAACGCCTTGTCTTTGAACTCGAGCAGCCCGATCGTGTTGCCGCCTGGGTCGACGAACCAGGCCGACAGGGCAAAGCCGATGTCGGCGACGCCCTCCACTGTTTTCAGGTCGGGCCCGTCGTACTCGGCAACCTTCACGCCGCGAGCGCGCAACTCGGCGACCTCCGCCTCGACGTCGGCGACGCGCCAGCTCGCCTTCGTCTGCTGCTCGCCACTTTGGACGCTGCTGCGGGTGACGACCAGCCGGCTGTCGCCGCCACACCGGAATGTGACGAAGTCGTCGTTCTCGATCAGGATTTCAAGCCCGATTCTGTCTGCGTAGAACTGCTTCACGACCCGAAGCTCGGTAGCCGTGAGCATTACGTCAAGCGGATGCTCCTGGAGCATGCCTCCACCTTTCCGTCGGTTACTGGCCGAGTGCCTGGATGGCCAGCCGCGCGGCGGCCCCACCGGAGTGCTGCTGCTGGCCGGTGATCAGCAGCCCGTCGCGGACCGCGTGCGAGCGCAGCGGTCCTGCGACAACGAAGTTGGTGCCGTCCAGCTTGCAAGCCTCGTCTTCGATGCGGAACGGCTGGATCTGCCGGCCCACGAAGTTGTCGGCGTAGTCCTCTTCGGAGTTGGCGAAGCCGGTCCAGGTCTTACCCGTGACCAGCAGATCCCCGCTGGACAGCCGGGTCTTGAGCAGGATGCTTGTCGCGTGGCAGATCACGGCAGTGATCCGCCCCGACTCATAGAACCCGGCCGCGAGCTCATGCACCCGACTGTCGTTGTAGAAGGTGTACATCGGCCCCTGGCCACCGACGAGGAAGACCGCGTCGTAGCAGTCGAGGTCCACATCGGCGAGGGCGATCGACTTCTCCACCAGAGCGGCATGCGGCGGCGAGTGGATGAAGCCCAGGCTGATCAGATCCTCGGCGGAGTATCCGGACTCGTCGCGCGGGTCACTCCAGGGGTCGCCCCGCAGCGGCCCGCCGTCCAGGCTGGCGATGTCGACCCGGTAGCCGTGCTCGGTGAACTCCCAGTACGGGTGGGTCAGCTCGGCCCACCAAAACCCGATCGGCCAGCCGGTCTGGCCTGACACGGCCGGGTTCGATGCGACAACAAGGATTCTCTTGGGGTGGTCCGGGTTCAGCTGGTCGATCGTCGCGCTCATCTCGGGTGCCTCTGTTACCTTCGCCGTGGCTCTACGTCGCCTGGCACGACGCTCGTACAGCGACGAGTGTGACCCCGTTGGTGCGCCATGACCAAGCGTCGTTCGTTGTGCGCGCACAGGATGAGGTTGTCGATCCCGCCGACGCCGATTGCCGGTCAGTTGAGGCGGCGCTCAGCAGGCGTGTGTCCCGGCGCAGGCTGCCATCGCGCGCCGCAATATGCTCCGGTTGTGACGCCGGATTTGCGGCAGATGCGCTACTTCGTGGCCGTGGCGGAGCGCGGCAGTTTCACGCGCGCGGCCGACGACCTGTACGTCGCCCAGCAGGCGGTCAGCCAGCAGATCAAGGCGCTCGAGTCAGCCTTGGGTGTCACCTTGCTCCGGCGGGACTCCCGGCATGTCACCCTCACCCCAGAGGGAGCGGTGTTCCTCTCCGACTGCAAACGGGTGCTCGCTGCGGCCGACCGGGCGGTGCGCCGGGTCCAGGCGGCCGCCGTCGGGGAGGTCGGCACGATCCACGTCGTGTACACGCTTGCGACCGCCTACCACACCGTGCCGGCTCTGCTGGCCCGGATGACGCAACGCTTCCCGCAGCTCAAACTCGAAGCACGGGAGGTCTTCGCCGGTGTCATTCCACGCCTGCTGCAGGCCGAGGAGTGCGACGTCGCGCTGGCACCGGCGGCCAGCTACCCGCCAGACATCGCTCAGCGGATAATCCGCCACGAAGCCCTTCGGCTCGCCGTCGGTGAGCGGCACCCGCTCGCCGAGGCCGCCAGCGTCGAACTGCCCCGCGTCGCCGGCG
The DNA here is from genome assembly GCA_035650275.1 of Kribbellaceae bacterium. GTDB lineage: Bacteria > Actinomycetota > Actinomycetes > Propionibacteriales > Kribbellaceae > DASRHY01. The sequence continues at coordinate 4,202 of DASRHY010000186.1, read as the reverse complement.
AGCGATTCGAACTCTGGCCCCGCGAAATGTCGCCCGGATACTACGACGCGATCCTGGCCGCCTGCCGGGCCGCGGGCTTCGATCCCGAGCTCGACGAGCATGCGGCCGGTTCCACCGTCTGGGGATTCATCGCGCAAGGCCGCGGAGTGGGCCTGGTCGTGAGCTCCCTCATCGAGCAACTACCTCGCGGGGTCCGGCTCGTCTCCCTCTCTGCGCCCCAGCCGCCGCCGCTTGCGATTGCGGCGGTATGGCGCACCGGAGCCCAAACTCCCGCGCTACAGCGGTTCCTGCAGACCGCCGGCCAACTGTCATCGGAGCAGGGCTGGCTCTGACTCTGACACACCTGCTGCGGGTCGCTCGGTAATTTGCTCGCCGGGATCGAGCCGCTGAGCTGTTCTCGCCACCGAAGGCCTCTAGGCGTCATGCCGCAAGCCGCTGGCGATCCTCCCGGCACACCATTCGCCTGATCTGCGGCCGGGACTCCGCCGCCGAGGGCGACGTCCGGGGGAGAGCGCACCGCGCCGCGGCCGGCCATCGATTGAGGATCGAGTACGCCGCGGCGAGCGCCTCGGCCGCGGTGGCCTGGCCGCCGGCTGTTCACCTTCGTCCGGTCAGCGGTACCGCCGTCCCGCCCTGCAGCTCCAGCACCGACCGTCCGGCCAGCGGTGCGGCGAGCCGCACCGTGACCTCGCGGCCATGCCCCTCGTCCGTGCATGCCACCCGACGCGGGCACGGTTCCGTCGGCAGGCCAGTTGCCGCAGCGCATCGCCGCACCTCGCCATCACGGGCGACCCTTATGTCCGATACCGCGCGCTCCAGTACGTATCGACCCTCCAGCACCCGCAACGTCTGATGATCAGCGACCGACACCAGCGCAGCGTCGCACACCGATGGCGTCTGGTGTCCAGCGTTATGGGCCGTTCGGATCCCTGTCCGACACAGGATCAGCAGCAACGTTGCGCCGGCGATGGTGTGAAGCGACCGTCTTGTGCTCGGCTCGTCAGGTTTAGGCCGCTCCGACGCCTCCTTGGAGAGGTCAGTGTGCCAGCCGCGATCAGGCGAGACCAGCATGTGGTATAGTGCACCGATCGGTGCACTAACGCTAACGCTTGACGCGACGTTCTTCGCCCTTTCGGACCCTACGCGGCGGGGCATTCTGGAGCGTCTGGGCCGCGGCCCGGCCACGCTGAGCCAGTTGGCGTCACCCGCGGGCCTGACCCTCAACGGGATTAAGAAGCACGTCGGGATCCTCGAGCGCGCCGGCCTCGTCGAGACCGAGAAGGTGGGCCGGGCGCGCGAGTGCCGGCTCGGCCCGGCCAGGACGCTGGGCGAGGCGGGCGAGTGGCTCGAGGCCCACCGTCGCGCCTGGGAGAGCCGGTTGGACCGCTTCGAGCGGTTCGTGGGGGACGCCAATTGAGTCGCGAGCTCCGCTACGAGCGCCTGATCCAGGCGTCGCCCGCGCGCGCATTCGACCTGTTCACCAGCCCGGCTGGCCAGCAAGCGTTCTACGGCAACGATGCACCGGGCTGGATCGTCGAGTCGCGCTGTGAGCTTCGCGTCGGCGGCGTCTGGGAGATCGCCTTCGGCTCGTCGCCGGGCGAGCTCTACCAGCACCGCCACGTGTTCGAGGCGATCGAGCGCCCCCGCCGCCTGCTGCTGGCGACGACCGAGACGCGCCTCGACGGGTCGACGCTCGCCTTCAGCACCGAGTTCACGTTCGCGCCCAGGGACGGGGCGACGCTGGTGACGATGGTCCAGTGGGGCTTCCCATCGGATGAGCTGCGCGACGAGCACGGCCGCGGTCTGCAGCACGCGTTCGACCGGATGGAACGGGCACTGGAGACCTGAGGAAGGAGACCGCATGGCAAAGTCCGTCCTGTACATGTCGATGTCGCTCGACGGATTCATCACCGGCCCTGACGACGGCCCAGACAACGGCCTCGGGACCGGCGGGGACCGGCTGCACGCGTGGCTCGGCGAGCCAGTCGCCGAGCTGCCGCACTTCGCACCGCCGGGGCTGAACGGGCAGGTGTTCGCCGAGTCGATCGCGACGGGTGCGGTCGTCGTCGGCCGCAAGACGTTCGAGTACGCCGGTTACTGGGGCGGGGACCACCACGGTGTGCCGATCTTCGTGCCCACGCGCGGTACCCCGCCGCAGCCGCAGAGCAACTGGGTTCACTACGTGGCTGACGCGGCGACGGCGATGAGCGAGGCCAAGGCGGCCGCCGGCGACCGAAACGTGATGGTGCACGGCGCCGACCTCGCGCAGTCGCTGCTGCGCGAGCGCCTGCTCGACGAGCTCGAGATCCACCTGATCCCGGTCTTGCTCGGCGACGGGCGGCGGCTGTTCGGCAACGACCGCGTCGAGCTGGAGCTGACGCGTGTGCTCGACGCCCCTGGCGTCACACACCTGCGCTACCGGGTGGCGTCATGAGCGGCCGTCGGCTGATCCTTGTTCGGCGCCGAGCGGCGCCGTCGAACGTGCCAGACCTAGGGCGTGACACTCCATGAGAGATGAGACCGACGTCCCTGACTTGGCCGCGATGGCCCGCGACGTACTGGACGGGATCCGGTATGTCGTGCTCAGCACGATCGATGAGGACGGGCGCACCCGTACCTCGCCGGTCTACTTCGTCCCCCACCGATACCAGGATTTCTACTGGGTGTCGAACCCGGCGAGCCACCACTCACGCAACCTCGAGCGCGACGACCGGCTCAGCGGGGTGGTCCTCGACACAACCGTGGCCCCGGGGCCTGACGCTCGAGCGGTCTACGTGACCGGGACCGCGAGGGAGGTCCAGCTCGACGAGTTCTCGCAGCACCTGCCGAACGCCTTTGACCCCGGGCGCGGTGGCCGTACCTTCACCGCGGAGGAGCTGACGGGCGACGCGGATCTCCGACTGTGGGTGCTTCACGTCGACAGCTGGGAGGTGCACATCGGCAGCGGTCACCCAACTCTCGGTACCGGAACAGACCGGCGGCTGCCGGTTGACCCGCGAGGGTGACACCCGGCGGGCGAGTAGCGGGGCCGCATGAGTGAGTCCCCACCTGTGCCTGCACGGCAGCGGCGAGTTTGCGTACACCCTCGCCATGAAGGGCCTGATCGACGAGTACGGGGTCTGCCTGAACCTGCTGGTCTGGGCCAGGGAAACGTCCATGTGCTCGGCGACAGGGGAACGTACGGCCGGCGCTCCGCGACGTGAAGCGGTTCGACTCCGGGGTGGTCCTCCTCACCTACCTCCCGCACTCATCACCGCAACCGGGGCTCCGAGAGCTGTTGCCAGCGTTGGCCTCGTCTTGATGATCCGCTCGATACGAATCGATACGAAGGAGGCTCTATGTCCAGGGTGTGGTTCGTGACCGGAAGCTCGCGCGGCCTGGGTCGCGCGTTCGTGGACGTCGCGCTCGAAGCCGGTGATCGCGTCGCGGCGACGGCGCGCAACCCAGAACGGTTACAAGACCTCGTCGACAATTACGGCGACGCGGTGCTCCCCCTGCGACTCGATGTGACCGACTTCGACGCGACAGCACGCATGGTCGGTCACGCATTGGAGGCCTTCGGTCGCATCGATGTCGTTGTCAACAGCGCCGGCTACAGCGACCTCGGCTCGTTCGAGGACACGACGATCGACTCGTTCCGGACGCAGATCGAGACCAACTTCTTCGGGGTCGTGAATGTCTCGAAGGCGGTCGTGGGGGTTCTGCGCGAGCAGGGCAGCGGTCACATCTTCCAGGTCGCCTCGCTCAGCGCCCGCTTGTCAGGCCCAGGCCTGACCGCCTACCAGGCGGCGAAGTGGGCCATCGCCGGGTTCTCCCTCGGGTTCGCCCACGAGATCGCTCCGTTCGGGGTGAAGCTCACCGTTCTTGAGCCGGGTGGCATGCGCACCGACTGGGCTGGCTCGTCGATGACGATCCCGCAGCCCAGCACGCCATACCAGCCGACGATGGGGCCCCTCGCCAAGCTGATACGCGCCACCTCCGGTCACGAGGCGACCGACCCGCGTCGTGTCGCTCAACTAGTGCGTGACCTCGCCGGCCAGGACGATGCCCCCATGCGACTGCTGCTCGGCACCGACGCTGTGCCGATGGCGCAGCAAACGGCACAGGAGCTTGCCGCCAACGACGAAGCCTGGCGAGACGTCAGCCTGAGCGTCAGCGATGGAACGTCTCCGACTGCCCACGCGCCGTAGAACCTCAGCACC
>DASRHY010000185.1:0-10863 GCA_035650275.1 Kribbellaceae bacterium | reverse complement strand
GTACAAGACCGACCTCGGGGCTCGGCCCGTGTTCCACCATCAGCGGGACTCCATCGAAGCCCACCTGACCGTCGTGTTCGCCGCCCTCGCGATCAGCCGTCAGCTCCGAGAACAAACCAGGGGTCTCGATCAAGAAGCTGGTCCGCACACTCCGGCTCCTGCGCACGCTCGACCGGCTACCCCCAATCAACGCGCCCGGGCACCAACCCCGTGCAACTCAGGACCGGCGTGACCTCATCATGGCTCATCGCGGTCCCGCAGCGGGTCGATCGCGGGTCCCGCACCGGCCTCAGCTGCCCATGCGACCGCCTCGAGCAGGTCGGTTACGTCAGGGCGCACGAGGGTGGCCAGGGACGGGTCGTGGCCGCTGCGGTCCCGGTCGACCCATACCCGGGGCAGGCCCAGCCGTGCCGCGGCAACGATGTCGGCCATCCAGCTGTTGCCGACGTGCACCCATTTGTCTGGGCGGGCGCCCGTGCGTCGAGCGAACTCCCGAAAGTGCTCCAGTTCGGGTTTGTACGAGCGCACCTGCTCGGCGGTGACGACCTCGTCGAGCAGCTCGCCCAGCCGCGGCATCGACCGGGCGAACAGGTCGTCGTCGCAGTTGGTGAGCACGGCCAGGCGCCACCCGGCGGCATGCAGCCGGGCCAGCGCCTCGGGCACGTCGGGAACGCGGGCAGGGTGTGCCACTCCTGGGCGAGCAACTGCGCCTGGCCGTCGGCGAGCGGGATGAGCTCGCGTTCGGCGGCGGCGCGCAACGTGGTTGCGAGTACCTCCCGGTACGGCTGATGCGGTTTGCGGGCCGCGATAGGCGGCTCCAGTTGCGCCAGCGCACCGACGAGTGCGGCCGCTCGCTCACCGGCCAACGGTTGCACGACCCGCCGCAGGCCGGTCTGCCAGTCGATGAGCGTGTCGTAACAGTCGAAGGTGACCCACCGCTGCATACGTTGTCCTCGTCTTACCCCACACCAGACACTCCACCGTTCAATTTAGCCTCCCGCTGACGGAGCGAACGGGCTCGTTGCAGGGCGGGAGGCAAGCCAGGAAAGCATCGCTGGCTGGGCGTCGAAATGGCCCACGTGGCCGATGTCGGGCTGGATGGTCAGCTCGGCGGTCGGGATATGTGCGGCCAGCCATCTGGCGTGGCCGGCCGGGGTCACGCTGTCCTGCTCGCCATGCCAGATCCGAACCGGGACCGTGATCGCGGCGGGGTCGAACCCCCACGGCAACGCGAACAGCGCCACGGTGTCGTCGGCCGCTCCGGCCAGGCCTGGACGAACCGCCTCGGCGTAGGCCACGGTGAGCATCCGCTTCACCTCTGGCCGGTCGAGGATGGCCTGCTCGTTGGCGGGCAACTCGGGCAACTCGGCGGGGCTCGAATCCCGCAGCAGCTCGACAACGGCGTCCGCGCCCCGGACGGCCGCCTCGGCCTCCACCACGTTGGCGGCCATCATCCCCTCTGCCCAATCCAGACCATCGGCGTCACGTGGTGCCGGGCTGGCCAAGACGCCGACACGACTGATCCGATCCGGATACAGGGCTGCCGCGGCCAGCGCGTGTGGCCCACCCCCGGACACGCCGATCAGCGGCAGGTTGTCGAGGCCGAACTCGTCGGCAATGGCCACGACATCGGCGGCCGCGGCGGCCACGCGCCGCCCGGGCTGGGCGGTCGAGTGTCCGTAGCCGGGCCGGTCATAGGTCAACAGCCGGACGCCGAGATCGGTAAAGAGGCGATCATCAGGGTACCGGGCCAGCCGGCTCATCGGCGTGCCGTGAAGGTAAAGGATCGGCGTGCCTTCGGGACTGCCCCACTGCTCAACCGCCAGGGTGCGGCCGTCGGATGTGATCACGGAGTACATCAGCCGACGCTAACCAGCGCCACCGGATCGCGGCAAAACAATCTGCTGCAGGCAGAAATCCCTCGCCGCGCTCGGATAGTCGATCTACCCCACCACCAACAGCCACCGTGCAGCTCGACATCAACGGCCTCGTCAGCACCGCGGCGCCAAGGATCACCTCGGACGCCCGCGACATCCTCAACCGGCTACCCCCGATCAATGCGCCCGGGCACTAAGCCTGTGCAATTCAGGTACGACGTGGGGTTCGGCTGGTTCTCCACAACATCGTTCGGTCCACGGCCCGGGTCCTCGGCTGCAGACCTCCGCATCGCCGGTGGGCGGCATCGGAAGGAGTGGCGTGATGTTGTCGTTCTTGACGTACCCGGCCTCTGCCAGCAGCGCTGGCCGCGGTCGGAGCGGTCGAGGTTCGGCCTCCACCAGGGGGCGCACCACCGCGCCACCCACATTGCCGGTCGCACCAGTGACCAGGATCATGCGTCTCGCGAGCTTCATCCTCGCGAGATCGGTCGGCTGCTCGCGGCCAACAGCGGGAACCGTCGGGCGTCGAGGTGGGTCTCGGGCTCTGAGCGGAACGGATCATGTCGCTTCATTGTGCAGGAGCAGCAGCTTCAGTATCGACGCCACCGTGTCGCGCTGCTGCATCTGCAACGGCTCGAGGAAGGCCTCGTCGGCCTCCAGCACGGCCTGTAGCGCCTTCCTGGCCAGTCTGCTGCCCCGGGCGGTGAGCCTGATCCGGACCGCTCGCCCGTCGCCGCGGTCCGGCACCCGCGTGATCAGCCCGGATCGTTCGAGGCGGTGCAGCCGCGCGGTCATCGCCCCGGTGGTGATCAGCGAGGACTGGGCGAGCTGGCTCGGATTCGTACCGTGCGGATCGGCGCGGCGCCGCAAGGTGTTCAGCACATCGAAGTCGCCGAAGCTCAGGTCGAGCGGACGCAGTGCCGCGACGAGCTGCTGCTGGCAGTGCTGGGCGCACAGCAGCAGGCGTCCGACCACCTCCAGCGGCCGCGGGTCCAGTGTTGGATCGGCGTCGGCCCACGCCTCGATCATCCGGTCGACGGAATCTTTGTCCATGCTCGTGAGTTTAGCTTGGTATCGAGCTAAAGTAGCTTCAAGGCAAGTTAACTAAAGGAGCAACATGGCGTTCAACAAGTGGGCCTTCATCTACCTCGGCGAGGGCAACGAGGATCCCGCGGTCGACCGGGCCGTGATCACAACCGGCGGCCTCACCACAACGATCGTCGCCGTGCCCGACGGCGCGACGGCGACCCGGCTGGCCGAAGAACTGGTCGCCGACGGCGCACAGTCGATCGAGCTGTGCGGTGGCCTCGGGCCGGCAGTCGTTGCCGACGTCGTCGCCGCAACCGGTGGCAAGGTGCCGGTCGGCGGAGTCACCTACGGTGGCGAATCCATCCACGCCCTGGCGGCACTCTTCCCGCAGGACAACCAGTAGATCTCCGACTCGACGTTACCGAGCCGACCTTCGGCACGGTAACGCTGAGTCCGGCGGCGGTACGCCAGGAGACGTTGGTGAACTCACCCTGGGTCGGCGGCATCCGTCCTCGATGATCAAGGGCAAGCCGCAGGCCAGTGCCTCGAGGTCGGTGAAGCGTCCCGGGTTTGGTGCACCAAATGCCCGGCCAGGGAACAGCACGTCGTACATCTGGCCCATCATCAGCGTGCCGTACGACGCGCCGTACCAGTGCAGCGTCGCCTGCCGGGGGCGGCGCGGCCCGCGTCCAGGTCACGGGCGACCGAGATCGAGTCGACGTGGTCGTACAACGGGCCGGTGTAGTCGGCCTGGCTGCGCGGCAGCGGGGTGTCGCCGGGCCGGCTGAGCGCCTCGGTCGAGCAGACCACACAGTGGCTGCGGGCGACGCCGAGCGGTCGACGCCGATGATGTCGAAGCGCTGCAGCAACTCGGGGCTGAAAAGCGATGCGGCCGCGAACGCGAAGTCGATGCCGGAGCCGCCGAGACCCGCCCGGATTGACCAACAGCGCGCCGACCCGCCGGACCGAGTCGCCCGCCGGACGCCGCGACACCGCGAGCTCGAAGGTCGCGCCGCCCGGGTTCGACCAGTCGATTGGAAGCGTCAGCGTGCCACACGACACCGCCGGCTGCTCCGACACGCACGCCACCTGATATCCCCGATATCCCCGCCGCCTGGCGGCCGTATGACCTGCCGTCAGGGTCGTCACGACCGCCGCGGCTGTCGCCGTCTGGCCAACAAAACGGGCCGGAAACAACGATCGGGCCAATCAGCACTCCGTCGAGGGTCGGAACGGGCGACTGCTGGATTGTGGTGGATAGCCTGTGTCGGTGTTGTTCAGTTCACGGTGCCGATGCTTCCGCCGTCGATGCGGTAGTTCGCGCCGTTGATGTAGTCGGCGCGTGGGCTTGCCAGGAACGTGACGAGGTCGGCGATTTCGGATGGGCGTCCGAGGCGGCCTACCGGTACGTCGAGCACGTCACGCAGGACATGTGCTTCGATCTCGGCCCAGTCGTCGCCCCAGCCGTGGCGCACGGCCTCTTGCCGGTAGAACGCTTCGACGCCGTGGGTGACGATGATGCCTGGACTGACCGTGTTGACCGTGATGCCGGTGCCGGCTAGGTGCTTGGCGAGTGAGACCGTCAGATTGACCAGCGCGGCCTTGCTCGCCGCGTAGTCGGGCATGGTCGCGAACGGGGCCGTGGCCTCGCCGGTGCCGAGTTGGATGATCCGGCCCCAGCCTCGCGTGCGCATCGCCGGGACCAGCAGCTGGATCAGGCGTACGGCGGCGACGACGTTGACGCGGTACAGGTCCAGCCACTCCTGCGGTGTTGTGTCGTCCCAGCCGCGGTTGGCGTAGGAGCCGCCGTTGTTGACCAGGATGTCGACCCCGCCACCGGTGAGTGCGGCCGTCGCGAGCGTTGTGGGGCCGTCATCGTTGCGAAGGTCGCCGGTCACGCCCGAGGCGCGCCCTACCGTGCTGATGGCCGCGACGACACGGTCAACCGCGTCTTTGCGCCGGCCGTGGACGATGACCTCGACACCCTCCTGCGCCAACCGGTAGGCGACCGCCTCACCTATGCCGCCGCTTGACCCGGTGACGAGCGCGCGTCTACCGGTCAGCTGCAGGTCCATGTCATCGCTTCCCGGCCTCCGCACCGTGTTCAGCACCGTGTTCAGCACCGTGTTCAGCACCGTGTTCGGCGAGTTCGGCGGCGAGTTCGGCGGCGACGGCGTCTGCGCCGAGCTGGATCATCCAGGTCAGCGGCGCGTCGGGTAGGAATCGTTGCAGTTCGGTGTCGAGCTGTGCTTTGGCCGATTCGGTCAGCGATGCGGCGCCGTCGGCCAGACGCCGTACGACTTCGCGGTAAAACAGCACGTAGCGGCGTTGCTGAGCGAGCAGCTGTGGGTCGCCGGCCGGGCCGTGGCCGGGAAACAGTACGCGCACGTCGGCCAGCTCGACGGTGAGCTGATCGAGGGTGGCCAGCCAGGCGCTGGTGTGGCCGTCGGCCATGTAGGCGTGGGGGCCGTGCCAGGCCAGATCGCCGATGAACCCGACCGGGTGCCCGCCTGGGGTGGTGGCGACCAGGTAGCTGTCGGCGTGGCTTTCGGCCGGTCCCGCGTCGTGGGCTGTGATGGTGACTTCGCCGATGTCGAAGCTTTGGCCATTGCCGAGGTGCGCGGTGGGATAGGCGGTCTGGGCCGGCCACTGCGACCCGTACACCGGTGCCCACTGCGTCCGCTTGGCCTCGGCAATGTCTTCGATCACCTTCGCGACCGCGGTGGTGGCGTAGACGGGCACATCGCGGTCGTGGGCCAGGTCGTACACGCCGTTGAAGTGGTCGGGGTGCGCGTGGGTGACGAACACGGCGCGCAGCGGCTTGCCAATGGCGGCCACCCGAGCGCGGAGCGCGGCGATGTCGGCGACGAGCAGATTCGTGTCCACCACCACCACACCGGAGGCCGTCTCGAGCAGGTAGGAGTTCACGAACAGACCCGGTTCGCTCGCGGCGTGTGTGTGTACGGTCAAGTCAGACGTGATGAAAGGCATGACGCCCCCTCGATGGTCAACTATCGGTGTCAGTGGCTATTCGATGTCAGTGGCAGACCTCACCGGCCGAACTCGTGCCTCCCCGGGGGCAGGTCGAGGAGCCGGCGGCCGCCGTCGTGGATGAAGTCTCGACTGGCCAAGAAGTCGTGTGGGAAGCCGAGCGGATGGGCGCTGGCCTCGTCGAGCCGAGCCAGATCGCTCGCAGGTAGGTCGAGGTCCAGGCAGCCCAGGTTGTCGATCAGCTGGTCGCTCGTACGTGCGCCGAGGACGGGGATCACGTTCTTGCTGAGTAGCCAGGCCAAGGCGACCCGGCTTGCGGACACGCCGTGCTGATCGGCCACGTCGACCACCTCCTGAGCGATCCTGAGATCGTCCTCGGTCACCTCGCCGAGTCGGCGCGGCTGATCGCGTTCGCCCGGCCGGTTGTACTTGCCCGTCAGCAGTCCGCCGCCCAGCGGCGCCCAGGCGGTGACTCCGAGGCCGAGTCCGCGCGCCATCGGGGTGAGCTCACTTTCCACCTCCCGTTGCGCGAGCGAATACGGGATCTGCAGGCCCGCGAACGGGCTCAAACCGCGTAGCCGCGCGAGGGTCTGAAGGTGTGCCACCACCCAGGCCGGCGTGTCGGAGATGCCGACGTAGAGCACCTTGCCGGACCGGACCTGGTCATCCAGAGCCCGCATCACCTCCTCGGGCGGTGTCAGGTAGTCCCACGCATGCAGCCACAGAATGTCGACATAGTCGCTGCCGAGCCGGCGCAACGACGCCTCGAGCGCCTGCACCAAGCTCTTGCGATGGTTGCCTCCGGCGTTGAGATCGTCGGCACGCGTGCTAAGTGAATACTTGGTGGCCACGACGAACCGTTCACGCTGCCCGGACAGCAGACGGCCGACGATGGCCTCTGAGCTGCCGTTGGTGTACGTGTTGGCTGTATCGATGAAGTTTCCGCCCGCATCGACGAAGGCCTTCAGCTGCCGGCCCGCCTCGGCCTCATCGGCTCCCCAGCCCCAGTCGGTGCCGAACGTCATGGTCCCCAGGCACAGCTGGGACACCCGAAGCCCGGATTCGCCCAACAGCGTGTACCGCATCATCGGCACTCCCTCCCGTCCAAGCCTCCGCAACCGCCAGGCCACGTGCGGGCCGAACCACTTGTAAGACCCTGCCCGCCAGCCCGCCACGGTCAAGCCGACACGCTCACACAGTCACATCAGTCACAACAGCCCCACCTGAATGGTTACTCACCTACGGCGATTCCGGACGCAACCGGGCCCGATACGAAACAACGCCGCGACCCGGGTCGCTCCCTGCGATGGGCTTCACGGCCGAAATTCCCCGCGACCCTCTCGCACCTGAAGCGTATTCCCGTCCGGATCCTGGAACCTCGCGGCGAAACCCCAGGGGAACTCGAGGATCTCGGGTGGCTCGAACTTCACTCCGCGCGACTTCAGCGTCTCGAACGCCGTCCGGCAATTTTCCACCTCGATGGTATAAACCGCGGAACCCGGCCTGGCCCTGCCGGGTGTGCCTGGCCACAGAACGAGGTCGAAGTCCTGCCCCTTGACGCCGACGGTCAGGAATCGCGGTCCGTCGGGTGTCGGGTAGTCACCCCGCTTCTCGAGACCGATGACATTCGTGTAGAAGTCGAGCGCCTTGTCCTGATCGCTCACCAACAGCGCCACGTACACCACTTTCTTCAGCATCGTCGCTCCTCCTTTCTTGGTCCTCGACCTCGGTGCGCCCAGTAGAGGTTGTAGTGCGGACCCGTGCTGGCGGGACCGCACCCGGTGTCAGTGCAGCTCGCTGGCCTGCTGGCGGAGCCGGGGTCACGGTCACGGCTGGCCCGCTGGATAGTGTGCTTGTCTCAGCAGTACGACAACCCAACACCTCGAAATGTCAGGCGACGCGCCAACCTCACAGTTCGGTGCACTGTCTTGTCGAACTGGTGAGGGCAGCTGCGACCAAGGGAGACCACGGGAGGCGTCACCATGACCACCCAATCCGAGTCAGGACACCGCCAGCCCGATCCCAGCCTGGGCGCGATCATGAGCGATCGGCGTCGGCTGATCAATCTCGCCTACCGGCTGCTGGGCTCGCTGGCCGACGCGGAGGATGCCGTCCAAGAGACCTACGCGCGCTGGTACGCCATGCCGCAACAGCAGCGGGAAGCCATCGAATCCCCCGGCGGCTGGCTGACCACGGTCGCCAGTCGCATCTGCCTCAACCTGCTGGGCTCGGCACGGGCGCAGCGGGAGCGCTACGTGGGCGAATGGATCCCCGAGCCGCTGCCCGAACCTACCGAGTGGATCAACGGGCGTTCGGGCGACGCGACGGTTGACCCGGCCGACCGGGTCACCCTCGACGAGTCGGTCAACATGGCCTTCCTCTTCGTGCTCGAATCGATGACCCCGGCCATGCGCGTCGTATTCATCCTGCACGACGTCTTCCGCTACCCCTTCGCCGAAATCGCCGAGATCGTCGGCCGTACGCCGGCCGCATGCCGCCAGCTGGCCTCCGCGGCCCGCCGCCGCATCCGCGCGTCGCAGGCTCCCGCGACCCCCACAGCCCGGCAGGCCGGCATCGTCAGGGACTTCAAACGGGCATGGGAAGCCAAGGACATCGACGCCCTCATCGGCCTGCTGGACCCCGACGCCACGGCGATCACTGACGGCGGCGGCCTGGTCAGCGCAGCGCTCCTCCCGGTCGAAGGCGGCGAGCAGGTCGCGAGCTTCTTCGTCGATATCGCCGGCAGGGTATCCAACCTGACGATTCTGGAGCGCTCGGTCAACGGCCAGCCCGGTCTGGTCGCCCAGCAAGACGGCGTCACCATAACGGTGTACGCGTTCGACTTAGCAGCCGACCGGATCAAGCACATCTGGGCAGTACGCAACCCCGACAAGCTTTGGCCCTGGACGACCGGCTGACGCGCGACCTCGCACCATCGGGTCCGCCGCCAGCCGCCGCGGGCCGCCCGTACCCCTCCGGCGGGTGTGCTCAGGCGCGTCGGCGCGAGTCGCCGGGCGGGTATGGCGGCGGCTCGGTGGCCGTGCGGCCCGTACTCGGCGACCACCGGGCACTAACCCCGTGCAACTCAGGTACGGCGATGCGCGACAGCCCAGGACCTGGCTCGGCGCGTGATCGATCTGGACCCGAGAGACCCCGCGATACTCGACTACAGATCAGATGATCGAGGCCCCCCGAGAGGCCCCCGACGCCCATGAACAGCCGTCAACGACCCCAGACCACTGAGCACGTCCACCGCTCAGGATTGGGAGGCGCGGCTATCTCCGCGCATCGGGACGGACTCGTAATGAGCAGCTCAGAAAGGCGTGGCACCTGCTCGGCGTGGTGCCGGTCGTGGTGCGAAATCACGTCGAACAGCGTTGTCAGAGTGGACTGAAGAGGCCGGCCGGCTGACTTCCGCAGTCTGAAGTTGGCTGGTGGGGGAGTTGCCGTGGCTCTCATAATCCCTGGGCGTAGGTTCGAGTCCCGGACTACCGCCGTGCGGACGGTCTCGCTGTCGAAGGCCGTACGTCGCGCAGGCACATGAACTGATCGCGCTTGAGAGCTGAAACACAAGGGTCGAGCGTGTGGACCAACGGTGGGCGGTGACGCTGAGCGTCCTCGGCACCGTGGCGTCGGCGGCCGCACCGGTGCTCACCTTGCCAGGAGGCAGGACGCATGCGTCCGTATCTCCGCGGCAGGTGGTGCCCGGCGTGGTCGTACCGAAGCACGGGACGCCCAACATCAGCGCGCCGCGGAACCGAGGCGCCTCAGCGCCTGGACCCCACTGGTGCGTCGCTCGGAGGGCTGCAACGTCGACCAGGGGTGGATGAAGCGGCCGTACAGCGACGACTCCTGCGCCCAGGTGACCTGCACCTTCTCCGGTGTCGCCGCTGGCAGGTCGCCGCGCTCGGTTGTCCACGTTTCGCCGGTCTGCCTCCCACCGGGCGGCGTGTGATCTCGGCGTGACGACAGCCTCAGGGCAGGACGGCCCTGGTGGGTGCGTTCCTGAACCTGACCGAATCGTTCCGGTCTCCATCCGGTGTGTGCCTGGTGGGGTGCTCAGGGCCGGGAGAGGGTTGAGCCATGTCCGAGGAGAACCGGTCGCCGCACTCAGGTGTCACCGACTACCCAGGCCCCGAGGCCGTTCAGCTCGACGCGCTCGACCCTCAAGACATCGCACCCGGGATCACCCGGCGGGGCCTGCCATCGAGCGGTCAGGTCCTTGCCCGGACGTTCGACATCGCAGCGGGCGTGATGTGGCCGGAGATTGATGTGCATGACCGCGACGAACTGATCTACGTGATCTCAGGGGAACTGCTCGACCATGGTCGCAGGTACCCGGCCGGCAGCTACCTGTACTACCAGGCCGGCAGCTCGCATCAGCCACGCACCGACACGGGCGTGCGCATCCTCGTGTTCGGGCCGGCAGAACCTGCGGCCGGACCGTCGAGCTGAGTCGGTGTGGCGCGGGCTCGCGGCCCAGCGTGACCAGCGTGCGTCCGCGGAAGTCGGCCAGCTGGTCCACCATTGTTCCGCGAGCGGGGCTGGCGGGCTACCCCGCGGGTGCGAGGGTCGGAGCTGTTGACTGCGACCGTGTGGGGGCAGCATGCCAGCCGTGATCGATGTCGCCGCCGTACGCCGCGCGTTCCCGGCGCTGGCCGAGGGAGCGGCGCATTTCGACGGTCCGGGCGGTTCGCAGACGCCGCAGGCGGTGGCCGACGCGGTCGCCGGTGCGCTGACCGCGGCGGTCGCCAACCGCGGCCGGCGGACCGCCGCCGAGCGGCGTGCTGACGACATCGTGCGGACTGCCCGGCAGGCGATCGCGGACCTGCTCGGCGCGGACCCGGGTGGCGTGGTGTTCGGCCGCAGCATGACCCAGCTGACCTACGACGTCGCGCGGATGCTGGCGAAGGACTGGGGACCGGGCGACGAGGTGGTCGTGACCCGGCTCGACCACGACGCGAAC
>DASRHY010000184.1:0-2897 GCA_035650275.1 Kribbellaceae bacterium | reverse complement strand
GGCCTCTGCACCAACGCGGGTCCGACAATCGATTCGGTGAACAGCCGGCCGAGCCCGATCACCACCAGTGCGGCCTGGACCACGCCGAAGTCCGCCGGGGTCAGCTCACGGGCCAGCACGACCAGCAGGAACAGCTGGCTCAACGCCTGGCCGCCGTAGCCGAGGCTGGTCCATGCGAACCCGCCAGCCGCTACCCGGGTGCGGGTCGCACCCTGGCTCATGACACGACCGTCGGGTTGCCCCGGGTGCGCGCCGCCGCCAGCGTTCGTTCGTAGGTCACGACCAGCGCCAGGAGTATCCACAGGTGGCGGTAGTGGGACGTCTCACGGACGAGTGAGGCGACGACCAGGCCGAGGATCATCGCCCGCCCGACCCCGCGCGGGGGGGCGAAGCGCCACAGAGTGGCCCAGAGCGCCACCAGCCCCAACAGCCCGAGTGCGCCCCGCTCGGACATGAACGCCAGAGGCTCGCTGTGGGTCTCCTTCGAGTCGTCGCCGGCGCGGAGGACCTCCAGGTTCCGGGAGCTCCCAGGCCCGATGCCCTCCGGCCTGTCCATGATCTGACCGATCGCGGCGCCCCAGAGCTCGAGTCGCCCACTGGTGGTGCGCTCGAGATGGGCAGCGTTGTAACCGGTCGTCTCGCCGCGCTCGGGGAGGAACTGCACGCCGGACGCGGCGGCCACGCCCAGGAGCCCGATGGTGGCGATGACCGCGATGGCGAGCAGCTGGCGGGTCGCCAGGCGGACCCGGCGGGCGGCGCCGACGGCGATGACGCCCAGCCCGACGGCCAGCTGGAGTATCGCACCGAAGGACCCCGTCGCGACCAGCCCGACGCCGGCGGCAATGAGCCCGCCGATCCTGATCCGGCGCGAGACCGGCAGCACGAGCAGTGCCATGAGGCAGGTGGCCATGAAGTGGCCGGCCACATTCGGGTTGGGGAAGGTGGCCTTGGCTCGCAACGTCTCCTGACCCACGAAGACCAGCTGGATCGCGACGATCACCACGATCGCGACCAGGGCCCGTGCGGGGAGCCGGAACCATGCCGGCGGCGCCCGATCGAATACCTGCAGCACAGCCAGCAGCGTCGCCGCGGCGCCGATGTCGCGGATCAGGTCGTAGACGACCCAGTCGCTGAGGCCAACGTCCAAGGCGCCGATCAGGCCGCCGCAGAGAACAAGCAGGATCGGGAGCAGCACGGCGAGCACGATCGGCCGCGGTCTGTCGCGACGCGCCGCCATCTCCAGGGCGGCGAGCACGATGAAGGCGCCGATGACAACGTCGGCGACGGTGAACCCGCCGGCCCGCGGCAGGCCGAATCCGGTCGCGAAGAGTCCGGCGGCCAGTGTCGGGACGGACCACGGGGCCGTGGCCTGCGGTGCCGGCCGCGTTCCTGCGATCGCGGCGGCCACCGCGGTCATGGTGCTGCGGACCGGCGGGCGAGCACGGACGAGATCAGCGTCGTGAGGTCCCGGCCGACGGCGGCCCCCTGCCAGGAACGCAGCTCCACCGTGGGGCACGGGCGCGGTGCCGGCTGGAGGGCGGCGCCATTGATCCAGCCGGCGACAGCCCGAGCGGCACCGACGACGTCGCCCTGGTCCACCACGAACCCGGCCGCGCCGAGGTCGAGCAACTCATCGACCCCGTCCACCTCGCAGCACACGAACGGCGTCCCTGCGGCGGTGGCCTGCAGCAGCGCCTGCGGCATCCCCTCGGCCCGGCTGAGCAATACGAGCAGGTCAGCGGCGACCAGCAGGGCTTCGGGGTCGGGGACATAGCCGAGCACACGGGCGTCACCGGACAGACCCATGCGGTCCAGCAGTGCCACGAGATCGTCGAGCCGGGGGCCATCACCGGCGACCACGAGGAACGGCGCGGGCGGAGGCAACATGAGCAAGACCTGCTGGTGCAGGATCGGCAGGCTCATCACGTTCTTGCGGTCCTCGAGGGCACCGAGATACAGGACCCATGGTCGATCGCAGGGCAGCCCGTGGACTGCGGCCACCCGGGCGTGCGCAGCCGTGCGGACCTCTCCACCTCTGGGAAGCCACGCACCCGAGCGGATCACGTTGAGCTTGGCTCGCTCGACGCCGATACGGGCGAAGCGATCGGCCAGGTCATTCCCGACGACGGCGTAGGCATCCGTCCAACGACTGAGAAACCTCTCGACGGGGCGGTAGACGTGGTTCGCCATCCGTCCGTAGCCGGGGCCGAAGCTGGCCATGGAGAGGGAGTGCACGACCGGCGGCCCGTGGGACATGTGCGCCGAGATCCTCCCGATGACGCCGGCCTTCGACTGATGGGTGATGACCACGTCGAAGTTCCGTTCCCTCATCAGCCGGCATACCCGCGCGACGGCGCGGGCGTCCCGGATCGGATTGGGCTCTCGACACAGCGAGGGCTCGAGGATGACCTCCACGACGTCGAGGTGCTTGTGCAGCTGCTCGGGATCGGAGTCCCGGCCGACGATGACTGTGTGATCGGAGTCGGAGAAGGCATCGCAAACGTCCCGCACGCGCTGCTCCGAGCCGCCGCGCAGGTAGCGCGTGCACATCTGGAGCACCCGACTCGGCCGCGTCGGCACGCTGGTGTCCAGCGCCGTCACCTCCGCGGTCCCGCCCCTCACCGGTCGGTCCGCTCCCGGCTCTTCAGCTTCGTTCGACGTCGACGGCAGCATCCTCCCCGTCCCCCGTCCCGTGGTCGTCCTGGGATGGCACCCGCACGGCGGTACGACCGTCCCACCCGTGTTCGGTGGTACGTGCGAGGGTTCCCGGCTGCGCCTCGGCGCGGTAGGCGACGAAGTAGGCAGCACACACCTGCACGAGGAGGGCAATCGAGGCCGCTAGCACGCCGAGCTGCACCGGCTGGAGCGTTCGGGTCGTGTCGGCCGTCCCGGCGGGC
>DASRHY010000183.1:0-2470 GCA_035650275.1 Kribbellaceae bacterium | reverse complement strand
CGGGCAGGTAGCCCACCGCCATGGCCCCGCCGTAGCGGTCGCCGACCCGCAGCCCGAGCTGCAGGTTGCGGACCAGCGTCTCGCCCCCCACCAGGAACTCGTCCGGAAGCGTGTACCACGGCCCGATCGCCACCCGCCCGCTACCCACCAGCCGCCGCAGCCGCTCGGCTGCCTCGGGCCGCACCGCCAGGTAGTCCTCGACCACCGCCAGCTGCCCGTCGAGCAGGAACCGGGCGTACGACGGATCGCCCTCCATCCGCCCCAGCAGGTCGTCCAGCAAGTCGACCAACCGCAGCCGGAAGGTCTGGAACGACGAGTACCACTCGCGGTCCCAGTGGGTGTGGGGCACGACGTGCACCCGCTGCCGTGTGGTCTCACCTGCGGTCACGTCGCTGACCTCTTTGCTCGTCATCCCGTTCACTCTGTCTCGGTCCTCAACCAGTCCTCGGCGTCGCCGCCGAGCGTGGCATCGACGATGGTCCTCACCCGCTCATCATCCTGGCGGATCACGTGGGCGTATGTCCTCATGCGCGTCTTGAGGTCGTGGCCCAAGCACGCTTCGGTGTCCAGAGCTGCCGGTCCACCCGCAGCTCCCGCCGCAGGAAGTCGATCCGGTCGACGCTCAGACCGAACAGCTCACCCTGGCGCAGCCCCGTCCCAGCGGCGACGAGCACAGCGGCCCGCACATGCTCGGGCGCGCCGCCTGCGAACCGCCGAACCTCATCCCCGATCAAGGAGACGATGGGTGCCCTCGACACCGGCGGGAGGCCGCAACTGCTCGGTTGGCAGGCGACGCGGTCCCCGCGAGTCGATCCCGAGAGTCGGCGTCACCCGTCCGCCCCGCCAAGTGCATAGATCATGCCCACCATGCCTCCCTCGAGTGGACGCGATTCGACCAGGCGCAGCGGGATCTTGTCCTCGGTCTCCCCGAACAGGCGATCTCCGGCACCGAGCACCACCGGGTAGACCAGGAGGCGCAGCTCGTCCACCAGCCCCATCCCGATCAGTGCCCGCGCCAGGCGGCGGCTGCCATAGACGAGGATGTCGCCGTCGAGCTCCTTCCGCTTTCGGGCGACGACCCCCGGCCAGTCGTCGCCCACGACGGTCGCGTTCCAGGGCAGGTCCGTGAGCGTCGAGGAGACGACGTACTTCGGCAGCTGGTTCAGCCTGTCGGCGAACTCGCCTTCCGCACTGGGCCAGAAGGCATGCATGGCCTCGTAGGTGACCCGGCCGAGCAGGAGGGCCTCGGCGTTCTGCGCCTGCTCGAGCTGGAACCGCTCACTCTCGGGACCGCCGTCGAAGTCCACGGCCCAGCCCCTGTACTTGAACGGGACGTCTGTGGAGCCCGGAGACTGCATGACCCCGTCGAGCGAGACGTTCTGGCTGACCGCGATCTTTCCCATCGGCTTCTCCTTCTCTCAGTCGCGAGACTCGTGGATCGCCTGCTCGAGGCGCGTGAAGGCGTCGGGCACACCGGCCTGGTGCTCGTCGCGCAGCTCGGCGGTCGGGAGGCCACGGTGGATCATCGTCATGAGCGTCTTGCCGTCCCGCGCTTCGAAGATGAACTCGGTCTGGTACTCGACGCGCCCACCGTCGGGTCGGCTCTCGGTCGTGTCGACGAAGATGCGACGCGGCCGGTCGATCACTCGGAAAAGGTGTTCGTGATGGAAGAGCTCGTCGCGCGAGGGCCCGAACGTCACGGTCCAGACCCCACCGACACGAAGATCACACTGCGACTCGACGATCCAGCCCTTCTCGCTGTAGAAGGCGTGTTGGCCGTCTTCCCGAACGAAGGCGTCGAACACCTCCTCGGGGGCGGCATCGATCAGCCGCGCGAATCGCACTTCCTCGCTCATCGTCCGGCGTCCCGTTCGACGTAGGTGCCGAACCGGTCCAGCCGGCGCTGCCAAGTGCGCCGGTAGCCGTCGATCCACTCCGTTGCCCCTTCGAGCTGGGCGATACCGAGCCGACACACGCGGGCGCGGCCGACCTTCGCCGTGACCACGAGGTCGACCTCTTCGAGGATCCCCACGTGCTTCTTCACCCCGTTGAGGGTGAGACCGAACGGCGCGGCCAGCTCGCCGAGCGTCGCCGGCCCGCGTCCGAGGCGCTCGAGGATTCCCCGACGCGTCGGGTCCGAGAGCGCGAAGAACGTCCGATCGAGGTCGTATGATACCGCACCGATCGGTGCACTATAACGCGCTCGGTCGACCGCGTCGCGCCGCACGGCACGCCCGGTTCCGGCGACGAGCTGCGTCATGGGCCCGAACCGTCGAGGAGTCCGGCGGTCCCCACGGTTGCATATTTGGCTGAATATGCAAATATAACCGTCATGCGCGAGAGCATCGACAACACCGTGATCTGCCAGTACCGCCCTCGCCGGGACGCGGTCGACGGCATGCTCGACCTCATCCGGGAGCACCGGGCCACCTACATCGAGCTCGGACTGGCCACCGACCGGGCCGAGGAG
>DASRHY010000182.1:0-54245 GCA_035650275.1 Kribbellaceae bacterium | reverse complement strand
GAAGTCGGCCGCCTCGCCGGAGATCGACACGGCCCGGATCCGCACGGACGTCGAGTTGCCCACCGCGTCGGTCATCTGGGACGCGATCGTGCGGCGCCAGATCAGCTCGTAGAGGCGGTACTCGTCGCCGGACAGTTCCTTGGCGACGTCGCCGGGCGTGCGGAACGCGTCGCCGGCCGGGCGGATCGCCTCGTGCGCCTCCTGCGCGTTCTTGACCTTGCCGGTGTAGCGGCGGGGCTGCGGCGGGACGTTGTTGGCGCCGTACAGGTCGGCGATCTGGGTGCGGGCCGCCGCGATCGCGGTCTCCGACAGGTTCACGGAGTCCGTACGCATATAGGTGATGTACCCGTTCTCGTACAGCCGCTGCGCCGTGCGCATCGTCTGCTGCGACGAGAAGCGCAGCTTGCGCGCCGCCTCCTGCTGGAGGGTCGAGGTGATGAACGGGGCGTACGGCTTGCGGCGGTACGGCTTCTCCTCGACGCGCGTGACAGTGAACGGCCGCCCGTCGAGGCGGGCGGCCAGCCCTCGGGCGCCGTTGGCGTCCAGGTGCACGACCGCAGCGCCCGGCCTCACCTGGCCCGTCGTGGGCTCGAAGTCGCGGCCGGTGGCGACCCGGTCGCCGTCCAGCGCGATCAGCGTCGAGGTGAACGTCCGCGGCCCGTCGCCGGCGTTCGCGACCGCGAGCGTGGCCTGGATGTCCCAGTACTCGGCCGTGCGGAACGCCATCCGCTGCCGTTCCCGCTCGACGACGATGCGGGTGGCGACGGACTGCACGCGACCGGCCGACAGCCGGGGCATGACCTTCTTCCACAGGACGGGCGAGACCTCGTACCCGTACAACCGGTCCAGGATCCGGCGCGCCTCCTGCGCGTCGACCAGTGCCTCGTTGATGTCGCGGGCGCTGCCGACCGCGTCCTGGATCGCCTTCGGGGTGATCTCGTGGAACACCATCCGCTTGACCGGGACCTTCGGCTTCAGCTCGTCCAGCAGGTGCCAGGCGATCGCCTCGCCCTCGCGGTCCTCATCAGTGGCGAGGTAGAGCTCGTCGGCGTGCTTCAGCAGGTCCTTGAGCTTGCGGATCTGCTGCTTCTTGTCCGCCGGCACGACGTACAGCGGGTCGAAGTGGTCCTCGATGTTCACACCGAGCCGGGCCCACGGCTCCTTCTTGTACTTGGCCGGAATCTCGTCCGCGCCCTTCGGCAGGTCCCGGATATGGCCGAAGCTGGACTCCACCACATAGCCAGGCCCGAGGAAGCCGGAGATCATCCGCGCCTTCTTCGGCGACTCGACGATCACAAGGCGCTGCCCCGTGCTCTGTGCGCTGGTCGTGGTGGTCACTGTGCTCCCTTGCAGCTGATTCTGCGGGTCAGGCAGAGAGTACGACCCGTTGGACCGTAACCGTTAATGCATTCGATCCCTTCCGCCGGGTCAGGGTACGCCGCGCCGGACAGCACGCGCGTACCCAACGTCTCACCGGATGAACGTCACGTCCGGATGTTTCGGCGACTCGCGCCACAGCAGCCGCTGCGGCCGAGACAGGGGGAACTGGTCGAAGAACGCGCCGAACCAGCGTCACGCGCAGACTCGTCAGCAGTCGTCCCCCGCTGGTGTGGACGAGCCTGCATCGTTCGGGCGACGGACCAGGGTTGGATACGGGTATCCACTGATGCGTCGCCGACGCCGGCGGGTGCATCGTCGTCGTACGGTCCGTGGGAAGGGGACTCATGCCGTCGAACGTGAAGAGATGGGTCGGTCGCCGGTTGATGAAGCGGGCCGGCGGCGATGGTCTCGACCTCGCGAGACTCCGGGTCGTCCCACGCAGCGTTTCGATGCCGCTACGACGAAACGGCCTGGATCCGGTGCCGGACCTCGGCACAGTCCGCGAGACCGAGCCGGTGCACATGCTGAAGCGGCTGTTCGGGCTGAACATCTGGATCGTCACCGGGTACGACGAGGCGCGGGCGGTGCTCGCTGACAGCAGCCGGTTCAGCAACGACATCCGGCCGCTGGTCGGCGGCGGCGACAGCGCCGGCGCCGAGGGGATCGGCGGGCTCGGGTTCACCGACCCGCCGGACCACACCCGGTTGCGGAAGTTCCTCACCCCGGAGTTCACGATGCGCCGGCTGGCCCGGCTGGAGCCGCTGATCGCCGGCATCGTGGAGCGGCAGCTGGACGAGGTCGAGGCCGCCGGACCGGTGGCGGACCTGGTACCCACGTTCGCCTTCCCGATCCCGTTTCAGGTGATCTGCGAGCTGCTCGGGCTGCCGGTCGAGGACCGCGAGCGGTTCCGCCAGCTCGGGCCGGCCCGGTTCGACCTGTCGCAGGGGGGCATCGGCGTGTTCGGGTCGGCGACCGACTCGCGGCAGTTCCTGTTCGAGATGGTGGCCAAGCAGCGCAAGGACCCGGGAGACGGCCTGATCGGCGAGATCCTCCGCGCGCACGGCGACGAGATCGACGACGTGGAGCTCGGCGGGCTGGCGGACGGCGTGTTCCTGGGCGGCTACGAGACGTCGGCCAGCATGCTCGCGCTCGGCACCCTGGTGCTGCTGCAGAACCCGGCGACGTACGCCGCGCTGGGCCACGACGACGCCGAGCTCGACCGCGTGGTCGAGGAGCTGCTGCGTTACCTGTCGGTCGTGCAGGTCGCGTTCCCGCGGTTCGCCCGGCGCGACATGGACCTGTTCGGCCAGCGGGTGTCGAAGGGCGACCTGGTCTCGGTGTCACTGAGCGGCGCGAACCGCGACCCGCAGACATTCGGCCTGGACGCGGACGCGTTCAACCCGCACCGGCTGGGCGGCAACGGCCCAGGCAGCGCGCACTTCGGCTTCGGTCACGGCTTCCACCGCTGCGTCGGATCCGAGCTGGCCCGGATGGAGCTGCGCTGCGCATACCGCGCGCTGGCCCGCCGATTCCCCGACCTGTCCCTGGCCGCACCGGTGGACGACCTGCGGTTCCGGGACTTCTCGATCGTCTACGGCGTCGAGGCGCTGCCCGTCCGGCTCCGCTCCGAGGCCACCGCCTTCGGCGCCGAGCAACCCTTCGGCGTCGCCGGCTGAGTCCTACCCCGGGCCGGTCTCCCAGAGCGCGGCGATCGGAACGGCCCTGAACCTCGACCCGAACGGGAGCGTCTCGCGACCGGTGTACAGCACGATGCCGGCGACGAGATCGCTCCCGACTCGATCGGCCAGATGACGTATGCCGCGAAAGTCATCCGCCCGCACGGTGGAGCGGGCTTTGACGTCGATAGCGACGACCTTGCCCCGGCGATTCTCCAGAACGATGTCGACCTCGACCTGGTCCTTGGTCCTGTAGTGGAACATCTCTGCCCGTTCCTCGGACCAGGTCAGCTGCCGCGCGATCTCCATCGCGACGAACGCCTCGAGAACCGGACCGATGGCACCTTCGGGCTGTGTCAGGGCGACGGCACCCTGACCCAGCAGGTTGGCGGCGATACCGGAGTCGACCATGGCTACTTTCGGCGTGGAGACGACGCGCGAGCTGATGTTGCGAGACCACGCAGGGACTCGCTTGATGAGGAAGACCTCTTCGAGGAGCCCCAGATAGCGGCTCACAGTCGGGTGTGGAAGGCCAAGGGCACTACCCAGCGAGCCGGGAACCAGTAGCTGTCCTGAGCGCGCGGCGACCAGCCTGGCCAGCGCGCGCATCTCGGGTCCTCGCTCGATCTCGGACAGCTGGATGACGTCGCGGTTGATGAGGTCTCCGACATAGGAGTCGAAGAACCGCTCTCGACGCCGAGACGGTCTGGCAACCGCCTCGGCGAACCCACCGCGCACCACACGGTCGGCGTAGCCGGCACGCGTCTCCGCGGAGCTGTGACGAAAGTCGGGCCCAGCCGCAAAGATCGCGTCGACGAATCCGTCAGGCGCGCCGTCGATCTCACCCTGTGACAGCGGCCAGAGCTCGATGGTCTCCATTCGTCCTGGAAGAGCGTCCGGAAGCCCACGCAACCCGAGGACCCTGGCCGATCCGGTGAGGAGGAATCTGCCAGGCCGCGGATCGGCGTCGACAGTCTCTTTGATGGCCAGCAGAAGCTCGGGGACACGCTGGACCTCGTCGATGACCATTGACTCGACGCCCAGCACGAAGTCTGTCGGATCGGACAGCGCCGCATGCCGGGTTGCCGCATGGTCGAGACTTCGCCACTCGGCGCCTCGGTTGTCAGCGAACTGCGCGACGAGTGTGCTCTTGCCACACTGACGCGCACCGTTGACGAGAACGACCCGTGTGTCGGCGAGAGCCTCGCCCACGGCCGTGGCCGCGTGCCGCGGCAGGATTCGACCGACGGGAGACTGCGGGACTGTGGCCATGCCGCCAGCATGACAGATGTGCGTTAATCTGGCCGCAACAGGTGTGTTAATCTGGCCGCACCCAGCGCGTTAATCTGGCCGCATCTCGCGCGTTAATCTGGCCGCCGTCCCGCAGCGCTAACGCGGCCGCCCTTCGAGGTGCTCGACGAAGGCGGATTCGGCGGGTGAGAGCCGGCGGTCGCGGCGGTGCGCGGCCACGATCGGCCGGGCCGGCAGGGCCGGGTCGACCTCGACCACGCCGAGCCGGCCGTCACGGACCTCGTGCCGGACCGCGTGCTCGGAGATCAGTGCGATCCCGAGCCCGGCCGCAACGGACTGCTTGAGCGTCTCCGGACCCCACATCTCGGACCACTCCACCGGCTCCAGACCCCACTTCTGCAACGCCTGCTCGGCCTCGTCCCGGGTGGACGAGCCCGGCTCGCGCAGCAGGAACCGCTCGCCGGCCAGATCCGCCGGCGTGACCGTCGTACCGGCGAGGCCGTGGTCCGGCGCGGCGACCAGCAGCAGCCGGTCGGACAGCACCGGCACCGTGACCAGCTGCGGCGCGGCGTGCTCGCCGGGGAGTACGGCCACTCCGATCACGCCGTCGAGCAGCTGCTTCAGCACTTGCTCGCAACTGCCGGTGAAGATGTCGCACTCGACGCCCGGGTGGTCGCGCCGGAAGCCGGCGAGCAGCTCCGGCAGCAGGTACGTGCCGACCGTGCTGGTGCCGCCGACCACCAGCCGGCCGGTCTCCAGACCCGACACCTTCTCCACCGCGCGGACCGCCTCGTCGGCGAGCTCGAACACCCGGCGCGCGTAGTCCACCAGCACCTCGCCCTCGGCCGTCGGCCGGGTACGGGCGCCGGACCGGTCGATCAGGGTGACGTGCAGCGACCGCTCCAGCTGCCGGACCTGGTTGGAGACCGAAGGCTGGCTCATGTACAGCTTCTGCGCCGCGGCCGAGAAGCCGCCACACTCGACCACCTGCAGGAAGATCCAGAGCCGGTGAAGGTTCAGTTGCACGCTGGCCTCGACTCGACGGACGACGGTCCGTCGAGCCTACCTGTACCTACAGCGACTTCTGGTATGAGCGGAAAGCCCGGGTGGCGATCCAGCCGGTGACCAGTGCCACGGCGGCCAGGCCGGCCAGCCGGATCCAGACCATCGACCAGTCGGGATCGGCGGACAGCGCCTGCCGGCTGGCCACGACGGCCCAGTCGACCGGGTTGTAGGCCGCGACCGTCTGGATCCAGTCCGGCGCGGTGGACTTGTCCATCATCGCCGAGGACAGGAACGACAGCGGCAGCGTCAGCATCGTGGAGAACCCGATCAGCGCCTCCCGGGTACGGACCAGCAGCGCCATCCCGTTCGACAGCGCGCTGAACGCCCCGGCCAGCAGCACCGCCGCCAGCAGCATCACCAGCATGCCGGGCAGCCCACCGTCGTACGACGCCCCGGCGGCGAGCCCGACGAGCACGATCACCACCGACTGGACCGTCGTCGACACCGCCTGGTTCACCGTCGACGAGGCCATCATCGCGCCCCGGCTGACCGGCGAGGACAGCATCATGTCCATCACCCCGCGGTCCATGTCCTCGATGTAGGCCATCCCGGCCCAGCCGCTGGAGAACAGCACCGTCATCACCACCACACCGGGCGTGAGGAAGTCGATGTACGAGCCGCCGGTGAAGCCCGGGATCTCCACCACCCGCTTGAACAGCTGGCCGAAGAGCAACAGCCAGATCATCGGCTGCACCAGCGTGATCACCACGAAGGCCGGCTGCCTCATCGTTGCCCGCAGCAACCGTCCGGTCAGGTACCCGGTGTGCGGGACCAGGGTCGCGGTGCTCATCGGTCCTCCCCTTCCTCGGCGGCCGCGAAGGTCCGGCCGGTGTGTCGTAGGTAGACGTCGTCCAGCGAGGGCCGGGCGACGGTGATCGCGGCCACCGGTGCGCCGACCGACTCCAGCGCGGTCAGCACCGCCGGTACGGCGGTCGCGCCGTGGTCGACCCGGGCCCGGAGCGACCGGCCCTCGACCACGGTCTCGGTGGTGCCGGCGACGGCGTCGATCGCCTTCCGTGCCGCGGCCAGGTCGGACTCGGCGGCCAGCTCGACCACCACCGCGTCGCCATGCAGGCCGCTCTTCAGCTGCTCCGGGGTGCCCTCGGCGACCAGCCGGCCGCGGTCCACGATCACCAGGTGGTCGGCCAGGTGGTCGGCCTCCTCCAGGTAGTGCGTGGTGAGCAGCACGGTCATGCCCTCGTCGCCGGCCATCCGGGCGATCTCGGCCCACATCTCGGCCCGGGCCTCCGGGTCCAGCCCGGTGGTCGGCTCGTCCAGGAACAGCACGTCGGGCCGGTGCATCAGACCCATCGCGACGTCGAGCCTTCGCTGCATGCCGCCCGAGTACGTGCGCACCACCCGCCCGGCGGCGTCGGTCAGCCCGAACCGGCCGAGCAGCTCGTCCGCCCGCGCCTTCACGGTGCGGCCACGCAGGCCGTGGATCCGGCCCGCGAGCAGCAGGTTCTCCCGGCCGGTGGCCTGTGGGTCGGTTCCGTGCCGCTGGGTCACGACACCGATGGCCCGGCGGACCGCGTCGGGCTGCCGGCGGACGTCGTACCCGGCGACCGTGGCTGCGCCCGAGGTGGCCTCGGTGAGGGTGGTGAGGATCTTGATCGTGGTCGACTTGCCGGCCCCGTTCGGGCCGAGCAGGCCGAAGACGGTGCCGGCCGGGACGGCGAAGCCGAAGCCGTCCAGCGCCTTCACGTCTCCGTAGGTCTTGACCAGGTCGGACGCCTCGATGGCGTAGGCCGACCGGGTATCGGGCGCAGCGGTAGCCGCGCCGAGGTGGACAGTCATGTCCGCTCTCCTCCGCGTGATGTGTGTGCTGTGAGGAGGCCGACCGACGCAGCTGGCTCTATCGTGGTTCGTGCGCCTTGGTGCCAGGTCTACGGGCCGGCCCGGGGTTCTCGCCCCGGTCGGGTGTTGCCGCACCCGGCCGGGGCTCATCTAGGAGCCCATCTAGGAGCCCATCTAGAAGCTCAGTCGACGCTGCGCAGGGACGACACCTCCTCCCCGGTCCATGGCCACTGGCCGCCGACCGCTCGCTGCCAGTCCGCCTCGGACGGGATGTCGCCGGTCTCGTGCGCCCGGCGCCAGACGTCGACGCCCTCGAGCGACCCGTCCTCGATCTGCTGGATCAGCCGCACGACGAAGGCCAATTCGGCCCGTCGCAGCCCCTGCAGGTAGTCGGCCTCGATCACGAACAGGTACGGCAGGCCCTGCTTCGCCATCTGCTCCATCACCGCGTCCGTGCCGACGATCTCGCCCTCCAGCCGGGTCCGCCGGACCTTGAGCAGGGTGACCACGTCGTCCGGCGACAGCGACGGCAACAGCGACAGCGCCGCCTCGAACTGGGTGAACTCCTTGACCGGGATCGCAAGCAGCTCGCTCAGCCAGTCGACGTACTCGGTCCGGCCGGTATCGGTGACGTCGTACACCGTCCGCTCCGGCCGGCGGCCCTGCCGGACCACGTCGTGCACCTCGATCAGGCCGTGCCGCAGCAGCGTGTCGACCACCGAGTACAGCGAGCCGTAGTTGAGCTTGATGCTCGCCTCCTTGGCCCGCTCCCGCAGCGTGCTGGACATCTCGTACGGGTGCATCGGCCGCTCGCAGAGCAGCCCGAGAACGGCGAGCGCCAGTGGGTTCGAGACCTTCCGCTTCGCCACCTCGCGCCCCTAACGTCCGATCACGTATATCCGAGATCGAGTATTCGCTCCGCTGTCGGCTACTGTCAACCGCATAACCGTGACAGTTCGCCGCTCCGGCACCGGCAGTGGGTGACAGGTCGCCAACGGTGAACGATGATGTCTGCTCGTGTACGACGAGGGGGTAGCCGCCATGCCCGACCCTCGGGAGGAACCCGGCCACCAGGAGGACGCTGCCGACCCGGACCGCCGGATCGCAGCCGCGATGACCCGCGCGCAGTCCGGCAGCCCGGTCGAGGCGGCGGCCGACATCCGCGCGGTACTGGCCGAGCTCTCCACCGAGCCGTCATACATGCGGGCCAAGGCGGAGTACGTGCGCGCGGTCGCTGCGCATCATGCCAGCGACGCGGACGGGGTGCTGGACGCGGTCGAGGCGTGCGTGGCCCAGTCCCGGGCGATCTCCGAGCCCGGCTGGGAGGCGAACGCGATCACGATGCGGATCGTCACCCAGATCCGCAGCGGTGAGGGCGGCGACTCGGTCGCCGACCTGGTCGCCGCCGAGCACGCGCTGAGCATGACCACGGACGAGGCGTTGGCCGGCTGGGCGCACACCGGACTCGGGTACGCCTACGACCTGCTGCGGCTGTTCGAGCTGTGCATCCCGCACTTCGAGCAGGCGACGCACATCTTCGTCGACCCGCTCGGGCTGTCCGAGTCGCCGGCGATCGACCGGCTCAACCTGGCCGAGTCGAACCTGCGCTGGGCGCACGAGATGGAGCGGCTGGGCGACCCGTCGTACGAGGAGGCGATCCGGGAGCGGCGCCGGGCCGCGCACCGCTGGGCCGGTGAGGCGCTCGACCTCGCCGTCAGTGAAGGCGCGTCGGAGTACTGGCAGCTGGCAGGCAAGGTCTGGCTCGCGGCCAGCGACGAGAAGGCCGGGCCGGCGGCCGCCGCCGCAGTGCTGCAGGACTGCCGGGACCGGCTGACCAAGCTCGGCGAGCTCGAGCTGGTCGCGATCAGCGGCGCGTACCTCGCGCAGGCGCACGCCCAGCTCGGCGAGATCGACGACGCACGGGCCGCCGCCGAGCGGGCCATCACCGACCTGCCACCACTGGCCGACCCGCCGGTCGCGGCGATGGTGCGCCATACCGCCGTGCAGATCGCGGCCGATGCCGGTGAGCCTGGCGCGCTGGCCGGCCTGCAGTACGCCCGGATCATCGCCCGCGGCTGGTGGGCGGACCGGCTGCGCGGCCTGTACGCCGTGCGGTCGGCGTTGTCCGCTCACGATCTCGCGATGCGGCACGACGCCGAGTGGCGGGCGGCCCGCGAGGACCCGCTGACCGGGGTCGGCAACCGCCGCGCGCTGGACGAACGGCTAGCCGAAGCGGCCGCCTCCAGCCGCGCGGTCGCGGTCGTGGTGATCGACGTGGACCGGCTCAAGGAAGTCAACGACAGCCACGGCCACCCGTCCGGGGACGCGTTGCTGCGCGCGGTGTCCGCGCTGGTCTCGGCCGAGTCCCGGGCCGAGGACGTGGTCGCCCGCGCCGGCGGGGACGAGTTCGTGGTGGTGCTGGACAACCCGGGCGATCGCGGCGCGACGGAGCTGATCGACCGGGTACGCCGTGCCGCGGACCTACTTGCCGCCACCGGCGTCGAACCGTGGACGGCCGGGCTGCGGCTCAGTATCGGGCACGCGTCCTCGGCGGAAGGCACCCCGGTCGAGCAGCTGCTCGCGCTCGCGGACCGGCGGATGTACGCCGACAAGCCGCGCGGCACCCGCGGCGCGCAGCAGAACGACTAGACCCGCCTGAGGAAGCCGTCCCGGAGCAACCGGTGGATCTGCGGCGCGTACTCACGCCGCAGCGCGGCGGGATCGGCATCGAGCAGCTGGGCCAGGGCATCCACGATCTGGCCCGCGGTGAGCTCGCCATCACAGGCCCCGACGAAGCCGGCCAGCGCCGTGTCGACCTGCTCCGCCCGGCGGAGCCCGCGCTGCTGCCGGAGCACGATCGTGACGGGGTCGTCCGCGCCCGGCGCGCCGGTGCGCTCCTCCTGGACGTCCCGGGCCGTGACCAGGGGCTGTGCGAACAGCTCATCGTCGTCCGGCAGCGTCTCCGCCGCGCCGAACCGGGTCAGCACGTGCGGGCCGAGCGGCTGCTCGATGGCGTACGGCCAGTCCTCGCAGACCGCCGTACCCGCGACGTTGTGCAGGCTCACCCAGCCCATCCCGATCGCCTCGACCCGCTGGTCGTCGAACCAGCGCAGCCACGCGTCGTACCGCTGCGTGTACGACGGCGCGCCGTGCAGGCCGGCGTCACGGAGCCACAGCTCGACGTACTCCTCCGGGCCGAGCAGCTCGCGCTGCACCGCCCACGCGGACCGGTCGCCGAGCCAGCCGCCGACCCGGTCCCGCCAGTCCTGGCCGCGGACGTGCGCCCAGTTCGCGAGCGTCTGCAGCCAGCCGCCGTCGGTGAGCCGGTCCGGCGCCTCCCGGACCAACAGCTCGACCACCGCGTCGGCCGCGAACCCGGTCTCGCGGTAGACCAGCGTCTCCTCGGCCGGTGGCGCGACCACGAACGGCGGGTTGCTGACCACCAGGTCGAACCTGTCGCGCGCGACCGGCTCGAACAGGCTGCCGGGGCGCAGGTCGACCTCGACGCGGTTCAGCGCAGCGGTCAGAGCGGCGTGCCTGAGCGCCCGCGGATTCACGTCCGTGCCCACGACCCGGTCCGCCTGGCGGCTCAGGTGCAGGGCCTGGACTCCACAGCCGGTGCCGAGGTCGAGCGCGGACGCAGCCTCGATCGGCACGATCAGGTCGACCAGGTTCAGGCTGGCCGGCGAGACGCCGAGCACGTAATCGGACCGCATCGGCTGCCGCCGGCCGTCCAACCCGGGCGTCAGGTCCGCGACCACCCACCAGTCCTGGTACGGCCGGACGTCGAGACCGGCCCGCGCCTGGTCGCCGTCCACGACGAGTACGCCGGCCGCGGTCAGCGCACCGGTCAGTCCCGGGAAGGCCTTGTCCGCGAGGTCACGCGGCACGTCACGCTGCAGCAGGAACAGCCGGACCATGGTGTCGAGCGGCTCCCCGCTCCCGGTCGCACGGTAGGCGGGTGTGGTCTCGTTCCGTCCGAGGGCGGCGTGGGCCGCGTCACCGAGCCGGCGGGTGACGCCGTCAACGGTGTAGCCGGCCGCGGCCAGGCAGTCTCGCAGCGCCGCGACTTCGTCGTCCCGCAGAGTCACGCCGCGACCGTACCCGACCGGCTGCCGCACGAACGGGGACGGCCAGGACCCCTCAGCCCGGCCGGGCTCTCGCTACGCCGTCAGGCATCCCGCCTACTGGCCACAACCAGGGCGATGACCAGGAGGCCCACCGCCCAAGTGGCGAAGTAGAGCAGCGCCATCCACGGCGACAGCGCGGTGCTCGGACCGGCTGCGTCCGCGCCGGCCAGGCCCATGTCCTGGCCGCCGTTGATGTACCGGGTGGCGTTGGTGAACGGCGTCCACTTCTGCAGGTCGTCGCCGATCTTCGGGATCAGCGGCAGCAGACTCTCGACCAGCAGCGGCCACAGGATCAGGATGGCGATCGCGCCGGCGCTCTGCCGGATCAGGATGCCCACCGCGATCGCGAACACCGCTGCCAGGGCGTAGACCAGACCCTGGCCGGCTAGCAGCCGCCAGTCGTTGGCCGAGTCGATCGACATGTCCGCGGTCCCGGCCAGCAGGTTGCCGATCGCCCACGACCCGAACGCCGCGACCAGACCGACGAGCCCGGCCAGGCTAGCGACCACGATCGTCTTGTTGAGCAGCAGTGATGTGCGCTGCGGAACGGCCTGGAAGCTGGTCTTGATCGTGTTGAACCGGTACTCGGTGGTCACGGCCAGCGCCGCCATCACCATCATCACCATCTGCCCCAGCCCGACGCCGAACTGGGACATCGCCGGAGTCACCTGCGCCTCGTCCGCGCCGGTGGCGAGTCCGGTCGCCAGCGCGGCCAGGCCGATGGACAAGACAGCGGCCACGATCATGCACCACCACGGCGAGCGGGTGGAGAAGAGCTTGATCCGCTCGACTGCGATCAGCGACATGTCAGTTGTCCTCCTTCGGCCCTGCGGCCACCTCGGTCGGCGAGACCGCCGGCGCCTCGGCGGCCGCCGGATCGATCACGGTCGCCACGTTCGGGTCCAGGTCGTGCGCGTGGTACTCCACGGTGTCGCCGGTCATCTGCATGAACGCCTGCTCCAGCGAACCGCGTTGCAGGCTCAGCTCGTGCAATGTGATGCCCTCCGCCGCGGCCAGCTCGCCGACCGCGTCGGTGGTCACCTCGCCCTCGATGAACAGCGCGATGCCGTCCGTGCCCTGGCCCTCGACCCGGGTGACGGCGTTCTCCCGCTTCAGCACCGCCTGGAACTTGTCCAGGTGTGGAGTGCGGACCTTGACCGTCGTACCGCTGGCACGATCGACGAAGTCCTGCGTGCTGCTCTGCGCGATCAGCTTGCCGCGGCCGATGACGATGAGCTCCTCGGCCGTCAGCGACATCTCCGACAGCAGGTGGCTGGAAACGAACACGGTCCGGCCATCGGCGGCCAGCCGGTGCATGAAGTTCCGGATCCAGACGATGCCCTCGGGGTCGAGGCCGTTCACCGGCTCGTCGAAGAGCAGGACCTCCGGGTCGCCGAGCAGCGCGCCGGCGATACCGAGCCGCTGCGACATACCGAGCGAGTAGCCGCCGGCCCGCTTGTTCGCCACCGAGGTGAGGCCGACGACGTCGAGCACCTCGTCGACGCGCTTCTTCGGCAGCTTGTTCGACGCCGCCATCCAGGCCAGGTGGGCACGCGCGGAACGGTTCGGGTGCACCCACTTGGCGTCCAGCAGGGCGCCGATCTTGGTCAGCGGCCGGTGCAGGTCCCGGTAGTGCTTGCCGTCGATGCGGACGTCGCCGCCGGTGGGTGTGTCGAGACCCAGGATCATGCGCATGGTGGTGGACTTGCCGGCGCCGTTCGGACCCAGGAAGCCGGTGACCTTGCCTGGGTTGACGGTGAACGACAAGTTGTCAACGGCAACCGTCTTGCCGTAGTGCTTGGTGAGGCCCGCTGCCTCGATCATCGTTTCTCCTTGGTCAAAGGACGGGCACGGCTGGGGTAGCACACTCAGTATTCGCCCCAGGGCGGGTCAGCCACATCGGACCCGGGTGTGATCCGTCGCGTCCTCCCAGGGATGGAGTCTGCCGTAGCGGCGGACCCGGAGGTATCGGGCACGCCCCGGATACCGACCCCTAGTCCCCATATCCCGAAGTACCCCGTCGTACGACGAAGGGCCCGGGCGGATACGCCCGCCCGGGCCCTTCAATGCCTGTCGCTTCGTCAGGCGGTGGCGTTGGCCTCCGCCGGGGTGTCCGCGATCACGGACTCGCGCCGCTTCGAGACCACCACGGCCCCGACGATGATGGCGGCCGCGACCAGCGCGATCGCGATCCGCAGCGCAGTGTTCTCGTTGTCGCCCCACTCCGACATGCCGACCGCGGCCGGCGCGATCAGCAGCGAGACCAGGTTCATCACCTTGATCAGCGGGTTGATCGCCGGACCGGCGGTGTCCTTGAACGGGTCACCGACGGTGTCACCGATCACGGTGGCCTCGTGTGCCGGCGAGCCCTTGCCGCCGTGGTTGCCGTCCTCGACCAGCTTCTTGGCGTTGTCCCAGGCACCGCCGCTGTTGGCCAGGAACACCGCCATCAGGGTGCCGGTGGCGATCGCGCCGGCCAGGTAGCCGGCCAGCGCCGACACGCCGAGGCCGAAGCCGACCGCGATCGGCGCCAGGATCGCCAGCAGACCGGGGGTGGCCAGCTCGCGCAGCGAGTCGCGGGTGCAGATGTCGACGACCTTGCCGTACTCAGGCTTGCCGGTGCCTTCCATGATCCCGGGGATGTCGCGGAACTGGCGACGTACCTCGTAGACGACCGCGCCGGCGGCGCGGCCGACGGCGTTGATCGCCAGGCCGGAGAACATGAAGACCACGGCGGCGCCGATGATCAGGCCGACCAGCGTCGACGGGTCGAACACCAGCGCGGCTTCGTTGAACTCGAGGTCGCCGGCCTCGTTCAGCACCGAGTAGATCGAGTCGGTGTAGGACCCGAACAGCGCGGTCGCCGCCAGCACGGCGGTCGCGATCGCGATGCCCTTGGTGATCGCCTTGGTGGTGTTGCCGACGGCGTCCAGCTCGGTCAGGATCGCGGCGGCGTCGCCGTGTACGTCACCGGACATCTCGGCGATGCCTTGGGCGTTGTCCGAGACCGGGCCGAAGGTGTCCATCGCGACGATGACACCGACGGTGGTCAGCAGGCCACAGCCGGCCAGCGCGATGCAGAACAGCGCGACCACACCGGAGCCGCCGACCAGGAACGCGCCGTACACTGCGGCGCCGATCACCAGCGCGGTGTAGACCGCCGACTCGAAGCCGACCGAGATGCCGGACAGGATGACGGTCGCGGCACCGGTCAGCGAGGTCTTGCCGACGTCCTGGACCGGGCGGTCCTCGGTGCCGGTGAAGTAGCCGGTGAGCGCCAGGATCACCGCGGCCAGCACGATGCCGATGATCACCGAGACGCTGGCGATCAGGGCCGGGTTGCCGCTCGCGTCGGCGCTGCCGCCGTCCAGGTCGTCGAACGAGGTCGGCAGATAGGTGAATGCCGCGACCGTGCACAGCACAGCGGAGATGATCGCCGAGATGTAGAAGGAGCGGTTGATCGTCTTCAGACCGTTCTCACCGGCGCGCGGCCGGGTCAGGAACACGCCGATCACGGCGGTGACGGCACCGATCGCGGGCACGATCAGCGGGAACACCAGGCCCTCGGAGCCGAAGGCGGCCTTACCCAGGATCAGCGACGCGACCAGCATCACGGCGTACGACTCGAACAGGTCGGCCGCCATACCGGCGCAGTCACCGACGTTGTCGCCCACGTTGTCGGCGATCGTGGCCGCGTTCCGCGGGTCGTCCTCAGGGATGTTCTGCTCGACCTTGCCGACCAGGTCTGCGCCGACGTCCGCGGCCTTGGTGAAGATGCCGCCACCGACACGCATGAACATGGCCAGCATGGCGGCGCCGAAGCCGAAGCCCTCGAGCACGGTCGGCGCATCACCCTCGAACAGCAGCACGACGGCGGAGGCGCCCAGCAGGCCGAGCCCCACCGTGGCCATTCCGACGGTGCCGCCGGTGCGGAACGCCACCTTCATCGCCGGGTCGCGTCCCTCGTCCCGGGCTGCCGCGGCAACCCTGACGTTGGCGCGCGTCGCGAGCCACATGCCGAGGTAGCCGATCGCGGCGGAGAACCCGGCGCCGATCAGGAAGAACACCGAGCGCCAGATCTTCAGCGCGGTCTCGTTGCCGGAGTCGCCGTGCACCGGTAGCAGGAACAGCAGCAGGAACGCCACGACGGCGAACACCGACAGTGTCCTGAACTGCCGGTTCAGGTAGGCCGATGCGCCTTCCTGCACCGCCACGGCGATCGTCTTCATGCTCTCGGTACCGTCGTTCGCGGCAAGCACCTGACGGCGGAACACCATCGCGATCGCGACCGCGAACACCGCGATCGCTCCGACGATGACGACCAGCGTGGTGTTGCCGGACGACAGGGTCACCGCGGCTGGGTCTGCGTAAGGCAGCGCGGACATCCGTCCTCCTCGATAACAACCCGGCGACCCACGCGGCGGCCCTGCCAAGGGCGCTGCGCACGTTCACGGCCGAAGGGTTTGTGACTACGACTCTGAAGTACGACAGGGAGTACGCCAGAGAACTGGCGGTGCGTCACTCTAACGGAGGCGGGACCAGACCTGACGACAGGGTGGTCTATGCCACACGTGCGGAATCACCAGCGGGGCGTTCTCAGAGCGCGGACTCCACGTCCGGATGGATGTCGAACACTTTGGTGAGTCCGGTGATCCGGAGGATCTTCAGCAGCCGCTCGCGGGTACAGACCAGCGACAGCGAGCCGTCATGCGTGCGCACCCGCTTCAGTCCGCCGACCAGTACGCCGAGGCCGGTCGAGTCCAGGAAGTCGACCTTCTCCAGATCCACCACCAGGTGGTACTGGCCCGCGTCGACGAGCGAGATCAGCATCTCGCGGAGCTTGGGGGCCGTATAGACGTCTATCTCACCTCCGACCTCGACAACGGTCCGCTCACCCTGGGTGCGCGTCGTCAGCGACAGATCCACTTCGGCCTCCCGTCGAACAGGACCGTTGCATTCAACCATCTACGCTCACCGTCATGCTGGACGGCGTGGGCTTTGAGGCGGGATCGGAGCAGACACTACGCCGTCTGGCGGCCACTCCGGGACGCCGAGACCGGCTGACCCACATCGAGCGCGTGCCGGCCCGGGCCGGCCGGACCGCGACCTGGCCACGCTGGGTACCCGCCGAGGTGATCGCGCAGCTGGCCGACCACGGGATCGAGATGCCCTGGACGCATCAGCTGGCCACCGCGGAGGCGGCGTACGGCGGCCGGCACGTCGTGGTCGCCACCGGCACCGCCTCCGGGAAGTCGCTCGGCTACCTGCTGCCCGCGTTCGCCACGCTCACGGTCGCTCACGCGGCGTCACCGCACCGGCGTACCGCGTCCGTGCTCTACCTGTCCCCGACCAAGGCACTGGCGCACGACCAGCTGCGCGGCCTGGCGGCGTACGACGTGGCGGGTTTGCGCCCGACCACGCTGGACGGCGACTCGTCGATCGAGGAGCGCGACTGGGCCCGCGACTATGCGACGTACGTGCTGACCAACCCGGACATGCTGCACCGCTCGGTGCTGCCGAACCACCAGCGCTGGGCCCGGTTCCTCGGCTGTCTGCAGTACGTCGTTGTGGACGAGTGCCACCACTACCGCGGCGTGTTCGGGGCGCACGTGGCGGCGGTGCTGCGCCGGCTGCGGCGGATCTGCCGGCACTACGGCGCCAACCCGGTGTTCGTCTGCGCCTCGGCGACGGTCGCCGACCCGGCGGTGTCCGGCGCGCGGCTGACCGGGCTGCCGATGGTGCCGGTGACCGACGACGGGTCGCCGCGCGGCGGGCTGGCGTTCGGGCTGTGGGAGCCGCCGCTGACCGCGTACGGCGGGCCGGGCGGGGCGGTACGGCGGCGGACGGCGACCGCCGAGGTTGCGGATCTGCTCGCGGACCTGGTGGTCTCGGGCGTCCGGACGGTGGCATTCGTCCGCTCCCGGCGCGGCGCCGAGACCGTCTCGCTGACCGCCCGGTCGCACCTGGCAGAGGTGGACCCGGCGCTGGCCGGCCAGGTGTCGGCATACCGGGCCGGGTACCTGCCGGAGGAACGGCGACGGCTGGAGTCGATGCTGGCCGGCGGCGAGCTGACCGGGGTGGCGGCGACCAACGCGCTCGAGCTCGGAATCGACATCGCCGGACTGGACGCGATACTGCTGGCCGGCTGGCCCGGCACCCGCGCGTCGCTGTGGCAGCAGGCCGGCCGGGCCGGGCGGTCCGGCCGGGAGGCGGTTGCGCTGCTGGTCGCCCGGGACGACCCACTGGACACGTACCTGGTGCAGCACCCGGCCGCGATCTTCGGGCGTCCGGTCGAGGCGACCGTGTTCGACCCGGAGAATCCGTACGTGCTCGGGCCCCAGCTGTGCGCGGCCGCGCAGGAGCTGCCGCTGACCGTTGACGACGCGGAGGTGTTCGGGGCGACCATGCCGGAGGTGATCTCGCGGCTGGTGGACGACGGGCTGCTCCGGGCCCGGCCGCACGGCTGGTTCTGGACCCGGCGGGACCGGGCGGTGGACGCGATCGACATCCGGTCCGCGGGCGGCCGGACGGTGCAGATCGTGGAGGAGGAGACCGGGCGGCTGCTCGGCACCGTCGACGGCGGCGCGGCGCACTCGACCGTTCACGCCGGGGCCGTCTATCTGCATGCCGGCGAGACCTACCTGGTCCGGGCCCTGGACCTGGAGAACTACGTCGCGATGGTGGAGCCGGCCGCGCCGGACTACTCCACCTCGGCGCGGGACGTGACCGAGATCGGCATCGCGTCCACGGAGCGCTCGGTGGCCTGGGGTACGGCGTCGCTGTGTCACGGCTGGGTGCAGGTGACCCACCAGGTGGTGTCGTACCAGCGTAAGCAGCTGATCACCGGCGACGTACTGGACGAGATTCCGCTGGAGCTGCCGGCGCGGTCGCTGCGGACCAAGGCGGTCTGGTGGACGTTGCCTGACGCAACTGTCGCGGCCCTCGAGCTGGCCGACGTACCAGGGGCGGCGCACGCAGCCGAGCATGCGTCGATCGGGCTGCTGCCGCTGTTCGCGACCTGCGATCGCTGGGACATCGGCGGCGTCTCCACCGCGCTGCACGCGGACACCGGCCGGCTGACGGTCTTCGTGTACGACGGCCACCCGGGCGGAGCGGGCTTCGCCGAGCGCGGATACCAGGCGGCCGCGGACTGGCTGCGCGCCACCCGGGACGCGATCGCCTCGTGCGAGTGCGCCGAGGGCTGCCCGTCCTGCGTGCAGTCGCCGAAGTGCGGCAACGGCAACAACCCGCTCGACAAGGACGGCGCGGTCAGACTGCTCGGCGCATTGCTCGCCGGGGCCTCCTGACACCTCGGCTGGTGGGAGCTGACCGGCCGGGACTCCGCCGTACCGCCTCACTCGGACGGGATGAGGCGCGCCGCCGGGCGCAGGCGCGAGGCTCGGTCGATAGCAGCACGAGTCTCTGGGAGGAGCACCATGGCGACGCTGACGGTGTGGAAGTTCGACAGCGCGACGGCGGCCGACGAGGCAGTCAGCACGTTGGAGCAACTGTCCAAGCAGGAGCTCATCACCGTGCACGACGCCGCGACGGTGTCCTGGGAGGAGGGCAAGAAGAAGCCGAAGACACGGCAGCTGCACAGCCTCACGGGTGTCGGGGCCATGGGTGGCATGTTCTGGGGGATGCTCTTCGGGCTGATCTTCTTCGTTCCGCTGCTGGGCGCCGCCATCGGCGCCGCCAGCGGTGCACTGGCCGGTTCGCTGAGCGACGTCGGGATCGACGACGACTTCATCAAGTCGGCTCGCGACCGGATCACTCCCGGTACCTCGGCGCTGTTCCTGATGTCGAGCGGTGCCGTGCACGACAAGGTCAAGGAAGCGTTGGCGCAACGTGGGTTCAACGCGGAGCTCATCCAGTCCAACCTGTCGACCGAGCAGGAAGCCGCGCTCCGGGAGATGCTCTCCCAGTAGCACGCAGTAGCAGGAGCCGCGCTGAGGAACGAGGACGACGTTGAGCGCACGCGGCCGATGCCGGGCGCGCGACGAGCATCACGATCGCGAACAGCAGGGCGCCCGGTACCAGGCTCCGCGGCGCGACGATCCCGGAGAGCAGGATCCAGGGCACGAACAGGGCCACCGCGAGGTCGCACCCGAGCGATGTCCCCGCGAGGGCGACGGTCGACGCCTGCGACGCGTCCAGGTAGGCGCCCAGCGCGCGAATGGCGATGAGCGACAGCGCGAGGCACAGCACCACGGCCAGCCAGCGCCAGGCGGAGGCCAGGCTGCTCCTCGGCCGCGGCAGCATCCAGATGTCGGCGAAGGCACGGTGAGTGCGCGCGAGAGACTGGTCGCCGAGATCAGCACGATGAGGACGCCGGCCGTTCCGAAGGCGGCGGAAGAAGAGTCGTCGAGCGCGTCGTTCAGTACGCTCCGGGACTCTTCCGGCATGTTGAGCGCCTCGGCGATCTGGTTGCTGTCCTCCGGGCCAGCCCACACCGCGATCGTGACCAGGATCGGGAACACGGAGGTGAAGAACTGCCCGGCGATCGTCATCCGACCGGTCGAACAGCTCGATGCGAATGCAGTTGGCCAGGCTGCGGACGACGATCCGGCCGGGCCACCGCGAGGACGCCCATTCGACCGACCCGCGCAGCCGCGGCGGGAGCCGGTCGATGACGGCCGCGGCGCTATCAGCATCGCCCGGCACCGACCGCGCCGATCCATCGCCGCCCACCATCGCTTCGTCACCGCCCGGGAGTCGCCCGCCACGGGCCACATGGCAATCGCCAGGATCCCGACCGGGGGTCGCGCGCAACATCACCCGGCCTGAGTGATCTGCGCGTGTCTCCCGCGCCGCGCGGCCGAATCGAGCGAACGGGCGGCGCCCGCGCAGTCATGCACAGGGGATGACGACATTCAGCGGCGCCGGCGCTGCGATGGAACAACAGCGCTGCCGCTGTGACGTGTAACGACCGCCGGAAGGACACGGCATGGCACCGACAACATACGAGATCCGTGTCGTCGGTCCGGTGCCCGCCGAGCTGTTGCCCCAGCTCGGAGAGGTCACGGTCACCGAGCTGGAGCCGCGCACTGTGCTGACCGGTGGCTTCGCCGACCAGGCGGAGCTGCACGGGTTCCTGCAGCGTTTGCGCGCGTTCGGTCTGGAGCTCGTCGAGGTGCGGTCCGTCGCCACCACTGATGACGAGGAGCCGCCGGTCGAGGATGCGCCATGACCGCGCACCAGGAGCAGGAGCACCGCATGGCCTACGAGTTCACGGTCGCCAACGCCATGGGTCCGCTGTTGCGGGCCGCGTTCCCCGAGCACCACGTCGAGGCGGTCGACCCGTGCACGGTGATCACCCTGCGGATCCACCCAGACCAGGACGTGGACCTGGTGGACCTCGTCGGCCTGTTCGAGTCGGCGGGGGTGATCGTGCAGGACCTCTACCGGATCAGCCGGTGAGGCCGCTCGATGTCATCCACGGGGGGTGAGGTCCGGCCACACCACGGCCGCCGACGCTGGGCATGACACCCGGGACGACTCGGGACCGATGCATCGCGGGGTGGGTGGAATGAGCATCCAGGGCCGGACGACGGTGCCACCC
Source organism: Kribbellaceae bacterium (assembly GCA_035650275.1). Lineage (GTDB taxonomy): Bacteria > Actinomycetota > Actinomycetes > Propionibacteriales > Kribbellaceae > DASRHY01. Next base: position 33,384 of record DASRHY010000182.1, on the reverse strand, counting down.
GGCGCCGTACAGCCATGACGACGGTGCCCGCCGCGGGCTCGGGCCGATCTGCGCTGGCCGGAGACCTCGCACGCGGCGCTCGCGGCAAGCCGTTGTCCTCCTGGCTCGCATCGCTGACGCTGTGGCTGGTGGCCACCGTGCTGGCGGTCCTGCTCGCGGACGCGCTCGTGTCCGGCTTCCACGCGGACCTACCGGGTGGGCCGCTCGCCTTCGCCGTCGTCCTGGGGATCGCGGGTCTCGCGCTGCAGCCGCTGCTGGTGGCGGGGGCCGTGCGGCTCGGCTGGGTGGGCGTGCTGCTCCTCGCCCTCGCGGGCCAGGCCGTGATCGTCCTCGTCACGGCGCTACTGCTGCCGTCGGTGCACGTGGACAACCTGTGGTCCGCGATTCTCGTCTCGTGGATCGTCGGCATCGTCGGGACCATAGTCGGCTGGCTCAGCACCTCCGGTACGGACGAGGCGCTCGTCGGGAGGCTGGTGATGTCCGCCAAGCGCCGGCCGGTGACGCTGGACGACCGTGAGCTTGACGGCGTGGTCTTCGTCCAGATCGACGGCGTGCCGTTCCCGGTCATGCATATGGCGGTGACCGCGGGAACGGTGCCGACGTTGTCGCGCTGGATCCGCGCCGGCAGCCACCAGCTCGGCGAGTGGACGCCGAAGCTTCCGGCCACGACACCGGCCAGCCAGATGGGCATCCTGCACGGCGTGATCGACGGGATCCCGGCGTTCCGCTGGTACGACCGCGAGAACGACCGCGTGCTGGTGGCCAACAAGCCGGCCGACGCCGCGCTGATCGAGGAGACCCTGACGACCGGTCGCGGCCTGCTCGTCGACGGCGGCGCCAGCATCAGCAACCTGTTCACCGGGGACGCCCCGCAGGCGGCGCTGACGATGAGCCGCCGTGCCGGCAGCGGGGAGATCACCCGGCGTGCCGTCGCACAGTTCGTCGCCAGCCCCGCTGGTCTGACCCGTGGGCTGTCGCGCACCGTCTCGGAGCTGATGCGTGACCGGTTCCAGGCCCGCCGAGGCGTACGGCGAGACGTCCAGCCGCGGTGCCACCGGTCCTGGTCGACGGCGGCGCTGCGCGCGGTGACCAACGGGGGGCTGAGGGACCTCAACACCGTTCTCGTCGCCCAGCACATGCTGCGCGGTACCCGGTCGATCTACGTCGACTACGTGGACTACGACGAGATCGCCCACCATGCGGGGATCCTGCGGGCGGAGAGTCTCGAGGCGCTGGAGGCCGTCGACCGCGTACTCCATCAGCTCGAGCTGATCGCCTCCGTCGCGCCGCGCCGGTACCGGTTCGTGATCCTGTCCGACCACGGACAGGCGCAGGGGACGACCTTCGCGGACCGGTACGGCGAGGAGCTCGCCGCCGTTGTGTCCCGGCTCGCCGCGGCGGACGTCGCGGTGTCCTCCGCCGACGTCGAGGGCTGGGGCCGGACCCGCGTGCTGGTGGACGAGCTCGCCGGCGGCAGTGGCGTCAGCGGGCGGACCATGCGCAATGCATCCCAGGCGATGGAGCGCAGCGGGCGCGATGACGCCGAGACCATCGAAGCCGGGGACCACCACCGGTCGGGCAAGGCCGTGGGCGACGAGCAGTTCCACGTGTTCGGCTCGGGCAACTTGGGGCTGATCTACGTCCGCGGAGAGCGGCAGCGACTGACCCGCCAGCAGCTCGACGAACGGTTCCCCGCGCTGGTCGCCGGACTGGCCGCCCATCCGGGTGTCGGCTTCGCGGTCGTACTGGACGAGATCGCCGGGCCCGTCGCACTGGGCGCCGAGGGATCGCACCGGCTCGCAGACGGTCACATCGAGGGAGCCGACCCGCTGGCACCGTTCGGGCCGCACGCACCGGCCTTCGTCCTGCGTGCGGCGCTCCGCCCGGAAGCGCCCGACATCTACGTCAACAGCCTGGTCGAGCCCGGCACCCAGGAGGTCGCCGCCTTCGAGGGCCTCGTCGGGTGCCACGGCGGCCTGGGCGGCTGGCAGGACCGCGCCTTCGTCATCGTGCCGACGGACGTGCCGTTCCCGGCCCAGCCGGTGGTCGGCGCGGACGCGCTGCATATCGCCCTGACCGGCGTCCTGCGGCATTGCGGCCATCGGGCGAACCTGTCCCAGGAGCCCACGACGGCGCCACCGACGGGAACCCGGGATTGAGCTCCCCGACGTTCGAGAGCATGCCGCGCAGGACCCGGCGCCGACTGGTGGCGCGGGCCCTGCTGCGGCCCGCTGTCACGGCCGGCGGGCTCGGAATCCTCTACTACCAGCTGCCGCTCGGTGCCCAGTGGAGTCGGGGTACGGTCGCCGGCTTCCTCGTGGGTCTGGTGGCTGTGGTCGCGCTGATCGCCTGGCAGGCTCGTGCGATCGCCACGGCGGCCTACCCGCGGGTGCGCGCGATCGAGGCGCTCGCCACCACGGTCGCGTACTTCGTCTTTCTGTTCTCCGCGGCGTACTTCCTCGTGGCGAGCAGCCAGCCGGCCGCCTTCAACGAAACCCTCACGCGGACCGACTCGCTTTACTTCACCGTGACGGTCTTCACCTCGGTCGGGTTCGGCGACATCGTCGCCGTGACCGAGGGCGCGCGGGTGATGGTCATCGTGCAGATGCTCCTGAGCCTGGCGCTCCTCGGCGCGGGCGCACGGGTGCTGCTGTCCGCGGTCCGGGCCGGCCTCAGGCACACCCGCGACAGCGGCAGCTGACGCACTCTGGCCGACCAGGATCACTCGCCCAGGATGATCCCGCCGCCTTGGTGCTGGGCCTAGCGTCGGATCGCATGGTCTGGCCCGGCACCCGCAGCCACCAGACCGCACGACGGAGTGGAGGAGGAATCCATGACCGACGACCCCACACGGACGAGCACGGACGCGCTCGACGAGATGGGCCCGATCGACTACCTGATCGTCGAGTTTCCCGGCAGCCGGATGACCGGTGAAGGTCTGCCGCTGCTGGTCGACCTGGTCGACCGCGGCATCATCCGGATCCTCGACCTCGCGCTGGTCAAGAAGGAGACCGACGGGACCGTCCGGATGGTGGAGATCACCGACCTGGACGGCGACGGCAAGCTCGACCTCGCTGTCTTCGAGGGCGCGTCTTCCGGACTGATCGACGACGACGACGTCGCGGATGCGGGCGGTGTGCTCGAACCGGGCAGCTCCGCAGGCATCCTGATCTACGAGAACGTGTGGGCAGCGCCGTTCGCCGTCGCGCTCCGGCGCGCGGGCGCTCAGCTGGTCGCCAGTGGACGCATTCCGGTCCAGGCGCTCCTGGCGTCCGTAGACGCCGCCGAGGCACGAGAAGCGGCCAACGCAACGACCGACGCCTCAACCAACGCCTAGAGAGGAGCACGAGATGCCTGGACTTCTTCGCGGAGTTGCGCGGACCGCAGCGATCGCCGGGACGGCAACCGCCGTCTCCAACCGCGTCTCCCGGCGTCAGGCCGGCCGCTGGGCCGAGCAGGAACAGGCGCAGGCCTACCAGCAACAGCAGGCATACGCGCCGCCGCCGCAGCAGGAGCAGCCTGTGTACGCCGAACCCGCGCCGCAAAACACTATGGAGGACAAGCTGGAGCAGCTCAAGCAGCTCGGCCAGCTGAAGGAACAGGGCGTGCTGACCGACGCCGAGTTCGCAGTGCAGAAGGACCGGATCCTCAACTCCTGAGCCTCGCCCGGCTACTCGGTCAGGAGCCCGAGGGCGCGGGCCCGGTGCACGGCCTGCCGGCGACTGACGACGCCGAGCTTGCGGTAGATGCGCTTCAGGTGCGCCTTCACCGTGTTCACCGACACGTACAGCTCCGACGCGATCTCGGCATTGGTCATCATCGTCGGCAGGTAGCGCAGCACGGTGAGCTCGCGGTCGGTCAGGGGCTCGGACGGCGGGCCGGCTTCGCCCTGGGACCTGCCCAGGTTCAGGTCGGCGATCAGTTCGTCGACGAAGCCGCTGAGACCGTGGTCCAGCTGCCCGAGCCTGGTCAGCAGCGGCGCCAGTCGTTCGGTGCCGAGCACGAGGAACGGTCGCCGGACACGCTCGGGTTTGGCGGCCTCCAGCGCATGGCCGAGCGCCTCCGTGGCGCGGCTGTCAGCACCCAGCCGGTCGGCCACCAGTGCCGTCAGCAGCCAGATCTCCACCGCGGCGGGGGTGGCAGCGGTGCCGTCGCGAAGGGGCGCCAGCACCTGCTCGGCCTGGTGTGAGTCACCGTGTGCCAGCAGCGCCCGCGCAAGGCCGACCTGCTCCCGGGCGCACCGGGTCGGCAGGTCGTCCCGCTCCGCGAACCGGGCCAGGACGGCACCCGGGTCACCGGCCGCGAGGTCAGCCTCGTCCTCGGTGACCGCCAGCCATCGTGCGAGGAAGGCCGGTGCCTGCCAGCGCCCGAAGTCGTGCCGCAGTTGCGCCAGTCGCTCCCGCGCCGCCGCCACGTTGCCGAGCGAGGCGTCCAGTCGTGCGTGGGTCAGGCCGATCGCGTACCGCGGTGCGAGGTCCAGGCTCGCGGCCGTCGCACCGTCGCCCAGCAGGTTCGGCGCCTCGTCGACGTTGTTCCACTGCAGGTGGACCATCGCGAGCGCCAGGTAGGCGGTCGCCGCCTGGGCCAGCGGGGCCCAGCCGCGGGCCTCGACGAGCTCGACCGCTTCGGATCCGTACACGAACGCCTGACGCAGCCGCCCCGACACGGCGGCGACCAGCGCCAGGTGCGCCAGGGCGTTGATCCGGGACACCTCCAGCCCGGTGGCCGTCGTCACCTCGAGGCCTTCCAGCAGGCGCTCCTCGGCCTGCTCGAGGTCGCCGGTCCAGAGCAGCCCGGTACCTAGGTTGCTCAGGGCAACGGCGCGGTACTGGTCGACCGCCGGCAGCGCCAGCCCCGGCCCGGACAGCTCGTCGATCGCCTCCGAAGCGGCCGCGATCAGGCCGCCGAGGTCCCCGTTGGTCCGCGCGACGGCCGTCGAGAGCAGCCGTATCGCGATGTACGTGCCGGTCCGCGACTCCGGGCGCGTTCGCTGCAGCTGCGCCTCGGCACGCTCGAGATGCGATCGCATCTCCTGGAACCGGCCCACGTGCAGCAGCCGCGCTGCGGCGCAGGTCGCCAGCTCCGGCCCGTCGAAGACCAGCTGGGCAGGGATGCGCGCCAGTTCAGCGTCGAGTGCGGTGCGTTCGGCCGACACAAGTAGGGGCGCGGCCTGCGTGACGAAAAGGTGACCCAGCAGCTGCCAGTCGGCCGCCTCGGCAGCGTGCCGCAGTGCCTCGATCGGATACCCGCTCGCCGCGAACCATTGAGCAGCCCGGCGGTGCAGGTCAGGCAGGATCTGCGGTTCGTCGATCGTGAGCTGGTGGTGCAGCATCTCCCGGAGCAGCGGGTGGTACCGGTACCACTGCCGGTCCGAGCCGAGACCGATCACGAACGCGTTCGACCGTTCGAGCGTCTCCAGGAAGAGCTGGCCGCGCGCCTCGTCGGTCAGCACCCGGGCGAGCTCGCTGCTCACCCGTTCTGCGACCGAGGTCCGCACCAGGAACCGGCGCAGCTCCGGCGGCTGGCTCGCGAACACCTCTTCGGCCAGGTAGTCGGCCACGGCCTGGTCGTCGCCGGCGAAGTCCGCCGGGGTCCGGCCCGGGCCCTGCCCCCGGAGGAAGAAGGACGCCAGCCGGAGCCCGGCCGGCCAGCCCTCCGTTCGGTCGACGAGTAGCCGGGCCTCGTCGGTGTCGACCGTGACACCGTCCGCCGCGAGCAGGGAGACGGCCTCCGCGGCGCTGAACGCGAGGTCCTCGGACCGGATCTCCGCCAGCTCTCCGGTGATCCGCAGCCGATGCAGGTGCAGCGCGGGATCCGCCCGCGTCAGCAGCACCAGCCGCAGCTGGGGTGGCGGGTGCCGGAGCAGCTCGGACACTCTCGACAGCACCGCCGGTTCGTGCACGACCTGGAAGTCGTCCAGGACGACCACGACCGGTGTCGGCAGCCGTGCGAGCCCGGCGACCAGCCGACCGACGTTCTCCTCCTGGCTTCCGAGGCCGGGCGCCAGCTCTGCCAGCGGATTGCCGCGCGGCACCCGGACCACGTTGCGCAGGGCGGCTACGAGATAGGACCAGAACGACCGCGGGTGGTTGTCGCTCTCGTCGAGGGAGAGCCAGGCCACCGGCGCGACGGCAGGAACCGACGCAGCCCACGCAGCCGTCGTCAGAGTCTTACCCCAGCCGGCGCCGGCGCTCACGACCGTCAAAGATCCGCGTGCGCCCTCGTTCAGCATCCGGTCGATGTGCGGGCGCCGGACGTACGTCGTGGGGACCTGCGGCCGTGCCAGCTTGGTCGCCAGCAGGTTGAGCTCCGCCGTCCCGGCGGACACGAAGGGTAGATCTTCGAACCCGGCAGCTGCCATCGCCCCGACCCTGTCGACCGCCCGCGCCCAGCTGTGTCCGGCCGCATCACGGATGCTGGCGCCGGTCGCCAGCCCGGCACCTTCGCCGGACTGCATCCCCACGACCAGCCTTTCCCGCACCTGATGATACTCGCGGCGCAGATGACTGTCTGTAGCGCCGCACCACCGCGGTACCCGCATCGGGTGATGCCAACGGCCTGAGAACGAGACACCGTAGATTGCATGGTGGGGATGGTGACACCGCAGCGATCTGCCTCGACTGCGAGTGACGACAGCTGGGCGGATCCGCTCTTGGCGGTGAGGCTGGCTGTGCCGGCGCTTCCGAGGGTGTACGTAGAGCGACGGCGCCTTCTGGCGCGCCTGGACCGCGCTGCCGAGGTTCCGCTGACCCTGGTCAGCGCTCCGGCCGGCAGTGGCAAGACCGTGCTGGCGGCCGCATGGGTGGCGAAACGCGCACCGGGAGTGAGCACCGCATGGGTCACGTTCGAGGAGGGGAACGTGCAGCCCGCGGCATTCTGGACGCAGGTCCAGGAGGCGCTCACCCGGCAGGGCGTGGTACTGCCGGCCGTGCGTCATGACAGCGCCGGCTCACATTCTCGGATGCTCACCGAACTCGCCGCCGCTCTGGCCGCGCGTGCACAACCGGTGACCCTTGTGCTGGATGGCTACGAGCTGGCCACCGTGGAGGAGTCGAACGACATCGACTTCCTGCTCCGGCACAGCGACCGCCGCCTGCGTGTGATGATCCTGACCCGGGTCGACCCGGTGCTGCCGCTGCACCGCTACCGCCTGGACGACCTGGTCGCCGAGGTGCGGATCGCGGATCTCGCCTTCACCGAGGAGGAGACGTCGCGCTGGCTGCAGCTGTCGGGGATCAGTCTGAGCGCTGCCTCGATCGGCGCGCTCACCCGTCGTACCAAGGGCTGGGCCGCCGGTCTCCGCTTCGCGACCATGCTGCTCCAGCGCAGCGAGAGCCCGGATGAGGCGGTCAGCCAGCTGGCCGGCGACACCGGCAACATCGCCGAGTACCTGATGGCGGAGGTGCTGCAGAAACAGACCGATGACGTGCAGGCACTGCTGCTGCGTACGAGCGTCGTGGACGTCCTCCAGCCCGGCCTGATCGAAGAGCTCGCCGGGCGTGCAGCGGCGCGTTCGGCCGCCCGCACCCTGGCCGCGCTGGCCGGTGGCAACGTGCTCGTCGAGGCGTTGCCCGACCACCCCGGCTGGTATCGCTACCACCCCTTCCTGCGCGACCTGCTGCGTGCCGAGCTCGCGCACCAGTCCCGCGGCCGCTTCGTGCGGCTGCACAAGAAGGCGGCAGACTGGTATGCCCGCGAAGGGCGCCTCGGCCCCGCGGTCGGGATGGCCGCTGCCATCGGCGCCTGGAGCGACGTGTCCGCGTACGTCGTCGACAGTCTCTCCATCGGCGAGGTCCTGCTGGGCCATGATCCGGCCGGTCTCGACCACGACCTCCGGAAGATGCCATCCGGCGTCACCGATCCGGCCGCCTCGGTCGTGCGGGCCGCACTGGCCCTGGCCGACCGCGACCCGGACCGCTGCGCGGAGGAGTTGGGGCGTGCCGCCGAGACCGCTGTCCCCGTGTCGGTCCACGACCGTGCCGTCGAGCTGGCCGCAGACATCGTCGAGACCGTCCGGTCGAGTCTGATCGACGACCCGCAGACCGTCGCACTCGCCGACCTGGCCCAGCAAGAGCTCACCGCTCAGGAGCGCGAGAAGCTCGATGCGCACCCGGAGCTGACCGCCCTGGTCCAGGCCAGCAAGGGACGGGCGCTGCTTCGCGAGGGCGAGATCGCGCAGGCACGCGAGGCCATGATGACGGCGGCCGCCGTACAGGCACCGGGATGCGAGGCATTGACGGTCTCCTGCCTCGGCCACCTGGCACTCGTCGACTCGCATCGAGGCGAGCTTCGCCAGGCCTTCGACTGGGCGACGCAGGCACGCTCGCTGGCCGCCCAGACCGGCCTGACCGCCGACGGCCGTCCGCCGGCGCCCGAGATCGCGCTGGCCCTGGTGAGCACCGAACGGTACGACCTGCGCACCGGCCGCGAGCACCTCCGGGCGGCGATGCGCTCGTACGCCATGGGCGACGATCCCGTGCTGCAGGCCTGGTCCGCCATCGTGCGGGCGCGACTGCTCTGCGCCCGCGGGGAGGCGGACGAAGCGATCGCGCTGATCGAGGAAGCCGGAGCGAACTCGCACGGCGACATCGGCTGGCTCGCCGAGCCGCTGCTGCTCGAAGCGGCCATGTTGTGGGTCGTGCAAGGCCGGCCCGACCGGGCGATGACCATGCTCGACCAGCTGGGCGACCGGCATGAGGCGGCCCGGTCCCTGGTCATCGGTCACGCACACCTGCAGTGCGACGACTGGAGCGGCGTCGAGAAGGCGGTGTCAGTCATTGTGGCCCAAGGCAACGCAGCTCCGCTGACGGCCCTCGTGGGTGGCCGACTGCTCGAGGCCGTCTATGAGCTGCACCGCGGCCACACCGGTCGGGCGCGGATCGCGCTCGACCGGGCGCTGCGCCTCGCGGCGCCGGAGGAAATGCGCAGACCGTTCCGTGAGGCTCCCACCGTCGTCCGCCAGCTCCTGGAGTCGGATGCCGAGCTGATCGACCGGAATGCCTGGCTCGGGGCTGTGGCCGGACCGCACCGCGAGCTCCATGCGCCGCGGAAGCCTCCACCGGAACGCGGTGCCGGCGCGGCCGACCACGAGCAGTTCATCGAGCCGCTCACCGCGAAGGAGACAGAGGTACTCGGTCACCTGTCCGAACTGCTGAGCACCGAGGAGATCGCCACGGCGATGTTCGTCTCGGTGAACACCGTCCGCACGCACATCCGCAGCATCCTGCGCAAGCTCGCGGTGTCACGGCGGAACGAGGCGGTGCGCCGTGCGCGCGACCTCAGCCTGATCTCCCGTTAGCAGCGCGGGCGGTGCCTCATCCAAACCGGGTGATGCCCGAGCCTACGGCGATCAGCGAGCCTGGGCTCGATCCGGGCGTTCGGGTCGCCGGCCGACCGTCGGAGGAAGTATGGGGGAATGGGGCCTGCCCGCCATCGCCGTACTTCTGATCGGATACGGCGCGGTGTCGGCACGGCTGAGGTCCACGGTCGTCACCCAGGCGATGGTGTTCGTCGCCGCGGGGCTACTGATCGGCAACCGGAGCCTGGAGATCGTCGACGCCGATGCCGCGAACCAGTTCGTGCGCCATCTCGCCGAGGCCACCCTCGGGCTGGTGCTCTTCACCGACGCGGTCCGCATCAACGTCCACCGGCTCCGGCGTGAGCTGCACGTACCCGCCCGCCTGCTCGGCATCGGACTGCCGCTGACGATCGTGGCCGGTACGGCGGCCGGCCTGGCCCTGTTTCCCGCTCTGGACGTGTGGACGGCGGCCGCGCTGGCGACCATCCTCGCGCCCACGGACGCGGCACTCGGGCTGCCGGTCGTCAGCAACCGCCGACTGCCCTCCCGGATCCGACAGGGACTCAACGTCGAGAGCGGGCTCAACGACGGCGTCTGTGTGCCGCTGCTGATCATCTTCCTCACCGTCGCTGAGGCCGAGGAAGGCGTCGCGCACGTCGAGCCGGTGCGGGTGATCCTGGAGGAGATCGGGTTCGGCACCGTGGGCGGTGTCCTCGCCGGCGTGGCCGGCGCCCGGGCACTGCGCACATTCGCGCCGAAGGGCTGGATGGCCAGGAGCTGGCAGCAGATCAACGCGGTGGCGACACCGCTGTTGGCCTACACGGTGGCCAGCGCACTCGGGGGCAGCGGGTTCATCGCCGCCTTCGTCGCCGGGATCGTCTTCGGTGCCGTCGCGGGTCGGGCCGCCGAGCCTACGACAGGACTGGCCGAGCAGTCGGGCGAGCTGCTGAACGCCGCGACCTTCATGACGTTCGGCGCGGTGCTCCTCGGCCCGGCGTTCGCCGAGGTGGACTGGCGGATCACCCTCTACGCCGTACTGAGCCTCACCGTGGTGCGGATGATCCCCGTGGCTCTGGCCATGCTCGGCCTGGGCATGCGGATGACCACCATCGGCTTCCTCGGCTGGTTCGGTCCACGTGGCCTGGCGTCGATCGTCTTCGTCCTGCTGCTGGTGGAGCGGACCGAGCTGCCCGAACGCCCACTGATGCTCACCGTCGTGACCCTGACGGTCGCGCTATCGGTGTACGCCCACGGCCTGACCGCCTGGCCAGGCGCCAATCGCTACGCGGACTGGTACGCCGCCCACACCGCGGACCACCCGACCATGCCGGAGAGCGTGCCGGTCGCCGACCAGCGCGCGCGCGGATCCGACGCGGACCGGGCGACCGAAGAACCTCGCGAACCTGGAAGGACCACCTGATGGCCACCACCAAGAAACAACCCGAACGGCTCACCGATGCCCAGCTCGCCGACCTGCTGGCACTGAGCAGAGATGCCGACAGCGTCGAGCTGAAGCTCACTGTGCCGACCGCCGAGCAGCGCGCCACCGTCACCGCGCTGGGCATGGACCCACTCAACGGCCAGATCCGTCAGGTGTTCTTCTTCGACACCCCCGACCTCGCCCTCAACCGGCACGGCGTCGTGGTGCGGGCGCGCCGGGTGCAGGGCCGGGGCGACGACTCGGTGGTCAAGCTCCGGCCGGTGGTGCCGCACGACCTGCCCAAGGACCTGCGCAGGTCCAAGAACTTCGTCGTCGAGGTCGACGCGATGCCCGGCGGGTACGTCTGCTCGGCGTCCATGAAGGGGACCCTCGGCACTACCGACGTCACCAAGGTGACCGCCGGTGACCGGGCGATCCGCAAGCTGTACTCGAAGGAGCAGCGGGCGTTCTTCGCCGCGTACGGCCCGAGCGGCGTCGACCTGGACGGGCTGTCTACCTTGGGGCCGATCACCGTGCTCAAGCTGAAAATGGCGCCCGGGGACTTCGGCCGCAGGCTGGTCGCCGAGCTGTGGCTGTACCCGGACGGCTCGCGGATCCTCGAGCTGTCCACCAAGTGCGCTCCGGCGGAGGCCTTCCAGGTCGCCGCCGAGTCGAGGGCGTTCCTGGAGGAGAAGGGCCTGAACCTGTCCGGCGAGCAGCACACGAAGACGAAGACCGCACTCGAGTTCTTCGCAGGTCAGCTCGCCGGCCCGAGCTGAATCGTCCTGCGGGGGTGATGTCCGGCTCGGCTGCGGGCGGAATCGTCCGACGCGTGCGACGTCGAGCAGAGGGGGCTACCGTGGCTGACCAGGTCAAGCGAGAGATCCTGCCGATCCCGGACCGTGTCTTCACGGGAGTGCTGGCCTATGACGCCAAGAGCGCCGACTCGTCGTTCCCGCCGATCGAGCCGCTCCGGCCGCCTGAGGCGGCACCGAACGTGCTGGTCGTGCTCATCGACGACTGCGGCTTCGGGGCGTCGAGCACATTCGGCGGACCGATCAGCACACCGACCGCGGACCGGCTCGCCGCCGGCGGGCTGCGCTACAACCGGTTCCACACCACGGCGCTGTGCTCACCCACCCGCCAGGCTCTGCTCACCGGCCGCAACCACCACGCCGTCGGCATGGGTGGCATAACCGAGATCGCGACGTCGGCGCCCGGCTACAACTCGATCCGTCCCAACACGGCGGCGCCGCTGGCCGAGACCCTGCGGCTGAACGGCTACTCGACCGCGCAGTTCGGCAAGTGCCACGAGGTACCCGTGTGGGAGACCAGCCCGATGGGGCCGTTCAGCCAGTGGCCGACGGGTTCGGGGTTCGAGCACTTCTACGGGTTCATCGGCGGTGAGACCAACCAGTACGCGCCGGCGATCTATCGCGACACCGTGCCGGTCGAGCCGGACCGGACGCCGGAGGAGGGGTACCACTTCACCGAGGACATGACCGACCGGGCCATCGAGTGGATTCGCGAGCAGAAGGCGCTGATGGCCGACAAACCGTTCTTCATGTATTACGCCCCCGGCGCCACCCACGCCCCGCACCACGTGCCGATCGAGTGGTCGGACAAGTACAAGGGCAAGTTCGACCAGGGGTGGGACCGGCTCCGAGAGGAGAGCTTCGCCCGGCAGAAGGAGCTCGGCGTGATCCCGGCCGATGCGCAGTTGACCACCCGGCCGGCCGAGATCCCGGCGTGGGATGACATGCCGGATGACCTCAAGCCGGTGCTGGCCCGGCAGATGGAGGTCTACGCGGGCTTCCTCGAGCACACCGACCACCACGTCGGCCGGCTGGTCGACGCGCTGACCGACCTCGAGATCCTCGACGACACGCTGATCTACTACATCATCGGCGACAACGGCGCGTCGGCCGAAGGCACGCCGAACGGCTGCTTCAACGAGATGGTCGTGCTCAACGGCGCGTTCGGGCTCGAGACGACCGAGTTCATGGTCTCGCGCATCGACGACTTCGGTACGCCGGCGGCGTACAACCACTACGCCGTGGGCTGGGCGCACGCGATGGACACGCCGTACCAGTGGACCAAGCAGGTCGCCTCGCACTGGGGCGGCACCCGCAACGGCACGATCGTGCACTGGCCCGGCGGGATCTCGGCGCGTGGCGAACTCCGGTCCCAGTTCCACCATGTCATCGACGTCGCACCGTCGATCCTCGAGGCCGCAGGCCTGCCCGAGCCGGTCAGCGTGAACGGCGTCCAGCAGATGCCGCTGCAGGGCGTGGCGATGAACTACTCGTTCGACGATGCCCAGGCGGACGAGCGTCACACCACCCAGTACTTCGAGATGTTCTGCAACCGGGGCATCTACCACCAGGGCTGGACCGCTGTCACCCGGCACAGCATCCCGTGGATGGCGACGGAGTTGCCGGCGTTCGACGACGACGTCTGGGAGCTGTACGGCCCGGACGACTGGACCCAGTCCGACGACATCTCGGCGAAGGAACCGGACAAGCTGCGCGAGCTGCAGCGGCTGTTCCTGCTCGAGGCGATGAGGTACAACGTGCTTCCGCTCGACGACCGGCGCTTCGAGCGTTTCAACGCCGACCTCGCCGGCCGCCCGCAGCTGATCAAGGGGAACTCGCAGCTCCTGTTCGGCGGGATGGGCCGGCTCTCGGAGAGCTCGATTGTCGTGACGAAGAACAAGTCGCACTCCATCACCGCAGCGGTCGTCGTGCCCGACGCGGGCGCCGAAGGCGTCATCATCTCCCAGGGTGGCGCGTTCGGAGGCTTCAGCCTGTACGCCAAGGACGGCAAGCCAGCGTACTGCTATAACCTCTTCGGCCTTCAGCAGTTCAAGGTGTACGGCGAGGAACCGATCCCGCCCGGCGAGCACCAGGTGCGGGTGGAGTTCGGCTATGACGGCGGGGGCCTCGGCAAGGGCGGCACCGCCACCCTGTACGTCGACGGTGCCGAGGTCGGCGACGGGCGCATCGCCGCCACAGTGCCGATGTTGTTCTCCGCCGACGAGACGACCGACGTCGGCAGCGACAGCGCCACCCCGGTGAGCGACGACTACGGCCCGACCGACAGCGCCTTCACCGGCCGGGTGGACTGGGTCCAGATCGACATCGACACCGCGGCGGAGGACCAGGACCACCTGATCTCACCTGAAGAGCGCTTTCGCATCGCGATGGCGCGGCAGTAAGCGACTGCAGGTCAGCGACAAGACAAGGAGTATCGGCAATGACCGATCGGTCAGCAACAGAGTACGAGTCCATGGGTGAGCAGAAAGAGGCCAGCGGCGTCGCGGTCGGGTTCATCATGTTCGCCGGCGTCCTCATGATCATGTCCGGCGCCTTCCAGACCTTCACCGGCGTGGTGGCGCTGTTCGAGGACGAGTTCTACCTCACGACCCGCAACTATGTGTTCCAGTTCGACGCCACGACGTGGGGCTGGATCCACCTGCTGCTCGGCATCGTGGTGGCGCTGGCCGGGTTCGGGGTGTTGTTCGGGCAGACCTGGGCGCGGGTGGTCGGCATCATTCTGGCGGTGCTGAGCGCCATCGCGAACTTCGCGTTCATCCCCTACTACCCGTTCTGGTCGATCACCGTCATCGCGCTGGACGTCTTCATCATCTGGGCGCTGGCCGCCCACGGCCGCGACGTCACGCTCTGAGGCCGCCCCGCCCCGGACAATTCGCGTGGTTAACCCTGCGAACGGCGGGTCTGCCCTGCTCATAGCCGAGGCGAACCCACCGCTAGCAGGGTTAACCACGCGAATTGCCGGAGGGGGTTGCACGGACGGTCGGAACGTCACGCAGGGTGGCTCGGCGCCGCTACTAATGTGCGCACTCATCCCTGCGGGAGGATCCGCCGTCCCGCCGACGAGGGCAGCATCCAGATGCGGCGATATCGCTGCCGGATCCGGCAGCCGCCGATGCACTGAGAGGGGATGCCACAGATGGCTGCGAAAGGAAGCGGGGCGTGGACGGGCTTCGTCGTGTTCGCCGGCACGATGCTCCTCGTGATCGGCATGATCAACGTCTTCGAAGGATTCGTTGCACTTGTCGACGACGAGCGTGTCGTGGTGACGCGGGACAACCTCGTCGTCGTTGACCTGACCGCGTGGGGATGGATCCTGCTGATCTCCGGGCTGCTGATGCTCGCGGCCGGCGCCGGCCTGCTCGCGGGGCAGACGTGGGCACGGGTCACGGCGATCATCCTGGCGGGGCTACACGCCGTATCGCAGATCGCCTGGCTGGGGGCGTACCCCGTCTGGTCTCTGCTGATGATCGCACTGGACACCATCGTGATCTTCGCGCTCACGGCCCGTTGGTCCGGCGTCCGGGAGCGGATGGGAGTGGACGAGGCGCCGTGGCAGGAGGAGGACGTAGCCCAGGCCCCTGCCTCGCACCGAGCCACACCCGCCGTGTGAGGTGACGACTCACCCGTGAGCGGTCGCCCGGGAACGGGAGAGATCATCCGGGGCGGGTGATGTCCCGCCCCGCGATGTTGGCGACGTTCGATCCGGGAGACGGACTGCCAGGAAGGAGCGCGGGACAGTGTCCTCAGGCCCCGTTGCACCTGAAGACGATGCGTCGACGTCCGGATCGACGACATCCGTCAAGGCGCAGACCGGGGAGGCGTCGTGGGCGCTTCCCCGGGGCGTCATCGTGCTGCTGGGCCTGGGCGGCGGCGTGCTCGCGGCGGCCGGCATGCGCGGCGTCGCGGATCTCCTGGCACCGGTGTTCCTCGCCTTGATCCTGACGATCGCCGTGAGCCCGGTGCGGGCCATACTGCTCAGGCGCGGCGCACCCCGGTGGACCGCCACCATCGCCGTACTCATCGTCGTGTACGCGATCCTGCTGGCTCTCGCGGGATCGCTCGCGCTCTCGGTCGCCAGGCTGGCGACGCTGCTGCCGACGTACGAGGACGACTTCACCAATCTGGTCGACAACGTGCGCGGCTGGCTGTCCGACCGCGGCATCGGCAGCAGTGAGATCGAGACCGCGCTCGAGCAGGTCAACCTCGGTTCTCTGCTCGGCGTCCTCGAGAACTGGCTGAGCGGGTTGCTCGGCGCCTTCTCGACGTTCGCCTTCGTCGTGGTCACGCTGCTCTTCATGGCCCTCGACGGCGGGCAGTTCCCGCAGCGTCTCCGGGTGATCGGGCGCGCGCGGCCCGAGGTCGCGACGGCCCTCGCGAGCTTCGCGCACGGCACGGTCCGGTACCTGCTCGTCTCGACCGTCTTCGGGCTCATCGTCGCGTCGATAGACGTCGCCGTCCTCTACGTTCTCAGCATTCCGCTGCCGCTGCTGTGGGGGCTGCTGGCGTTCATCACCAACTACATCCCGAACATCGGGTTCGTCATCGGAGTCATCCCGCCGGCGCTGCTCGGGCTGCTGGACGGCGGGGTGTCCACGATGCTCTGGGTGATCGTGTCCTACTGCGTGATCAACTTCGTCATCCAGTCGGTCATCCAGCCGAAGGTTGTCGGCGACGCGGTCGGGCTGTCGACCACCCTCACCTTCCTGTCCCTGGTCTTCTGGACCTGGGTCCTGGGTCCGCTGGGCGCTGTGCTCGCCATTCCGCTGTCCCTGCTGGTCAAGGCGCTGCTGGTGGACGTCGACCCGTCCACGCAGTGGCTGGACGGGCTACTGGCCGGTGGTCACATGGATGACGAACCGGCGCCGGTCGAGCCGTCCCCAGAGCCGTCCCCACAGCCGTCCCCAGAGCCGACCCCAGAGCCGGCCGCTCCCGCCCCGGCCGCGGCCATGACGGAGCAGCCATGAGCTCCCGGGGAGGTCGAGGGTTATGGGCGAATCAGCGCCCGGGCAGCTGAGCACGACGGCCCGGCTGGCCGCGGCCTTGACGGGCGCAGCGGTGTTGGCGACCCGTGGAGCCGCCCGGATCGTCGTGCCGCTCGGACATGTCGCGCTGCACCCGCCGCTGGTGCCCGAGCGGCTGCACCCGGGCCGCGCCCTCGACGCCCTCACCGATCGCGGCAGGGAGGCGCTCACCTCGACGGGCAGTGACCTGCACCGGCTCGTCGCCGCGGTGGTTCCCATCGTGGTGAACGAGGTGCTGGACAGCCTGGACCTCAACGCGCTGATCCGTGAGCAGGTGGACCTGGACGGCATCGTCGCGACGGTCGACATCGACGCGATCGTCGCTCAGGTCGACGTCGCCGCGATCGTCAGCCGCGTCGACATCAACGCGATCGTCGCGCAGGTCGACATCGACGCGATCGTCGCTCAGGTCGACATCGGCGCGATCGTGGACCGGTTGGACATCGACGCGATCGTCAAGGGGATCGATCTCGATGCCATCGCGGAGCGGATCGACATCGAGCGGATCATTGCCCGGGTCAACATCGATGCCATCGTGGCCGGTGTCGACATGAACGCGATCATCGGCCGGATCGACCTGGCCGGTATCGCCGAGGACGTGATCAACGAGATCGACCTGCCCGAGATCATCCGTGACTCCACCGGGACCATGGCGTCGCAGGTGGTCAGGGAGGCGCGGATGCAGAGCATCGACGCCGACGAGGCGGTCGCGCGACTGGTCGACCGGGTGCTCCGGCGTCGCCGCGCACGGTCCACCACCGCTCCGCACCAGCCGGCGCCGCCGTCGTACGACGGGCCGGCCGACGACGAGCTGCCGCGATGACCGGCCGCGTCGATCCCATCCCCAAGGAGGCACGGGATTTCCAGGGCCGGCGGGCCGGGCTGGTCACACGCGTTGCAGCCGCCGCGATCGACGTCGGCGTCACAGTGATCGCGCTGCTCCTGGTGTACGCCGCGGTCTGTGCCGTGGTGTTCTTCGCACCCCCGCGAGGCTTCGACCCGCCGACGCCGCCGCCGTGGCTGGCCGTCACCGCCTTGCACGTCGCCCTGGTGCTCTACCTGGCGACGTTGTGGAACCGCGGCGGACGCACGTACGGATGCCACCTGATGGGGCTGCGCGTCGTCGACCGCAAGGGCCGGTTGTTGCGGGCCTTGCCCGCGCTGCTGCGAGCCGCCTTCTGCGTCATCTTCCCGATCGGGTTGCTCTGGATCGCGGTCAGCCGGGCCAACCGCTCCGTCCAGGACGTCGTCCTGCGAACGTCGGTGGTCTACGACTGGGACGTCCGGCCGCAGGTCCGCGCGACCGCCACCCCCGATCTGTCGTAGGTCGTCAGCTCCGGATCACGCCCGGCCGGGTCACCGCCCAGACGACCCACACGCAGAGGGCGATCACCAGCATCGACCAGAACGGGTAGTAGGGCAGGAAGAAGAAGTTCGCCACCGCGGTCAGCACAGCCACGACCAGCGTGACGACGCCCGCCCAGGAGGCCTGGGCGAACAGCGCGAAGCCGGCGGCAGCGACGACGAGGCCAAGGACCAGGTGGATCCATCCCCACGTGGTGACGTCGAGGTCCAACGTGTAGCGCCGCTCCAGCCGGTGGAAGTCGTCGTTGACGATCGCCACCAGGCCGGCGAGGACCTGGAACGAACCGATCAGCGCCATCAACGTCGCGGCGAAGGCCACGCCGCCGGCAGCCCAGCCGGTGACCGTCGTCGGCGGGGTCGCGTCGTACTGGGGCGCGTAGTCGTGCCCCTGTGTCTGGTCCATGTCCTCACCTCATCGTCGTCAGAGCAGTCCGGGTCACCGATCACGGTGCCCATCGCACGCCCGGGTCACGGTTGGTCCCCCGGCCGGGCGCCGCGGGCGATCAGGCGCAGGCCGAGGTGTGAGGTCGAGGTGTCGACGGCCTGCGCCATCCGGGCCGCGGGCCGGTAACGCCGGCAGTAGTTCGGCGCGCACAGGTGGGATCCGCCCTTCATCACCTTGCGCGGGATGCGTACGCCCCGGACGGCCCGGTCGTAGCTGTTGCCGGCATCTCCACCGCGCGGGTTGCGGACCGCACAGCAGGCTTGCTCGGGAGCGGCCGTGTGGCTCGCGTACCAGTCCGACGTCCACTCCCAGACGTTGCCGATCATGTCGTAGAGGCCATAGCCGTTCGGCGGGTACCGGCCGACCGGCGCGGTACCCGTGTAGCCGTCCTCGGCGGTGTTCTCGATCGGGAACTCGCCCTGCCAGGTGTTCGCCATCCACTGCCCGTCCGGCGTGAGCTCCGCACCCCAGGCATAGGTGGCGCCGTCAAGACCACCTCGCGCCGCGAACTCCCACTCCGCCTCGGTCGGGATCTGTTTCCCGACCCAGCCCGCGTAGGCCTCCGCGTCCGCCCACGCCAGGTGTACGACGGGGTGGTCCGGCTTCCGCATGATCGAGCTGCCCGGGCCGTCCGGGTGCCGCCAGCTCGCCCCGGGGACGTAGGTCCACCAGTTGTACGCGTTGCGGAGGTCGACGCGCTGCGGCGGCTGGACGAACACGGTGGAGGCCGGCACCAGCAGCTCCGGCTTGGCACCCGGGTAGTCGGCCGGATCGGGCCTGCGCTCGGCGACGGTGACGTAGCCGGTTTTGCGGACGAACCGCGCGAACTCGGCGTTGCGTACCGCGTACCGATCCATCCAGAACCCGTCGACACTGACCAGGTGGGCCGGCGCCTCCTCCGGGTAGTGGTCGTCCGAACCCATCCGGAACGTCCCGCCCGGCACCCAGACCATGCCGTCCACACGCGAGTCGGCGGGCACCCGGCTCGCACCGCCGTCCGCGAGATCGCGCATAGCGGAACCCCTTCCAGTACGAGTCCCGGCTGCCTCCCCTACCCGGCTTCAAGACTGGGACGTGACCGGCGGCCCGTCGTCACCCAGCCCGGATGAGGCCGTCAACCGTCCTGTCATCTCGGCGGGATGAACGGAGCCCGGTGCACACCGGGACCGGCAGTCGCCGGAATCACCCACCGTGGAGGGCGACCACGCCCTCAGGCACTCATAACACTGCCAGGTGATGACCATGTCGCCGCAGGCCGCCGAGGCCAGGTTCACCCACGCCATGATCCGCCAATAGGTTCAGAGGAGCTCCACCGTGCCGGACAAGCCGAACATCCTGGTGATCTGGGGAGACGACATCGGGATCACCAACCTGAGCTGCTACAGCGACGGCCTGATGGGCTACCGCACCCCGAACATCGACCGGATCGCCGACGAGGGCATGCGGTTCACCGACTCGTACGGCGAACAGTCCTGCACCGCCGGACGCGCCTCGTTCATCACCGGGCAGAGCGGCTTCCGCACCGGCCTGACCAAGGTAGGCATCCCCGGGTCGCCGATCGGACTGCAGGCGGAGGACCCGACGATCGCCGAGCTGCTGAAGAACGACGGCTACGCCACCGGGCAGTTCGGCAAGAACCACCTCGGCGACCGCAACGAGTTCCTCCCGACGGTGCACGGGTTCGACGAGTTCTTCGGCAACCTCTACCACCTCAACGCGGAGGAGGAGCCAGAGCTCCCGGACTACCCGGACGCGATCGAGTTCCCCGAGTTCCGGTCCCGGTACGGTCCGCGCGGCGTGCTGCGCTGCTGGGCGACCGATACCGACGACCCGACCGAGGAGCCGCGGTGGGGCCGGGTCGGCCGGCAGCGGATCGAGGACACCGGGCCGCTGACCAAGAAGCGGATGGAGACCTGCGACGACGAGTTCGTGGCAGCGGCCAAGGACTTCATCTCGCGCCAGCACGCGGACGACAAGCCGTTCTTCTGCTGGGTGAACACCACCCACATGCACCTGCGCACGCACACCAAGCCGGAGAGCCTCGGCCAGGCCGGGAGGTGGCAGTCGCCGTACCACGACACGATGATCGACCACGACCGCAACGTCGGGGAGCTGCTCGACCTGATCGACGAGCTGGGCATCGCCGACGACACGTTCATCATGTACAGCACCGACAACGGGCCGCACATGAACACCTGGCCGGACGGCGCCATGACCCCGTTCCGCAGCGAGAAGAACACCAACTGGGAGGGTGCGTTCCGGGTCCCGATGGCGGTGCGCTGGCCCGGGCGGATCCCCGCCGGGGTGGTGTCGAACGAGATCGTCCAGCACCACGACTGGCTGCCGACGTTCGTGGCGATGGCAGGGGAGCCGGACGTCGTCGACAAGCTGCAGCGCGGGCACGAGGCGGCGGGACGGCAGTTCCGGGTGCACATCGACGGGTACAACCTGCTGCCGTACCTCACCGGCGAGGAGGAGATGAGTCCACGCAAGGGGATGATCTACTTCAGCGACGACGGCGATCTGGTCGCGCTGCGGTTCGACAACTTCAAGATGGTGTTCATGGAGCAACGTGCCCCCGGGACGCTGCGCGTATGGGCCGAGCCGTTCGTGCCGTTACGCGTGCCGAAGCTCTACAACCTGCGCACCGACCCGTACGAACGAGCCGACGTCACCTCGAACACCTACTACGACTGGTTCATGGACCACGCTTACCTGATCCTCGCAGCGCAGACGCTGGTGACCGACTTCCTGGCGACGTTCAAGGACTTCCCGCCGCGCCAGCGGGCGGCCAGCTTCACCATCGACCAGGCCCTGGAGAGAATGCGGGGCGCCGCCACCGCGGGGGCCGGCTGAGATGCTCGCATCATGGCGTGACACGGGGACTCGGCAAGCGATCGTCGAGTACGTCGAGTCGGTGACCGGGCCCGGCGGCCTACCCCCGCAGGACCGGGTCGCGGTCTTCGACAACGACGGCACGCTGTGGTGCGAGAAGCCGATGCCGATCCAGCTCGACTTCGTCCTGCGCGGCTTCGTCGCGAGCGCCGAGCAGGACCCATCGCTCCGCGACCGGCAGCCGTGGCGGGCCGCTTACGAGCGGGACTTCGGCTGGCTGGGTGCTGCGATGGTCAAGCACTACAACGGTGACGACAGCGATCTGAGGCTGCTGATCGGTGCGGTGCAGGAGACGTTCGGCGGCATCAGCGTGGACGCGTACGCGGCGCGGGTCGAGGAGTTCCTGGCCGGTGCGCAGCACCCGACCCTGCACCGGCCGTACGCGGAGTGCGCGTTCCGGCCGATGGTCGAGCTGCTGCGCTACCTGGAGAGCAACGGGTTCAGCACCTACATCGCCTCCGGCGGCGACCGGGACTTCATGCGACCGGCCGCGATGCCGCTCTACCGCATCCCGCCGGACCGGGTGATCGGCAGCAGCTTCGGGCTGAGCTACGTCGAGGACGAGACGGGCGGTGCGGTGATCTACAAGTCCAGCTTCGACGTCTTCGACGACGGCCCGGAGAAACCGGTGCGGATCTGGAGCCGGGTCGGCCGCCGCCCGGTCGTCGCCGTCGGCAATGCGAACGGCGACATACCCATGCTCCAGTTCGCCGGCGGCACGGCTCGTCCGGCGCTCCGGTTGCTGGTACAGCACGACGACGCGGACCGCGAGTTCGAGTACGACGCCGGGGCTGAGCGAGCACTCGACGCGGCGAAGAACCAGGGCTGGTCGGTGGTCAGCATCAAGAACGACTGGGAGACCGTGTTCGCCGACCTGCCGTCGGGCGCGCACACGTTCCGTTGACGACGGGCAGCATCACCCGCGGGCGATGATGCCTCGGCGACCGCGACGCCGGCGGCCACGCAGGTAGCCGAGGTGCGCGTCATCGACGGCGGCGGCGAGGCCGGCACCGATCGCCGCGCAGTCCTCGGCCGACGCATCCGCCAGCGAGAGCCGGACGGTCCATCCGTCCGGGTTGACGCCGCCGTCCGGGAGCACCGACGCGGCGCCCACTCCAAGCGCCCTCACCAGGTCCTGCGGGTCCCGGGTCCGGCGCAGCCAGCCGGCGAAGTCGTCGCCGTACCGGTCCCGGGCATCCTCGAGCACGTCGAACAGCGCGAAGTACGGCACCGCCGAGGCCGGTCGCACCGGCACCGGGCGTCCGAGCCCGCGGTAGAACTCGGCGCGGCGCCCGGTCAGCAGCGCCGTGGTCGCCTCGACGCAACCGTCGGCCGCTCCGGTGAGGAAGAACAGCGCGAACAGGCTCGCCTGGGTCTGCTGCGGCGGGGACAGGCCGGCGGCGAACCGGAGCGTCACCGAGCTGCTCTCCACCACCATCCGGTCGATGAACCTCAGCCGCTGGCCGTTGCCGTCGCTGCCCAGGTACCGCCGGCCGGTCTCCTCCCGCACCCGGTCGGGCAGCTCGGCCAGCATGCAGTCGTACGCGTTGTCCTGGTGCAGCACCGCGACGCCCAGCCGCCAGCCGGCGGACCCGAGGTGCCGGTCGAACGAGTACACCGCGAGCACGCTCGCGGGCAGGACGGCTGCCAGTGAGCGGAACCCGGGTATGAAGGTCCCGAACGCCTCGTCCGACACCACCAGCAGGTCCGGGCGCGGCCCGCGGACGATCGCCTCGAGTTGCTCGACGGTCCGGTCGCGGAGGGCGAGGAGCTCGGGTCCCGGCGGGTTGACGAGGAAGAGGGCCTTCACCGCCGGATCGGTCAGCTTGTCGATCTCCGCCCGCGGGAACTGCCAGTCGTCGGCCGGATCGGCGTACAGGTGGACCACGTCGAGCCCGAGTGCTCCGGGGTTCGGGATCTCGACGTAGGGCATCAGGACCGAGCTGCCCACCGCGACCCGGTCCCCGCGGACCAGCAGCCGGTTGGCGAGCAGGGTCTCGACGACACATCCGAGTACGCCGCGCCCGTCGTCGGTCGCGAACACGTCGAAACGCCCCGGAGGCGCACGACCGCCGCACAGCCGCTGGGTGAAGAACGCCCGCACGACCTGCTCGCAGTACCCGAGTATCCGCGCCGGCCGCGCCCACGCGTCACCGAGCGCGCCACGGGTGAGCTCGTACACCCAGCTGTCCGGATCGAACCCCAGTACGTCGATGCCGTACGCCACCGCGTCGGCGAGGAACGCCAGTCCGGGCAGATCGGGCTCGCGCCGGGCGAACGCGGACAGTCGCTCGGCCAGGCCGTCGGGAACGATCGGCCGGGTCAGATGCGCGGACAGGCCGGACCGGCGTGACTCTTCGGTGGCGAACCGGCCGAGGGTGAAGAACGCCTCCCGCGGCGTGACCACCACCCAGGCCGGTTTCGAGGACATGACGCCTCCCTCCGGACACTCGGGTCCGGCATCCGGGGCCAGCCTGCTCCTCCCAAGGCACCGGTGACCTCACCCCTGCTGCATGAACCACTCCGGCCCGACCTGCGGGACTCACGCAGCGCCGGTGATCATCCCAGGACATCACCCGCAAAGGGTGAGATCGACCCCGCGGCATTGAACAAGTGCCGCGAACAGCCGATGGTGGAGAGTGCGGACCGGGCGGTAGGGAGGAGGAGGACCACCGGACACCTCGGGGTGTGTAGCCGCGAGAGGGCGCACGGGGGCCGCGGAGCAGATCGTTGGGGGGTGTGCCGATGGCTCCTGCCGGTATGCGTCGGAGGCATCTTGCCGCAACCGGTGCACGAACCTCGCCGGGTCTGGTCGTCGACAAGTACGCCCCGCCCCGGGCGGAGCTCGCTGTGCTGCAACGGCCCCGCCTTTTCGAGCGCCTGACCGCCGCCACTCGCCGGCGCGTCACCGTGGTCGACGCACCGGCAGGCTCGGGCAAGACGATCCTGCTGGACAGCTGGCTGCGGACCGCCGACATCAGCCGGTCCGGGTGGCTGTCGCTGGACAGCCGCGACAACGATCCGCAGGTGTTCTGGTCGGGCGTGATGGAGGCGCTGCGCCGCGGCGGCGCGGCGACCTCGGGCCCGCTGAGCGAGCTCAGCACCGACGACGGCATCGACATCGTCTTCGTCGACCGGTTCCTCGACGCCGTGGCCCGGCTCACGTCGCCCGTCGTCCTCGTGCTGGACGACGTCCACGAGCTGCACGACCCCATACTCCTCGGCGACGTCGAGAGCCTGGTCCGGTACGCCCCGGCGTCGCTGCGGCTGGTGCTGTCCGGCCGCAGCCGGCTAGCCGTCCCGATGGCGCGGCTCCGGGTGTCCGGCGAGCTGGCCGACATCGGTTTCGACGACCTCGCGTGTGTCCCCGACGAGGCCGCCGACCTGTTCGAACTGCTCGGGATGGACCTCGCCCACGACGAGATCGGGCAGCTGCTCGAGCACACCGAGGGCTGGATGACCGGGCTGAGGCTGGCCGCGTTGTGGTGGTCCGCCCAGCCGGCTGGCTCCCGGAACGTCGCCGAGTTCGGCGGCGACGCCCGCGTCGTCGTCGACTACCTGACCGACGAGCTGATGCAGGCCCACAGCCCCGCGGCACGGCTGTTCCTGCTGCGCACCTGCCTGGTCGACCAAATCCACGGGAGTCTGGCCGACGCCCTGACCGGCGACCACGACGGTGCGCGCATGCTGGACGAGCTGGAGCGGGAGAACGCGCTCGTCGCCGCCGTGGATCCGCACCGGAACTGGTTCCGCTACCGCGGCCTGCTGCGGGACTTCCTGCGCGGCGAGCTGGGCCGGATGATGCCGGACGAGATCCCGCGGCTGCACCGCCGCGCGGCGCAGTGGTACGTGCAGCACGACGACATCGTCAACGGTATCCGCAGCGCCCTGGCCGCCGGCGACGCGGACCTGGCCGGCCTGTTGCTGGTCGACCACGGCCACCTGCTGCTGGCCCGCGGACTCGCGGTCGCCCTCAGCCCACTGCTGCAGCGCATCCCCGACGAGCAGGTACGGGCGCATCCGGAGCTGGCGTCGATCTTGGCGCACGCACGGCTGCGGCTGGCCGACCCGGACGGCGCGGAGCCCTACCTCCGGGTCGCCGAGCCCGCGGCCCGGTCCGACCTGAACGACGCGGCCGACCGTCTGCCGGCCGACGTCCGTCACGCCGACCTGCGGCTGGTCCAGGGCAGCCTGCGTGGGAGCTGCAGCGACGAGGACATCAAGCTCGCCTCCGCGGTACTCGACCGCGCCACCGCCGTCACCCTGCTGCCCGACCAGCAGTCCGCCGTCGACGCGCTGACCTTCCATCTCGGTATCGCGTACATCGGGCGCGGCGAAGGCATCGCCGCACGGAAGGCACTCGAGCGTGCTCTCCAGCAGACAGGCGGCGTCCGTCCGGCGTGGTACGAGAGCGTGGCCGCCTGGTACGCCGTACTGAACGCGACCGAGGGTCGGCTCTGCGTGGCAGCCGACACCGTCGCGGCACTCGGCGAGCAGCGCGATCCGGTCGGCGGCGACCCCGCGGTGGGACCGCTCATCGAGCTCGTCAGTGCCCAGGTCTGGATCGAGCGGGACCGGCTGGACGACGCGTGGGCACTGCTTGACGCGGGCCGGACCACGTCCGCGGGCATGCTTCCGGGCGACGGCAGCGAGGTACCGCTGGCGATCGCTGCCCAGCTGTACCGGGCACGCATCCTGATCGCACGCGGCGACTTCACGGCCGCCCGCGACGAGCTCGCCGCGGCCCGTCAGCCCGCGGCCGGTCTCGGCCCGCACCTGACCCACGCCGCCGACCTGTTCGAGACCGAGATCCTGCAGCGGCAGGGCCGCACGGACGAGGCACGCCGGCTCCTGCTCAACGCGATCGAGCGCCATCCGATGCCCGACCTGGCGCGCAATGCGGTCGCGCTGGGCCGGCTGCGGCTCGCCGAGGACGACGCCACCGGAGCGCTCGCCGCCGTACAGCCCTGCCTGGACCGCCTGACAATCGAGACCCGGCTGCTGGACACGGTCGCCGCGCACCTGGTCTGCGCGGAGGCGCACCGCGTGCTCGGGGCTCCAGGGGCGGCCAGGGAGCACCTCGAGCACGCCCTGACACTGGCCGAGCCCGACGGGCTGCTCCGGGTGTTCCTCGACGCCGGCCGCCGGATCCGGTCCATCCTCACCGTGATGATCCCGGCGGACGGCCCGCACGCGCAGCTGCGGACCGCCCTGCTGCGCCGGTTCGAGGCGCAGCACGAGCCGCCGGTTCGCAACGGCCGGTACGTCGCCGCGCTCACCGACAGCGAGACAGCGGTGCTGCGCTACCTGCCGTCACTGCTGACGAACGAGGAGATCGCCCAGGACCTGCACCTCTCGGTGAACACGATCAAGTCACACCTGCGCTCCGTGTACCGCAAGCTGGACGTCGCAAACCGGCGGGAGGCCATCGCCCGGGCCCGCGGGCTGAACCTGCTGTCCGACGAGCGCCTTTGGGGATGACCCCGCGCGGACACTCGCGCATGCAGCCGGACGACTGCAGACTGTGAGCTGACGGTTCACGGAGTCTCGACAGGAGGCGGCTGTCATGGTCGTACTGGGTCTGATCCTGGTCGGCATCGCCGTACTGCTCGCGGCCGGCGTCGCGGCCAGCTCGGGCGAGACGGCGACGCTGGAGGTGTTCGGCGTCGGCGTCGGCACCCGCTCGTCGGTGGTGTTCTTCACCGGCGTGGTCATCGCACTGGCCCTGCTGCTCGGGCTGTGGATGATGAAGAAGGGGCTGGCGCGCGGCTACCGGCGCCGCAAGGAGGTCCGCGTCCTGCGGCGGCAGGTCCAGTCGACCAATGCCGAGACCCATGCCGACACCCATGCCGGGACTGAGGCCGAGACCCGCGAGGAGACCCGCGAGGAGACCCACACGGAGACCACGTCGGCACCGGTCGCGGCGCTGGCGGAGACTGGTGCCGAGGGCAACGATCAGGCCGCCGGCAAGCACCGTGCCGGGAGCGGCGACGACGTCACGCCTGGCGACCGTGCCCCGGGTGACGAGGGCCGGTCCGAGCCCGGCACTGCGGCCGAGCGTGCCCCGGTGCCACCGGCCGACCGGCGGGGTCAGGAGTAGCGCGGGCAGCGTCGCGGTATGACCCGGACGGTCCACCGGCGGCGCTGGACCCTGGACGACCGGGCCGCCTCGGTGTGGCATTCGCTCCCTGTCGAGGTACCGGCGGGCTGCGAAGGCCTCGCCGTCCGGCTGGAGGCACCGGACGTGCCCGGCCTGGTGGCCGACATCGGCTGCGAGGGTTCGGCCGGCTGGCGCGGCTGGTCCGGCGGCGCTCGCCGCTCCTTCGCCATCACGCCACGGCGAGCCACGCCCGGCTACCTCTCCGGGGAGCTGGAGCCCGGCACCTGGCATGTCGTACTCGGGCTGCACCGGCTGCCCGCGGACGGGGTCGAGCTGACCGTGGTCGCCGAGACCGGGCCGGTGCCCGAGATCCCGGGCACCTCCGCGTACGACGCCGCCAGCGCGGCTGTGGTCGTACCGCAGCGTCCACCGCGGCGAGACCTGCCTGCTCCGGCCGGACTGCGCTGGGTCGCGTGCGACTTCCACGCGCACACGCTGCACTCCGACGGCAGTACGCCGGTCGCCAACATCGCCGCACTGGGTGTCGTCGCCGGGCTGGACCTGGTCGCGGTCACCGACCACAACACTGTGGCGCACCACGCCGAGCTCGCCGCGGTGGGCTCGCGGTTCGGCATCGGTCTCCTGGCCGGCCAGGAGGTCACCACCGAGTCCGGCCACGCGAACGCGTTCGGGCCGATCGGCTGGGTCGACTTCCGCCGCCCGGCGGCCGAGTGGGTCAGCACGGTCGCCGCTCGGGACGGCGTGCTGTCGGTGAACCACCCGCTCGGCG
The DNA here is from genome assembly GCA_035650275.1 of Kribbellaceae bacterium. Classification (GTDB taxonomy): domain Bacteria; phylum Actinomycetota; class Actinomycetes; order Propionibacteriales; family Kribbellaceae; genus DASRHY01. The sequence continues at coordinate 5,214 of DASRHY010000182.1, read as the reverse complement.
GTGACTGCTCCTGGCGGCAGCCGCTGCCGGAGCGGCCGCCGCTGGCCGAGATCTGGCACTCGTCCTGGCTGGACCTGCGCTGGACCGGTCCGCTGGCGTGGTGGCAGAGCTGGGACCCGGCGACCACGCCGATCGGTGGCAGCGACTGGCACGACGCCGGTGACCTGAACGCTTCGCCGGGGACACCGACCACCTGGGTCTGCGTCGACGAGGCCGCGCAGGGCCCGGACGAACTGCCGGCCGCGGTACTGGACGGGCTGCGGGCCGGGCGGACCGCCGTCAGCGCCGGCCGTAACGCGCCGATCCTGCTCCGGCTCGACGACGACCTGCTGGTCGTGGGCGATTCCGGTGACCTGCTGCTCGCGGGCCTGGACGGATCCCGCCGGCCCGCGCCGCGCGACGGCGCCACCGTCCCCGCGACCGGCCGGGGCCAAGTGCTGATCGAGCACGGCGGAACGGTAGTCTCGCTCTCCGGCTGATCGGGACCGGAGTCCGGATCGGCCTGACGGCGTCTGATCGATAGCAATCAGGTAGCAATCCGGTAGCGATCTGCACTGAGCCCTCCCCTCTGAGCCTCGTTGCGCCCATCATTTGGAACCGTTTGACCCGCCCAACCCAGCCGGACGTGCTCTTCACGATCCGCATTCCCCGGAGGTCCGTGTTGCACGAGTGCATCCGGCTGCTCCTGGTCGACGACCAGATCCTCAGCCGGGGCATCCTCCGCAGCCGCCTCGAGAGTGAGCCCGACCTCGAGGTGGTGGCCGAGCTCCGCCCCACCGACGACGTCGTCGGCACCGCCAAGCAGCAGCGTGCCCAAGTGGCCGTGCTCGACGTCGGCACCGCGGGGCTGGACGGGCTCCGGGTCACTTCCGCGCTGCGGACGTCGATGCCGGAGTGCCGGGTACTGATGCTTACCACGTACGGCCGGCCCGGCTACCTGCGCCGCGGGCTCGCGGCCGGCGCCAAGGGCCTGGTCGTGAAGGGCAGCCCCGGCCCGCAGGTGGCCGACGCGGTACGACGGGTGCATCGCGGGCTGCGGGTCGTCGACGCGAACCTGTCCGCCGAGACCCTGGCCTACTCCGACTGCCCCCTGACCGGCGACGAGGCCGACACGCTCCGGGCGGCCCGTGACGGCGGTTCGGTCGCGGTGCTGGCCCGCAACCTGCAGGTACCCGAGGGGTTGGTCCGCAGCCAGCTCTCGTCCGCCATCGGTAAGACCGGTGCCCGGACCCGGGCCGAGGCGATCCGGATCGCCGAGCAGAACGGCTGGCTGCTGGACCTCTGACCCCAGCCTCTCGGGCGTGCTGGCATCCTTCAGAAGGAAGGAAAGTGACCGACTGTCGGGTGACGGCACTGTCACCTGGCCCGGGGAGGGGAACCTGCCATGAAGATCGCGGTCATCGGCGCAGGTGGGATCGGCGGATACTTCGGCGGCCGGCTGGCGGCTGCCGGTCATGAGGTCGGCTTCGTCGCCCGCGGGGCGCATCTGGAGGCACTGCGCCGCGACGGCCTGACCGTGCGGAGTGTGAACGGCGACTTCACCGTCGCGCCGGCACGGGCCACCGACGAGCCCCGCGAGCTGGGCGCGGCGGAGGTGGTCATGCTCGCGGTCAAGACCTGGCAGCTCGAGCAGGCGACGGCTCTGCTCGCTCCGCTGATGGGCTCCGGCACCGCCGTCCTGACCACCCAGAACGGCGTCGAGGCACCCCAGCAGGTCGCGGACGTCGTCGGCCGGGAGGCGGTCCTGCCCGGGCTCGCGAAGATCTTCGCGAGCATCGAGGAGCCGGGCGTGATCCGGCACGTCGGCGGTCCGGCATCGCTGGCGTTCGCCGAGTGGGACGGCAGCCCGTCCGACCGGGTCGAGCGGTTGCGGACTGCCCTTGTCGAGGCAGGCGTGGCGGCGACGGTACCCGAGAGCGTGTGGACCGAGCTGTGGGCCAAGTTCTTGTTCGTCGTCCCGTTCGGCGGCCTCGGTGCGGTGACGGACGCGCCGATCGGCGTACTGCGCTCCGCCCCGGGCACCCGCCGCCTGCTGGAGGACGCGATGCGGGAGATCCGAGACGTCGGTCAGGCCCTTGGTGTCAAGCTGCCTGGGGACATCGTGGAGTCGACGATGGCGTTCGTCGACCAGCAGCCGCCCGAAGGCAGGTCGTCGCTGCAGCGCGACCTGCTGTCCGGTCGCCCGTCCGAGCTCGACGCCTGGAACGGCGCCGTCGCCCGGCTCGGCTCCGGCGCGGGAGTCGCCACGCCGATCCACGCGCTGCTCTACGACGTCCTGACCGTGCTGGCGTCCACCCGTCGCGCCGGCTGAAGCCTCGTTCTTCACGGCTGCCCGACCGGCCCGGCGCGTGCGGCCACCGTCACCAGCGGCCGCCCGAGCGACCCCAGCTCCGCGCGCACCCCGGTCACCACCGACACCACCTCCCCGTCCAGCCGGCAGTCGCTGAGCTCCGCGGCCTGCAGTGCGGCGATCCGCCGGGCCGCGGCGCACGGGTCCTCGCCGGCCACCACAGCCTGTGCCGCGCTGAGCGCGACCAGGTCCGCGGCTGCCGCGGCTTGGTGCTGTGCGGTCGACACCGCTGCCCACAGGACGGCCACCAACCCGACCGAGAGCAGCAGCATCGCCACCGCGAGCATGATCAACGTCGCGCTGCCGCGTTCGTCGCGTCTCATCGCTCCTCCTCGGCCGTTCCAGGACCGAGGTCGCCGGGCTCGACCTGCACGGTCGCCCGGGCCTCGAGGCCGACCGCGCTCACCGGACCGAGCACCGGCCAGTCCAGCGCGACCGCATGACTGACCAGCACGCTGACGTCGTCTCCCGTCCGTGTGATGGCGACCTCCGAACCGGACGGCGCCGCACGCAACCCGATCCGGCGCGCGTCCTCCTCGGGCTCGCCACGCGCCACTGCCCGTGCAACGTCACGAGCCGCGTCGGTGCATCGGATCTTCGCCACCACCAGCCCGATCGCCCAGCTCGCCGCCAGCAGCATCACCACGATCACCGGCAGCACGATCGCGGTCTCGGCCGTGACCGAGCCCCGCTGGCTTCTCGTCCATCGCATGTCCACCTCCGGGTCTGCCGGGGCAGCCTGACCGCGCGTGGGGGAGCACGACGCGGCCAGGCCGGTCCCGGGATACGTCGGTCAGATCTGGACGCCGTCCAGCCCGGCGGCGCGCAGCGCGAAGTTGATGATGGCCTTGAGCAGATTCTGGACGGCCTCGGACTTCAGCAAGGCGATCAGGATGCCGCCGAAGCCGCATGCCGCCACGGTGGCGACGGCATACTCGGCGGTCGCCGCGCCGCGCTGGTCCAGCCGGCGGTTGCGGCGGCGGGTCGCCACCAGCACCTTGGTCATGTCGAACCTCCCGGTCTGCCGCCCCGGCTCGTCCGGAGCGGTCGTCGACAACGTGCCGGTGTCGGCGCCGATCCTGGATCCGACTTCGCGACCTGGGGACAAGCCCGCCCGCTCACACCGCCTGTGGGTGGAAAGCGGCCGCCATGTCCAGGCGCCGGACCTGGCCGGCACTCAGCTCGATGCCCGCGGCCGCGACGTTCTCTTCCAGGTGCTCGAGCCGCGACGTCCCCGGGATCGGGGCCACGACCGGCGAGCGCTGCAGCAACCACGCCAGCGCCACCTGGCTGACCGTGGCCCCGGTCTCGCCGGCGACCGCGTCCAGCGCGGCCAGGTCACGGCGCGGCAGCGGCAACCACGGGATGAAGGCGATCCCCTCCCGCGTGCAGTACTCGAGCACGTCGTCGTGCTCGGTGTCGGCGAGGTTGTACCGGTTCTGCACGCTCACCACGTCGATCTCGCGACGCGCCTGCTCGAGCTGCGCCACGCTCACCTCCGACAGGCCGACGTGCCGGACCTTGCCCTCATGTTGCAGCCGCCGTAGCGCGCCCAGCTGGTCGGCCAGCGGCACCGCCGGGTCGATGCGGTGCAGCTGCAGCAGGTCCAGCCGTTCCACCCGGAGCCGACGCAGGCTGAGCTCCGCGGCCTGGCGGAGGTACTCCGGCCGGCCGCGCGGCACCCACTCCGACGGCGACGGCCGGGCGTGGCCGATCTTGGTGGCGACCAGCACACCGTCGTACGGGTGCAGCGCCTCGGCGAGCAGCTCCTCGTTCGCCCCGATGCCGTACGCGTCCGCGGTATCGATGAGCTCGACGCCGAGCTCGACGGCCCGGCGCGTCACCCGGATCGGGTACTCCCGGTCCAGGGCAGGCCGGAAGCCGGTCAGCCGCATCGCACCGAGTCCCAGCCGCCGTACGGTCAGGTCGCCGATAGTGGTCGTGTCGTTCATGCCAGCTCCTCAGCTCGAGTCGGGGCGATCGTCGTCGAACCACCGGCGGAACGGCCAGAGATTTAGTCTGTGCTGAATCGTCCGAACGGGAGCGTTCGTGCTGGAGATCGGCTTCACGGTCCAGGACCTCGCCCGCACGCGGCTCACGATGTCGCCGCTGTGGGAGGTGGTGGCCAGCGTCCGGCTGCTGAAGTCGTCGAGTCCGCCCTCGCTGTATCGCCGGTGGACCGACGCGGTCCGGCCGCAGCTCGGTGCACCCGAGCCGGGTGTCCGGCTGCTGTTCGACCTGGTCCAGCCGGCCAGCTGGTACCTGCCGGACTTCCTCTCCCCACCGCCGCGAACGCCGGTGCCGGACCTGACCGCGGAGCTCACCGGGCTGCGCTCGCTGCCCGACGACCTGGTCCGCGCCGATCTGCGGGTGCTCGGCCATGCGCTGGAGCACCCGGCCGGTTCGCTCGCCGAGGTCACCCGGCCCCGGTCGCGCCGGATCCCGCGCGCACCCACGGATCGCGTCGGGGCCTTGTACGACGACCCGCGGGCCGGACTCGACCTGCTGGCCGGCGGCATCGGCGCGTACTGGCGGATCGCGATCGAGCCCTGGTGGGGCCGGATCCGCACCACCCTCGAAGGCGACCTGCTGTACCGCGGGCGACAGCTCGGCCGTGGCGGGCATGCGGTGCTGTTCGACGAGCTCGCACCGCAGGTGCGCTGGCGCGACGGCGTGCTCGGCATCCGGCACCGCCGGTTCTCCGGCCACCGCCAGCTGCACGGCGAAGGACTGCTGGTGGTGCCGTCCGCGTTCGTCGGCCGGTCGGTGTACTCCAGCACGATCCCGCCCTGGCGACCGAGCCTGACCTACCCCGCGCGCGGGGTGGCGCCGATGTGGCAGCCGGCCAGCGTCGACCCGCCCGA
>DASRHY010000181.1:0-6694 GCA_035650275.1 Kribbellaceae bacterium | reverse complement strand
TGTGCGGTTCAGCGAGGAGCGAATCCAGGCACGGTGTAGAGCCGTCGATTGATCGAGAGCCACTGCTTCGCCACCCCACGTACCTCTGGTTCGCCGAGCGCATGCCAGAGCTTGGCGTGGAGATCGGCCAGTCCGTGCCAGTCCGGGTCGGTCTCGCCCGGCTCACGCAGGCGCCAGCCATTGAGTGCGTCGAGCGGCAGGTCGGCTTTGGCCGCGTTGCATGGCCAACACGCCGTCACGATGTTGCCGGGGTCCCGGCTGTCACCGCCCCATGCCACCGGAACGACGTGATCGTTGGTCACGAACTGGAGCAAGTACACGGGATGGGTGGATTCGGCCTTCCAGTTCGGGTGGACCGGGAGTTGCGTGGGAAACGCGGCGGACAGCAGTCCGAGCACCGCGGAGTTGATCGCACGGATTCCACAGTACCGGCACTGGTAGCGATCTCTCTCATAGATTTCAGCGAGTTCGACGAGGCTGGGTCTTGTACGCTTGACGGCCGCCGGCTGTTCGAACGAGATAGCAGACAGCTCCGTATCGGCCGTAGCATGGTCACCAGCGATGATCGCTCGTACAGCCTTGTCCAGCCGTCCTGAGTATCGGTCAACGGACTCGCGCACAACATGCATTCAACCAGGACCTCGATCAGCAACGACTGCCGCGTCCAGTACGGTGGCCGGCGTCGAAGACGACCTGGCGGTGATACTGGCCGATAGCGGTGAGGCAATCGCGATCAAGTTGCGTGCACCCGGTCGGTGGCAGATCCGCATGGCCGCGCTCCTCTCGCTGAAACCTCATGGCCCGCGCCAGACCCTTGCCGTACCTTCGACCGTCATGAGCAACCAGAGCCCGATCATCAAGTTCGGGATCGCGACGGACAGTAAGCGGTCGTCCTACTGGCGGCTGCGCGCTGGCGTGAAGCAGCCCGAACTCTTCCTCGAGCGTGAGGCGCAAGGGAAGCGATGGCACTTCAGCCTGCACGCCTCCGGCCAGTGGCACATGAAGGAGAGCGGCAAAGCACGGGTGACCTGGACGACGCCCGCCGAGGTGGTGCCGGGGGTACACCCGCGCGATCGGCATCGTCCTCCCGGTGGTGGTCACCCACCGGGAGGACGCCGCGCCCGAGGATGTCGTACTCGTTCCCGTCGCGGGCGACGCCGATCCCACGGTCTTCAGCATCTTCATTGAGCGGCTGGGCGCGAACCTGAACAACAGCTGGCCCGGAAAGAATGCCGACGGCAGCCTCTTCGTCGGCCGGATCCCGATGGCCGCCGGCACCGGAACCTGTTGCGTTGTCGCAGTCCAGGCGCCGCTTCAGCCTAGGCGGGCGGAGATGCCGCGGCCGACCGACGACGCGCTGCGCCAAATGCGGGAGTGGGCGGTCAACGGCGTGCTGGTCACGACGGTCATCGGCGAGTTCACCGACGGTGCTATCGCGCTCATCGACCTGCGCGCCGACCCGAGCGTGGTGACGAGGATCGACAGTGCTCTCTCGTTGACGGCGGGCCACTCGGGTCATTACCTCTGGACACCCACACATCTCGGTATGGTCGTTTGTTTGATCAACGCGCTGTCCGCGGCACGACCAGACTCCGACTTGGTCCGCTCGTCGTGACACTGGGTAGCGCACCGACCTGCGGCAGAAGAGTACGCCCGCTCGTTCGGCGGCGATCGGGCGGCCGCGACCGGCTCGGGCATGTTCAGTGGTGATCTGGCCCAGGCAACGGTTGATCGCCAGAAACAGGCGCGACTTCAGGCCCAGAGATGCCACAGAGGTCATCGGCTTTAATAGTCGCGCTTCACGCACTTCTTGCCTGCCCGGATGAGCGCATGATCTCCGCGAGGTGGCTACGGCCGCTACCGTTGGGCGATGGACTCGACGGCGCGGTTCGCGGCCGGACCCCTGCAGAATCGGGTACTGCCGACCGGGGAGATCGTCGCGGACCCGGCCCGCGGGCTGCTGATGGGCAACCGGGGCTGCCTGCACGGGCCGGACCGGCGACTGGGCGGCGTGCGGTGGCGTTCGAAGCTGTGGATCTGCTGCACGCTCACCTGGCGCGACGTGCGGCGCGATCCGATGCCACCGGGGCGGTGGACCGCTTTGTTCTTCCTCGACGAGGCAACCGCGCTGGCCGCCGGGCACCGGCCGTGCGCGTACTGCCGCAGACCCGATTACCTGTCCTACGCCCGGGCCTGGCAGTCCGTGCACCGGCTGCCCGAGCGGCCACGCGCGGTCGAGATGGACGCCCGCCTGCACGCCGAACGGATCGCCCTGCGGCCCCGCCGCCAGCGCACCTGGTCGGCGCCTGTCGGGGCGCTGCCCGACTGCGCGATGGTCCGCTACGCCGACACGGTGGGGCTGCTGCTGGCCGGCGCGCACCGGCCATGGTCGCTGACCGGGTACGGCACACCGGTCGCGGCAACACCTGCGGCCACGGTCGAGGTGCTGACCCCACCGTCGAGCGTAGCCGCGCTGGCGCACGGCTTCCGCCCGCTGCTACACCCCAGCGCCGGCCACGACGGCGGGGTAGCCACGCCCGACCCGCGTTAAGCGTGCAGCGGCGACCCGCGTCCCCGGATACGTATTACGGCCGTTATACTGACCGCGTGGGCGATGAGTACCGCTGGCCTGAGGACCCGACAGCTGGCCTCCGCGACGGCCTTGCCACCGGGGAGGTCGTCGAAGCCCTCTACGCGCCGGCGTCTTTGCGGCTGGATAATCGCGCGCCGAGCAGCGCGCCGACGTTCCTGGCCGTGTGCGCACCGACGGCCGACCTTCGCCTGATCGTCGTGGTCTGTACCCGGTCGAGTCCGGCCGAGCCGTGGACGATTGTCGGTGCCCGTGATGCCCGTGCCAATGAACGAGCGATGTGGAGGAAGCACACGTCATGAGCAGCACCCGCCGCAAGCTGGCCGGCCTGAGCGCCGACGAGGCCGCCGACCACGTCCTGAACAATGACATCAGTGACCTGCTCGATGAGGCCGAACACGTTACCGAACGCCGACCGGCCAAAATGGTCACCGCCCTGCGTATCGACCTGGACACCCAGGCCGCCCTCGAGGCAGCAGCCGCCAGCCGGGGCATCGGCGTGAGCACCTTCATGCGCCAGATCATCGAAGACTGGGTCCGGGCCAACCGTGACGCACCCGCACCCGACCAGATCAGCGAACTCGTCCGCCACCTCGACGCGGCCCGCCAAGCGGCAACCTCCCTGGCCAACCGAGACGCGGCGTAACCACCGACGGGACCGCCCGGCTCCGTCGCGAACTGGAGCGCTTGCGGGCGGAAACGTCCTGTCGGGCGTAAATGCCCGGCCACTCCTGTGACCTGTGCATCTGCCGTCGGACGTGATCCATCGCGAGGTTGGACGTGAAAGCGTTCAACAGCTGCGGTGCACCTTCTTGAACACGTTCGAGTTGATCCAACCTGCCCACGTCACTTGACAAGAAGTCCCAGCTCACGGCCCGTGACCGAATATTGGCACCCATAATCGCTACCCGAAACCGATCACCGACATTGACCAACTCGCCCAGCTACGCATCCGCCGCCGAAGTCGCCTCGGCGGTCTCCTAAACGAGTACGAGCACGCCGCTTGACCAGCCCGGACGTGATTTTCGGCAGGTACACGGTCTGGGCGACCTGAGCCCCGACGAGTACGAGGCCGCCTGGTACGCCGCTAACATCGAACAGCCGGACCCGTCCGGCACCACCCTGGAGCCAGCCGGCGCCAGGTAACGAGCACTCCGCGAAACGGGGGTAGCTCACGCGCACCCGCCCACGCACGGAGAGCCGCCGCCGAGGTACTAGAACACCTGGCAGGCGACACCTCGCCCCAGCTCTGTCACGGCGACGTCTCGCCGTGGAACGTGCTTGCCCACGGCGCAGCCGGATGGATGCTGATAGACCCGCGAGGAATGTCCGGCGAGGTCAGCTACGACGTCGCAATACTCGCCCTCAAGGTCGCCTGCCACCATCAACCCGCGCTCACCACTGCACTCCTGGCCAAGGTCATCGGCGTCGACGCTGAACGCGCACTCGCATGGACAATCGTCGCCGATGCTGCGCGCGTATGACATCGGCAGTCTTGGCTGCACCACACCGGCGGACGCGTACGTAGTGCATGCCGAGACAGGTCGGGATGCGCAGACTTGCTCAGCCCGCGACGACAAGTCCCGCGCCCGGCCTCATTATCCGACCACGCGTGGGGGTCGGCGGGCAGATCGTCAAACGACATCTTGTCGACTAGACGAGCCCTGCACCTCCGGCACTTCCCGTCGATCAGTACGCTCGTCGCGTGACCTTGCGCTGGTCCCGTATACACGCCAAGCTCGGCGAGTCGCCGGGCGAGCTGACGTTCGCTCATATCGAAGCGGCCGTCGCGCAAAACATGACTGAGGAAGATGACCTGGACTGGAAGAAGACCCTGCCCTGCAAGGAGGAGAAGTGCCTTGAGGAGTTCGCCAAGGATGTCGCTGCTATGGCGAACACCCGCGGGGGACTACTCGTCTACGGCGTCGAGGAGGAATCGGGCACAGGCAAGGCGAAGTCGTTCCGGTCGACCGCGGTTGACGAGCCGGCACGGCGCCGACTTCGTGCACTTGCCGCGAGTCGCGTCCATCCGCCCGTGCTGGGGCTGGAGTTCGCTGCTCTTACAGGGACTGACGGGCACGGCAACTCGGATTCCGTCCTGGTACTGCAGGTACCGCGGAGCCCGGACGCTCCGCACCTCGTCGGTCAGCAGGAACGTCTTGGCGTGCCGTACCGGAACGGGGCAGAGACCGCGTGGATGCGCGAACGCGATCTGGAACGAGCGTACCGAGACCGTTTCAGTAGACGCGAAGCCGAGGGTGCACGCCTCAGCAGGATGATCGACGAACTGATCGACCACCTCGATCGTAGCGAGCTTCCGTGGATCGTGGCTGTCGCCAGCCCTCGCACGCCCCTACCCTTTATCGCTGCGCCAGCAGCGCGCGCTGACGTACGGCCGATTCTCGAAGCAGCACTGAGGGGTGGGCTGGACATCGCCCCCGCGAGCGGCCGTACGTGGCCAGTACTGCGCGAACTGGCGTCGCATGTGGACAATCCGGCTGTTGGGTTACGGCGGTGGATGGTACGGACGCCTACCAGTGAAGGACCGGATGCGCTCTCACGGTACGTGCACGCCGAACTCCACCATGACGGGTCCGTTGGCTTGGCGGTCGCACAGGCGCCGTGGCCACCGGAGATTATGGGCGAGTATGATCCGGTCTTCTGTGCGCTGATCGAGCGTTTCGCCGCCGACTTCGTCGCGCTGGTCTCTGCGTCGGCTGGGCGCTCTGCTGACGCGATGCCGTTCGGGAGTCGGACGAATCTGGTTGGCTCAGATGGAAGTCGGCCGTTTGCCGCTGTTGATCACCAGGTTATCGCGGGCTTCAGCAGTGGTAACCACGTCATTGTCCCAGGGTCAAGATTCATACCGATGTTCCAACCGCTGAACGGGGAAGTTCCCGTGTTGACCGAGACTGACACCCTCCGAGACGTTGCGCGGCAACTCGCAACCGACGTTCTCGCACAGTTCGGCGTAAGCCGGCTGCACCTGCTCGCATGAAGGCGATGGCCGCGCATCAGATGTGAGCCGTTGCACAGTCGATCTTGCGGGGCCGGTTAGCTTTGAGGTTGCGCACTGGCTGGTCGGTGGTGCGGGTGGCCACGTGGCCACCCGTCGCTAGCCGGGCTGGTGTGACCGTCGATGATCGGTTTGGGCGATCTATCGGTTTGACGCTGGTCCGGGCTGTGCTGGTGTGGTTTAGTGGCTGCGATTCGCCACCGACACCGTACGGAAGGTCGATGCGGGCTGCGCGGCTGGCCGTGGCTGGGGCGTCGCTGAGCCTCGCTGCTGGTGCGGTACCAGGCCTGGTTTTGCTGGCCGCCGGGGCGACGGCGGGCAGGCGGTCGAGTTGGCGAGCTATGTCGCTACAGCCGTCGGCCTCAGCTTCACCCTTTGGGCTCCCTTTGGGCTACCTTCCCGCAGCTGGCCGCGAGGCGGAACAACTTGTCGGGCCAATCGTCGAGCGCGACCCGCGTTGTGGTCGGTGCGATCCCCGGGCCACTCGTGGCGTGGCAGGACCGCGTAGAGCTGCTCGATCGACTGCGGACCATGGCTGACGGTGGCCGCAGGGCCGCCGTGACGATATTGACGGGTCAGCCCGGGAGCGGTAAGACCCAGATCGCCGCTGCCTACGCCCGAGCGTGTTTCAATGAAGGCTGGCCGGTCGTAGTTTGGATGAATGGCGAAACCGGGGCTGGAATCGTAAGCGGCTTGGACGCCTTGGCTGCTGAGGCGGGAATTCGACCGCCTGATGTCGAGCCCGAAGATGTCGCTGTCAGCGCTCAACTAATTCGGTTCTGGCGAGGATCTTGTGGAGCGGCGGCTCGCGAGGGCTCAGGCGTTAAGCAGGATTCTCTTAGCCTCGATCCGTGGACTGGTCGTTGAGTCGGCCGGCGAGTTCAGCTAAAAGATCTTGGCCTGGCGGTGTGTGGCTGGTCGGCTGGCCCGGTGTCCAGCGTGCTCGGTTCGGCTCGTCCGGTGGGTTGGCCAGGCGGTGCGTCGTGGTGCGCGCGGTAGGAGGGGTCGGTGGTCAAGTGCCGAAGACGGCCCGCCAGAAGGCCAACCAGGCATCGGCTCGGGGCCAGTGCCTGGGTAGGTGCAGGACG
>DASRHY010000180.1:0-5796 GCA_035650275.1 Kribbellaceae bacterium | reverse complement strand
GGCACGCTGCGCGGTTGGTTGGTCGGCGGCCGCACGCGCGACTGCTACGCCTGGGGAGCACCGGTCCATTCGCCGTTCGACGGTGAGGTCGTCCGGGCCGTCGACGGCGTCCGCGAGCGCGGCTGGATCCATCCGATGCGCGAGCTGTTCCTCGTCGTCAAGAACGCCCTCACGTTCACGCCTTCGCGGTTGCCGATGGTTCTCGGCAACCACGTGATCATGCGAAGCGGCGATGTGTTCGCGGGCTTCGTCCACCTCGCGCCGGGTTCGGTGAACGTCACGGACGGGCAGGCAGTCCGAAGTGGCGACATCATCGGGCGAGTCGGGCACACGGGCAACTCGACGTCTGCGCATCTGCACTTCCAGCTGATGGACTCGCTCGACCTGATGAACGCCAAGGGCATTCCGTGCGCCTTCAGGTCGTACGACGTACTCCGTGACGGCGCATGGACACCGGTGGAGAACGGTATTCCCCGCAAGAGCGAGCGGATCCGCGTCACAGGCGACGGACAGTAGCGGGACTGACGGCTAGGCCACGCGCGACGACGGTGACGACAGCGCGTCGGTCAGCAGTGTCGCGAGCGCCTCGACCTGGACGTCGGCCGACGACGACACCTCCTCGTCGGAGCCGTCGAGGGCCGTCGCGGCCAGGCCGGCCTTGCTGTCGATCAGATCCGCGATCCTCGTGTCCACGGTCTGCGCGGCGATGATGCGCCACGCGGTGACGGGTTCGTCCTGACCGATGCGGTGGACGCGGTCGATGGCCTGGGTTTGCTCGGCATCGGTCCACGAGAGCTCGGCGAGCACGACGTTGGAGGCGACCTGCAGGTTGAGCCCGACGCCGGCCGCGGTCAGGGAGCAGACCACGATGGAAACGCCGGGATCGTTCACGAACGCGTCGATGCTCTGCTGACGCTTCGTCCTGGACTGGCCGCCGCGGACCGAGGAGTAGCCGATGCCGCGCTTGTCGAACAGCTTTTCGGCGGCGTTCATCACCTCGACGTGCTTGGCGAAGAAGACGACCTTGCCGACGTTGTGCGCGAGCTGAGCGGCGTAGTCGGCGGCAAGACCAGCCTTGGCCTTACCGATCCGGCGCAACAGACCGAACACGTTCTGGCTGGACGATCCCGTGCTGGTCTCGGCCCGCTCCCACTCCGCGACCTGGCGCACGAGGTCGTGGTCGATGCCCTCGACAGTACTGCCGGAGGTACGCGTCGCAAGTGCGGTCTGGTAGCGCGACACGAGCCGGTCAGCAAGCTCACGCTCGGCCTCCCGGATCGAGCGACCGGCGGCGTCGTCGAGCTCGACGGGCATGTCGGCGATGCGGCGGGCGGGGATGTCGGCGGCCACGTCGACCTTGCGGCGACGGACGATCCCGAGGTCGATCACGCAGGCGCGAGCGGCCGCGTAGAACCTGGGGTCGGCCGGTGTCAGGCCGGTCTCCTCGAGGGACGCCATCAGCTCGGCGCCCGGTGCCTTGTCGTCGATCCAGCCGAGGAACTGCCAGATCGCCCGGAAGTCCTCGATGTCGTTGATCAGCGGGGTGCCGGTGAGTGCCATCAGCAGCGGGCGGACGGTGCGGGTCCGGATCCGCTCGGACAGCTGCAGGACGTTCCGCGAGCGCTGCGACTTCTTGTTCTTGATGAAGTGCGCCTCGTCGACGACCATGCCGCGGAAGCCGAGGTCGCCGAGCCAGCCGACGTGACGGTCGAGCACGTCGTAGTTGACGATGACGATGTCGGCGAAGCCGTCGATCGTGTCCCCGTCACCGTGAACGACCGTGGCGGGCCGTTGCGGTGTCCAGAGACCGGCCTCGCGGGCCCAGCTGCTCTTGACGACGTTCGGTACGACGACCAGGAGCGGGTAGGCGTTCGTCGCCTGCGCGGCGAGTAGTGCCTGAGCGGTCTTGCCCAGACCCGGCTCGTCGGCCAGCAGGAAGGTCCGATGGCCGGCCGCGGCAGCCGCAACCACCTGTGCCTGGTGCGGCATCAGCTCCAGGGCACCCGGCACGCGCACGAAGGACGCCTCGGGCAGTGATTTGCAGGCCGGCGCCCCGGCGGCGGCGCGCTCGAACGCCGTGAGCAGCGGACCGATCAGCTCCCAGCCCGCCAGGTGCCCCGAGCGCCGCGCGCGTGGCTCCGCGGACGCGAAGTCGGGAGCAAGGAAGGGATTGGAGAGCTGTCGCGAGACGACCGACTGCGGCACGACCCGGCGCTCGGTCGTGACCGACGAGGCCGTCGGCCCGGTGATCGTGACCTCGTCAGGGGCCGGCTCGACACCGGCTGAGTCCAGCAGGCTGCGCTTGAGCGCCGCGGCCGTCTCGGAGACGACGGCGTCCTCGGCCAGCAGCGCGAGGAGCGAGGTGTCCCGGGCAGCGGTCTTCGCGAGAACCGTCGCGATCCCGTCCAGCCGCCGCAGCCGCTCGGCGCGGTAGGCGTCGCTGCGGGTCTCGTCAGCCTTCACGCGGGCGCGCTCCTCGCGCACGAGCAGCGCGACGACCTGGAACTTCGTGCGCACCGACGGATGCACGGAGGCACGCTGAACGGCCGCCTCGACCTCCCGCACGGCTTGGGCGAGCACCGGGATGATGTCGCCGCTGCCGGTATCGCGGACACGACGCCGGCGTCGGGAAGCAGTGCGGGTAGCGCCGGGCTGGCGCTGGCCTCGTCGGGCCAAAGAGTCCTCCTCTGGAATGCCACGGACGGGTTCGCCGTGGCGGCTGGCAGCACCGCACGCCGTCGAGCGGCCGGCGAGACGTCGCACGGAGTGGCCTGGATGACCACTCGGCGCCGCGACTCGGTCCCACCGCCGATGCGAGCGGTCGACGTGCCGGATTCCGACGGGACCGCCCACCTGATGGGACCGACGACCACAGTCGATGGCTGTGGCACCGGTCACACGGCACAGCTCGTCGTTGGACGAGCGGCGTTGCCAAGGGATGTTGCTGTCTCAATACTAGCGCCTGTCCGGTCAGAGGAGGCTGCGGGGATGGGACAGCGGGAGCTCTATCCGCCGATCGAGGTGGACGCCTGCGGGCTGCTGGATGTCGGGGACGGCGACCAGATCTACTGGGAGACCTGCGGCAATCCCGCCGGCAAGCCCGCGGTGTTCCTGCACGGCGGGCCGGGCGGCGGGGCGACGGTCGGCCATCGGCGGCTGTTCGACCCGGCGGCGTACCGGATCGTCCTGTTGGACCAGCGCAACTGCGGACGGAGCCAGCCGCACGCGGCCCAGCCGGATATCGATCTCTCGGCGAACATCACCGAGCACCTGGTCGGTGATCTGGAGCGGCTCCGCGAACATCTGGGGACCGAGCGATGGCTGGTCCTCGGCGGGTCCTGGGGCAGCACGCTTGCGCTCTCGTATGCGCAGGCGCATCCCGACCGGGTCACCGAGCTCGTGCTGCGCGGCGTCTACCTCGTGCTGGACGCCGATGAGCCCTGGTGCTTCGCCGAGGGTGGGGTGTCGCGGCTCTTCCCGGACGAGTGGGAGCAGTTCCGTGATCTCATCCCGGCGGCGGAGCGGCACGACCTCGTCGCCGCCTACGCGCGCAGGCTCGCGGACCGCGACCCCGCGGTGCATGTCCCGGCGGCGCGGGCGTGGACGCGGTGGGAGGGCACGACGGCCACCCTGCTTCCCCGCCCCGACGAGGAGCAGGACGTGCCGGGCATGGTCGCGTGCGCCCGGCTGGAGAACCGGTACTTCCGCAGCGGGTGCTTCCTGGAGCCGGGGCAGCTACTGCGAAACGTGGATCGGATCCGCGACATCCCGGGTGTCATCGTGAACGGCCGGTACGACCTGCTGACGCCGCTCGACGCCGCGTGGGCGCTGCATCGTGCGTGGCCCGCGTCGGAGCTGCACGTGGTTCCCGACGCGGGACATGCCTTCGACGAGCCGGGCACGTTGCACCAGCTGATCGAGGCGACCGACCGCTTCCGGCCCGGCACCTGAGGCGAGTACGTCTCACAGGTCGAGTACGACGTCGCTGGTGGCGCGGGCGCTGCAGATCAGGGCCTGGCCGGCGTCGGGTGGATCCAGCGGCGCCGGGTCGTGGACGACGGTTCCGGACAGCACCGGGGTCATGCACGTGTGGCACACGCCGGTGCGGCAGGCCCACCGTGTCGGCACCTCGCAGGCCTCGGCCAGCTCGAGCAGCGACCGGTGGTCGTCGGTGGCCCGGACCGTCAGATCGCTGCGGACGAAGGTGATCGCCGGGCCGTCTCCGGGCGGTCCGGGCGGCTGGTGCGGCGGCGTACGGGACTGGTCGGTGACGCCGGGGTTGATCGCCGGACGGGTGCCGAACTGCTCGGTGTGCACGTCGGTCACACCGAGCGCCTGCAGCGCGTCGCCGATGTCGGCCATGAACCGGGTCGGGCCGCAGAGGTAGGCGGTGGCGCCGACGGGGATGCCGAGGTCGGCGAGCGCCGCGCGGCTCAGCCGGTTGCCGAGTGCGGTGTAGAAGATGTGCTCGTGGCTGTTCGGCAGCGAGGTCAGCAGGTCGCGCGCCTCGGCGGCGAAGGCATGCTGGTCCTCGCCGCGAGTGGTGTGCAGCCACCACACGTCGCGGCCGCTGTGCCCGGCCGCCAGTTCGTGCAGCATCGCGAGGACCGGCGTCACGCCGATTCCGGCCGAGATCAGCAGGACCGGCCCGGCGCCATCCGCGAGCGTGAAGTCGCCGCGCGGCGCCGCCGTGTCGAGCTCGTCGCCCGGCCGCAGCCGCGTGTGCAGGTATCCGCTGACCGCGCCATGTGGCTCGCGCTTGACGCTGATCCGGTACGTGCCTGCATCCGGACTCGCCGACAACGAGTAGTTCCGCACCGCACCGCCGGCCCGTACGGTCAGGTACTGCCCGGCCGTCGGGGCAGGCAGTGGCTCGTCGGACACGAGGTGCACCGAGGTCACCGTGGCGCTCTCGGCGACGAGGTCGGTGACCCGCAGCGGACGGAAGCCGTTCCAGGCGGGACCGCTGGGTGGTGCTGTGGTGGCGATCAGCTCGCGGAACGACTGTTGCCAGCCGGGGCTCAGCGCGGGGATGTCCACCGCGTCGCGGAGCATTCGCGGATCGCGGTCGGGTAGGTAGAGCAACGCGTCTGTGGCGGCGACGGTGAGTGCGTGCCGCCCGGTCCTGGTGCGGACGATGTCATCGCCGGCCTGGACGCGACCCTCGCGGATGACGCGCAGGTAGAAGCCCGGCCGGCCGTGCGCGACCAGCAGCGCCGGCAGTGTCGGCTCGCCGAACCGCATCCCGACGCGGAAGCAGGTGACCCTGGGCTGGGTGACCTCGAACTCCGCCTCGCCGATCCGGTAGCGGTCGCCGATGCAAACCTCGTCGTCGGGCAGGCCGTCGACGGTGAGGTTCTCACCGAACTGGCCGTACTCCAGGTCGTCCCGGCCGAAGTGCGCGCGCCAGTGCTCGTAGGACTGGACCTGGTAGACCAGGACCGCGCGCTGCTCACCGCCGTGCCCGTTCAGGTCGCCCTGTCCGTCACCGTCCAGGTTGGTCCTGCGCACCATGCGCGGCCCGGCGACCGGGTACTTCCACACGCCGGTGTGGACGGTGCGGCCCTGCCACGCCACGTCCTTCGGCATTCCGACGTTGACCGACAGCAGCCTCGCCGCGACCGGCTCAGACATTGCGCACCCGCTGGTAGTGGCGGCGGGCCTTCATCCGGTTGCCGCAGACGGCCATCGAGCACCAGCGCGCGGTGTTGCCCTTGCTGCGGTCCACCAGGAACAGCGCGCACTCGGTGTTGGCGCACGGCCGCAACCGGCCCGGCGCGGCGGTGCGCAGCGCGT
>DASRHY010000179.1:0-12304 GCA_035650275.1 Kribbellaceae bacterium | reverse complement strand
GGCGCTGCCAGCGAGTGCGCTTGAGCATCTTCTTGTGCTTCTTCTTGCGCATGCGCTTGCGGCGCTTCTTGATCAGAGAACCCATGAGGTCCGCCACCCTAGTGGCGCCCCCAGCACCCCTCCAACCTGGCACCGTGGCCCCATCCCGCCCACGTGGCGTTACCTTGGTAAGACCTTTCGGGGGTAGTTCAATCGGCAGAACAGCAGCCTTTGGAGCTGTGTGTTGCAGGTTCGAGTCCTGCCCCCCGAGCAGACGACAGCCCTGGTCAACGGGTGTCCACGGCCCACAGGACATGTATCGACGGGCGCCGTACACCCGACCGGCGCCTCGTGCACCACAGCGACCGTAGGGCGATCTACACGTCACTGCGTTCAGCCACCGTCTCGCCGAGCGTGGCCTGGCAAAGTCCTTCGAGGCGAGACAGCCCTGGCCAGCGGCGGTGCGGGTGAAGGTGTGCACGGCGATGGCACATGGTGAGTAGCGGTGCGCCACGACCGACAGTGCGCAGCGGGCTGACCGCCGCTCATCCGCCGGCGATCGCGTCGATCGTCGCGCTCGGCATCGCGGTGATGCGGGCGACGTCCTCGCGGCGAGCCAAGTCATGGATCAGGCGCTTCGGAGCCTGGACGGCGAACGTGCCGTGGAGCTTCAGCAAGTTGTGCCGGACACCCTCGGCCCGGAGCGCCGAGAGGTGGCGCTCCAGGTCAGAGGATGCGGACACGGGGTAGACGAGCACATCGACGAGCTCGTCGTCGGCGAGGCCGCCGAGCCGCGTGCGCAGCTCGTCGTCCAGCTTGTCGACGCCTGTCATGAGAACTGGCTGACCGCAGCCTCGGCCGCCGCCATCGCGTCGACCCGGCCGTAGCCGAACCGCTGGTCGCGGCCGGCCTCGCCGTAGTCCTCGCGTCCGACGCCGAGGAAGATCTCCCGGACCGAGAGTGGGTTGCCTCGCAGCACGGGCTCGGATGACATCAGCAGCGCGGCGGCGCCGGACACATGAGGTGCCGCCATCGACGTGCCGCTGAGGGCGACCATGTCGGGGCCCGGAACCGACGACACGACCGACACGCCCGGGGCGCTGATGTCGGGCTTCATGTAGTTGATGCGTCCGAACACGTCGTGTCCCACCGTCAGGGATTGCCCGCCGCTGAAGCCGGCGACGACGTCATGGGTGTCGGTGGCGCCGATGCCGAGGGCGAGCGGGTCGTTGCCCGGGCCGCCGCTCGTGCCGTGGCCCGAGTTGCCGATCGAGGCCACGACGAGGGTGCCCGAGAGGGTGGCGATGAGCACGGGCAGGTTCCACAGCGTGGAGTAGCCGCTGCCGCCGAGCGACATGTTCATGACGTGAACGCCCTGGTCCAATGTCCACTGCATGCCGCTCACGATCTGGGCGAACGTGCCACTGCCGCTGGGCAGGACCAGGGCGACGGCCAGCCGGGCATGCGGCGCGACGCCGATGTTGGTGCCCCGGTAGGTACGCCCGGCGATCGTCCCGCAGACGTGTGTGCCGTGGATGTGGGAATCGTGGGTGGCTGTGCCCAGCGGGCTCCCGAGCCCGTCGAACTCCTCGAAGGCCACCACCTTGCCTGCCAGTGCGGGATGGGTGTCGTCGACGCCGGTGTCGAGGACGCCCACCAGGACATCGTCCCCCCGTCCGAAGCCGCTCCAGGTGTCGAGCGCACCGATCTTGGCGACTCCCCAGGTGCTGCCGTCGACCAGATCGGGCGTGTCCTCGAGCGGCGTCTGCAGGATCCGGGGAAGGTGGAACTCGCGGTTGACGTCGATGGCGACGACGTCGTCGTGGTCGGCGAGCTCCGCGATCTCCGCCGGCGTCCCGGTGACAGCCACCGCGTCGGCCAGCCACAGGCTGGCGGCCTCGGGTGCGGCCGCGATCACGTTCTCGTGCGCCTCGAGCCGGCTGTCGCGGAAGTTGTAGAGGAACGCGGGCCCGGCGCCGTACTCCTCGTGCGCGAGGGCGAGGAGCTGCGAGGGGCGCGTGGCCAGCTGCTCGGTCAGCAGCGCCCCGTGAGCGGTCTCGGCCTCGTCCCGGAGCGGCTTCACGTTCCCCGTGCGGACTATGACCGTGATCGGAGTTTCCTCCGGCACGTCGTCCACGAGTGAGCGATACGCGGGGGTGAACACGTCTTTTGCAGCCATCGGAGCCTCCTGGTCCCGTCTGACGATCCGCCGAGCGGACGCCGATCCATCTCGTCACAGGGTCAGAGGGCGGCGGCCGGCCGCTGATACCACCGCCGCCGGGTTGTGTGCGCGTCGACAAATGCCCCGGTGTCGTTCGGCACGCGGCCCGGCCCGCTCAGCCGGGGGCGCCCGCGCCTACGAGATCGGCGAGCTCACGCCGGCACCGTGAGATGAGCTCAGGTTCGTGCATGGCCTTGGCCCGGACGGTGAGCGCGGTCCATCGCTCCCCGAGGATGTCCTGCAGATCGCGAAGGCAGCTCTCGTCCGCCGATGCCTGGAGGGCCGCCTTCGGCATCTCCGGCAGGCCGCCACGCGCAACCAACACCAGCGCGGCGACCTCATGATGGCCGGCGTCCGCCAAGAGCAGGCCGGCTTGCCGCAGGACCTGGGAGAGCTGGAACCGGTTGCCGGACACCGCGATCAGCTCCAGCAGATCGCTCGTGCCCGTCACCGCGTTCGCCGTGTCGCCGAGCGTCCTTCGTAGCTCGACCCACTCGGCCAGGGCCAGCCCGTGCGTGAACCGGCTGTTGACCTCGCTCGCCGCGTACATGGCCTGTTCGAACGCGGCGCTGGCGGCGACGGGGTCATACCTTGCCAGTGCCCACCCCAAGCCGTAGAGCGCGAACCGCATGCCGCTCGGACACCCGAGGCGGCGGGCCAGCGCCACCGCCCGCTCGGCCCGATTCTCTGCCGTCTCGTGTTGACCCATCATGGTCCGCGAGATCGCCTCGTGGACCAGGCCGCCGATCTGCCAGTAGACGTCCTCGCTGTTGCGCATCTCCCGCAGCATCGCCAGGTAGTGGGTGGTCGCCGCGTCGAACTGCCCCGCATTGCTGTAGGCGTCCATCAGGGTGTTGTGCGCCAGGCGAGTCGAGTCCCCTGGGGCGGCGGCGGCGACCGCTCGCAGGCCGAGTGCGACCGCGCGGTCGGTGTCGCCGGCGAACCACGCGCCATGCGCCGCAACGCCAAGGACCTCCGACGCCTTCGGCGCATCGTCGTCGATGCGGGACGCGACGGTCGACGCCCAGGCGTACACCTCAGGCCGCGGCTCGAGGAGGGCGAACTGGGACAGCGCCACGACCATCCGGGTGGCCTCCACGTTGCGGTCGTTCGCGAGGAAGAACTCGACGGCTGCTCGGCAGTCGGCGAAGTCTGCCCTCAGCATCTCGACGCAACGCGCTTCGTCGCTGGTGAGCATGCGGGGCTCCAGGTCCTCGACCCGATCCAGGATCAGACAGGCATGGGCGTCCTGGTAGGTCCTGCGCTGCGCCTCGCTGGTCGACGAGCGAGCGAGCTCTCGGGCAGTGGCTAGCAGGCGGAACCGGTCGGCCACGATGGGATCTCTGACGACGAGTGAAGTACGCACGAGCCGGTCGAAGCTGCGCCCGGCCTGGACCGGCTCGACCCCGAGCTGCAGGGCCGACCGGCGGGAGAACGAACCCGCGAACGTGGCCACACGGTGGAACATGTCCACCTCGACATCGGTCAGGCGCGCCACGGCCCACCGCACCGGCTCGAGAACCCCCGTGCCTCGGCGCGAACCGCCGGTCTGATGGTCCAGGCGGGTGATCAACTCGGGCGGGTCCTTGACCAGATCGTCCAGCGTCTCGACGCCGAGGCGGCCGGCCGCCAGCTCGATCGCGAGCGGGAGCCCGTCGAGGGCTCGGCAGAGCGCAGCGACGGGTGCCGCGCTCTCGCCAGTGAGCGAGAAGTGGGACACAGCCTGGCCGGCCCTGTCGGCGAACATCCGTACCGCGTCGCACGCCGCGATGCGGTCGGTGTCCGTCTCCCGCTCGCTGGGGACCGTCAGCCCTCGGATCTCCACCGTGTGCTCCACGGAGACGTCGAGGACCTCCCGCGATGTCGCGAGGATGTGGACATCAGGACAGTTGGCGACGATGGGAGCCGTGAGGTCGCGGACGGCGGCCGTGTAGCTCTCGCAGTTGTCGAGCACGAGCAGCAGCCGTGACGGCCGCAGCACGCGGAGCACGGTGGCGGCGGCCGTCTCGCCGCTGGTGGGCTGCGCGCGCAGGGCGGACGCCACCATTGCGGGCACGTCGACCGGGCTGTCGGCGGTCGACAGGTCGACGAATCGCACGCCGTCCTCGTAGGGGCGGCGTGCCCGCGCAGCCACCCTGAGCGCTAGCCGGGTCTTGCCGACGCCCCCGGGGCCCCACAGCGTCACGAGACGGTGTCGGAGCAGCATCGCCGCGACTTCGTCGATCTCCGCGTCCCGCCCATAGAGCGCCGAGTCCTCGGAGGGAAGCTCGTCGAAGCCTCGGTATGGCGTGCGCAGCGGAGGGAACACGCTCGGCAGTCCCTGGGCCACGACCGAGTGCACAACGACCGGCTCGTCGAAGCCGCGGATGTGGTAGCGCCCCATGTCGAACAGCTGACAGCCGGCGGGGAGTCGGCCGGCACAAGCCCTCGCGGTGACGTCGGACAGCAGGATCTGCCCGCCGTGGGCCGCCGCCTCCAGCCGCGATGCGAGGTTCGGTGCCCGTCCGAACACCTCGCCCTGGTGGATCGTGCACATGCCCGTGTGAAGGCCGGCGCGGAGGCGGAAGGGGCTGATGCCGGCCCAGTCGTTGCTTGCGAACCGGCGCTGGATAGCGACCGCAGCGCCCACCGCGTCCGTCCCGTCGGCGAAGCGAGCGAAAACGCCGTCGCCCATGAATCGTACGACCGTACCTCCGGCCCCGGCCACGATCTTCGTGATCGCCTCGTTGTGGCCCCTGACGGCCGCCTCCATGTGGTCCGGGTCGGTCTCCCAGAGCCGCGTGCTGCCCTCGATATCGGTGAAGAGGAGCGTGAGCACCGCCCGAACGCGTTCGGGCGGCACCGGCCCACGGAGAGGCGAGGCTGGCGCCAAGTCAGCCGGCCTCGTCCCTCCGGCACCGACGGCGGCCGTCGCCGCGATCACTGGCGAGGGTCACGCGATGCCCTCCTCCATGGGATCGATGAGATCCCTCGACCATTCTGCCAGGCCGGGCAGGAACAGGGATTCGGTACGCAGGAAGCGGACCATGGCACGCATCGTGACCTCGTTGGCCATCATGCGCGTCACCTTGGCCGTGAGCGGGTTCGTCCCGGGGACGACCGTGAACGGGTCGACCCTGACCTTGCGTTGCGGCAGCACGTCGAGCATTGACAGCACGATCCCGCCACCGCCCAGGTTCAGCCGCTCGCGCACGGGGGGCGGTGCGAGGCGGCGGATGACCGACAGGGCCAATGGCCGCAACCTGGGGGGCATGGACGCTGCCAGTTCATTGAGCAGAGCCCTCAGGAGCAGACGTCCCGACCGGGTGTCGCCGCCGAGGCTGGCGTCGGCCGCGCCGCCATCGCGGGGGACGAGGGCGGCCGGTGGCCATTGCCGGCGTCGTATCTGATCGAGCAGGAGGCGTGTATCGCTGATCGATACTGGGCGTAGCCCGATCCAGCCCTGTTGGTTCTCCGTCAGCATGCGCGGTGGAATCCTCCCCCTCGTCGCCTCGGACAACCGTGCCTTCGTCTCACGGCGGGCCCTCGCCGAGCCCACGCCGAGGTGGGCGCCGACCAGGTCCCAGACATGGAGGTATGCCTCCTGCTCGTCGGCGGACCAGGTGATGCCGAACTGCTCGAGCACCTCGAACACCGTGACAGTGAAGCTGAGCAGCATCCCGAGGAGGTCCTCCTGGTTGAGAGGCACCTTGTTCTCGGTTCCCACCGCTTCTGTGAGCTCAGGGCTCGTCCTTATCTGCTGCCGGATCGACTCGTGGAAGCGCCGGATCGCGAGGCATGCCTGCCATGGGCGAGTGTCCTCGGGCGCCGACGACGACGTTTCGAGGTCTGTTGTTGCGTCCGTGGGCCAGAGATGACGGATCTCCTCCTTGCCCATAGGCTGGCGCATGACGATGAGCAGGAATTGAGCGGTCCGCACGATGCGCCGGCGGAAGTCCTGCTGCAGCGCGGCCGTCGCGGTGAGGACGCGTGATCCCCAGACGGTGGCGTACGCCTGAGGGAGAGCAGCCAGGAGGAGGGCACCGCTGATCTCCGTCCCGTACTCGGCGAAGAGACGATTGGCGAGCCCCACCTTGTCGGCGTCAGGCGACACCTGGTTGATGGCAGCGACGATCGACGCGTCAGGCGTCGTGACGTCCCTGAGGCCGGGCACGCGGAGAAAGCCCTCCGCTTGCGTCGTCGCGAACACGTCGCCAGGGCGCGGCAGCGCCGGGTCGCCGACGGCTCGCAGCGCCTCGAGGACCTCAACGGGGACGATGTCGTGTTTCACAGCGGTCCTCCTTTGGTCATGTATCCGTCGATCACGACGGCGCCGCTGGGCGCCTGCACTTCGAGTGATGCCGGGTCGCCGCCGCGCAGGGGCAGGACACCGTCGACGATGCGCTGCTGGTCCTCCTGCGAGTACGGCGCCCAGAACAGCGTCTCGTCCTGCTGGCGTGACCGGATCAAGGTCAGGGCCCAGTTCACGCGCTCGTCCCAAAGTCGCCAGTCCCGCGCCGCCGAGCCGCGGCCGTTCCCCATGGTGCGGTCGAGGCTGCTCACCAGTGCCGAGATCTCGTCGATCTCCCTGCGAACCGCTTCGGCCTCGGCCGGAGACGAGCCCAGGTTCTTGTGCTCGCCAGCTGTCAAGCGACGCAGCGCCTCAGGATAGAACGGCCGGCCGGTGTAGCGGGGCGGGATGTCGCGGCCGAGGCGGAGCGTCTCGGTGGGGAGCGTCATAACGAAGACCTGGTCGGTCATCAGGCGCGACCAGGCGGTGTCGAGCGCGTCGCGGGGACCCTTGTAGCGGTAGGGGAGCGAGAGACTGGATAGCTGCCTCGGGATGCCCCACATCCGCTCGGCCCACTTGGCGGTGAAGCCTTCGAGGCTGGCGGCGACCCGCTGTGGGATGTGATTGACCGTGGTCTCGATGGCGTGATCGATGATGTCCTGGTCGACCGCCATGATGAGCACGTTGCCACCGAGCATCAGCCGCGCGGACACGTCAGGCTCGCTCCGGAGGGCACGCGCCCGCCGGTAGTAGCCGAAGGCTGTGTCCAGGCATTTGAGGTGCCGCTCGTGACCGATCCAGTTGCTGCAGTTCCAAGATGTGAGGTCGTCGATCTTCCTCTTGGTGCTGCGCGCCAGGCGCACCGGTTTGTCGCGATCGAGTTGCTGGGCGAAGTCCACTAATGCGAGGGAGCTCGACACGAACACCAGGCGCTGGCCCCAGGAGAGCGATCGGCTGACGCGCTGCCCGCTCGCGGCACGGGCGTGGACTACTTTGGGCGTCAGCTCCCGCCGCAGCGCCGACATCGGGAGGCTGTCGATTCGTTGGGGCGGACGATTGTTGGCGATGTTTGGCGTGATCGTCGCAGTCGCCCAGGTCGCGAAGTGGAACCAGTTCGCATTGCACGAGCTAACCGACTCATGGCGGCCGAGCTGCGCTGTGACCGACATGTCTGCGGATGCCTTTGGCTGCTTGGCTCGCTTCTGGCCCCCCGCCTTCTTGGATGGCTTCCCACCGAAGATCAACCGGTCGAGGCAGTCGGCGAGCCTCGCGTACGTCAGGGCGATCCGGTGGGTGCGTAGGTCGTTGTCGGGCGTCGTCGCGACCTTCTCGATCCAGGAACGGTCGAGGAAGCTGTTCGAGTCGTCAATGTCGGGTGACGCCGTCTTGGTTGCGGAACGCATCCGTGTCTCCTCTGTTGGGTCAGTAGCTCAGGTCGATGCGTCGCCGCCCGGGTGCTGCCCGGTCGTCCGGGCGTCGGCGCGGGTCTGTGTCGCCTGCGGTAGGCGGCTCGCACGCCAGCCGGTCGCGCTGGTCGCGGACCAGCTCCTCGGCCACCGCAATGAGGCGGCCGGTGGCGGCCAGCACCCCGGCTGTCGCGTCGAGCATCCGAGTCGCGGTCTCGCGGCGGGCCGCGTCCCAGCGCCAGTCGGGCGGCACGAAGGCGTCCACGTGCTCCGACTGTTCCCCGAGCAGCTCATAGAGGTCCTCGTCAAGCGACATGGCAAGGCTCCCCGAACACGATCTCCAGGTGGGGCCCCTCGACGCCCGCCCGCACGACCGGCTGGTGGCGGAGTGTGTCAGGCAGGGGGATGCTGCGCCGGTAAGCGCCAAGGGTCACGATCAGCTCGCCGTTGCTGTCGTGCTCAACGCCGATCCGTTCGCGCTCCATACCAGGGACCAGCAGCCGCACCACGGTCTCGTCGCCACGCGTTGCGATCGTCAGTGATTGATGTGGCGCCAGGGTCGCGAGGGGATCGCCGTCGCCGTACAGCTCACGGCCCACCTCGGCCAGAGCGGTGAGTCCGAGCGGCTCCTCGGGCCGCCGGCGCGCCGCGAGGCGCGGCACACCGGCGAAGCTGGCGTCGATCCGGTCGAGCTGTGTTCGCGACGCCGCGGCCCAGGGGTCGGCCCCGCAGCATGCATGGCCACCGGGTGCCCGGTTGACCAGCACGGCGTCGACCCCGTAGCCGTACAGCGCCAGGTACGACAGGGTGCGCTCCGCCTCGGCGATCACCACTCGCTCCGGCGTGAGCACGATGCGGGCCGTCGTCCGGCCCGTGTCGAGGGTGGCCCGCAGGCCCGACAGCTCGTCCGTCATCTCGGTGATGGACGAGATGACGGACTCATCGGGCAGCGGCAGCGAGAGGCTCCGTTCGATGCGCCGGCGCGCCCAACGGTTGAGCGTGCCGTCACGCCCGAACAAACGCTCGACGTACCAGCCGAGGACCTCCGGAAGGGCCAGCAACCGCAGGCTGTCGGCGCTCGGAGCGCAATCGACGACGATCGCGTCCCAGCGCCCGTCGTCGATCAGCTCGCGCAGCCGGGCAAGGGCCACGAGCTGGTCGAGACCTGGCACCATGCACAGCTCGTCGACGTGAATCCTGTCCAGCTCGGTGATCCCGAGCAGGCGCCGCAGGTAGCGGATGATCAGTCCCCACGAACGTTGGAGCTCGTAGCGGCCGTCCAGTTGCAGGCCGTCCAGGTTGGCGGCCACGCGCACCGGCTCCGAGCCCAGCTCCTCGAGCAGGACGTCGCTGAGCGAGTGGGCCTCGTCGGTTGAGACGACGAGGGTGCGCGTGCCCTGGTCGGCGGCACGTACGGCGGTGGCAGCCGACAGCGTCGTCTTGCCGACGCCGCCCTTCCCGGTGACGAGGACGACCCGGGCGGGTGTCGACCGGCCCCGCTGCACGTCCGGCGGTGTCTGAGGCATCGGTTCACGTCCCCTCGTCTCACATCGGCGTGGGCACGCGCCGACCACGCGAGCTGCCGGGCGCGCCTAGAAAGGGGAGTGGTCACGCGGCAGCCTGATACGTCGAATTCAGATCGTCATCGGATCCGCCGTAGCCCTGCGCGCCGCGGTGCGATCTGCGCGCTCCGGTGGAGACACCTCGATCGGGCCGCTGGCACCGCACGCCACAGCGGACTCAGCGCCGCAAGGCACGCCGGGCGCTCTGGCCGAGCGCCTGTTCGTCGGTAATGCGGATGCGACCGTGCGCCAGCTCGACCAGCCCGAGCTCGCGGGCGCGGCGCAGGACCCGGTTCACGGTGGAGCGGGTCGTGCCGGCCAGGGTCGCCAGGTCCTCCTGGCTCAGAGCCACCCATCCCTCGTCCGCGCCAGAGGCGACCTTCTGCGAGAACTCCAGTAGCCGCATGCACACTCGCTGCATGACCGGCGCGAACAGCAGCTCCACGAGGTGGGCGGTCAGGACGCGATTGCGCTCGGCCAGCAAGGACAGGAGGACTCGATCGAGATTGCCGCCATCCTCCATCAGCGCCTCAAAGTCGCCCCGCATGACCATGAGCGTCGCGCCGCGGCCATGCGACGCGACCGTGGCGGAGCGGCGCGTGCCGGGCGTGAGCAGCACCATCTCGCCAAATACATCACCGACGCCGAACACGTTCACCGCGATCACCTCCCCCAGTGTCGATGAGCCCCGCGCGATGAAGGCGCCATCGGTCACGATGTGCAGCGAGTCGCCGGGATCGCCCTCGTGGAAGACGACCTCCCGCGGCCGGAACCGCCGCCGAACCCCCGTGCGCAGGACTCTGTTGCGCTCCCGCTCGGTCAGCAGATCCAGCATCGGCCGGTCCCTCACGTCGCGAAGGTTCGGGCTCACCCTCCGTAGAGATCGTAGCCTTCCCTATGCGCCTCGCCCGGCGCAGCGGCGGTCGCGGGCGATCAGGCGGTGAGATCGAGAGCCGACAGCGAAGGCTGGCTGCGCAGGCGGTTCATCGCCCGCATCCGCGTCGGTCCGATGCTCCCAATTGGGCGACCTGTGACGCGGCTGACCGCGCGGTAGTCCGGGCGCCGCTCGCTGGCCAGTAGCACGACCAGGCGCCTGTCCTCGGGGCGCAAGGCGTGGAGGGCGTGGTCCAGACGCTCCCGCACCTCCTCGAGCCAGACCTTGCGAATGGCGACGTCCGCCGTGTCGACGTCCGGATCCGCCATCCCCACCACGAAGGACGGCTCGGTCCGCCGGGCTCGCTGTGCTGCGCGTATGGCCGTGTGGGTGAGCACGCGCGCCAGCCAGCCGCGCGTGGCTGCCGGCTCGCGGATGCGGTCGAGGTTCTCGACGAACGTGACCCACACCTCCTGGATTACGTCCTCCACCTCGGCGTCGTCGTAGACGATCCGGCGGGCGAGAGCTCTGAGCATCGGGCTGCAGCGCTCGACGATCTCGCCCGTGGCCGCGTTGTCTCCCGTGCGGGCGCGGCAGAGGAGCTCGGCGATGTGCGCACCATCCGAGCAGGTTGTTTTGGCCGCTTGGCTACGATCAGTGGTCGTCATGCAACGACTGGATCACGGCATCCCGCCGCGGGCGTCGTCGCGCGACACACACCAAGTGTGCGCGGGAACACACTGGGACACACAGTCCCAGGCGTTGACGAAGGGGCGCGGGCCACAGCCTGATGCGGTCGGGCCGCTCGAATCCTGACTGTTACAGCCACATCGGGCGCCGGCGGATTCATACGGTCAGGCAGGTCTCCGCCGCGGGCGGGCGCTGCGTGCGCGCGACACAGTCTGCGGCACGACAGTCATGGGGGCCGAGCAGCGCGCCCGTACCCCTCCTCGTGTGTGCCCACCAGCGCCACTCCTCCGGGGACCTCCTCGGGCAGCAGCTATCGCCACGAACCTCCGGAACCGCAACGTGGCCGTGCCGAACACGACGAACGAACAGCGTGACTGGAACCCAGAGAGCCACGACGATCCCCGGCCGATCAGCTCCTGGCGGGCATGCCCGTTGGCGAGGATGTGGAGCGTGAGGAAGCGCGAAGCGCCCTACACCACGCCCCACCCGCCCTTGTTCGATGCGAACAGCACCTCTCCGTCCATGAACCTGAGTGGCAGAACCCGATGGTGAGGCTGGTCAGACCTGCGATGACCAGCAGGGCCAGGCTCGCGTCGAGTACTTGCGGCGGGAAGCTCGCCTGATCCGCCACCAGCCGGTGGACGTGGGCCCAGCCGAGCCAGGCCCCAACCGACAGAACAGGAGCGCCACAGCGCCCACCAGCGCTGCGTGCCCCTGCTGATGAGCACGATCGACGTCCGGTCCCCCGTTTGGGCCATGTGCCGCAAGCTCCACAGCGACGATGACGCCGTACACGTAAGTGGGCTGCCAGCCGGCGGAGTGGCCGGCTGGCAGCCCACCTGCCGCCAGCACGACCGCCCGACGCTTCGACATCGGGCCACGAGAGCACCCTCACCCCTTGCAGATGTCTCGACTCACCCCTTGCACATGTCCTGAACCAGCACACTGCCCCCCGAGCCACCGGAGTCCCTGGTCACCCGGGCGAGCCGGCCCGTCCTGTGCCTCCCGGCGGTGGCTCACCGACGGACCTCGTGCCACCCACGTGCCAGAACGACGCCCGGGTCACTCGTCCTCGGCCGTAGCCGAAATTCCGTCTGCGCTCAGGGCGACGACCTCGCTCGCGTTGCCCGGCTCGCCGTCGGGATCTCCCTGCTCGCCCGCGTTACCCATGTGGAGTGGTCTGACGATGACGACAGTGGTGGTAGCTTCTGCGCAACCGGCCGATCGGATCGAGTGCTCGCCAAGTCGGCGGGACGAGTTGGCGTACTTGCGCCCCACGCAAGGCGTTTGCCATCCCATTTG
>DASRHY010000178.1:0-2721 GCA_035650275.1 Kribbellaceae bacterium | reverse complement strand
AACGGGCCGACATGGTGGGCGTGGTCGACGGCGGCGAGCTGGTCGAGCTGGGCACCCACGCCGACCTGGTAGCCGCAGGCGGCCCCTACGCCCGCCTGTACGCCACCTGGGTCGCAGGCACCGGCCAGTCCGCGGCTTAGCCACCTGGTCGTGCGCTTGGACGAGTGCCGAGTCAGCGGGTCCAGATCGAGTCGTCGACTGGCGGTCAGTTCCAGGATGGGCTGACCCACTCCCGGGGCACGTGGCCGTCCAGCCGTCCTGCGTCGTAGCCAGCGGACCAGACGACATCTTCCATCCCGTGGTCCTTTGTCGAGTCGCCCTCGTCGCGGTCGCACCACGCTTGGTAAAACCCCCGCCACCATGGTCCGTCCACGTCAACCAGCTGCGGCGGGCCTGTCACATGCTTGGCGGTTCGCCCTCGGTGTCCAACCTGGTTGCGTCTTCCGGCCATCATTATCCTCCCGCATCTTCTCGAGCCCGTGTACTCGCTGGACTCAAGCGCGGCGACCGGGCCACCGCAGTGCGCCAAGCCCACTCGGCATGGCGTATGCGCATCATGCATAAGACCGCTACCCCACGTAGCCCGACCGCTACGCTTGCCGGACGCGAGGGGGCCGATCGGATGAGCGTCGCACACGGCGATGAGGGCCTGCTGCGGGCGGCGCACGACGGCGACACGGGCGCGGTGATCCGGCTGGCGCGTCAGGCCGCGGGCCTGACCCAACGACAACTCGGCGAAGCGTGCGGCTACAGCCAGCCGGTCGTGTCCCGCATCGAACGCGGCCATCGCTCTGCCTATGACATCCGCACACTTCGCCGCTTCGCGGAGGCGCTGGACGTGTCGCCTCACATTCTGGGTCTTGCGGTACGAGATGACGGGCCCGTGGGGGAGTCGATGAATCGTCGGGATTTCATCGCCACGGCCGGAACGCTCGCACTCTCGACCTTCCTCCCGCGGACTGGTCCGGGCCCTGCGGTCACAGCGGCGTCAATCCGCGCGATCACGGCCGGTCAGCGGCGTCTCGATACTGTCGTGGCCTCCCGCGATCTCGTCGAGCCCGTCGCCGCCCACCTGCGCATGGCCAGCCAGGTAGCTGGCCGCTTCGCTCGTACGGGACAGCACCGCGAGCTCGCCGAGGTGGTCAGCGAGATCGCCGGGCTCGCGGCGTGGTTGCACTGGGACATGCAGGACCTCGGTTCGGCGCGCCGCTGCTACGACCTTGCGGTTGCCGCCGCACAAAGCAGCGGGAACCGGGTGCTCACGGCGTACATGGTGGGCAGCCTGGCGTCGTGCCTCGCCGAACAGGGCGACGGAATCGAGGCCCTCTACCTCCTGTCCGACGCCAGCACCCAACTTGGTCCCCGTCCGTCCGCCGTTGCGCAGGCGTGGTTGAGTTCGGTGACGGCCGTCGCCCACGCGTCAGCCAAGGACCAGAGGTCCGCCGACGCGGCGCTCGATCGAGCCGAGGCTGCGAGCGAACGCATCCCTGCGGAGGACCCACCGCCGTGGCCGTGGGTGCTCAACTTCGATGGTTCGAAGGTCGCGGCCTACCGGCTCTCCTGCTCCGTTCGGACCCGACGTCCGAGGTCGGCACTACGCGCCGCGTTGGACGCGAGCAGCAGCCTTGCGTCCACGACCAAGCAAGCGGCCATGTGGCGTATGGATCACGCGGCCGCATATTTCCAGGTCGGTGAGATGGAGCGTGCGTTCGCGATCGCAACCGATCTGCTGGATCAGCGGGCGGGCCAGGCAAGCCCGCGCCTCCTGGCGCGCGCGAGGCAGCTTGCGCACACCCATGGCGGCCGCGGGCAGAGCTCCAGGGCGTGGCGGGAGCTGGACGAGCGATTGCGCGCCCGATCCCAAGGTCGCGCCATCTGATGCCCAGGATCGCGATCAGCGGGCACCGGGGCTTGCCGCCTGCGACCGCGCAGCTCGTACAGGACGCGCTGACCGTCGCGTTGGGGAGGGTCCCTGGGTCGAGCCTGGTGGGGGTGTCGTGCTTGGCCGATGGGGCCGACGCGCTGTTCGCGGAGGCGGTGCTCGCGCGGGGTGGGCGCCTAGCGGTAGTCGTCCCCGCGGTCGAGTACCGGGACGGGCTGCCGGCCGAGCACCACGCGACCTATGACCGCCTGCTGGACTCGGCCGAGGAGGTGCACCGGCTGGACTTCCAGGCATCGACCTCGGAGGCGCACATGGCGGCGTCGGAGCGGATGCTCGACCTCGCCGAGGAGCTGTTCGCGGTGTGGGACGGCTTGCCGGCTCGCGGTCATGGCGGCACCGCCGACGTCGTGGCGTCCGCGCGGCGGAGGGGGATGTCGCTGACCGTCGTCTGGCCGCCAGGCGCCCAGCGCGGCTGACGTCAGCACTCGGGGTCGTCGGGCGTGGCGTTCTCGCCTACGGCGCCGGCGTCATCCGGCGCTCGAGCGGCGGCAGTCCAGGTGTCCGCATCGTCCACATCGGCGGTCGGGGTGTCGGCGGGCTCGGTGGGCTTGGCCGCGTCCTCGGGCGTGTCGCCGTCGGGCGAGAGCGAAGGAACGGGGGATGGGGCCGTAGTGGAGACCGCGACCGGCATGGCCATCGGCTCGGCGTCCACCAGGGGGTAGTGGCAGGCGACGACATGGTCGACGCCGTCGGCGGTGACCCGGCGGAGGATGGGTTCTTCGTCGGTGCAGCGGGCTTGGGCTCGGGGGCAGCGGGTGCGGAAGCGGCAGCCGGACGGC
>DASRHY010000177.1:0-3918 GCA_035650275.1 Kribbellaceae bacterium | reverse complement strand
CCGCGGGCGGCGAGCGCGTCCTGTCTGTGTCTCAGCTACTACCCGTCCCGGATGCCGAGGACTTCATGATCAAACCGCGGTCGAGCGCCTCGACGCAGGCAGAAGCGCGCACAAGGCGGGAACGACGCGCGACGATAGCTGCCTCTCCGGCTGATGAATCCGCTGGCACCCCCTGTCGGCGAGCTCTTGTCGATGTTCTTGGCGACGCCGCGCCCGGCGCCCAGCAAGACCTAGCACTACTCGATGCCTGACACGCCCGGCTGCGTCCGCGGATCTCGTGCGCTGGGCTGCTGCGAAGCCGATACACCTTGATCAGGTGCGCGGATCTGCCGCCGTCCGGGCGTTACGGAGCGTCACGACGATGACGCCGCAGGCGTGCGGTCGTGCCGATGAGAGTGCGTGAACACATCGATGCTCATTGCCGATGCCTCCGGCCGTCGTGTCGATGAGAGTCACCGACACGGCTGAGTTCCCGATCGGTATGCGCACGACGTCCCCGGCATCACAGACGAGCAGCGGATCTGGTTTGCATGCCCGGGTAGCTAGGGCGGAGAACTTAGGGCCGGTTAAGTCATTGGGCGTGATTGTTTGTGCCTTTGTTCAATGGGATGTTTTGCAAGAATGCGGCTGCCGCACTGGCCAGCCGCCTGTCGATGCTTCAGTTGCTCACCTTAGTGGGTGGGGCGATGGCCTCATTATCTGCAGGCAGTGCATCGCGCGCATTGACGGGGCTTGCCGAGGCCTTGAAGGTGACCTTTCCGATCGTCGCGTCGTCGCTCGTGAACGTGTAGGTGAAGGTGAACGTCGTCGTGCGGTTCGCACCGCTCACCGGCACGGACAGGGTAAGAACGCCGATCTGCTGGAAGCCGCCGGCAACACTTTTGACCAGTGCGACCTGGACGGTCTCGGGATAGCGGTTGCTGTTAACGCCGACCGTGATCTGGCGTGTCTGGCCGGCGCTGGCTGCCTTCGGCACGCTGAACTTCGTGATCGCCACGTCGTGAGTCCGCACCTGCACGAGCTGCGAGGTTGAGGCCGTGCGCCCATCAAAGGTTGTGACCGTGAGCCGGACGGTGTAGTCGCCGTCGGCCGTATAGCGGTGAGCGGGACAGCAATCCGTGGCGGTCGTGCCGTCACCGAAGTCCCAGGCCCACGATGCGAAACCCACCTGCTCGGGATCGAATGAGGCATCGAAGAACTGGACACTATCGAAGATTGAGGCATCGGAGGGGAAGTGCGCGAAGTTGGCCACCGGAGCCACCGCCACATCGAGGGTGAGCGTTACCGGGGGGTTCCGGTCAAAAACACCACTGATCTGGATGTGGTAGGTCGTGCCAGCGTTCAGGTGGATCACGAGGGAGTTGAAGGCGAACGGGTTGCAGCCGATCTCGCTCAAGCCGGTCAGGGTGGCCCCGGTATAGGCTGCCGTTGTAGCCTGGAAGAAACCCGCTAGCCGCGCCGCGAATGCGCCGCTGACAGCGGGTGTAACGGAGTACCAGAGGGTCCCGGTGGGTGGCTGGGACCCACAACTTGGCATGGGCTCGCCCGGTTCTACCCCTGCCGCGATGGTCCCAACAACTGTGTCGCTGAAGGGCAGCGCGCTGATCGGCGTCGCGCTGGCGAAGGTGTCGTTCGCGGGCGGCGGGATCTCCTGGACATCGACGCTGAGGATACCGCCGCTGGAGAAGAAGCCGTTCCCGATCTGGATGTAGTACGTCGTTCCTGCCTCCGCAAGGAAGTCGAAAGGAACGCCCGACCCCTTACACTCCCCGAGGGGGCTCAGTCCGGCGAGGCCAGGGCCGTCAGCCCTCCAGATGGCGACAAGCGGATCGGTGAGGTCACTTCCGGTCACCTGGACCTGAATCGCGGCCTTTGCCGTTGGGGTGACGGAGTACCAGACGGTTTGCTGCATGCCGCAGAAGACGAACGGCTCGCCAGGCTCTGTCGTCGCCTCGGTGGTGTCGACCGTGTCGCTGAACGGCAAGCTGAGGATGACAGTCGCGTTGGCGAAATCGTCATTCGACGGCGGTGCGGCGAACGCGGCAGAAGGTGAGATGATCACGGTGGCCACCGATGCGAGGATGACTCCAGCCAGTCGGCTGCCCGAAAGCGGGCGCTGTCGCATAATGATCTCCTTTCGGTTTCCACCCGGAGGGATGGGGCGGGTGAGCGGCTGACCACGAAAACTCACATCGTGCGGCTAACCGCTACAAGGAAAAGTGGGTGGGGAGGATGGGCAAACCCGCGTCCTCCCGACGTGGAGAAACCGAAAACGCCGCGCAATTGGACGGCCGCCACCCCGTGTCGACTTCACTGTGCTACCGACGGGGACGCCCGTCAATCCGACGAACGGTGCGGACGGCGGGCATGCGACAGTGGACCGGTACCTCGTACCAACCCGCCGGATGCGGATCGTCGATGCCTCGATCATGCCGCGTGCAGCTCGCGCCCGCCCGCCTTCGGCGGGCGCTTCGTTCCTCGATGAAATCTTGTACGGTCTGGTGCTCGACGGGGTCGCCGGCGGTGTGCTGTCATGCCGTCCGTCGTGCGCGGCCGGGCGATCTTCGGTCGCCTGGTCGTTACGGACAGCTACGAGATCGGCCGGGTCGATGTTCGGTCGTGCCGATTGAGCGGGCGCGGTGTACGGCGCTGTCGTTGTGAAACCGGTCCACACCTTCGGCCCTGCGCTGTCTGGTGCCTCGAGTTGCCCGATCGCGCAAGGGAACGTGTGGCCGATGTGCCCGAGGCACGCAAGCCCCGGCTGCGAGCAGAACCTTCGGCTGCTGGCCCAACGGCGCCCGAGATTGCCGATGTCGGGTTGTCGGAATCGGCCGGCCTGGTTCGTAGCAGACGTAGGGGCCCGGACGAAACCGGGCCGGACACAAGGATGAGCACATGACCGACACGACTTCCGGGCCGACCCGACCGTTTCGCTTCGGCATCGTCGCCCCGTTCCTGTCCGACCTGCCGACCTGGCGCGAGCAGGTGCGCCGCATCGCCGATCAGGGCTACTCGACGGTGCTGATGCCCGACTTCCCGCAGCTGCAGCCGTCCCCCGCGGCCGCGCTCGCCGTCGCGGCGACACTCGCCGACGTGCGCGTCGGCACCTGGGTCTACGCCGCCCCGTTGCGCGCGCCCTGGCTGACCGCGTGGGAAGCGCACTCGCTGACGGTCCTCACGCAGGGTCGCTTCGAGATGGGCATCGGGGCCGGCCGGCCCGGCATCGAGGACGAGCTGCGGGCCCGAGGACTGCCCGTGCCATCCCCGGGCCAGCGGCTGGACCTCGTGCGCGAGACCGTTACCGCGCTGCGCGAGCTCGACGGCGAGCAAGGCCACACACCGGTGGCGATGGCGGTGATGGGCGCGAAGGCGCGGGCGCTCGCGGCCGAAATCGCCGACACGGTCACCTTCGCCATGACCCCGGAGGAGCCGCGCGCCGCCGTGGTGGCGCGGGTGCGCGAGTTTCACACCACCCGCGACGTCGAGCGCTCGATGCACATCCCGGTGGTCGGCAACACCGTCTCGGCGTTCATGGCGCCCCCGGATACGGACACCGCTGCGCTGCGCGTAGCCGATTCCCTCGCCTACCTCCCGCCCGACCCACTGGCGGCCGCCGACGAGCTGCGCCGGCGACGCGACGAGACCGGCATCTCCTACTTCGTCTTCGGCGCCAACGTCGCGGACACGTTCGCACCGCTGGTCGCCGAGCTGACCGGCCGATAGAACCTGCCAGGCGTACTGAACAGGCACGCCGACGACGACTCGAACCGCATGCTCGCACCGTGCACGTCAACGAGGCCCCGACCGCCTCGCCGAAAGCCTCGTCGAGAGCGGCAGACCCGTTGGCAAACCCAGAACACCTGATCGCCGACATGTTGCCGGCCGCAACCGGCTACGAGTAGTACGTGCTCACTGCAT
>DASRHY010000176.1:0-7478 GCA_035650275.1 Kribbellaceae bacterium | reverse complement strand
CAGGGACGGCGTTCTCACGTCCGGAAGACCCGGACTGCGAGTCACCGGACGGGATACTGTCGCTGTCGGATCGCTCACAACCCGGCGTAGCAGAAGGTCCTTGAAAGAAGTCCAGGCGGCGGTGTCGGATCGGGGCAGCGGTGTTCGTAGCAGGGGTGAGCGGCCGTCCGCGAGGGGCGCCCCAAATCACAGGAGATGACCGAGATGCAGTACCTGGTTTCCGTGATCGACGACAAGACCAACTCCGGCACCCCGGACGAGATGGCTGCCATCAACGCGTTCAACGAACGGGTCGAGGCCGAGGGCCACTGGGTCTTCGCCGGCGGCCTCTCGTCGCCCAGCACGGCCACGGTCATCGACAACCGCGGTGGGGAGGCGATGTTCACCGACGGGCCCTTCGTGGAGTCCAAGGAGTACATGGCCGGCTTCTGGGTCTTCGAGGCCCCCGATCTCGACGTGGCGCTCAAGCTCGCCGCCGAGGGGTCGAAGGCCTGCAATCGGAAGGTCGAGGTGCGGCCGTTCCTGTGAGCGTGGTCGACGTCAGGGAGGCGATCACCCGGGTCCACCACGAGGAGTGGGCGCGGGTGGTCGCCGCCCTGGCCAGGCGTTTCGGTGACCTCGACATCGCCGAGGAGGCGGCGGCCGAGGCGTTCGCGGCCGCCGTCGGGCAGTGGCCGGCCGACGGCGTACCCCCCAACCCCGGCGGCTGGCTGACCACCACCGCCTACCGCAAGGCCATCGACCGGATCCGGCGTGAGAACAAGCGCGACGACAAGCAGAAGGAGGCTCAGATGTTGTACGACGACGACCCGCCCGAGCCTCTCGGCGCCATCGACGACGAGCGGCTCCGGCTGATCTTCACCTGCTGCCACCCGGCGCTCGCGATCGAGACTCGCGTGGCGCTGACGCTGCGCATGGTCGGCGGTCTGACCGTGCCCGAGATCGCCCGTGCCTTCCTGGTGCAGGAGACCACCATGGGGCAGCGGATCACCCGCGCGAAGGCCAAGATCAAGGCGGCTCGCATCCCTTATCGGGTACCGTCCGCGGAGGATCTCCCGGCACGCGTCTCCGGCGTACTCGCCGTCCTCTTCCTCGTCTTCAACGAGGGCTACCTGGCGACCGGCCCCGACACCGATCCCGTACGCCACGACCTGACCGCCGAGGCGATCCGGCTCACCCGACTGATCCGTGCCCTCATGCCGGACGACGGC
Source organism: Kribbellaceae bacterium (assembly GCA_035650275.1). GTDB lineage: Bacteria > Actinomycetota > Actinomycetes > Propionibacteriales > Kribbellaceae > DASRHY01. Next base: position 6,267 of record DASRHY010000176.1, on the reverse strand, counting down.
GAGGTGGCCGGGCTGCTGGCGCTGATGCTCCTCACCGAGGCCCGCCGCACCGCCCGGGTCTCGGCGAGCGGCGAACTGGTCGCCCTCGACGAGCAGGACCGTGGGGCCTGGGACGCGGCGCTGATCGCCGAGGGTCATCGGCTGGTCCGCGAACGCCTGGCCGCCGGGATGGCTCCGGGGCGCTACCAGATCCTCGCAGCGATCAACGCCGTGCACACCTCCGCCCCCGACGTACGCGACACCGACTGGTCGCAGGTCGTCGCCCTCTACGACCAGCTCGTCCGCCTCGACCCCTCGCCGATCGTCGCCCTCAACCGGGCCATCGCGGTCGCCGAGCTCGACGGGCCGGAGGTGGCACTGGCGGCCGTCGACCGCCTCGAGGACAAGTTGGCCGGCTATCACGCCTACCATGCGACCCGCGCCGACCTGCTGCGCCGGCTGGGCCGCAGCCAGCAGTCACGCGCGGCGTACGACAAGGCCATCGAGCTGGCGGGCAACACCGCCGAGACCGCCTACCTGACCCGCCGCCGCGACCAGCTGGGGTAGTGCCGTGCGAAGCCCCGTGCAAAGCGGCGCCCGCCCAAACCCCGACCACCACTAAACCCGCCAAACGTTGACTCATGACAAAGCCACTACTTGCGGGCCAGCATGCAGGCCTGTGGCAGTCTCCTCTCGTCGGAGAGCAGTCGCGCGATGACGACCAGCCCGGCCTCGCCCAGCAGCTCGGCGATGTGGTCGGGCGCCAGCCGGTAGGAGTCGTACGAGACCGGGTGGCCGAACGACTTCTCCGGTCGTCGCCGCTCGTCGCCGACATGGAAGCCCATGATCACGTGACCGCCCGGGGCCAGCGTCCGGTGGAACTCCGCGAACACCCCCGGCAGCTCCGAGGGAGGCGTGTGGACGATCGACCACCAGGCGACGATGCCGCGGAGTGAGCCGTCGGGGAGGTCCAGGGCGTCCGCGACCGGGCCGTCATCGTCGAGCACGTGCTCGGCGAACGCGGCCAGCATCGCGCGCCCCAGCCGGTCGTCGGCGAACAGCGCCGGCACCCGTTCGGCGTAGTCGGCGGCGACGGTGTCGTAAGACTCCCGCGTGGCGGCGAGATGGGTGGGCTCGGTCATCGGACGACCGTATCCGGTGTCAGGCAGGCTCGGGCGGCACCGCTTCCTCGATGTACGCCTCGACCTCGGCCTGTGCGTTGGCGAGCCGTTCCTGCGCGTCGGCCATGTCTTCCTCGGTCGGCGCGTCGTCCTGGGTGTGCTGGAGTCGCCAGTACCCGGTGAAGTCGACGGACGGCTTCGGCAGACCGCGCTCGCCGACCAAGTGACGGCGCAGAGCCCGCACCGAGCCGGCCTCGCCCGCGAGCCAGGCGCGCCCGTTCCCGGACGGCAGCTCGGCGCCGGTGACGGCCTCGACCAGCACGGTGCTCTTGCCGGCCGGCTCGCCGTCGCGGTGTAGCCAGTGCACGGTTACGTCGCCGTTCGTCTCGAACTGCTGCTCCTCGGCGGCGTCGGCGACCTCGGCGTACACGATCGCGGTCTTCCCGTCCGGCAGCGCCTCGAGCAGGGTGCCGATCGCGGGCAGCGCGGTCTCGTCGCCGGCCAGCAGCAGCCAGTCGCAGCGGTCGAACGGCACCGGCTGAGCGAAGACGGGGGACGGGCCGACCATGCCGACCTCGTCGCCCACCTCGGCCGACGACCCCCAGCGGGACGCGGGTCCGTCGTCGCCGTGCAGGATGAAGTCGACGGCGATGGTGCCGTCGCCTGGGTGGTGCGACCGGATCGTGAACTGCCGCATCCAGGGTCGCTCGGGCTCGGGGATGGCGAGGTACGACTGGTACCACCGCATCCCGTACTCGTCGTCCGTCACCGGCTCCGGTAGCTGCGGAACCTTCTGGCCCGGCCGCGGGAAGCACAGCTTCGCCTGCAGATCCGGCGCGTCGTACGTGAAGTCGGCAAGCGCGGCACCGCCGAACGTGATCCGCGTCATCCGCGGTGTGAGTCGTGTGACGTCGGCGACCTGGATGCGTCGAACCGGCACTGACTGCGGCACAGAACCTCCATGAAACTTGGGAACGACCCCTCAACCTCTAACAAAAAATCCCGCGCAAAAGTCAAGTAACAAAGTGGTCACGATAACTCAGTTGCGCCGCACCTACCGCGTCGTCAGTGTGTCCGGTATGGCTACGGATCCGGTGTTCGACAAGCTCGTCGCGGAAGGCGTGGCGGCGCCGACCGAGGGCTGGGACTTCTCCTGGTTCGATGGCAGGGCGACCGAGGAACGGCCGTCGTGGGGATACGCGAAGCTGGTCGGCGAGCGGATGCGCGACGTCTCGTCGGCCCTCGACATCCAGACCGGTGGCGGCGAGGTGCTCGCCACCGTCCCGAAGGCGCCGGTGCTGCTCGCGGCCACCGAGTCCTGGCCGCCGAACCTGGAAGTTGCCCGGCGCAACCTTCAGCACCTCGGTGCCACGGTGGTCGAGGCGGACGACGCCGGGCCGTTGCCGTTCGACGACGCGGTGTTCGAGCTGGTGGTCAGCAGGCACCCGACCGTGACGATCTGGAACGAGATCGCCCGGGTGCTCGAGCCCGGCGGCAGCTACCTGTCCCAGCAGGTCGGCGCCGGCAGCATGCACGAGGTGACCGAAGCGATGATGGGCCCGACGCCGGTCAGCGAGGAGCGCACTACCGAGCGGGCCGTCGCGGCCGCGGAGGCGGCCGGGCTCACGGTGGTGGACCTGCGTGAGGAGTCGCTACGCACCGAGTTCTTCGACATCGCGGCGGTGGTGCACTACCTGCGCAAGGTGATCTGGATCGTGCCCGGGTTCACCGTCGAGCAGTACCGTGACCGGCTGTACCAGCTGCACCGGCATATCGAGGCGGATGGCATCTTCGTTGCCTTCAGCAAGCGATTCCTGATCGAGGCGCGCAAGGTCTAGGGCGGCGGTTCCTGGCCCGGCGACCGGGCGAGCCGTTCGTCCGCGACCGCATCGGCGGCGGCCCAGGCCCGTGGGTCGCAGCCCAGTGCGGCGAGGAACGAGTCCCGGTCCAGCGTTCGCGCGTTCACCGCGGTGCCGGCCACCGCGGTCGCGGTCCTGCGGGTGTCCCGGACCAGCGCGATCTCGCCGAACCCGGCTCCGTCGCCGAGCCGGTTCACCTCGGCGCCGTGCTGGCTGAAGACGACCTCGCCGTCGACGATCAGCACGTACCGTTCGCCGGGGTCGCCCTCGCGCATGATCACGTCCTTCGCCGCGAAGGTCGCCGGCTTCATCCGGCCGCCGAGGTTGTCCAGCACGGACATCGGCAGCTCCTCGAAGACGGGCTGCCGGCGCAGCAGCGAGACCTCCACGTCGTGGTGCTCGAGCCGCGCGTCGAACCGGCGCAGGAACGGCGCCGCGACCCCGGCGGCGATCGGTAGCAGTAGGCCGACGACGAGCAGTGAGACCTGCGCACCGAACTCCTCCAGCAGCAGGCCCGCCGCCACCGCGCCGAGCGCCATCCCGATCTGGATCAGCGCCTCGAACAGGCCGAACGCCTTCGCCAGATCCCGGTCCGGGACGGCGCGCGGCAGCGCGCTGTACGCGCTGACGTCGACCAGCACGTTGCCGACACCTATGACTGCGAACAGCACCAGCACGGCGGGGTACACCGGGACGCCCGCCGTGACCGCCACCGGCAGCCCCCACAACACCAGCCCGAGGCCGAACGCGCGGTACAGCCGGCGCGACCCCATGATGGCGACCGCGGCCGGCAACGCGAGGATCCCGCCAACGCCCATCACGGCGAACAGCACGCCGATGGCGCCGTCGTCCAGGCGCAGCACCTCGATGACGAACACGACCACGATGACTTGGAGCGCACCGCGCACGAAGGTCTGCAACGGCCCCAGGACGCCGATCACGGCCGCCTCCGGGCGCGAGAACAACGCGGCGAAGCCGCTCCCACCCGCTGACGGCCCGGCTGCCATCACCGGCGGCGCCGGCACCCCGCCGATGACCAGGCCCGCGGCGACCAGCAGCGGGACGGTGGCGCCAACCGCCCAGGCCGGACCGGCGACCACGAGCAGCACACCCGCCAGCAGCGGCCCGAGCAGCGTGGTCACACTGTCCAGGAACCCGGTCGCCGCACTGCACGCCACCAGTTCCTCGGGCCGGCGCACCAGGGTCGGCATCAGCGCCGAGGTCACCGGCCGGAACGCGCCGATCCCGATACCGGCCACCGCCGACAGCACCAGCACGGCAGTGGCCGGTCCGTCGGTCACCATGATCGCGACGATGCCCGCGGACGCGAGCGCGGCGACCAGGGCGATCAGCCGCAGCAGCCGCCCGTGCGCGATCCGGCCTGCGGCCGCGGTGACCAGCGGGACGCCGACGGCCGGCGCGATCGTGCGCACCACCCCGTACGCCGCGACCGAGCGCAGGCCGCCGCTCTCGAACAGGTAGGCCGAGACAGCCACCAGCTGTGCCAGATCGATGCTCCGGGCAAGCGCCACGGAGAGCTGGCAGTCCCGCAGCCAGCGGCTCGCGAACACGACCCGGACGGCGTCCAGCTGACGCCGCATGGTCCCTGCAATGTCGGCCATCCGCGCTCACCCCCGCGCCGATACGTCGTGAGCGTACGCCAGTTCATCGACCGCCACCATGTTCGGACCTGCACCCGATCAGCGAGGTATGAGCCCGGTCAGCAAAGCGTCGACGGCACGTCGTACCGAACGCTCGAACTCCGCGTCCGACACCTCGGACCCGGCACCCGCCACCCGGTCGTACATCAGGCCGTCCAGCATCCCCGCGACCGAGCCCGCCGCCCTCTCGGCGTCGGCCACCCCGTACGACGCCAGCAGCCCGGCCAGCCCGGACCGCAGCCGTGCGCCGGCCTCGACCAGTGCGGTCCGCAGAGACGGCCGTCGTACGGCCTCGAGCGACAGCTCGTACCGCGCCAGCAGGTCCTGCCGGCGCGCCGTCACCTGACCGACCACCAGGCCGGTGAGCAGCTCTGGCAGGTCCGTGGCGGGAGGCGCCGGGTTGTCCTCCAGGTCGCGCTGCAGCATCCGCCGCACGCAGGCCGTCAGTAGCGCGTCCCGGGTGCGCAGGTAGTACGACGTCGACCCGGGCGGCAGGCCGGCCTCGGTGTCGACCGCGCGGTGGGTGAGGCCGCGCAGCCCACGCTCGGCGACCAGCCGGATGGCGGCGTCAGCGATCGCGGCCTGGCGCGCTTCGCCCTTCGGAGCAGGCACAGAAGCACACTAGCGCACAATCCTCTACAGATGTAGAGTCAGGTGGCATGAGACACGCAGTGGTGGTGGGTGCCGGGATCGGCGGGGTGACGGCGGCGAGCGCGCTCGGGCGCAGCGGCTGGCAGGTGACGTTGCTGGAGCGGGCGCCGGAGCTCGGCGAGGTGGGCTCCGGCATCTCGGTGTGGCCGGCGGCGATGCAGGTGCTGGACGGGCTCGGCGTGGGCGACGAGCTCCGCGCGGACACGGTGCTGGCCGGGCAGGCCGGGCTGCGCCGCCCGGACGGACGCTGGCTCGTTTCCGTCGAGGGCAGCCGGCTCGAGATCCCCGCGATGGTGCACCGGGCCCGGCTGCACGAGGCGATCCTGGACAGCGTCCCGGACAGCGCCGAGGTCAGGACCGGGGTGACAGTCACCGGCGTGGACCCGGCCGGAAACCTCAGCACCGGTACTGGCGAGCGCATCAGCGCGGACCTCGTCGTCGCGGCCGACGGCATCCGCAGCGTAGTGCGGCGCACGCTGCACCCGGCGCAGGGCGGGCCGCGGTACGCGGGCTACACCGCGTTCCGCGGCATCGCGCCCGCGGGCAGCGCCGTCAGCGGCAGCGAGACCTGGGGCCGCGGGCGCAGGTTCGGCTTCGTGCCGATGGTCGACGGCCGGGTGTACTGGTACGCCACCGCGAACGTGCCCGCCGGTGACACCGCGGCCGACGTCCGTTCCCTGTTCGGCGACTGGCACGACCCGATCCCGGCGCTGCTCGCCGCGACCCCGCCGGAGACCGTGCTGCGCAACGACCTGTACGACCTGCGGCTGCCGCTGGCCCCGTTCGGAACCCGCCGGGTCGCGCTGCTCGGCGACGCCGCGCACGCGATGACCCCCGACCTCGGACAGGGCGGCTGCCAGGCCTTCGAGGACGCCGTCGCGCTCGGCGAGGCGCTCTCCGGCGTGTCCCGCGCTGGCGTCGAGACCGCGCTGGCGCGCTACGACGCCGCTCGCCGTCCCAGGGCCAACGCCCTGCTGGCGGCCTCCACCAGGATGA
>DASRHY010000175.1:0-4214 GCA_035650275.1 Kribbellaceae bacterium | reverse complement strand
GTGACTCCAGACCGGGCCTTCTCTCATCGCGCGGCATCGCCTAATCCCCGCCGTTCATCGGGCCCTTGTGACCCGGCGTGTCGTCGTTCGTCGGGCCCTTGTGACCACCCTCGGTCTCCTAGGGATGGATCACCGTGATGCCAGTGGGGCTGGCGTCATCCATCGCGGCCAGCGCCGCGGGTACGTCCTCCAGCCCGATCACGCTGGTCACCAGCTCGGCAGGCCGGACCGCGCCGGACTCGACCAGCGCGAGCATCTCCGGATACGCGGGCGCCGCCATACCGTGGCTGCCGAGCCACTGCAGCTCGCGCCCGATCAGCGCCGACACGTCCAGCCGGACCTCACCCGGCAGCAGGCCGAGCTGCACATGCCGGCCGCGCGGACGCAGCGACTGGAGCGCCTGCTGTACGACGCTCGCCGCGCCGATCGCGTCCACGGTCAGCGAGGCACCGCCACCGGTCAGCTCGCGCACCAGCCCGGGAACCTCCGGCCCGGCCTGGAGCAGCCGCTCCGCCCCGAACCGGCCCGCCACCGCCAACGCCTGCGGACTGGTGTCGACGGCAACGACCCGCGCACCGCGCGCGGCCGCGACCATCACCGCGGACAGTCCGACACCGCCACAGCCGAACACCACCAGCCACTCGTCTCGGGCGAGCCGGCCGACCTGGGTGATCCCGCGGTACGCGGTCGCGAACCGGCACCCGAGCGCGGCCGCGGTGTCGAACTCGATCTCGTCCGGCAACCGGACCAGGTTCACCGCGGCGTACGGGATCGCGACGTACTCGGCGAACGAACCCCAGTACGTGAACCCGGGCTGCTCCTGGTTCGGGCACACCTGCTGGTCGCCCGCCCGGCACTGCACGCATTGCCCGCATGCGCAGATGAACGGCACCGTCACCCGGTCGCCGACCACCCAGCCGTCCACCCCCGGCCCGACCTCCGCGACCGTCCCGGCCAGCTCGTGCCCGGGGACGTGCGGCAACCGGATGTCGGGGTCGTGTCCGCGCCATCCGTGCCAGTCGCTGCGGCACAGCCCGGTCGCCTCGACGTTCAGCACCACGCCGCCGGGCGCCGCCACCGGCGCGGGTACGTCGACCAGCCGCGCCACCACGCCGTACTCCTCGACCAGCACCGCCCGCATCAGCCCGCCCTCCTGCCAGCCGCATGCGCGTCGGCCCGCGCAGCATCACACCAGCACGATGGTCACAAAGCCCGATGAACGGAAGGGTTTCAGCCGCCGGCTACGGCGGGGATGATGGAGATCTGGCCGCCGTCTGTGACCGCGGTGCGCAGGCCGTCGGCGAAACGGACGTCGTCGTTGTCGACGTACACGTTCACGAACCGGCGCAGCTCGCCGGACTCGTCCAGCACCCGCGCCTTGATGCCCGGGTACGACGCGTCCAGCGAGTCGAGTACCTCGGTCAGGGTCGAGCCCTCGACCGATACCTCGGACTCGCCCTTCGTGTAGGTGCGAAGGATCGTCGGAACGCGCACACTCACACTCACTGCAGACCTGCCTTCACGAAAGCGTCGTACGTCGGGGCGATCGTAGCCTTGGGTCCGACCCGGTCGGCGACCGCGTCGAGCGTCTTCAGCCCGTCGCCGGAGTTGATGATCACGGTCTCGGCCTGGGGGTCGAGCTGCCCGGTCTCGACGAGCTTCTTCAGGTTCGCGACCGTCGTGCCGCCCGCGGTCTCGGTGAAGATCCCCTCGGTCCGGGCCAGCAGCTGGATGCCCTCGACAACCTCCTCGTCGGTGACGTCCGTGACGGCGCCGCCGGTACGCCGGACCACGTCCAGCACGTACGGACCGTCCGCGGGGTTGCCGATGGCAAGGGACTTGGCGATCGTGTCCGGGCGGACCGGCTTCACCACGTCGTGCCCGTCCCGGAACGCCTGCGCGACCGGGGAGCAGCCGGTGGCCTGCGCGCCGAAGATCGTGTACGGCGCCTCGTCCACCAGGCCGAGCTTCGACAGTTCGGTGAAGCCCTTGTCGATCTTGGTGAGCTGCGACCCGGACGCGACCGGGACCACGATCTGCCGCGGCAGCCGCCAGCCGAGCTGCTCGGCGATCTCGAACGCGAGCGTCTTGGAGCCCTCGGCGTAGTACGGCCGGACGTTGACGTTCACGAACGCCCAGCCGTGCTCCTCGCCGGCGATCTCGGAGGCCAGCTTGTTCACGTCGTCGTAGTTGCCGTCGACGGCGACCAGGGTGCCGCCGTACACGGCGGTGGTGATGATCTTCGGGCGTTCCAGGTTGCTCGGGATGAAGACGACCGAGCGGATCCCGGCCCGTGCGGCAGCGGCCGCGACCGCGTTGGCCAGGTTGCCGGTCGACGGGCAGGCGAAGACCTTGAGACCGAGCTCGCGGGCCGCACTCAGCGCCACGGCGACGACGCGGTCCTTGAACGAGTGGGTGGGGTTGCCGGAGTCGTCCTTCACCCAGAGGGTCTTGAGTCCGAGCTCCCTGGCCAGGTTGTCCGCCCTGATCAGCCGGGTGAAGCCGGGCTCGGTGTTCGGGAAGGTCGCGACGTCGATGGGGACGGGCAGCAGCTGCTGGTATCGCCAGATGTTCTTCGGGCCGGCCTCGATCTGCTCGCGGGTGATGTCGCCGTAGGCGTACCCCACCTCGAGCGGACCGAAGCACTCCATACAGGCATAGAACGGGCCGAGCGGCGAGGTAGCGCCGCAGGCGCGGCAGACCAGGTGCTTACCGTTGCCGAAGGCACCTTCCCGGAGCGTGGCGGACGGGTCGGCGGTGGTCAGGCTCATGCGGGCGGATCCTCCCTCATCTTTCCCCCACCGGATCTCGGTGGTGGGACGGATTTGGCACCAATCCGCACAATCGGACGGTTGCCGGGACGTCGTCGGGCCGTTCCCTCAGTCCCTCTGGATGAGCAGTACGAGGTTAACCGGATCGTCTCGGATGTTGCGACTCGGCTCCATCATCTGAGACGGCCGATCTCAGTCGCCCTCAGCGCAGGCGGTGGGTGGCGGCGGGGACGTGGGTGGGCAGCGCCTTGCGGGGGCCGCGGCGGGGGTGACCGATGCCGGAGAGCTCGAGCAGCCGCTGGACCCGGAACCGGTGGCCGCGGTACGGCTCGATCACCTCGGCGCAGCCGTCGTCGTCCAGCTCCTCACCGACGAGCGCGTACGAGACGTCGCGGGACACGTGGTAGTCCGCGAACGAGAAAGCGTCCGCGTCGCCGTGCGCCCGCTGCCGTACCTCCGCCGCGGTCCAGACACCCACGCCCGGCAGCGACCGCAGCCGTCGCTCCACCTCGGCCATGTCGTCCAGCTGCAGCGTCCGCTCCAGCGCGGGCGCGCGGGTCGCCGCGGTGATCACCACCCGGGACCGCCGGCCCTCGACACCTGCCCGCAGCCACTGCCAGGACGGGATCAGCCGCCACTCGTGCGGACCCGGTGGCACCGCCATCCTGAGCTCCTCGCCAGGGCCGGGTGCGGGCTCGCCGTACCGGCGCACCAAGAGCCGGTACGCCCGGAACGCCTCCTTGCCGGTCACCACCTGCTCGATCCCGGCACCGGCGATCGCCTCGAACACCGCGCGGGTTCGCGGCACCCGGTACGACGCGAACCGCCGCGCGGCGCGCACCAGCGGAAGGTGCTCGGGCAACGGCTCGAACCCGTCGAGGCAGTCGGCGTCCCCGAGCAGCTCGGGGACCCCGTCGAGCACCCAGTCCGCACCGGGCCCCCAGGCCTCGGCCTCGATCTCGCTGCCGCGCGGTGTCAGCCGCAGCGTCGCGGGCCCGTCGGGCGTCCGGGTGGCGCGCCAGACCGTGCGGCTCCCTGGCTCCGAGCGGTACGTCGGGTCGCCGGCACCGCGGCGCAGCGCACCGAGCACCAGCTGCGGCTCAACCTGTCGGCCCGGCGCCCACCGTCGTACCTGCGAGCTCACCCGAACAGTCTCACCGATGCGGGGGACAACCTGGCAGCTAGGGCACGCCGGAAGCCATGGCTGTCGCCACGACCGCCCCGAGCGGCAGATGGCCTAATGTTCAGGACATCAGGACGTGCGGCCGCAGCCTTGTTCTCGAGCCGCCATACTGACCTGTGGGGGGTGGTGTGATGACCGGGTGGCAGTGGGTCAAGCAGGTGATCAACGTGCTGAACCTCGCGACACCGCTCGGCCTCGGGGTCGCGTTCCTCGGCCGCGCGAAGATCAGCCGCGGCCCGCGCGGGCTGTTCTTCGCGAAC
>DASRHY010000174.1:0-19634 GCA_035650275.1 Kribbellaceae bacterium | reverse complement strand
TAGCCGCGCGAGTCCGAGTCCGCCTCGGCGCCGAGCGAGTAGTAGGCCAGTGCCGCGATCCGCGGTTCACCGTCGCGGCCGGCCTCGGTCCACGCGTCCCGCACCTGCTCGACCACGCCGGCGGCCTGTTCGGCCGGCCCGCCACCGATGGTGAAGCCCGCTCCCCAGGTCAGCGTCCGTCGCATCGCCGGCTTGCTGTGCCCGCCGATCAGCACCGGGACCCGGTCGCCTGACACCGGCGTCGGGCTCACGGCCGGGCCGCCCTCGGTGACGCCCTCGCCGCGCCACAGGCTGTGCAGCAGCTCGAGCTGCCGGTCGAACTCCTTGCCGCGGGTCTCGAAGTCGAGCCCGACGCTGGCGTAGTCGTCCTCGCGACCGCCGGGCGCGATGCCGAGCGTGAACCGGCCACCGGAGATCTGGTCCAGGCTCGCGGCGGTCTTGGCCAGCAGCGGCGTCGGGTACAGCGGGCCGAGCAGGATGTTCGACAGCAGCCCGATACGGCTGGTCGCCCCTGCGGCCGCGGCCAGCGAGGTGAGCGAGTCGTAGTTCGGGTAGGCCAGCCGGTCGATCGTCGCGAGACCGCCGAAGCCGCGGTCTTCCGCACGTCTGGCCCATTCGACCAGGCGGACGCCGGGGTACTGCCGGTAGCCGGACACGGGGTTGGGCAGGCCGATGCCGATCTTCACGCGAACTCCTCGGGTTGAGTTGCTGAGACAACGATTGCTGCTGCAATCATCCTACTGACAACTCTTGCCTGCGCAACCCTGCTACGATCCGCAGATGCGGGGACGGAACAAGCGCAACGGGGACGGGGAGCTCGCCTGGCTGGAGCTGCACCAGGTCAGCGGGCTGCTGCAGGGGGAGCTCAGCCGGCGGCTGGAGCGCGACGCCGGGATGTCCGCGGCCGAGCACGACGTGCTCTGGTACCTCGCCAACACCCCGGACCGCCGGCTGACCATGTCCGACCTGGCCGATCGGCTGCTGATCAGCCGCAGCGGCACCACCCGGCTGGTCGACCGGATGGAGCGGCGCGGCTGGGTCGAGCGCGAGACGCTGCCGGCGAACCGCCGGTCGACGTACGCGGTGCTGACTCCGGAAGGGACCATGGCGGTACGGCGTAGCGTCCGGGTGGTCTGGTCGGCGCGGCCGGAGCTGTTCGACGACCGGCTCACCGAGACCGACCTGGCCGATCTGCGACGCGTGCTCGGCAAGCTGCAGCGCCGCCTCCAGGTGGTGGACTAACCGTCCTGGTCGGGCGGCGCGGACTGCTCGGGCGGCGCGGACTGCTCGGGCGCGGCGGGTTGTGCGGCGGGACGCTCACGCGGCGTACGACGCTCGCCCGGGGTGCGGCGGGGACGCGCGGGCGCGGCACTGGCCTGGGCGGCGGCGAGCGGGTCCGGGTCCGGCGAGCCGGGCGGACGGGGTCCCCAGGTCTCCGGGTCGGGGACGCCGGGCGGCAGGGTCCGGCGCCGGCTCGGCGCACCCGTCTTCGGCGCGTGGTCGCTCTCGCCCGGCTCCTTGGCGCCCGGCCACGGCTTGGCGACGCGGGACGCGAGCACGAACTCCTTGCGCAGCGGGTTGCCCTCGAACCCGTCCGGCAGCAGCAGCGGGACCAGGTTCGGATGGCCGTCGAACGTGACCCCGAACATCTCGAACGTCTCCCGCTCGTGCCAGTTCGCCCCGGCGTACACCTCGGTCAGCGACTCCAGCTTGGGCGCGGCCCGCGGGACCAGCGTCCGCAGCATCAGGTGGTCGATCTCGCCGGGGCTGTGGAACGCCACGATGTGCGACACCACTCGGAACCCGTCGGCGAGCTCGTCGCTGGCGGTCAGCCAGTCGAAGTAGACCAGGCCGAGCCCGTCCCGGACCGCCTCGTGCGCGGCCCGCCAGGACTCCGGTGGTACGTCGAACGCGTCCGGCCCGAAGCTCTCCGCCTTGTGCGCGGTGACACCGGCCTCCGCGAGGACGAACGGCGCCCGGTCGGCAGCGGTCATCGGGCGGTCACCGCTCCGCACGCGGTGGCAGCACCAGACCGCGGGTCAAAGCCTTGTCCGACGGCTGGTAGCGGTCGGCCAGCTTCTCACCTGCGATCTTGTTCTGCAGCGTGAGGATGCCCTGCAGCAGCGCCTCCGGCCGCGGCGGGCAACCGGGCACGTACACGTCGACGGGGATGATCTGGTCGACGCCCTTGGTCACGCAGTACGAGTCCCAGTACGGGCCGCCGGAGTTCGAGCAGGACCCGAACGAGATCACGTACTTCGGCTCCGGCATCTGGTCGTACAGCCGCCTGATCGCCGGCGCCATCTTGTCCGTCACCGTGCCGGACACCACCATCAGGTCGGCCTGGCGCGGACCAGGCGCGAACGGGATCACGCCCAGCCGGATGAAGTCGTGCCGGCCCATCGACGCCGCGATGAACTCGATCGCACAGCACGCCAGGCCGAAGTTGAACACCCACAGGGAGTACTTGCGGCCCCAGTTCAGCAGGTACCGCACCGGCTGCGGCGCCAGCCGCGCCAGCGCTCCCACCGCGGGCTCGACCCCGGTCCCGGCGGCCCGGAGAGTCGGCATCGGCAGCTGTACGGCGCCCTCTGTCACCTGCTGTCCCACCTCGGCTCGATCGCGGTCCTTACCCAGGATCGTATCCACAGCCCCCGCGCCGTGCGCATGAGCTGAGCAGTCGGGGTCGTGATCTGAGCGGCGTACTCAGATCCGGCCCGCCATTCCTAGGCAGCCGCTCGGTGGATAGGGAGTCCGGGAGCGGCATTGATAGGGACTTGTGCCGATGTCCCGGACCTCCTCAGACGCGCACTCTCGGTGCATCGGAAACGAGGTCCAGGAGGACGAGATGTTGACCAGCACCACCGACTCGATGACGGCGGAGATCGCGTACCGCCAGACGAAGGTCGCAGAGGACTACCGGCGGGCCAACGGCCGCCGCGCGAGCCACGAGACCGTGGCGCCGAAGCACGCCTCCGGCCGCCGCTGGCTGCTGAGGCTGCGGCACGCGGCCTGAGTCCCGCTCTGAGCGCGTCGTACACGGGATCTAAGTCGTACACGGGACCTAAGGAGCCTCAGGACAGCGAATAGGGAGTTGTCCCGATGTCCCGGCCCACCTCAGACATGCAGATTCCAGCCCATCAACCAGCACACCAGGAGGACGAGATGTACGCCACAACCACCGAGTCCGTGAATGCCGAGATCACCTACCGGCAGTCCCGGATCGCGCAGGACTTCCGCCGTACCTCTACCGGTTCACGCCCCCGAGGTCGCGGTGAACCCGCGCACAACCGCCACCGCTGGCACCTCCGGCTCCGTCACGCATGACGGGCGGCACCGGCACCGTGCCGGTGAGCGACCAGCGGTCCATCACCGACCGGAGTTCTGAGGTAATAGGGCCCTCAAGAACTCCGGTCGGTGGCATGTCGCGGCCACAACTCCTTCGACTGGTGTCGGGGGCAGGGGCGAAGATGGACGACGTGCCCTGGAACCCGGTACCACTCATCGGTCGTACGACCGAGATCGCCACCCTGTTGAGCGCCATCGACGAGGCCAACGGCCGCCGCGCCGGCGCCGTACTGCTGTCCGGCGACGCGGGCGTGGGCAAGACCCGGCTGCTGGACGAGGTCGCGACCGGTGCCCAGCAGCGCGGGTTCACCGTGCTGGCCGGGCACTGCAGCGACTTCGGCGACGCCGGGCTGCCGTACCTGCCGTTCACCGAGATCTTCGGCCGGCTCGCGAACGACGAGCCGGCGCTGGTCGAGGAGCTGGAGCGCACCTTCCGGCCGATCACCCGGCTGCTACCGACCCAGCGGCTGATCGGCGCAGAGCAGAGCGGCGCCGACGGCATGATCGACCGCGGCGCGCTGTTCGACGCCATGCTCGGCGCGCTGACCCGGATCGCCGCCAAGGCACCGGTGCTGCTGGTCGTCGAGGACGTGCACTGGGCCGACGAGTCCACCCGGGACCTGCTCGGGTACCTGCTGACCCGGCTGGCCGACCAGCGGTTCGTCGTGCTCGCGTCGTACCGCTCCGACGACCTGCACCGCCGGCACCCGCTGCGCCGGCCGATCGCCGAGTGGTCCCGGCTTCCCCGCGTACGACGCCTCGCGCTCGCCCCGCTGGACACCGACGAGACCCGCGCCCTGATCGGCTCGCTGCACCCGGACCCGCTGCCGGAGAGAGACGTGCAGCGCATCCTGGACCGCGCCGGCGGCAACGCGTTCTTCACCGAGGAGCTGGTCGCCGCCACAAGCATGGGCGACCCGTGCGCTGTGCCGCCGGAGCTGGCCGACCTGCTGCTGATCCGGCTGGACGCCGTGTCCGAGGACGCCGCCAACGTCGCCCGGGTCGCCGCCGTCGCCGGCCGCCGGGTCTCGCACCCGCTGCTGTCCGCTGTCGCCGAGCTGCCCGACCGCGAGCTCGACGCGGCGCTGCGCGAGCTGATCGACGCGCACGTGCTCGAGCTGCAGGGCTCCGGCTACGGGTTCCGGCACGCGCTGCTCGCCGAGGCCGTGTACGACGACCTGCTGCCCGGCGAACGCGTACGGCTGCACGCGTCGTACGCCGCGGCCGTGCGCAGCCAGATGGTCCCCGGTACGGCGGCCGAGCTGGCCCGGCACGCCACCCGGTCGCACGACCTCGCGACCGCGTTCGACGCCCGGGTCCGGGCCGCGGAGGAGGCGCTCACGGTGGCGGCGCCGCAGGAGGCGCTGCTGCACTACGAGAAGGCGATCGAGCTGTTCCCGAACCGGCCGCCGGACTCGGACGTGGACCGGCTCTGGCTGATGACGGCCGCGGCCCACGCAGCCGCGCTGGCCGCACAGCAGCACCGGGCACTCAAGCTGCTGCGCCGGGCGCTGTCCGAGCTGGACGACGACGCCGCGCCCGAGGACCGCGCCTCGGTGCTGGCGACGCTGGCCCGGATCGGGCTGGAGACCGACGAGGACGCCGAGGCGTACGAGGCCACCACGGAGGCGATCAAGCTGGTGCCCGAGGACCCGCCCTCCCCACTGCGGGCGCGGGTCGCGTCGCTGCACGCGCAGACCTCGATGGTGATGGGCCGGTACGCCGACGCCACGCACTGGGCGAACCACTCGCTGGACATCGCCCGGAGTCTCGGCAG
Source organism: Kribbellaceae bacterium (assembly GCA_035650275.1). Lineage (GTDB taxonomy): Bacteria > Actinomycetota > Actinomycetes > Propionibacteriales > Kribbellaceae > DASRHY01. The sequence goes on along the minus strand of DASRHY010000174.1, from coordinate 14,509 downwards.
CGCCACCGCCGTCGCGGACGCGACCACCACGTTGGCGATCCTGCGCCGCAAGGCCGGTGACCCGGACGCAGCACTGCGCGCACTGACGGAGGCGGCCGAGCAGGCGAGGACGACCGGCGAGACCGGGGCGGAGATGCGCAGCCGGTACCTGCTCGGCTCGACGCACTACGAGCAAGGCCGCATCGACGAGGCCCAGAAGGCGTTCGCCGCCGCGTGGCGCCGAGCCCAGGAGGTCGGCCGGCACTGGGCGGCGTACGGGCTGGACGCGCGCTGGATGCTGGCCATCAGCCAGTTCGTCGGCGGCGACTGGGACGCCAGCCTGCGGACCACCCAGGTCGGCGACGAACCGCTGCCCGCGACGGTCCAGGCGGTGCTGGACACCGCGCGGCTCTCGGTCCGGGCCGGGCGGGGTGACCCGACCGCGCTCGAGGACGCCGAGCGGCTGCGCGACTGGTGGAAGCGCGAGCCGATGATCGCAGTCGTCAGTGCCGGGCCGACGATCGACCTGTACCTGCAGCGCAACCGCCCGCTCGACGCCCTGGCCGCGATCGACGACATCGTGGCCGCCGCGTCCGAGGGCTGGCAGAACACCTGGTTCATGGCCCGGATCCGGCTCTCCGCGCTCGGCCTCGCGGCGCTCTGCCAGCACGTCGTCACCGAGCCCGAGTCCGCCCGGCCGCAGTGGGTTGCCCGCGGCAACGACCTCGCCGAGGCCGGCCGGACCACCGCCGAGAAGGGCGTCCCCGGTACCGGCAAGCTCGGTGTCGAGGCGGTGGCCTGGCTGGCCCGGCTGGAAGCCGAGTGGGACCGGCTGCGCTGGCTGGCCGACGTCGACCCGCCGCCGGCTGGTTCGCTGGTGGCCGGCTGGGAACGAGCCGTCGATGTGTTCGGGTACGGCGATGTGTACGAGCAGGCCCGCTCTCGGGTCCGGCTTGCCGCGGTGCTGCGCGCCACTGGCCGGACCACCGAAGCGGCCGAACAGGCCGCCCTGGCCGAGGAGACCGCCCGCCGGCTCGGCGCCAAACCGCTGCTGGCCGAGCTGTCCGCCGGTGGCGACCTCTCGTCCGCACCGGCAGCACTGACCGCCCGCGAGACCGAGGTACTCACGCTGCTGGTCGCGGGCCGCACGAACCGGCAGCTGGCCCGTCAGCTCTACATCAGCGAGAAGACGGTCAGCGTGCACGTCTCCAACATCCTGGCCAAGCTCGGCGTCCGCAGCCGCACCGAAGCCGCCGCAGTAGCCAGACGCGACAACCTGGTCTAACCCCACCGCACCGGCCGGCCCCCACCCACGCCGGCACCCCGGCCCCGGCCCCCCGGGCATATTCGCGTGGTTAACCACGCGAAGTGCGGGTTAGCACCGGTTATAGCCGTGGCTAACCCTCACCCGGAATGGTTAACCACGCGAATTGCGGACGCCTGGGTGGCGATGCGGATGCCGAGGGCGATCAGGACGGTGCCGGTGATGGCGTCGAGAGCGCGGCGGACGCGGGCGGAGGCGAATACGCGGCGCAGCGCGCCGACGATCGTGGCGAGGGTACTGAACCAGACGACCGTGATCGCGACCGCGATGACCGACAGCAGCATCGTCGGGCCGAGGCGCGGATCGCCGGACACGAACTGCGGCATCAGCGCGACGAAGAACACGGCCGCCTTGGGGTTGAGCAGGTTCGTCACCAGCCCTTGGCGGAACGCCACCCAGGACGACACCGTCCGGATACGCGCCTGAGCCAGTGCAGCCGAGCCACCACGGATCGCCGCACGCAGCGACTTGACGCCGAGATACGCGAGGTACGCAGCACCCGCCAGCTTGACGATGCTGAACGCGACTGCGGAAGCAGCCAGCAGCGCAGCAACACCGAACGCGGCGACCACTGCCCACGCGAAGACGCCGCACGCGATCCCCAGCGCCGCCGAGACGCCCGCGCGCCGGCCGGACAGTGCGGCGTGCCGGGTGACGAGTACGAAGTCGGGTCCCGGCGACATCGCCGCCAGCTGGACCACACCGATGAACGCGAGCAACTGCATCGACGACGTCACGTCGTCAAGGCTACGTGCACAACGAGGCGGTCAGCGCCCGACCGCACCGCGTGCGGTACCACCCGGGCTACGTCCAGGACAGGACGCCTCGGCGCCAGGCGTAGAAGAGGCCGACGGCAACGAAACCGAGGAACACGAACATCTCGACCAGGCTACTGAGGCCGAACCCGGGCTGCGCGAACACGGTGGCCCACGGGAACAGGTACACCGCGTCGACGGCGAAGATCACGTAGAGGTACGCGAACAGGTAGTACCGGATGTGCATCTGCGCCCAGCCCTCGCCGACCGGATCGACACCGGACTCGTACGTCGTGAGCTTCGCGGGCGTGGTGTAGGTGACGGTGAGCGCCTTGTTCAGCGCCAGCGCACCGACCAGGCCGCCGATCCCGAGGACGACGATCACGGCGACCACGCCGTACGTCGACCACACGCCGCTCACCATCGCCATGGCTTGAACCTATGCCTCCCAGCGGATGCCGTGGAAGCCGGCAGGCGGGTCGGTCAGCCACAGATGCGCGAACCGGCCGTAGACCAGCCGCAGGTCGCCGATCCGGGTGTGCGGCGAGTGCGCGCTGGTGCGCCATACCCGGAACACCTGCGCCGGCCGGACCTCCGGGTCGAAGTCGACGGTCAGCTCGTAGTACGCGAGGCCGGGCCTCACCCAGGTGCCGTGGTACTCGCCCCCGGCCGCGACCGGCCGGGAGATCTTGTAGCTGACCGGGTACAGCTCGCCGCGCGTCAGCGGCGCGTCGAACAGCATCTCGATGGCGAGCAACCCGGCCTCGTCGTCGCGGCGCACCTCGCCGAGCCGGCAGGTCGGGCCGACGTCGATCTGTGGCTCGGACCCTGCCTCCGGGTGTTCCATCGCGAGGTACCGGTCGACGCCGGAGCGCTCGGCGCGCAGCGTCATCCGGGTCTCCGCCTCGAGCCGGCCGGGTCCGATCCGCACCTCGTCGCCGAGCCGCACCGTGGTCACACCGGGATCGGCGAGCCCGAACGACGCGCGTAGCCGCCGTACCGCCGGCTGGGTCAGTCCGGTCGGCGTCGGCAGCCGGCGGTCGGACGACCCGTACGGCGCGAGCGTGGCGGCGAGCGCGTCCGGCGGCAGGCCGAGTATTCGCTCCAGCTCATTGACCGCGCGGCGTGACGACGGCGTCGCCGGAATGGTCCGGCCACGCTGCCAGTTGCTCAACGTGGACACGCTGACCGGCGTACCAGCGGTGGCCAGCCGTTCGGCCAGCCGGTCCAACGTCAGTCCCCGCGCGGCCACCGCTCGGCGCAATGCGACATCGAACGGCATCTGTTCATCTGACATGTGCTGCTCCCCGTTAACTGCTGGGCCGCACATTACCCGTCAGAACTGGATTTCCAATGGGTTTGCGAGCACTTCCCTTGACGCATCGTACGGGCGAGGGTGCTGCCCGTTGTGTCGTTCTCCGGAGCGACCGTCAGCGCGTTTCGGCTGGCAGAACGGGGGATGCCGTACTCCGGGGGACCGTGCCGAGGTACGCCATCACCGGCCGCCAGACGCGCACGGCGCAGGGCCGCCGCGGTGTACCCAGCACCTGCCCGCTGGGCGCACCGCGGCGCCCTGTCACGTTGTGTCAGGTACGTCGCGTCAGCGCAGCAGGCTCTTGCCGAGGTAGCCGCGGGCAACCATCGTCACCCACTGGTACACGGCATCCTCCGCAGGAGCAAGCGGTCCTGGCCGGAAATGCGGGGACGCGACCCCGCGCTGCACCGACTCGCACGCCGCCCAGTCCTCACGGTTGGTGACATCCCAGAACTCGACCGCGTACGACGGGTCGACCGCCGCGGCCGGCATGAACCAGGAGCACTCGACCGTCGTGCGGTCCGGCGTCCGCGGCTCCATCCGGTGCGTCATCACATAGTCGGGGTGTAACGAGACCAGCAAGTTCGGGAAAAGCCCGAGGTAGATGACGGTCCGCGGATCGGCATTCTCGAGCGACACGCCGCGGGACCGCCCGTCGAGCGACATCGTCTCGGCATCCGGTCGCAAATCCATCCGTCCACCGACCCATGCACCGGGCAGGTCCCAGTTGTCGCCGCTGGTCGGCGGCGAGACCTTGCACAGCTCCGGGTGGATCAGTGGGCAGTGGTAGCACTCGTGGTAGTTCTCCACCACGATCTTCCAGTTCGCCTTCACGTCGTACGTGTGCCGTGCCTTGAGGCTCAGGACCTGCGGCCGGTAAGGCGCTGTCAGCTCCGCCATGCCGCCGACGTACTCGGTGAACGGCGCGGCGGTCGCGGTCGCGTTGACGAACAGCCAACCGTGCCACGACTGCGCCGGCAGCTCGACCAGCCCGTACGGCGTGGGGTCGAACGCGTCGCCCATCCGCGGCGCGTTCCGCACGCTGCCGTCGAGCTGGTACGCCCACCCGTGGTACGGGCAGACCACGTTCGGCCGGTCACTGGTCTCGCCCTGCCCCAGCAGCTCGTGGCCGCGATGCCGGCAGACGTTGGCGAACGCGCGGGTCACGGCACCGAAGACCAGGAGGACACCGACGTCCCCGACCGTGACGGCCCGCTGCGTCGTCCCGGCGCCGAGCTCGTCGAGCCGGCCGAGACACGTCCACTGGCCCGCGAAGAAGTGCCGTCGCTCCCACTCCAGTACCGCCGGATCGGTGTACGCCGCCTGCGGCAGCATCACCGACTCCCCGTGCGGCCGCAGCGCCGCCTCGATCCCGCTCAGCTCCACCGGCGCAGTCGTCACGCCCTCACCGTATACGCGCCGGCTGCTGACCCGACGGCGTCTGCACTCACAGCCGCAGGCGGGTCTGCAGCCCCTTCTGCAGCGTGACAGCGAAGGTCTTGGTGATGTGGTTGTTGTCGCGGTACACGATCACGTTGCCGATCACCACCGGACAGGTACGGGCGTCGCACATCCATGGCACCAGGTCGATCCACTGCACCCGCGTGGCGGCGGCCGCCTTCATCCACTCGCTGTTGCGTTCGCGGGTGAGCGCGTCGAGAGGACCGGCGCAGGTGTTCATCCGGGCACTGCGAGGTGCGAGGCAGTCGCCGGGCTCCTTGGTCAGGTTGGGCGTCCCGCTCAGCACGGAGACCCGCGGAGCCAGCGTCTTCAGCTTCTTCAGCGTGCGCACCGCGCCGTGGTAGAACACGGGTCGCGCGGCCTCGTTCGTCATCTTGTTGCCACCGGCATCGGTGAAGTACTGCGCGACCAGTCCGCTGACGATGATGTGCTGCGGCTTGAGCTTGGCGATCTCGGCGTACGCCCAGCTCCGCCAGGCGTTGCACTCGGCGTACGCGCGGGCCTTGTCGGAACGCCACACGGTCGCGTCGACGGGTAGGCAGCTGGCCTTCATGAAGGTGACGATCTTCCAGCCGTTGGCCAGGCCGATCCTGTTCAGCGGTTCGAGGTACATGGTGACGTGCGAGTCCCCGAACAGCACGATCGTCCGCTTCGCCTTCAGGTCGCCGACCGTGCAGATCTTGTGCGTGGTCGCGTCGCGTTCGGCGTAGCAGCCCGGGCCCGGCCGGGAGACGTCGGTCTTCAAGTGCTCCAAGGACGGGCGCAGGCCTTTCGGCAGCGGGTGGCCGGCGCGGGCCAGCTCGGCCGCGAGACCAGCGGCGTCACGGAGCGGATCACCGGTGTCCTGCTTGGTCTCCGGTTCATAGTCGACGGCCGGTGGGACGTAGCGGACCTCGGCCGCTGCCGGTTGGTTGCGCAAGGCAACGCCGCCGACGGCGGCGATCACGACCGCCACGGTGACCGGCCACATCACCAGCGCCTTGCGCCGGTCACGGGACAGCGACTTCGCCTGCCGGACCGGCATCTCGATGAATTGGTAGCTCAGCCACGACACCACGATCGCGACCGCCATCAGCCCGGCCCGTTCGGACAGCCGCAGCTCGCGGACCAGGTACATCGGCGGGATCACCAGCAGCGGCCAGTGCCACAGATACAGCGAGTACGAGATGTCCCCGACCCACCGCATCGGCAGCCGGTCCAACACCAGCGCGGCGCCGTACCGTATCGGTCCAGAGGACCCTTCGATGCCTCCGGCAAGCACGAGCGCAGATCCCAGCACAGGCAGCAGCGCGAGGTACCCGGGCAGCGGCGTGAACGGCGAGTACTGCACCGCCGCCAGCCCTATCGCCACCAGGCCGCACCAGGACGCGATCGCCCTCAACGCCAGCGGCATCCTCGACAGCGGTCCGACGCACAACGCGAGCAGCGCGCCCACGCCGAGCTCCCATCCCCTGGTCAGCGTCGAGTAGTACGCGACCAGCGGCTGGCTCCCGGTCTCCCACACCGACCACACGAACGACGCAAGGCTCAGCAGCGCGATCGCCACGGCCAGCCGGCGTAGCCGCCGATGCGTCTGCGCCGCCGTCGGCGGTCCGTCGCTACGACGACGCCTGCCGACGAACAGCACCAGCGCGATCAGCGGCGGCCACACCAGGTAGAACTGCTCCTCCACCGCCAGTGACCAGTAGTGCTGCACCGGCGACACGAAGGTGCCCACCGCGAAGTAGTCAGAACCCGTTCCTGCCAAGTGAATGTTCGCCGCGAAGAAGGCCGTCCACGTGACATGTGACATCACCTCGTCCACTCGCACGTAGTTGAAGAGCCGCGAGGACACCAGCACGACCACGAGCAGCACGACCGATGCCGCGGGCAGGATCCTGCGCGCCCGGCGGGCGTAGAAGTCCGCGATCGAGACCCGCCCGGTACGACGTACCTCGCGGACCAGGATCCCGGTGATCAGGAACCCGGAGATCACGAAGAACACATCCACACCGACGTACCCGCCGGTGAAGCCGCGGATGTCCGCATGGTTCACCAGCACCAGCAGGACCGCGACCGCACGCAGCCCTTGAATGTCACCGCGGAGCCCGGGCCGCGGCTGTGAACCACGCCCCCGTCCGCGTTCCCCTCCCCTGCCCCTCATATGCGGATTGATGCGCACCGAGGGTGTTTGGTTATCTGGGTCCCCCATCCGCCCCCGTACAGTCATGACCGCTGAGGGCCTTGATTCGTTGCATGGGGCAGGATCAGTCGTACATCCATGAACCTCTGTGCTCTTCGTCATCAACCGATCACGTCGAGCGATCATCCCGGCTGGTCCAAGCACGTGGCACGGTTGCGCGGATGGCAGATCTTGGACACCGGACTGACGTGGGATCCCGGCTCAACCGGACTAGCATGGGCACATAAGTCCTCGGGGGAACGGTGGGCCAGTGAACGACTGGCAACCGTGCCCGCATGACCAGGAGATGAACAGACAGTGACCATCGAGGTCAAGCAGCTCGACCGCGTGGTGATCCGCTTCGCTGGCGATTCCGGCGATGGAATGCAGTTGACGGGGGATCGCTTCACCGCTGAGACAGCGTCATTCGGGAACGACCTGTCCACCCTTCCGAACTTCCCCGCCGAGATCCGCGCCCCAGCCGGGACCCTGCCGGGTGTCTCGTCCTTCCAGCTCCACTTCGCCGACCACGACATCCTGACGCCGGGTGATGCTCCCGACGTGCTGGTCGCGATGAACCCGGCCGCACTGAAGGCGAATTTGCGCGACACCCCGCGCGGCGCCACGCTGATCGTCGACACCGCCGACTTCACCGACCGCAACCTCAAGCGGGTCGGGTACCAGGCGAACCCGCTGGAGACCGGCGAGCTGGAGGCGTACCACGTCGTCCCGCTGAACCTGACCGGCATGACGATCGAGTCGGTCAAGGAGTACGGGCTGACCCGTAAGGACGCCAGCCGGGCCAAGAACATGTACGCGCTCGGCCTCGTCTCCTGGCTGTTCCAGCGTCCGGTCGAGTCGACCATCTCGTTCCTCGAGACCAAGTTCGCGAGCAAGCCGGACATCCGGGACGCGAACATCGCGGCCTTCCGGGCCGGCTACAACTTCGGCGAGACCGCCGAGGAGTTCAGCGTCCGGTACGAGGTGAAGCCGGCGAAGATGCCGCCGGGCACGTATCGCAACATCTCCGGCAACCTGGCGCTGGCGTACGGCCTGATCGCCGGGTCGAAACTGTCCGGCCGGCAGCTGTTCCTCGGCTCATACCCGATCACCCCGGCCTCGGACGTGCTGCACGAGCTGAGCAAGCACAAGCGGTTCGGCGTGGTCACCATGCAGGCCGAGGACGAGATCGCCGGCGTCGGAGCCGCGATCGGCGCGTCGTTCGGCGGCGGACTGGGTGTCACCACCACGTCCGGGCCCGGCCTCAGCCTGAAGTCCGAGGCGATCGGGCTCGCGGTGATGCTCGAGCTGCCGCTGATCGTCTGCGACATCCAGCGCGCCGGCCCGTCCACGGGTATGCCGACCAAGACCGAGCAGGCCGACCTGCTGCAGGTGCTGTACGGCCGCAACGGCGAGGCCCCGCTGCCCGTGCTGGCCGCGCAGTCCCCCTCGGACTGCTTCGAGATCGCGATCGAGGCGGCCCGGATCGCGCTCACCTACCGCACCCCGGTGATCGTCCTGTCCGACGGCTACCTCGCGAACGGCTCCGAGCCGTGGAAGGTGCCCGACATCGCGTCGCTGCCGGCGATAGACCCGAAGTTCACCACCGAGCCGAACGCGACCGACGACAAGGGCGCACCGGTCTACCACCCGTACCAGCGCGACCCGAAGACGCTTGCCCGTGACTGGGCGATCCCGGGTACACCGGGCCTGGACCACCGGATCGGCGGGCTGGAGAAGGAGGACCGCACCGGCAACGTGTCGTACGACCCGGCGAACCACGACCTGATGGTGCGGACCCGGCAGGCCAAGATCGACGGCATCGCCCGGACGATCCCGCCGGTCGAGGTGGATGACCCGACCGGTGACGCGAAGGTGCTGGTGCTCGGCTGGGGCTCGACGTACGGGCCGATCGGCGCCGGTGTACGACGCGTGCGCAAGGTGGGCGGCACGATCGCCCAGGCGCACCTGCGGCACCTGAACCCGTTCCCGGACAACCTGGGCGAGGTGCTCAAGCGCTACGACAAGGTGCTGGTGCCGGAGATGAATCTCGGCCAGCTGGCGATGCTGCTGCGGGCCAAGTACCTGGTCGACGTGGTCTCGTACGCGCAGGTCCGCGGTCTCCCGCTCGGCGCCGCGGAGCTCGCCCGGGTGATCGGCAACCTGGTCGAGGAGACTGCCGGCATCGACGCGGACGCCCGGCACCTCGGTGCGGCCGCCGCGAATCTGCCGCACGGCGAAGGCATCCTGACCAACGGCAACGGCAAGGCACCGACGCAGAAGGAGAGCGCACGATGAGCACCGTCGATCTCGGCTTCCCCGGACTGAACGGGGTCCCCGCCGCCGACGGGCCGCAGAACCGCAAGGAGTTCGTCTCGGACCAGGAGGTCCGCTGGTGCCCGGGCTGCGGCGACTACGCCGTACTGGCCGCGTTCCAGAGCTTCCTGCCCGAGCTCGGCGTGAAGCGGGAGAACATCGTGATGGTGTCCGGCATCGGCTGCTCGTCCCGCTTCCCGTACTACCTGTCGACGTACGGCGTGCACTCGATCCACGGTCGCGCCCCGACGATCGCGACCGGCCTCGCCGTGACCCGCCCGGACCTGAACGTCTGGGTGATCACCGGTGACGGCGACGCGCTGTCGATCGGTGGCAACCACCTGATCCACACCATGCGCCGGAACGTGAACCTGAAGATCCTGCTGTTCAACAACCGGATCTACGGCCTGACAAAGGGGCAGTACTCACCCACGTCGGAGCGCGGCAAGGTGACGAAGTCGACGCCGATGGGCTCGGTGGACACGCCGTTCAACCCGATCTCGCTGGCGCTCGGCGCGGAGGCCAAGTTCGTCGCTCGGACGATCGACTCCGACCGCAAGCACCTGACCGAGGTCCTGCGGGCGGCGGCCGCGCACCGTGGCACCGCGTTCGTGGAGATCTACCAGAACTGCCCGATCTTCAACGACAACGCGTTCGACGCGATCAAGGACCCGAAGACCCGGGACGACGCGATCATCCCGCTGCGGCACGGCGAGCCGATCCGGTTCGGCAAGGACGGCCGGCTGGGCGTCGTCCGCGACCCGTCCGGCACCGGCAGGATGAGCGTGGTCGAGGTGGCCACGCTGCCGAACGGCGAGGCTGACCTGGTCGTGCACGACGCGCACCACGAGGACTCGGCGTACGCGTTCGCACTGTCCCGGCTGACCGGCGGCGGCGTACTCAAGCAGGCCCCGATCGGCATCTTCCGCTCGGTCCAGCGGCAGGTGTACGACGACCTGGTGCGCGAGCAGGTCGCGACGGCCAAGTCTCAGCAGGGCGAGGGCGACCTGCAGTCGCTGGTCACCGGCTCCGACACCTGGACCGTCACCGCCTGACCTTTGGCCGGGTCGGTCCTCACGCCGCGGCTGGCGGCCACGGGTGAGATGCAGGAGGATGCGTCGCGTGCCGACCGAACCGAACCCGCTGCGCCGGCTCACGCTGGACCAGCTGCGCCGGCGAACCAGCGAGAAGTGGCGCAAGTACCCGCCGGACGTGCTGCCGCTGTTCGTGGCCGAGATGGATGTGCCGCTGGCCGAGCCGGTGGCCCGCGCCGTCGCCGACGCGATCGCGCTCGGCGACACCGGCTATGTGTCCGGGACCGGGTACGCCGAGGCCTTCGCCGGGTTCGCCTCGGCACGGTGGGGCTGGGACGACATCGCGATCGAGCGCACGGTGGTCGTGCCGGACGTGATGCTCGGGATCATCGAGGTGCTGCTGCGTCTCACCGATCCCGGCGGCCCGGTGGTGGTGACCAGTCCGGCCTACCCGCCGTACTACCCGTTCGTCGAGAACATCGGACGCCGGGTCGTGGAGGCACCACTGGGGCCGGACTACCGGCTCGACCTGTCCGTGCTGGGCGAGACGTTCGAGCGGCTGGCCGGTGAGCGGGCGGCGTTCCTGCTCTGCAACCCGCACAACCCGACCGGGGTGGTGCACACCCGCGAAGAGCTCGCCGCCGTGGCGCGACTGGCGAACCAGTACGACGTCCGCGTGGTCGCCGACGAGATCCACGCGCAGCTCGTCCTGCGCGGAGCCGAGTTCGTGCCGTACCTGACCGTCGCCGGAGCCGAGAACGCCTTCTGCGTCGTGTCCTCCTCCAAGGGCTGGAACCTCGCCGGGCTGAAGGCCGCCCTCGCGATCGCCGGGCCGGACGCGGTCGACGACCTGGCCCGGTTCTCGTCCGCGGTGTCCGACGGCGCCAGCCACGTCGGCGTACAGGCACATACCGCGGCGCTGCGGTCCGGCACGGACTGGCTCGACGCCCTGCTGGCCGGGCTGGACGAGAACCGGCAGCTGCTCGGCGACCTGCTCGCGAAGCACCTGCCGGACGTCGGCTACCTGCCGCCCGCGGCCACCTACCTCGCCTGGCTCGACTGCCGGCCGCTGCGGCTGGACGACGACCCGGCGGCGGTGTTCCTCGACCGCGGCCGGGTGGCCCTGTACTCCGGCCCGCGGTTCGGCACCGGCGGCGCCGGCCACGTCCGCCTCAATCTGGCCACCTCGCCCGAGATCCTCACCGAAGGCGTCCACCGGATGGCCTCCGCCCTGCGGCCCGCCTGATCCGTGCGTCCGACGGAAGGGCTCTCCGTCACCGCGGCGCGGCCACTCGACGCGGTGCTACCTGACGCGGGCCGGTATGCGATACCGATATTGGGATGCGGTCGCCGCCCGTCCGAAGAACCGGCGCGGAGGTCGCACCGGTTCTTCGGACGCCACGCGTGGGTCAGTGGACGGGGTGGCCGACCTCGACCGACGACTTGCTGGCGGGGACGACCAGCAGTCCGACGACCGCGCTCACGGCCGCGGTCACCGCGATGAAGGTGAACCCGCGGGTGAACCCGACATCGCTGGTACCCGCGATGCTCGCCGCCGCGATGCTCGACACCGCCGCCGCACCGATCGCGGCACCGAACTCGTGGAAGGTGCTCACGATCCCGGACGCCAGACCGGCCTCGTGATACGCGACGTTCGCCAGCGCGGTCGTCGACGCCGCCACGAAGGTGGCGCCGATGCCCGCGGACGCGACACTGACCCCGGCCACCAGCGGCACGGTCCCGTCCCAGATCGCCGGTACGGCGGTGCCGACCGCGGCGACGGTCAGTGCGACCAGCGTGATCCGGCGCGGGCCGACGTGAGCGATCGCCTTACCGGCCGACTGCGCACCCACGATGGTGGCCAGCGCCACCGGCAGGAACAGCAGCCCGGTCCGCAGCGCGCCGTACCCCTGCTTGTGCTGCAGGTAGAACGAGCCGAGGAAGAACACGGCGATCATCAGCGCGGTGGCGACCAGGATCAGGTACGTGCCTGCCGCGACCGGCCGCCGGGTCAGGATCCGCAGATCCATCAGCGGTGACCGTGCCACGCGCTGCCACACGGCGAACCCGGCGTACAGGACCGCCGCGACGGCCAGCAGACCGAGTGTCGCCCACGATGTCCAGCCCTCGTCGCCGGCGTTGATCAGCGCGTAGATCGCGGTGCCGGTACCGGCGGTGACGAGCACCGCACCCAGTACGTCGAGCCGGCCCCGGGTGCCCTTCGGCGGGTCCGCCGGCAGCATCCGGGTCAGCGCCGAGAGGACCAGCAGCCCGATCGGCACGTTGATGTAGAACACCCAGTTCCAGCCCGGTCCGGCGGTGAGCAGGCCGCCGAGCAGAACACCGATCGCGGCACCGCCGCCACCGAGCGAGGACCAGATGCCCAGTGCCTTGTTCAGCTCGGCGCCCTGGAACGTCGTGGTGACCACGGACAGCGCGGCCGGCGACAGCATCGCGGCACCGATGCCCTGCGCCACCCGGCCACCGATCAGCATCTCCGGGCTGGTCGCGAGACCGGTGACCAGCGACGCCGCGGTGAACACCAGCAGCCCGGTGAGCACCAGCCGGCGGGCTCCGAACAGATCCGCGGCCCGGCCGCCGAGCAGCATCAGACCGCCGAACATCAGCGTGTACGCGCTCACGACCCAGGTCAGCGTGTCGCGGGCCAGGCCGAGGTCCTCGCCGATGTTCGGTAGCGCGATCGCCACCACCGTGACGTCGAGGATGAGCATGAACTGTGCGACACCGAGCAGTGCCAGCATGCGCCACCGGCGCGGGTTCGCGGCGGGGGCGTCGTCAATGTGGGCGTGTGCACCTTCAGCGGACATGCCCAGACCTCCTCAGATTAAGTCGAACATTGTTGTTCAGGTTGCGTCGGCTACAGTAACTCGTACACCGGTGTTCGACAAGTTGATTTCGTACACCAGTGTTCGAGATCACGAGAGGTGGCCATGGCGACGACACAGACCAAGCCGGCCAAGCGGGCTGACGCCCAGCGCAACATCGCCGCGATCCTGGATGCCGGGGTCCACTGCCTGAGCCAGAACCCGGACGCCAGCGTCGGGGAGATCGCACAGGCTGCGGGCGTAGGGCGGGTCACGCTGTACGGCCACTTCCCGTCCCGCGCAGCGCTGGTCGACGCCGTGCTCGCCCGCGCCATCGAGGAGGGCAACGCCGTGCTCGAGGCGGTCGACCTGTCCGGTGACCCGCGGAAGGCGCTGACCCGGCTGATCGAGTCCAGCTGGCAGCTGGTGAACCGGTCCCGCTCACTGCTGGCGGCGGCGCAGAGCACAGTGCCGCCGGCCCGGATCCGCAGCCTGCACGCCGGCCCGATGGAGCGCGTGGAGCACCTGATCGAGCGCGGTCAGGCCGAAGGCGTGTTCCGCACCGACCTGCCGACCACCTGGCTGGTCAGCACTCTGCAGTTCGTGATGCACGGCGCCGCGGAAGAGATCAACGCCGGCCGGATCGACCCCGACGACGCCGGCGGCTTCATCTCCGGCACCGCGCTCGCAGCCTTCACCCCGCCCGGCCGCCGCGTCCCGAAGACGTAGCGGGGGTCAGCGGCGGGTGCGGTCCATCCGGCCGGAGACGACGGCCAGCACCAGACCCGCCGCGGCCAGCGCGGCACCGACCCGGCTCGGCCACTCGTAGCCGTACCCGGCCGCCAGCACGAGGCTGCCCAGCCAGGCGCCGAGCGCGTTCGCGACATTCAGAGTCGAGTGGTTCAGCGACGCCGCCAGCGACTGCCCTTCGTGCGCGACGTCCATCAGCCGGGTCTGCAGCGTCGGCACCAGCACACTGGCACTCATCCCGAGCAGCGTCACCACGACCAGCGCCGTCGGGTCAGCAGTCACCGATCCAGACACACCCGATCCTCGCATCAGTGGTTGCGTGTTCACGAATCGCCAAGGATCGGGTCGGATCCGTGGCGATTCGTGAACACACGAGCGGTGATGGGAGGATCCCGGCGTGACCCGGACGTTCGATGCGGTGGGGTTCGACCTGGACGACACCTTGTTGGACCACACCGGGTCGGCGACCGCGGCCGTTCGCGGCTGGGTGACCGAGCTCGGTGGTACGCCCCCCGACGCGACGACGAGCTCGACGCGTCGTTCGCGGTCTTCCTCGGCTGGTACCAGGCAGCTGGCGGGCTTTCGACAA
>DASRHY010000173.1:0-38264 GCA_035650275.1 Kribbellaceae bacterium | reverse complement strand
AGGTTCTGGCTCGGATCGGCCGCTACCGGGAAGGACTCAAACGACAGCTCGAGGTCCCCGACGATCGGGTGATGGAAGCGCTTGATGCCGGTGGTGTGGATCCGGACGTTATGCGCCGCCCAGCGGACCCGGAACTGCTCGCTCCGGGTGGACAGCTCCCCGATCAGGTCGGACATTCGCCGGTCGTACGGATTCCGGCCGACCTCGGCTCGGAGCAGGGCAACGGTGTCGTTGGCGACCTTGTCCCAGTCGCGGAAGAACTCGGTCGCGTGCGGGTCGAGGAAGACGAACCGGGCGTTGTTTGGTGGCCGGGCGGGCTCGGCGTAAACCGGCCCGAACAGCGCGTAGCCGAGTGCGTTGGCGGTCAGGACGTCGAGTCGGCCGTTGAGCAAGAACGCCGGCGTGCCACTCATCGAGTCCACGACGCGCTGCACCGTGGGCCGGACGCGCTGTGGGGTCGGCCGGCGCCGCGGTGGGCGGCGGGTTGTACCAGCGGTGCGGAGCAGGTCGAGCAGGTGCGTCCGCTCAGCCTCGTCCAGCTGCAGCGCGTGCGCGATGCCGTTGATGACGCTCTCGGACATGCCTGTGGCATTGCCGCGCTCGAGCCTGGTGTAGTACTCGGTCGAGATGCCGGCCAGGAGGGCAACCTCCTCGCGGCGCAGGCCCGAGACCCGACGGCGGGCTCCGCCGTAGATGGGCAGTCCAGCCTGCTCGGGACTGATCCGGGCCCGTCGGGTGCTGAGGAACTCCCGGATGTCCGTGCGGACGTCGCCACGCAGGTCGCCACTGGTATCGCGACGGTCGTCCCCGGCGGTCATGTCGTCCACTCTACGAGCGCTTCCCCGGCTTTGGGGGTCCCTCTCAGTGCCCCTTTGACAGGGTCTCCTCCCGCCTCTCGGCGGCTGGTTCTGTGGAGAGTGCCACCGCGAATGACGCGGTGCTCGAGACATCGACCAGAGGGACGTGCACTCGCATGACTGACAAGAAGGTTTGGATCATCACCGGCGCCGGCCGCGGCATGGGCGTCGACATCGCGAAGGCCGCCCTGGCGGCCGGTGACGCCGTCGTCGCCACCGGACGCAACCCCGACAGGGTCAGCTCTGCGCTCGGAACGCACGACGACCTCCTGGTCGTCAAGCTCGACGTCACCGACCCCGCCGACGCCAAGGACGCCGTACGCGTAGCCGTCGACCGGTTCGGCCGGATCGACGTACTGGTCAACAACGCGGGCAACTTCTACGCCGGCTTCTTCGAGGAAATCAGCCCTGAGGACTTCCGGGCGCAGATCGAGACGACCCTGTTCGGCCCGGTGAACGTCACCCGCGCCGTACTTCCGGTCATGCGCACCCAGCGTTCCGGCCTCATCGTCACGATCTCCTCGACCGCCGGCATCGTCGGCCAAGAGTTCTGCACCGCGTATGCCGCCTCCAAGTTCGGCGTGGAGGGCTGGATCGAGTCGCTGACTCCCGAGGTCGCGCCATTTGGCATCCACACGATGCTCGTCGAGCCCGGCTTCTTCCGCACCGAACTGCTGACGCCGGAGTCGACGAACTATGCCGAGCCTTCGATCGACGACTACGCCGAGCGCACCAAACAGACCGTCGCTGCCTGGAACGGCATGAACGGCCGGCAGGGCGGTGACCCCGCTAAGCTCGCCGACGCGCTGGTCCAGCTCGCAACCCAGGACGAACCGCCGCGGCGCTTCGCCGCCGGCGCCGACGCGATCGCCACTGTCGAGCAGAAGGCAAAGGACCTCCTCGACCAGGCCAACGCCCACCGCCAGCTGTCCAGCAACCTCGCCCACAGGACGCCTGAGAACCATGCATCGACGCAATGAGCTAGCGGTCGTACTCGCGGCGCCGGCAGCACTCACCCTCGCGGCCTGCGGATCGGGTGCTGACGACGCGGCCGGCTCGGCCAGCGGCAACGCCGGCTCCACCGCCCCCACGGAATCCGACACGAGCCATGCCGGCCGCATAGAAGCCGCGCCTGAAGTCTGCGCCACCCCCATCGGCCGAGGCGACTGATGTGACGCCCCGCCGCCACCATCTACACCCGTACGTCTACAGGACAGGACAACACCCGATGGAATCGAAACTGACCGGCACCGCCGCCCTGGTCACCGGCGCGAGCAGTGGTATCGGCACCGCTACTGCCCGCCAACTCGCCGAGCACGGTGCCGCCGTCGCGCTCGTTGCCCGGCGCAAGGATCGTCTGGAGGACCTCGCCGCCGAGATCGACAAGGCGGGCGGCACCGCGCTGGTGGTGCAAGCCGACATCACCGACCGCAGCCAGGCCGAGGCGGCCATTCAGCAGACCGTCGAGCGCTTCGGACGGTTGGACATCCTCGTCAACAATGCCGGCGTGATGCTTCTCGGCCCCGTCGCCGGCGCGGACGTCGGGGAGTGGGAACGCATGCTCGCTGTCAACGTCAACGGCCTGCTTTACACCACCCGCGCCGCCTTACCGCACCTGCTGCATGCCGCCGAGGACGGCCCGCGCCGGGTCGCCGACATCGTCAACATCAGCTCGATCGCCGGCCGTGTCGCCTGGAACGGCTACGGCGTCTACAACCTCACCAAGTTCGGCGTAAACGGATTCACCGAGTCTTTACGCCAGGAAATCACCCAACGGCACGTTCGCGTCGGTGTCCTCGAGCCCGGCGGAGTGGACACCGAACTGGGCTCGCACAACAAACCCCAAGTTCGCAACGAGATGATCGACCCGTTCTACCAGCAAACCGAGGTCCTCGCCCCGGAGGACATCGCCGACGGAGTCGCGTACATCGTGACCCGGCCCCGCCACACCGCTGTCGGCGAGCTCTGGATCATGCCCACCGACCAAGCCTGATCCGTCCGCTCTACCCCGGGATCATGCATGAATACCGCGCCGGCAATTATGCGGAATTGGGAGCCAGGGGCTTCTTATCTGGCTGCCGGGTGCCGGGCGCTGCGTAACTCGGGGTCGTCGCACCCAGATGTGAACGAGCTCTGGGTCTCGGCCACGCACAGACGTGCGGCGTTGCATCTATGATCCATGAGTGTCGACTCCGGTCCTCGCGACCAAGCTGTTCGCGCCAGCCCGGCGCCCGCAACTGGTCGCGCGCCCAAGGCTCACCGGGCAGCTGGACACGACCCTCGACGCCGGCCACCGGCTCACTCTCGTGTCCGCACCAGCTGGGTTCGGAAAGACGACCGTGCTCAGCGACTGGCTCGCGCACCTGGCTCGACGCGAGCCACACGCCCGGGTCGGGTGGCTCTCCCTGGACGAGGGGGACAACGACCTGACTCGCCTGTTGACTCACGTGGTGGCGTCCCTCAACAGTGTCGGTCTGGGCGTCGACACGGCTGTCCTCGAGTCCTTACACACTTCTTCGACCCCCACAGCGTTGACCGCGCTCGTCAACGAACTCACTCGCGCCGGTCAACCCGCCCCGGGGGAGGGGTGGGTGCTGGTGCTCGACGACTACCACGTCATCGGAGCATCTGACGTGCACGAGGCGTTGGCCTTCCTGCTGGACCACCTTCCGGACTATCTCCATCTGGTGATGGCGACCCGCTCCGATCCGCCGCTGCCCCTGGCACGGCTGCGGAGTGGCGGGAAGCTCACGGAGGTGCGGGCCGCCGACCTCCGCTTCACTTCAGCTGAGGCACGGGAGTTCCTCAACCGGGCGATGGGGCTGGACCTCACCGCGGCTGACGTGGATGCGCTCGAGGAGCGGACCGAAGGCTGGATCGTCGGGCTGCAGTTGGCCGCGCTCTCCCTGCGCGGCATCCCCGAGCGCGGTGGGGTCGCTGGCTTCATCGAGGCGTTCACCGGCAGCAACCGGTTCGTGATCGACTACCTCGCCGACGAGGTTCTTGCCCGGCAACCCGCCCAGGTCCGCGACTTCCTGCTCGGCACAGCCGTCCTCGACCGACTGACCGGCCCCTTGTGTGACGCAGTTACCGGGGGAGCCGACGGTACCCGCATGCTGGAGGACCTGGAGCGCGGCAACCTGTTCCTCGTCCCGCTCGACAACGAGCGCTCCTGGTACCGCTACCACCACCTGTTCGCCGACGTCCTGCGCGCACGCCTGGGCGCCGAGGCCCCCGACCAAGTGCCGAGCCTGCACCAGCGGGCCAGTGAATGGTTCGCGGCCCGTGGCCTCGCCGCGGACGCGGTCAGGCACGCGCTGGCCGCCTCGGACTTCGACCGTGCCGCCTACCTGGTGGAGGAAGCGCTGCCGGAGCTGCGCCGCACCCGCCAAGACAGCCTGCTGCTGGCTTGGATACGGGCGTTGCCGGAGTCGGTGGTGCGGCGTAGCCCGGTGCTCAGCATCGTCTCCGGCTGGTCGCTGATGATGTCCGGTGACATCGACGCGGTCGAGCTCCGGCTTGACGACGCCGAAGCGGCGCTGGCAGCCGGCGCGCACGACAAGGAGCTCGCGGCCGTGTGGGCCGACACCGAGGATCTGCGCACCGCGCCGGCAACGATCTCGGTCTACCGCGCCTCGCTGGCCCAAGCACGTGGCGACATCGCCGGTACCGTGCGTCATGCCCGGCGCGCACTGGAACTGGCCGGACCCGAGGACCACTTCGTGCGCGGCGCCGGAGCGGGCTTCCTCGGTCTGGCCTCCTGGGCGGCCGGGGACCTCAAGGAGGCACTGTCCACGTTCTCCGACGCGGTCCGCAGTCTGCACGCCGCGGGAAACCTGGTGGATGAGCTGGACAGCACGGTGGTGCTCGCCGACATGTGGGTCGCCTCGGGCAGGCCCAGCCGCGCCCGCCGGCTGTGCGAGCAGGCCCGGCAGACGGCCACCGAGGGCGGTCACCCGTACGTTCGGGCGACCGCCGACCTGCACGTCGCCATGGCCGAGCTCGACCGTGAGCTCGACGAGCTCACCAGCGCCGAGGCGCATCTCGAGACTGCGCGAGTCCTCGGTGAGCGGACATCGATCACCGAGAATCGGCATCGGTGGTTCGTGGCCATGTCGCAGGTGCGTGCCGCCGACGGTGACTTCGGCACCGCGACGCGCCTGCTCGACCAGGCCGAGGCGCTCTACCGGCGCGGCTTCTACCCCGACGTCCGCCCGATCGGCGCGATGAAGGCGCGCGTGCAGATCGCTGCAGGGGACCTGTCGTCGGTGGCCGGATGGGCCGACGATCGAGGGGTCAGCGTCGGTGACGATGCGGACTACCTGCGCGAGTACGAGCACCTGACCCTGGCGCGGCTCCTTCTCGCTCAGCACCGCGCCGAACAGCACAGCGACCAAGCAGGCAGTGCATCTCCGGTGACTGCGGTGCTCGGCCTGCTCGACCGTCTGCACACCGCGGCCACCGACGCAGGGCGGGAAGGCAGCGTGCTGGAAATCCGTGTGCTGCAGGCCCTCGCGCACCAGGCCCACGGTGACCTGACCGCGGCACTGGCCGCACTGAGCCGCGCCCTGATTGAGGCGCCAGAGCCAGACAGCTATGTGCGGCTGTACCTGGACGAGGGTGCCCCGATGCTGGCCCTGCTGCGTCACGGTGCGAGCGCAACCGACCCCTTTGCCGGTGCAGCGAGTGGCGAAGTGGTGCGCGCCCGGGCCCGTCGACTCCTCGAGCGGGCGCAGCGAGTCGAGGGCGCCGAGCTCCCACAGGCTCTGGTGGGCTCGTTGAGCCGGCGCGAGCTAGAGGTGCTTCGGCTTCTCGACAGCGAGCTGACCGGCCCAGAGATAGCCCGCGAGCTCTTCGTCACCCTCAACACCCTGCGAACCCACACCAAGCGCATCTTCACCAAGCTCGACGCCAAGACGCGGGCAGCTGCCGTACGCCGCGCTCGCGAACGCGGGCTTCTTTAGCACCCCCAGCCGGACTGCCGAGTCGGGGTGATGAGGCTCGATGCTCCCGTGTCACCACGTCAGTCACATCATGTGGTGACGCCAGGTCACCGTGTCGGCTCCTAGATTCCAGTCATCCCCGCGGCACCCGCCACGGACCGACCAGAACAGGAACCGGACATGACCATCACCCCCGCCGCCCTCATCCGGTCAGCTGCCGTCGCCGCGGTCGTAGCCGGACTGATCTTCATCGGCGTCCAGATCAACCACCCCCACTCCGACGTCACCGCCGTCACCACCACCGAGTGGGCCGTGCGGAACTCGCTGAAGGTGCTGATGGCCGCCCTGGCACTGGCCGGCATCACCGGCATGTACCTGCGCCAGGTGAAGCAGATCGGGCTGCTGGGACTCCTCGGGTACCTCCTCTTCGGCGCCGGCTACCTCACGATCATGAGCGTTGCGTTCGTCAGCGCATACGTCCTGCCCTCCATCGCCGAGACCGACCCCGGCTATGTCAACGACGTTCTCGCCGAGGCAACCGGTGGCAGCGCCGCTGGCGACATCGGCCTGATGCAGAGCGCACTCACGGTCTCCGGCATCACCTACCTGGCTGGTGGCCTCATCTTCGGCATCGCGCTGTACCGGGCACGCGTCCTCGCCCGCTGGGCGTCCGCGCTCCTCGCCGCCGCCAGCGTCCTCACCGTCACGCTCCCCGTCCTGCCCGACGCCTTCTACCGGTTCCTGGCCTTCCCCAACGCCATCGCGATGGTCGGTCTCGGCTACTCGCTCTGGCTCACCACGTGGACCGAGATCACGCGGCCGACCGCTGCCGGCACTCCGCCCCTCACCGCGGCGAGTGCCGAATGACCCCGCTCCCCGGCCCGGTCGACACATCGTGGCACCAGGACCACCGCTCGGTCACTGGTTCAGGCCCGCGCCACCGACCGGCACGGCAGCACCGGACGGGGGCCAGGGCTGGGACCGGCGCCACGGCCGGGTCGAGCTGGGCGCCGTGGGCAGGCCGGCTGCTGGTCGGCACCGTGATTGCCGCCAGCATCGTCATGGGGTTCACCGCGATCCGACGACGCGACATCACCGACCACCGCGCCTGGATGACCCGCACAGCGCTGGCGGGTTCCCGATGAACCGAGGTCTGGGACCCCAGGGGTCCGCCCACTACGAACTCCGGGTCGAGGGACACCTCGACGAGCACTGGTCGACCTGGTTCGGCGGAATGGCCCTCATCCGCGAAGACGACGGTACGACCACCCTGCGCGGGTTAGTGACCGACCAGGCCGCGCTGCACGGCCTCCTCGCCAAGGTGCGCGACATCGGCGCCCCCCTCATCTCGGTCAGGAACACTGACACCCCCGATCGCGCCAGCGGCACGCCGGACCAGCTTTAGCTCCACCGTGATGTCCGCCTTCCACTGCCCCAACCCGCCTAGCTTGACGCCGCCATCTGGGCGTCGCAACACGCCCGACCCCACCCAGCGGCCGGCGCCTCAGAAGTCCCTGATCCGCCCGCCCTCGGCCGCCAGGCCTGGAGCTGTCACCACCGAACTATCGGAGGAAACCATGTCCCATCCCATCCCTGCGACGCTCTAGCGCATCGGTGCAGCCGCTGGCCTCGGAAGCGCCGTCATACTGCTCATCAACGCCGCCAAGCGCGCGGAGGTCATCCCGACCTCCGCCTTCACCCAGCTAGTCGCTCCGCTCGCACAGATACTCGCGCTGGCCCTCGTCACCGCCCTCTACCTCGCCTTCGGGCGCCGAGCCGGCCCCTTCGGCCTAGGGGTGTCTGATGGATCCTCGATGTGCTGCGCGGCACTCGGTGGGGCGTCTCGCTGCGTTGTCGTCGTCGCGCGATGCGCCGCATCGCTCTCCTCCTCCGCCTTGCGATACACCCCACCGAGCACCTGCTCGCAACACCGACGATCCATCAGACACCCCGAGTCGCCTTCCTCCTGAACTCGTTCTCGCTAGCGGCGCTGGTCGGCGTGGAGTTCGTGATCAATCTCGTCTTCGCTGATCTCCCGGGCGACACCATCGATGCACTCCGGGCCGGCACGCTGGGCGTCGCGCTGAGAGTGCCATCCATCTCGTTCCTCCTCGGCACCCTTGCCTACGTCGCCGCGATGCTCCGCAGCCGCGAGGTCCCCACGGCGCCGCTGGTCCTGTACGCAGTCGGAGCTGTACCGGTCTCGCTACGAGCCTTCGTGCCCGAGGCGGCACTGGACCTCGGACTCGTCACCATGGCCGTGGGGATCGGCTGGCTCGCGATCTGGCTCTTCAACCGCTCCAGCCGCATCACCACCTGGGCAGACCACGCAGCCACCGACGTACCGCTGGTCTGGGCGAACGACTAGGCCCGGATCAACCGGTGAGCGGGTCGTGGCGCGAGAAAATGCCCTTGCGTGCAAGCGAGGCGACGACTGTCGAAGGCGGTGGAGCAGGTCGACCTGAACACGCAGCCGACGAGCGCATCGACGACGCCGGGACGGTGGAGCGGATCCCGCGGCAGTACGCCGAGATTCTAGAGGGAGACGGGTGCCAGCCCGTCTCGCGCGTTTGCGATCGGGAGTAGTGAAGAATCACATCGAATGGATGCCATGGCGGTGGGCCGTATTGCTTCATGCGCCATGTCAGACGAAGGTTCGGGTGGTGGAATTGACCGTCGCAGTGGAGACCGCGGACGGAAGGACTTTGGAGGTCCTGACAAGCGGGCCGGATGACGGGCTGCCCCTGCTCTTCCATTGGGGCACCCCGCAGGGAGCTGTCCCATTCGGGATCTTGGAACGGCCGGCCGCTGCTCGGAAGCTGCGAGTTGTGTCCTACTCTCGCCCCGGATACGGCGGGTCATCGCCGCGGCGAAACGGCGCGGCGGCGACGGTTGCCGATGACGCGGCGGACGCGGCGGTGGTCCTTGACCATCTGGGGCTGCACGACTTCGTGACGCTGGGTTGGTCTGGCGGAGGACCTCGCGCGATCGCTTGTGCGGCGCTCCTGCCAGGACGTTGTCTTGCTGCGGCGAGCGGCGCGGGCGTCGCACCGTCGGGGGTACATGAGCTGGATTTCTTGGCCGGAATGGGGCCGGAGAACATCGAGGAGTTTGAGGCAGCCATGGCCGGTGCCGAGGCGCTGGAGGACTGGCTGCGCAGAAACGGACCCTCCACCTTCGCCGTCACCGCCGACGATGTGATCGCCTCGTTCGGCCAACTGCTGTCCGAGGTTGACAAGGCGGCGTTGACCGGTGAGCTGGCCGAGCGCGTAGCCGAGTCGCTGCGTCGTGCGGGCCTGCAGGGCATCGTCGGCTGGCGAGACGATGACCTCACCCTGCTGCGCCCTTGGGGCTTCGACCTCACCGCGATCGAGGTCCCGGTCTCGGTATGGCAGGGCGCCCAGGACAAGATGGTTCCCTACGCACACGGGGGGTGGCTCGCCGAGCACATCCCGGGTGCCCGCGCTCACCTGTACGACAACGAGGGCCACATCTCGCTCATCATGCAGATGGACCGGATCCTCGATGACCTGCTCGACCGCGCGGGGCTGGCCGGCCAAACAGGTTCCAGCTGATCATCGACCGGGGGCGCTGGGCCAGCGCCGTCCCGCGGATCCGCCCGACAAGCGGCCGGCGCTGGCCGAGCCGCTGCTACCCTGCGGTGGGACGCCGGTGACGATCACGATGGCGGGGGAGGACGAGGTTTCTAGAGGGCGAGGGTTTCTGGGTCTACGGCGTTGGCCATGGCTTGGGCGCCTTGGTCGTTGAGGTGCATGCCGTCGCCGCTGTCCAGGGCGGGGTGGATGTAGTCGGGCGCTTCGGGGTTCTCGACGGCTTGGGCCACGTCGAAGACGGCGTCGAAGGTGTCGGTGGTGCGGATCCAGTCGTTTACCTCGCGCCGGGCGGCGAGGCCCTGAGGGGTACTGACCCCGGGGTAGACGGCGCCCGCGAAGGGGCCGATGGTGGCAGCGAGGATCGTCAGGCCGGCCTCGTGGGCGCGGTGGGCCAGGACCGTGAAGCCCTCGATGAGGGCATCGGAGGTAGCGGGAGGCTCGCCGAACATGCCGGGGAGGCCGAGGTCGTTCACACCGAAGTGCACCAGGACGTGGGTCACGCCGGGAACCGCGAGAACGTCGCGGTCGAAGCGGGCCAGCGCGTGCTCGCCGACCTCGTCTCGCAGGAGGCGGTTTCCGGCGATGCCCTGGTTGACGACCCATCCCCGCTCGAGGCGCCGGTTGAGGAAGTCCACGGAGCGGTTGTTCGCGCCAGTCGTGGAGCCGACCCCTTCGAACCATGAGTCGCCGAACGCCACAGCTATCGCGGTGTCGTCCGGGGTGAGCACGTCGACGCCCGCGACGTAGAACCTGCCTTCTACCTGCTCGGCCTCAGGGAGCGTGGGAGACGTGAGGTGGTTCCCGCTGATGATGTGAGCGACCTCCGCGGGCTTGTGGGAGTAGGTGGCCAGGCCGCTCTCCTCGGGGAGATAGAGGCTGAGTACCAGGTCGGCGCCGGCGGCCACGGGTAGATCGATCGGGTCGGCGACGGCGTCGTCTCCCTGCGGGATGGTCAGTTTCTCGGCGCCGTCAAAGGTGAGGGCGGCGTGCCCGTGCTCGGTGGCAGCCGTCGCGCCGGCGATGGTCAACGGGGTGCGGCCGTAGCGGTTCGTCAGGCGTATGCGGAGGCGTTCTCCGCCACCGGCCAGGTGGAGCACCTGACGCACCGTCTGGTCGGCGAAGCCGCGCGGTTCGGTGAGCTGGATCTGCTCGTAGGGACTGATCACCGCGGTGCGGAAGCCGGCGGTCCAGGTCATGCTCGCTCCTCGTGACTTGTGTTCGACGGTGTCCTGCATCACTCTGGACGGGTAACTCTCCAGCGGGAAGTACGCACCTCGAAGTGCGTAGGTCGCCCCCGGGTAGGAAGGTGCGGTCGATGCCGACGATGACGGCGGCGCAGAAGCGGGCACGAGCGAAGGCGGACTACGACGCATTCCTGGCGAACTGCCCCAGCCGCCAACTGCTGGACCGGATCTCCGACAAGTGGGTCGCGCTGATCTTGGCCGCTCTGGGCAGCGACGGCCCGCACCACCCCGCGGCTGACTGCATTGGTGGACCGCGGTCGATGCGCTACTCCGAGCTGTCTCGCCGGCTGGCCGGGGTCAGCCAGAAGATGCTCACCCAGACGCTGCGCTCCCTCGAGCGCGACGGCCTGCTCACTCGTACCGTGGCGCCGACCGTGCCGGTCACGGTCACCTACGAGCTGACCGAACTCGGTCTCTCGCTCCACCAGGTCATGCGCGGCATCAAGGAATGGGCCGAGGCACACATGGACGAGGTGCTCGCCAACCGCGAGGGTTACGACACCCGCGACGCCTGAAGGCCGTCCCATGAGCGCAGCAGGGCGCCAGCGCGACCGTCAACGGCCAGTTCAGTCCATACTCGGGCCGTGGAGGTGCCTCGATGAGCCGGACTGCAGATACCACGGACGGCATGGATCCGTTTGCCTTTGACCGTCAGGTACGCACCGCCTTCGCCGCCGCCAGCCGCGAGCGGTGAGGGGCGCGCGATGGCGCTGGCAGTGTGTCTGTTGCTTGATGCCCGTTCTGAGCGGGCGGTGCGTAAGCTGTGGGACCGGCTCGAGGAACTCGGCGTACCGACGCTGCGATCGCACACGCACGGCCGGCATCTGCCGCACCTGTCCTTCGCGGTGCTGAGGCAGTGGCGGCTTGATGACGTCCGGCATGCCGTTGAGGCGCTGCCGGACGGAGGTTTGGTGGATCTGCATTTCGATGCCCTCGGCACCTTTCGGCGCGGCCGGGCATGGCTGATCCCGGCGGTCACCAGCGGCGTGCTGCGCCGTCAGGAGGAGGTCATCGCCGCGGTCGGCGCGACCGGCGCGGACCTGCACCGCCACTACGTGCCGGGCGTCTGGGTGCCGCACGTCACGATCGCGCCGCGGGTGCCCCTCGCGTCACTGCCGGTCCTAGCCGCCACCGTGTACGACGTCCTGCCGCTCGCGGCGACTGCAGACCGGGCGGGACTGGTCGACAGCGGAACGGGCCAGGTCTGGCCCCTGTCCAATGTCCCCTGAGCCGGAGCCGCCCACCTCCCAAGCTCGTCGTGCTGTTGTCTACGCGGTCGTGGTCTCGGCGGCCCTCTTGATCGAGGCGGCCTCCGTCTCGACGTAGCGTTTGGTCAGCGACCGCGTCAGCTGCCAGCCGATCCCGGAGAGCGGACCGGACACGGTCAGGGCGAGGGTGAGCCGGCTCCCGTCGGGGTGCGGCTCGACGACGTGCGCCGCGGTGACGGTGACACCGGGCGAGCTCGACTCCCAGGTGCACGACGACCCATCCGCCAGCTCGGTGACCGTCCACACCGCTGTGGGCAGCCGGGGCTGCTGCAACCGGGTTCGGGAGCCGACGGCCAGCGGTCCGGCGTCGAGACGCTCCACGGCGTCGACCGTCGGGATCCGCTCGGGCCAGCGCTCGACGTCGACGGCCACCGCCCAGACCCGCTCGGGAGGGGCCGCGATGGTGACGGTGTGCTGCAGGCCGGGCATGCGCTGACTGTACGACGGCGCCCTGCGAGACTGAGGCCACCGGAACCCGACCACCGACGAAGTAATGACTGAGCTGCTCGCCCACGGAACCGTCGTACTCGACGGAAGGTGGGCAGGTCGGCCAGAATTTCACGTCCAACCATCTAGAAACTTACGCCACGCGGCACCAGTTAGTTAGGCGGTGTCGTTCAGCGACACGCTTCAGACGAAGGCACTCTCGCCCGTGATCGAGCGGCCGACTATCAGGGTGTTCATCTCCCGAGTGCCTTCGTAGGAGTAGATTGCCTCGGCGTCGGCGACGTACCGGCCGACGTTGTGCTCGAGCAGGATGCCGTTGCCGCCCATCAGCTCGCGGGCGTACCCGACGGTCTCGCGCATCCGTACGGTGCAGAAGGCCTTGGCGAGCGAGGCGTGCTCGTCCGCGGCGACGCCGGCGTCCTGCAGCTGTGACAGCCGGACGCACAGCGCGGCGGACGCGGTGGTGTTGGCGAGCATTCTGACCAGCAGGTCCTGGACGAGCTGGAAACCCGCGATCGGCCGGCCGAACTGCTCACGCTGCTTCGCGTAGGCCAGCGCGTGCTGGTAGGCGCCCCGCGCGCATCCGATCGCCATCCACGCCACACCGGCGCGGGTCATCAACAGCACCTTCGCCGTGTCCCGGAAGGAGTTCGCGCCGGCCAGGCGGTTGGTCTCGTGGACCCTGACGTCCACCAGGTCGATCAGCGCGTTCTGGACGACGCGCAGCGCGATCTTGTCCTCCAGCTTGGTCGTGCTGAAGCCGGGCGTGTCCTTCTCGACGACGAAGCCTTTCACCTGCCCGTCGTCGAGATCGCGAGCCCAGATCACGGTCAGGTCGGCGAATGTCGCGTTGCCGATCCACTTCTTCTGGCCGTTGAGGACCCATTCGTCGCCCTCGCGGCGCGCTGTGGTCGTCAGACCGCGGGCGGCGCCGGACCCGACACCGGGCTCGGTCAGGCCGAAGGCGCCGATCTGCTCCAAGCGTGCCATCGCCGGCAGCCAGCGTTGCTTCTGCTCCTCGGAGCCGCAGAGGTAGATCGACCCCATCGACAGTCCGCTGTGCACGCCGTGGAAGGTCGCGATCGACGGGTCGGCGGTGGCCAGCTCCATCGCGACCATGCCGTCCATCAGGAAGCTGCCGCCGCGGCAGCCGTAGCCGGTGTACGGAAGGCCCGCCGTACCCAACTCGCGCAGCGCCGGCACGATCTCGAACGGGAACGACGCCCGGGTCCAGTGGTCATTGATGATCGGGGCGACCTCCTTCTCGCCGAAGGCGCGAACGGCGTGTAGCAGCCGGCGGTCCTCGTCGGGGAGCAGGTGCTCGAGGGCGTAAAAGTCGATCGGGTCGGTGCTCATGGTTCACCCCTCCAGAAGGAATGTGGATACGACGGGCGCGAGCGAGGCGGCTTCGGTGACGAGCTCGACATGGCCGCCGGGAAATACGTGCAACCCGGCGTTCGGTATCAGCCGGGCCAGGATCCGGCCGTTGACCAGCGGCACGATCGGGTCGTCGTCGCCGGCCATCACGAGCGTGCGCTGCCGGATGAACGGCAGGAACGGGAGGCTGGTCCAGCACGCGCCGGTGGCGAGCTGGTGGAGGTAACCGCGCAGCGAGCCGCCGGCCACTTGCTCTCCGAACATCCGTCGGATGTCCGGCGCGTGGTGCCGCGCGCTGCCGCCGTACAGGTACGCGGCCATCCCAGCGGCGTACGTCGGATCACGGAACCGCCGCGGTGTGGCCATCCGGCGCAGCACACTGGGCCGGCCGGGCACCATCAGCATTCCTGTGGCGGTGCTGACGAGGACGAGGCGGCGGACCCGGCGCGGATGCTGGAGCGCGAGTTGCTGAGCGAGTCCGCCGCCCCAGGAGAGACCGAGCACGTCGACGGTTCCGTACTCGAGCCGACCGAGCAGCTTGTCTACCATCCAGGCGAGCACCGGGAAGCCGTACGGCAGCGGTCCGGCCGGTGAGCCGCCGACACCGGGTACGTCGAGCCGGACGACCTCCAACGATGGGTCGAGCGCATCGACCAGTGGCTGCAGCACCTCGTAGCTCGCGCCGATCCCGCACAGCAGCACGAGCGGGATACCGGAACCGGGCCGGACGTCGTACCGGATCCGCTGACCGATGATCGTTGCCTCAGGCATCGAACACGTACGTCCCGGGCGCGGCATCCATCGGCTCCAGCCCGCCGCCGCCGAGCGCGGTGGGCGCCTCTCGCAGGTCGCCGGACCGGTCCGCCAGCCAGCGGACGTAGTCCGGCCACCAGGTGCCCGGCTCGGTCGTGGCCGTCTTCAGCCACACCTCCGGATCCGCCGGGTTGTCCTCGTTCACCTGGTACGTCGCCTTCGGGTTGCCCGGTGGGTTGACCATCGACGCGATGTGCCCGCTGGTGGACAGCACGAACCGGGTCTGGCCACCGAGCAGCTGCGTGCTGCGGTAGCACGCCTGCCAGGGGCAGATGTGGTCCGCGATCCCGGCGACGACGTACGACGGCACGGTCACCTTGGTGAGATCGACAGGGCTGCCGAGCATCTTGGCGGCACCGGGTTCGATCAGCGAGTTGGCCATCCCGAGCTCGACGAAGTCGCGGTGCAGCGCGGCGGTCATCCGTGTCGTGTCGGCGTTCCAGTACAGGACGTCGAACGGCGGCGGTTTGCGACCCTGGAGGTAGTTGTTCACCCAATAGTTCCAGATCAGGTCGCCGGGGCGCAGCCAGGCGAACACCTCGGCCAGCGCGCGCCCGTCGAGGTACCCGCGCGACGCCGAGGACGCGATCGCCGCGGCCGCGACGCGCTCGTTCGCCACCGCCGACGGCAGTCCGGCCCGGGACTGGTCCAGCACGGTGACGGCCAGCGTCAGGCTCGCGATCCGGTCCAGCTCTCCGCGGTCGGCGAGGTGACCGGCAACCATCGCCGCCAGAATGCCGCCGGAGCAGGTCCCCAGCAGGTGCACCCCGGATGTCCGCGTAATCCGCTGCACCGCGTCCATCGCCGTCAGGATCGCCTCGCCGTAGGTGTCCTTGCCCCACTCGCGATGCGCGGGCTGCGGGTTGCGCCACGAGATGGTGAAGACCTGCACGCCTTGCTGGACGAAGTACTCGACCATGCTGCGGCCCGGCGCCATGTCGACGACGTAGAACTTGTTGATCACCGGCGGAACGATCAACAGCGGCACCGACCGGACCTCGGGCGTCTGCGGCGTGTACTGGATCACCTCGAGCACCTCGGTGCGCAAGACCACCGCGCCGGCCGTCGTGCCGACCGTCGTGCCGAGCTCGAAAGCGTCCGGCTCGGCCATCCGCGGAACCCGGGGCGGCGTACCGAGATCCTGGACCAGGTTCCGCAGCCCGGCGAGGGCGCTCTGCCCGCCGGTGTCGATCAGCGCCTTCCACCCGACCGGACTGGTCAGCGGATTGTTGCTCGGGGCAAGGGCCTCGACCACGTTGTCGACCACGAGCGTCATCCGTTCGGCGTCGCGCCAGTCGAGCCGTGCGTCAGCCACCAGTGTCCCGGCGGTGTCGGCGGCGGCCAGGTAGGCCTGCACGAGGCGGCGCAGCAGCGGGTTGTGCGTCCAGGCCGGGTCGGCGAAGCGACGGTCCCGCCTCGACGGCGCACGGTCCGACGTACCCGCCGCGATCCGGCCGAGCTCGGCAACCAGCGCGGCACTCCGGCGGCCGACGGTCCGCGGTCGGGCGGCCAGTCCGCCGGCGAACCGGTACCAGGACGCGTTCGGCGCGAACCTGCGCAGCGGCCCGGTCGCGGCCGCGGTCAGCAGCAGGTCCAGCGGAGCGGCTATCTCGTCAGCCTGCTCGGCCCGCGTGGTCATCACAGCACTCCGTCCGGTACCACGACCTCGCGGCGCAGGATCTTGCCGGTCGGGCCCTTCGGCAGCGACTCGGCGATCCACACTGCCCGTGGGTACTTGTACGCCGCGATCCGGTCCCTGACGAAGCTGCGCAGCTCCTCTGGCGTGGCGGACGCCCCGGCCATCAGCACGACGGCCGCGCCGATCTCCTCGCCCAGCGACGGGTGCTGGATGCCGACCACGGCGACCTCGGCTACCGCAGGGTGCTCGTACAGCACCTCCTCCACCTCGCGCGGATAGACGTTGTAGCCACCGCGGATCAGCAGATCCTTCTTGCGGTCGACGATGTAGAAGTAGCCGTCCTCGTCCTGCCGGGCCAGGTCGCCGGTCTTCAGCCAGCCGTCCGCCGTGATCGTCGCCGCGGTCGCGTCCGGCTTGTTCCAGTAGCCCTTCATCACGTTGTGGCCGCTGATCTGGATCTCGCCGATCTCACCCTGCGGCACCGGCTCACCCTGATCGTCGACCACTCGCATCCGCACGCCCTCGACCGGGGTCCCGATCGAGCCGGCCTTCCGCTCCGCGTCCGGGTGGTTGAACGACGCCACCGGCGAGGACTCCGACAAGCCGTAGCCCTCCAGGATGATGCAGCCGAAGGCGGACTCGAAACCGCGCAGCACCTCCACCGGGAGCGCCGCGCCACCGGAGACGCAGGTGCGCAGGGTGGACACGTCGTAGGACTCCCGATGGGGCACGCCGAGCATCGCGGAGTACATCGTCGGCACGCCCTCGAAGACCGTGACCCTGTCTCGGCCGATCACCGCCAGTGCCTTGGCCGGGTCGAACCGCGGGATCAGCGTCAGGGTGGCGCCGTTGGCGATGCTCGCGTTCATCCCGCACCCCATACCGAAGACGTGGAACAGCGGCAGGCATCCCATCACGACGTCGTCCGGTCCGACCTCGATCAGCGTGCGGGCGGTGACGGCCTGGTTCTTGTTCAGCCCCGCGTGCGTGAGCTCTGCACCCTTCGGTTTGCCGGTGGTTCCCGACGTGTAGAGGATCACCGCAGTGTCCAGGTCCTCGCGCGGGACCGGCTCGCGCAGGGGTTCGACAGCCGCAAGCGACTGCTCGAAGGCTCCGGGCGCCACCGACAGGAACCGCACGCCCGCGGCCTTGGCGCCGAGCGCCGCTTCCGCGGCGAACTCGTGCCACCCGAGGAGCGCGACCGCCCCGGAGTCGCCGAGGTAGTACTCGACCTCGCGCTGCTTGAGCAGTGGGTTCATCGGTACGACGACCGCGCCCGCGCGCAGTGCGCCGTAGTAAGCGACCGGGAACGCAGGCACATTCGGCAGCATCAGCCCGACCCGGTCGCCGGGACGGACGCCGCTGTCGCGCAGCAACGTTGCCGCACGCGACGCGGCGGCGTCCAGGGCTTCGTAGGTCAGGACGTCGTCATCCATCCGGACAGCGGCACGCTGCGGGTAGAGCTGGGCGGACTCGGTGAGGTTTTGGCTGAGGTTCGTCATGTGGCACTCCGGGGCAGATCGGGAAGACAGTCTCACCATGCGCCCACCTGCGGGCGCGGTCGATGGCGAGCGAAACAACGCATGGACGCCACGACTGTGACCCAGAACAACGCCGCTTTCCTTGTGAACACAACGCCAACTACATCGGCGATGTGGTCACCCCCGCCAACCTTGCCCGGCAGCTGATACAACGCGGCCGAGGCGGCGCTGGCCCGGCTGCGGTAGCCGCCCGCCGGTGCCGGCCTTATGCTCCGGAAATGGACAGCGGCACCCCCATCGCCGCGATCGTCACCGCGCTGTGGGACCGCGCCGGTGAGCTGGCCGAGGGTGCCGCCAAGCAGATCCAGGCCGAGATCCCGTTCTACGCCGCCGGCGAGATGGTCGGGTTCGAGGATCTGCGCGCTTCGTGCCTGACGAACATCGAGTTCATGCTCGGCTCGATGAGCGGCGCGGTCTTCGATCCCGAGGCGGCTCGCGCGACCGGCCGGATGCGCGCCGAACAGGGCGCGCCCCTCGCGGACGTGATGGCGGCCTACCGGGTCGGTA
This sequence comes from Kribbellaceae bacterium, assembly GCA_035650275.1. Classification (GTDB taxonomy): domain Bacteria; phylum Actinomycetota; class Actinomycetes; order Propionibacteriales; family Kribbellaceae; genus DASRHY01. Next base: position 20,014 of record DASRHY010000173.1, on the reverse strand, counting down.
CCCGGTACCTGTGGGAGGCCGTACTCGCCGGGGCCGCGGCGAACGGCCGGGTGGCGACCGAGGCCGTGGTTGGGGCCGCGTCTCAACTCTGGGTGATCCAGTCTGTCTACACCGATGCGATGAGCACGGCGTACCGCGACGCCCAGACGACGCTCTCGATCGAGCGCGAGCACCGGCGATCCGCCTTGGTCGAGGCCGTCCTCGAGGGCCGGGTCACCGACGGCGGGACGCTGTGGGAGGCCGCCGACGTTCTGCGCCTGCCGCACCACGGCCCGTACGTCGTGGTCGTCGCCGCGGCGCCCGATCTCGGCCGGCCGGCGGTGCCGGGCGCCGAGGAACGCCTGCGGTCGGTCGATCTCCCGTCGGCGTGGCGGTTGCTGCCCGACGTCCAGGTCGGACTCGTCTGCCTCCGCACCGCCGCACCGGGCAAGCTCGTCGACCAGCTCCGCCGGCTGACCCCGGTACGGGTCGGGATCAGCCCGCCGTACGACGACCTGACCGATACGGCACAGGCGCTACGGTTCGCCCGCATCGCGCTGGCCGCCTGCGCCGACGACACGCCGGTCACGCTTTTCGACGAGGCGCCGCTGGCCGTGCTGACGATGGCCGCGCCGGACGTCGCTGAACGTTTCGTCCGCACCGTCCTCGGCGGACTCGACGACCTGCCGCGCGAGGATCGCGACCTCCTGCTGCAGACACTGCGGACCTGGCTGGGGAGCGGCGGATCAGCGAACGACGCGGCCGAGCGTCTGTACTGCCATCCGAACACGGTCCGCCACCGGCTTCGCCGGATCGAGGAACGTACCGGAAGATCCCTCACCGACCCAAGGTCCCTGGCCGAGCTCTGCCTGGCCGCCGAGGCCGAATCCCGTCTCTGACGGTAAGTAGGAGCCGGACGCGTGCGGCTACACCCCACCACGAACCTGCTCACGGAGGCGGAACGCCGAGTCGCCCGCGCTGCGGTCATCCGGTCAGTAGCGAAGGAGACGTCCTGACGGCGTCCGGAGGTCCAGCCCATAGCCGTCCGTGCGGTCGGTCACCCTGGTCGTCTTCTTGGCTGGCTTGCGGATCTGGATCTGGCGCATCGGTGTACCCTCCGTTCCGTACTGCGGTCACCTGTACAGACAGCGCAAACATCGAAGACTCATCGGTGCACCGAGCGACGAACGCCCTGCAGCTGCGATAGGTCGCTGGAGACGACCTCAACTGGCCGCTCTCATGCCGGAACCAGGTGGAGGAGTAGACCAGCAGCGCGTAGCTGATCGAGTGCCTTGACGGCGCTCAGAGCTGCCGGTGCATAAGTCTGAGCAGGGCGTGGTCGAGCCCCGCCGCTGCCGCCGGTTGGGGGGTGCGCCAGGCGATCACGCCGTCGGGAAGGACCAGCGGCCGCAGTGGTGGAGCAAGCGATCTAGCCGCTGCCGAGCGCCGAGCGCACTTGGTCCAGCATGTCTTTCTCGCCCTGGCTGACCTGCACAGCGCCGAACCCCATGAAGCCGCCTTCCTTCGCGGCGTCGGCCGCGGCCTGCGCGACCGAGAGCAGCCATCGGCTGAAGGCACCGGTCTCCTCCGCTGTCGCCTTGGAGGACACGATCTGCATCACCGCCTGCAGCTCGTCCAGGACGAATGGCCCGGCCTGCACACCCTTGCTCGGCTTGAAGCCGCTGAGCGGGTTCTGTTTCTGCTGGGTCATGGATTGAATGTCCAGCGCGATCTCAGCGAGCATCTGCTCGCGGCTCGGCGGATTGGTCGTCGACTTGATCGTCGCCATCGACTCCCTCGCCGTCTCGATGGGACCGCCGGGGTCGGCCAACGAGATCGCCATCCCGGCCACCAACGGCGCCCGCCGGACCCGGACCCATTCCTCTTCACTGAAGTCACTCTTGGTCGTCACGACAGTCCTCCCTCAGCCGATGCACTTCGCCACGCTAGCCCGTTCTCCGCACTCGCGAGTCTTAGGGCCAGAGGTTGGCGCACGACATCGGCCTGCCGACGGGCTGCGTTTGTCCCGTGGCTGTTTGAGTCGCCCCGGTGATTCGCCGTCGGGGCCGCGCCGCAGCCCACGTCAGACTGACGGGGCCTCCCACGCGAAGCCGTCCGGGTCGGTGAAGGGCCCGGCATCGCAGGCGATGACGATCCGGTGCGATCCGGCGCCGTCCGGGGAGACGCCGGCGTCCTTGGCGGCGGCACGGCGGCTGTACAGCGCCAGCTTGACGGGCGACCCGGCGGTCTCGAACTCGACGTACTTGCTGCCGAAGCTCTTCGCCACTGCCATGCCGTGGTCGACGTAGAACTGCTTGCTCGCCTTGACGTCCGCGACGCCCAGCAGCAGCACGACGTCGTCGACCTGACGGGTAGCCGGGCCGGTCTCCTTCTTCGCCGACGTGGCGACCTTCCAGATCGTCCCGTCCGGTGCCTGCACGACGCCGCCGACGCCCCAGAAGCTCTTCTTGACCGGCTTCAGGGTGGTGGCCCCGCCGTCGAGGGCGGTGCTGATGAGGCTGTCGACGGTGCTCGGCTGGGACACCACGAGCGACAGCGCGAACCCGCGGAAGCCGGTCGTCGGCGCCTCCGAGGCGCGGACGCCCACTACGGTGCCCAACCCGAACGCCGCGGCGTAAAAGGCGTTGGCGATCGTGGGGTCGGGCACTTCGAGGGTGATGGATTCGATGGAGGTCATGGCCAGTTCCTTACGTGAGGTGGGTTTTGTCGCACCGTTGGCGGCCTTCACGCCGTGGCCAGCACTCGTCGGTGATGCCGGGGTCGGCGGCCGGTGGCTGCATGACGAGGGACGTGCCGGGCTGGTCCGGACGGCCGACCGTGAGCCAGCGCATCCCGCTGTAGCCGACGTCGTTGCGGACCTCGAAGCCGAGTCGATGGTGATGTCCATGGCGTTCACGCTAGTTGCCGCGCGGACACCCGTGCTTCTCGATTCCTGATCGGTCTGGTCACCTGTTTCGCGACTGATCGTGCCTGTGGGCCCGGCGGGGTGCTGCCGGGCCCAACAGGTTCGTGTCTGTCGTGGTGGTGGGGGTTAGTCGACCGCGTGGATTGCGCTCGTGATGGTGGCCAGGGTGGCTCTGGGTTGGGACTGCATCGGCACATGTGAGGCGGCCGCGTCGCTGATGACCGAGCCGGCTCGACGGGCCATGAACTGCTGGGTCTTCGGCGGGATGGCGTGGTCGTTGGTGGCGACCAGATACCACGACGGGATGGTCTTCCACGCCGGCTCACCGGAGGGCTCGGTGAACGCGGCGACCGAGAACGGCCGCTGCTCGGCCTGCATCAGGTTGGTGGTCTTGCGGGGCAGGTCGCCGGCGAACGCGTCGCGAAAGACCGCGGCCTTGATGTACAGGTCGGTGCCGGTCCCGCCACCGGGCAGCGGGTACGGCCGCGCGTCCAGCGCGTCAGGCGTGATGTGGGTGCCGGGGTTCATCGTCACCAGCTGCTCCAGGTTTTCGCCGGTGTCGGGGGCGAACGCGGCGATGTAGACCAGCGCCTTGACGTTGGGCACACCGAGGGCTGCGTTGCTGATGACTGCGCCGCCGTAGGAGTGGCCGACCAGCACGATCGTGCCGGGGATGGTCTGCAGGACGCTGCGGACGTAGCCGGCGTCCGAGCTCAGCCCGCGCAGCGGGTTGGCCACGGCGATGACCGGGTAGCCCTCGTCCTGCAGGGCGGCGATCTCGGCGTTCCAGCCGGACGAGTCGGCCCAGCCGCCGTGGACGAGCACCACGGTCGGCTTCGAGGGCTTCGACGGGTTGGTGCGCGGGTCCGACAGAATGACCGCGGACGTGGTGGCGTTGCTGCCGGTCGCGCCGGCGACGTTGTTGGTGGCGACCGCCGCGCCGGTCAGCGCGGCGAGGGCCGCGGCGACGGCGAAGAGCCGCCGGCCACGGCGGAGATGGATCGAACGGAACATGGTGCGTCTCCTTGCAGGGCAGTGAGGAGGTGTCAGGTGAGAGACTCGACGGCGGTGTGAATGAGGTCGGCGACCGCCTGGGGCTGGGACACGTAGACCGAGTGGCTGCCGGGGACCTCGCGGACCGATGCGCCGGCCCGCTCGGCCATCGCCCGCTGGGCCGGTGGCGGGATCATGCGGTCGTCGCCGGCGACCAGGTACCAGCTCGGCTTGAGCCGCCAGCCGGGTTCGCTGACCGAGCCGCCAAGCGCACCGAGCCCCCACGGGACCTGCGAGTCGGCCATGAACGCCGCCTCGTCGGCCGGTAGGTCCCCCGCGAACGAGTCGTGGAACTTGTCGCGGTCCAGGAACAGGTAGCCGTCCCGGGGCGGCAGGATCGGCGGAACCGGCGCTCCCGGCGGCGGGTCGGCGATCAGGGTGTTCACGGACTCGCCCTTGTCAGGGGCAAACGCCGCGATGTAGACGAGGCCGGCGACGCGGGGGTCGCTGCCGGTCTCGGTTATGACGACGCCGCCGTAGGAGTGGCCCACGAGGACCGCAGGGCCGTCGAGCTCGTCGAGGACCTGCTTGGTGGCGGCCACGTCGCCCTCGAGGGACACCGTCGGGTTCTGCACGACTGCGACCCGGTGGCCCTGGGCACGCAGTCTGTCGTAGACGCCTCGCCATCCGGAACCGTCGACGAACCCGCCGTGGACGAGTACCACTGCCGGTCGTGTGGTTGCGTTCATCGCTTTCCTCCTTGGTTGGTGGGAACGCGGTGACGCTAGGCGTGGGATCGCTCTCATGGCATCGGGGATACCCCTCGGCGGAGAACGGCCAGGACCCTCGATCTGGGCGCACGGGTTGGACGATGATGACCTGATGGACGACGTATCGGCGGCCGCGTTCGGGTTGTTCGGCCGCGAGGGGGCTCTGCGAGTCCTCAGCGATGTCCTGGTCCAAGGCGGGAGCGTGGTCGCGATCGGCGATCCCGGGGTGGGGAAGAGCAGCCTGCTGAAGGTCGCCGATCAGCTGGCCCAACGCCGGGGACGAAGGGTGCTCTCTGTCACCCCGACGCAGTTCGACCGCGGACTGCCGTTCGCGGGACTGGCCGAACTGATCGGGCAGGTTCCCGAGGAAGCGGAGAAGAGCCTTCCGGGTCCGCAGCGGCGCGCACTGGCGGTCGCTCTGCACCGTGTCGAACCAGACGGAGCCGAGATCGATGCCCTGGCGGTACCCCTGGCGGTCCAGGGTCTGCTGAAGCAGCTCTGCGAGTCCGAGCCGGTGACGGTCGTCATCGACGACCTGCAGTGGCTGGACCAGGCGACTATCGGCAGCCTCGCCTTCGCGCTCCGCCGGATCTCGGTCGAACCTCAGCGGTTGAGCATCCTGGTCGGGTCGAGGCCTGACCCGGACACCGGCGCAGACCTGATCCGAGCGTTGCCTGAACCGCGGCACGAGCTGTCGCTGCCACCCTTGGAGGACTGGGCGATAGGTCAGCTGCTGCGCACCCGCCTGGGGCCGCGATGGACTCCGCCGATGAGCGCCGGCGTGGCTCGGGCGAGCAGCGGGAACCCTTTCCTGGCCCTGATGATCGCGCAGGCGATGCAGTCCGAGGTGTCCAAGTGGTGCTGGAGCGTCCAGCTGGGCCACGATCCGATCTTCCCGGTCCCTCCGAGCTTGGCGGGGCTTCTCGGTGAGAAGGTCACGCTGCTACCGCAGAGCTCTCGCGACGTCCTGCTGCTGGTGTCCGCAGCAGGGCGGCTGACAGTGGCGCAGCTCGAGGAGGTCTTTGAGGACGCTCGGCTCCGGCCGGCTCTGGAGGCCGCTGCGGACTGGGACGTGGCAACCGTCGGCGCCGGGTCGGTGGTCGCGTTCACCCACCCCATGCTGGCTTCGGCCATCTACGACGCCGCCGCACCGGCAGAACGTCGTCGCGCACACCGTGTTCTCGCATCGATGCTCGACGACCCGGTGGAGCGGGCCCGGCATCGCTCGAGGTCGATCACAGCCCCCGACGAAGCGGTCGCCGGCGAGCTGGAACGCGCAGCCGACATCTCCCGCGATCGCGGAGCTCAAGCGTTGGCTGGCGAGTTGCTGGAAGGAGCCGCTCTGGCGACGCCGTCCGATGGGGACGCCACCACCGGCTTCCATCGCTGGCGCCGCGCCGTGGATACGTACGTCGACGCCGGGGATGCCCTGGCGGCACGCGCGGCCCTGGACAAAGGTGCGGCGCTGGCCGCTGTTCCGGAGCAGCGGGCTCAGGTCATGATCCGGCGGGCTCGGCTGGCCGACGACTTGCGCGAGGCTCGGCTGCTGGCCGAGCAAGCGTTCCGGATGACACCGGAATGCAGCGAGGTTCGTGCTGAGACCCTGCAGATGCTGAGCGAGCATCACCGCATGGAAGGCCACGGCAGGCTTGCGCTCCGGCTGACGCAGATGACGATCACCGAGGCGGCCGCTGTCGACCGTCTTGATCTTCAGCTCGCGGCGTTGAATCAGCAACAAAGTATCGAGCGTCTCTGGGGAGTGGGCGATCCACGCCGGACGTTGCGCGAGGTCGACCGGCTGGTCGACGGCTCGACGCTCGACCTGGCCTCCGCGGAATGGGCGTGGGCTCACGGGTTCCATGCGGCATGGGACGACGAGACGGCCGAGAGACATACCCGCGACGGCATCGCGCGGGCCGTCGACGCGGGCCGGTACGGCGACCTGTCCAGCCTGTACATCGCCTTGGTTCTTGTCCTCATCCGCGCCTCCAAGGTGCGTGAAGCCAGGGCTGCTCTGGATGAGGCGGACCGCCTGGGCGCTTGGATCGGCGTCGGCCTTCAGGAGGACATGGCTCGGATCTTGATCAGGGAGTACACGGGCGACCTGGACGGGGCCCGGGAGGTGGCTCAGCGCGCGGCGGCGCGGTCGAGAATCCACGGGTTGACGTATTGGCTGGGCGGCTTCCTGGCGCAGCTCGGATTCATCGAGGCCTCCGCCCGGAACTGGCAAGCGGCGCTCGAGCCTCTGCGCGAGCTCGCCGAGATCTTCGCGAGTACCAAGATGGTCGATCTGGAACAGCTCCTGTGGGGCGTCGACTACGCCGACGCCGCCCTGCAGGTCGGCGCGATGGAGGACGTCGAGGTGGCCATCTCGGTTCTGCGGCGCCAAGGCGAGGCCGGAAGGCCGGAAGCAACCGTTGCCGCGGACCGCTGCCTGGCGTTGCTGACGGCCGCGCGCGGGGACGTGGACAACGCGTTGAGCGAGCTTGTCAAGGTTGTCGGTCAATCGGGATCCGAGTGTCCGTTCGAGGCAACCCGTTCCCGGCTGGCGTTGGGGCAGGTCTACCGTCGCGCCGGATACAAGGGCATGGCCAGTGAAGCGCTGAACGCGGCGGCGGACGCCTTTGAGGAGCTGGGCATACCGCGATGGGCGGAACGAGCACGCGATGAAGCCGGCCGGGTGGGGCTGCACCCCACCACGAGCATGCTCACGGAGACGGAACGCCGAGTCGCCGAGCTCGTCGGGTCAGGACACTCGAATCAAGAGACCGCAGCGGCACTGTTCATGTCCGTCAAGACCGTGGAAGCCAACCTGACCCGGATCTACCGCAAACTCTCCCTGCGGTCGAGGACAGAACTTGCAAACCGCTTGAACACATTCGACTCGGCAACCGACCACGGCCAGTAGGACGTCAGCTGTCGAACCGTCGTAGGCGACTCGACGCGAGCTGCCCCGGATCCGCCGGCTGAGGGCGGCGTGGTTGCTGCGACCGACGTGGTCATCGGTGCTGAACACACAGAGGAACGTCTGCAGGCTTCCTCGCACTCTCGAGGCGTCCTCGATCATCGGGTTCGACTCGTCCTGTTCGGTGATCGGGCGGCGCTCATCGCTTGTCGTGGATTGTGAGGGCGTAGCCGTCAGGGTCGGTGAAGGTGAACGTGCGTCCGAACGGGCCGTCGAAGGGCGGCGTCACGATCGGTACGCCGGCCGCGGCCAGCCGGTCGTGCAGGGCCTGCGCGTCGCTGACGTGCAGCCACAACGCCACGCCGAAACCCGGGCGGTCGGCTGCGTCGAGGTCGACGCCGGGCAGCGGGTCACGCACGGCGAACGGGACAGGCGTGGTGGCGAACACGATCGCGTGGGGCGGGCTGACTGGGGCACGGCGCAGGCCCAGCTGGTCCTCGTAGAAGGCGGCGGCGCTGTCCAGCTCACGTACCTGAAGCGCGATGAAGTCGGGTCCGGTGACGGTCACGGTGCTCTCCTTGTCTATGTCAAAGTCCTGACACCAAGACTGTATGTCAGGATGCTGACATGAGCACACCTGAAACGGTCGGTCGAGTAGAGGAAGCGGTCGGCTACGTCCTCAAACAGGCCGCGGTGGCGCTGCGCAACTCGATGGACGCGGCACTACGCCCGCTGCACCTGACCGTCCCCCAGTACGCATGCCTGGAACTGTTGGGACAACGCCCAGGGCTGTCGAACGCCGAGCTGGCTCGCGGAGCCTTCGTCACCCGCCAGTCGATGAACGTCGTACTCCGCGGCCTCGAAGCACGAGGCCTCGTCACCCGGCCCGAAACCGCACCCCGTGGCCGTGAGCTACCTACCGCGCTCACCGAGACCGGCCGCGAGCACCTCCAGGCGGCCAGCGCGGCGGTACGCAATGTCGAGAAGAAGATGTGCGCCGGTCTGACACCCGCACACCAACGGGACCTGCGTAAGAGCCTCACAGCGTGTGTCCGCAATCTCACCGAAGACCGCCAACGGTGACGAGCGCACAGCCGGCTAGGCCGTGCACCTCGCCACGCTCGAGGCGAAAGCACGGAGCCCGCGGTTGGACGGCGAGCTGGTCATCCTCGTCGACGGTCGGCTGTCATTCGTCGCCCGGCCATCTCACCGAGGGATTTGGTCTCAGTGCACTCGGACGTCGACGACGCCGGTGACTGACCTGGCGATGGCCTCGGCGTCGCCGCGTTGCCGGTCGGTGACCGGCCCGTTGATGGTGACCACGCCGTCGGAGACGTCGACCAGCCAGTTGGCGCCGTCGGCGCGGAACAGGCCGGTGACCTCGTAGCGGATCCGGTCATCCGTGTGGGCGAGCACGCGGACAAGATCGCTGCGGCTGACCACGCCGACGATCCGGCCGTTCAGCACCACCGGCAGGCTCTTCATCACGTTCGACCTCATCAGCTCGACCGCCGCGATGACCTTGCTGTCGGCGTCCACGGTGACCGCCGGGTGGGTCATCAGCTCGCGGACCCGGCGGGTCGCCGCGGCGCCGACCGGCGCCAGTGGATCGGAGTGCCGGCCGTCCGGAATCAACGCGAGCAGGTCCGCCTCGCTGACCACCCCGACGACGACGCCGTCGTCGTCGACGACCGGCAGGGCGGTGATGTGGCATTCGTCCAGTAGTCGCAGAGCCTCGTGCGCCGTGGTGTACGGGGTCACGGTGACGGCCGGTGAGGTCATGACGTCTCGCACCAGCATGATGACCGCCTCCTCATCGACCGGCCCATCCAGTGCCCGTCTGTATGACATTGTCGGCGCGGATGCGCTCCAGCAGCGGGTCCGAAATCCCCGGTTTCGAAGGGACTTTCGTCTCCGATCACTATCGAGAGGGCGGTCCTTCTGCTCTGCGTCGGGTGCCGCCGGGGTCGGGCACCGGGGCGTCCGTGATCTAGCCGGGGCCCAGCCGTCGGCCGGTGAGCTCGTCCCATCGGAGCCGGACGTAGAGCAGGCGTTGCGCGCCGCTCGGCCAGGGTTGTGGGTCCCAGTGCGACCGGATCGCCGCTAGCTCGTCTGGGTCATCGATCATCGCGCCGTTGCCGGTCGCGACCACGCTCCACCCCTGCCGGCGCTCGTGGTCGATGTGGTCGACCTCGAAGGCGAGCTTGGTGTCCCACGCATGCGTTCCCAGGACGCTGTACGGCGTGGTGCGGAACACGATCGAATCGTCAACGACCGAGTAGTTGACCGGCAGGATCCGCGGGCCGGAGGGAGTACACACCGCGATCCGGCCGACTACACCACCGGACAGCAACTCGAGACACTTGTCGTACGACAGTTCCGTTGGCTCGGTCACTCACCAAGTCTGCGCCTCCCGACCTCCGTGTGGCGACGGGGATGGCTGGCCTTCGCTCGCTGGGCCGTCGCGCCGCGACCGGGCCGCCTCAGTGGCTGTTGCTCGCGATGGTCCTGCAGTTGGTTTTGTACGGCCTGGGGTACTTGGCGTTGCGTGTCGCGGGGTCGTGGTGTTGATGGGTCCTCCCACTCCTGGGGTTCGGCGGTGAACGGCCGGTCGGTGGCGATGCCCTGGGCCGTTGAGCAGTCGCGAGCTCTTCGGCGTCGATCCGTGAGGCGTGGAGTGGAAGAATGGCCTCGACCAGTGGAGGCGACCGTCATGTCGTTGTCCGATGCCGAGAGAGAGACATTGCTCCGCGCGGCGGCAACCGCGCCGTCGATGCACAACACCCAACCCTGGCGATTCCGGTTCACCGACGAGGCCGTCGAGGTGTATCGCGACCGGGACCGGGAACTGCCCGCCGAGGATCCCGACAGCCGGATGCTGCACCTCGCCCTTGGTGCTGCCGTGTTCAACCTACGGGTCGCCGCGGCGCATCTCGGATACGGCACCAGACCGCGCGCAGCGCACGACAGCGGCCGGCCGGACCTGGTCGTGGAAGTCGAGCTTGGGCCCGCCGATGCCGGCGTCGAGTCGCTCGCAGCGCTGCACCCGGTGCTGCCGCAGCGTCGTACCAACAGGAACCCCTACCTGGATCGCCGGGTGCCGAACGATGTACGCAACCTGCTTAGTCTGAGCGCTGAATCGGAGGGCGCGAGCCTGGATTGGGTCGACGACCTGGTACGACTGCACTACCTGCGGCTGACCACCGCAGAAGCCGACATGGAGGACGGCTTCGACCAGGCGCGTACCTCGGAACGGCGCCGCTGGGTGGGTGGGGAACGGTCCACCGAGGGAGTACCGACGTCCGCGCTCGGGCCGCGACCGCGGATCCGCTCGACGCCGGTCCGCGATCTTGCCGCGACACCTGCGGACGCCCGGCGACCAGCCGCCGAGTTCGAGGCGCATTCGCAGCTGGCCGTGCTGAGCACCGGCCAGGACACGCCGGACGAGTGGCTGCGCGCCGGCCAGGCGATGGAGCGGGTGCTGCTGGAGGCAACCGCACACGGTGTCGCCACCTCCCTGCTCAACCAGGCGATCGAACACCGGCAGCTGCGCTGGCTGGTCCGTGACCCGCTCGGACCGTGGAACCAGCCCCAGGCTGTGATCCGGTTCGGCTACGGCCCGCCGGTGCCGCCCACGCCCCGCCGACCGATCGCGGACGTCGTACAGCCCGGCGAGCCAACCACTTCAGCGACGGATGAATCGGCGTAGCCGCCCTCTACGGCATCGTCACCCCGAACTGTTCAGCGGTGTCACCCGATAGGCATCGGTTCACTGGTCCGATCAGGCAGCTGGCTCGATCGACGTCGCACCAGCCCGTGCCGTCGGTGTTTTCGTGACATTTCATGACGCCGGATGGGAATCAGCAACGTCGATCAGCGACGCGAAATGACTCGGCGCTCCGGTCCGTTCGGGGGCGGGTCGGCATTCCCTTCCCGGGACTTTCGCCTCTGGTAGCCGGCTGGCTGGACAGCGAGTGTATTGGACGTCCACCGGGACCAGGTGGCGGATAAGGAGAGACTCAATGGCAAGCCAGAGTGGAGGCTCGCGCGCGATCGCAGTGATCGTCCTAGTCATGGGGGCGGTCATGATCGTGGCGGGTGGGGTGACGTGGTTCATGGTGCAGGATCAGCTCTCGGACGCGAGGATCACCGTCGCCGACGACGCCGACTTCCTGGCGGGTGACGAGGTCGACGGCCCCTTCTCGGCTTATGCGCAGGCACAGGTCATCGAGAAGCATGCGCTGGAGGCAACGAATGGTAAGACGTATGCCGAACTGGACCGAGAAGACCCTCTTCGGCAGACCGCGATGTCGGCGTCGTTCCTGCGAGCGTCCCTGTACACATCCGTGGTCGCGTTCGGAGTGGCGGCGATGGCAGTCGGCCTCGGAATCGCGCTGATCCTCATCGCCTTGGCGCTGATGTCGATGGCGAAAGCTGTGACCCGCGAGAAGACGCCCGCAACCTGAGGCAGGGTGATCGGGTTGTCTGTGGCGAGTAGGTCGCGCTCCTTGGGCAGGCAGGCCATGCCTGCCCAAGGCGGTCAGCCCACCAGTCCGCGCCACAGACCCGACGCTGTTCGGCCCGCCGTTTCGGGACCTACGGCCGGTCCGCCGGCATGGGGAATCGGCGTACATATGAGAAATGAGCAGAGACGACAGCAGGAGTCGATGGTTCGAGCCGGCTCTCTTCCAGCATCTGCCGCCCGAGGAATGCCGGGAGCTTCTGGCCGTAAAGTCTGTCGGACGCGTGGGCTTCAACGGCCCGGACGGTCCGCAGGTGCTGCCGGTCAACTATGTCGTCCACCGGCGCGCCATCTTCTTCAGGACTGCCGTCGGGAGCGCACTGGCGGATGCGATGCGCAACAGCCGGGTGGCCTTCGAGATCGACGACATCGACGAGTTTCTCCAGAGCGGCTGGAGTGTCATGGCCGTCGGCGACGCTGAGCTTGTCGACGACCCGGACATCCTCGTAGAACTGTGGGGAGACGAGGGTCCCAAGCCCTGGGCGGTCGGCCTGCGCACGCAGTTTGTGCGGATCAGACCTATTCGCTTCACCGGGCGGCGTGTCATTCAGCAATAACACGGTGCTGGAATGGCGGTGGCCCAAGGGGCGCTTGTCGCGAGCTCAGCGAGTGAGAGGCTCCAGTGAGACCAGCAGGTCGCCGAGGGCCTGCGCAGTCACGCCCGGGTCGGGTCGCACGATCGCGCCGACCGGGCAGTGCTTCCCGGTTCCGTTCTCGACGCAGGTGCGCGGGTCGACGATCGCCTGGTTGGTCGACTCGACGAACACCTCGGAGCCATCCGGCCGGCCGAGCATCGCCGCGGACCGCGCGTACCCACCGGGCGCGTGCCCGCTGCGCCAGATCACGACGGCGCCGTTCGACAGCGTCTGCGAGTGGCAGGTCCCGACGTACGCGCTCTGCGGCGGTCTGGTGCCAACGGTGAAGTCGCTGGCCTTGCAGTTGGGCAGCGTGCGTGCCGTCTCCTCACCTGTCGGCGGTGTGGTCGGTCCGTCGTCCACACCCACCATGCCGAAGACGAACACGGTGTCGCCTGCGGGGTCGGCGATCGCGCCGTACAGGTCCAACGCGGGCTGGCCGGACGGCATCTTCATGCGCTCCTGCACCTTCACGGTGCGAAACGTCACGCCGAGCGCGTCCTCGATCGTCGCCGCGACGGTGTCCTTGGTCAGCTCACTCGGCCCGGCCGAGCCGGAGGTCGCCGCGGGGGTGCCGGCGGTCGCGTCGGTGGTCCCGTCTGCCAAGCCGCGCACGGCGACAGCGACGAGGGCGACGACAGCGACCGCCGCGACTGCGCTGACGCTTGCAAGCTCGGTACGCCGTCGGCGCGCCCGCCGGCCACGTCTCACTTGCTCGGCGGCCGTGAACCCCGACGGCGGCTCGTCGTCGACGGCTCGTTGCAACAGGGCGGCAAGACCGCGGGCGTCGTCGCCTTTCATCATCGGGTCGTTCATCGGTTGCCTCCATCGCGGTCGGCCGGCACCGGCCATTGCTGACCCAGCTCGGTCCGCAGGGTGACGAGTGCCCGCGCGGTGTAGCTCTTCACGGTGCCCTCGGAGCAGTCGAGGAGCTCGGCGGTCTGCGCGACGTCGAGGTCGTCGAAGAACCGCAGCACGACAACGGCCCGCTGCCGCGCCGGCAACGAGCTCAACGCGGCGCGCACCAGCTCGCGGTCCTCGAACGCGAGCCCCTGACGCACCGCGGTGTCCGGAAGCCGCTCGCTCGCCGTCTCCCGCCGCCACGGACGACGTGACTCGTCGATGACGCGGCGCACCAGCATCGTGCGCACATAGCCGTCGAGACTCGCCTGGTCACGGACGTAGTGCCAGTTGACGTACAGCGACGTGAACACCGACTGCACCAGATCCTCCGCGCGGTGCCAGTCGCCGCAGAGCAGGTACGCGGTGCGGCGGAGCGCGCGCGCTCACGAACTCCTCGTAGTCCGCCTCGTCACGGCTGCGCATCGCTCGCACCGCCTTCCACTGACTAGACGGAACGACTCTGTCTTCAGGTTGCCACGCCGGAAATTCGGTCGACACCAGCAAAAACGGCCGCCCCGAACGACAGGAGCCGACCCCATGAACACCACCACGACGCCTGCGCGCAGCGGGTCACTGAACTGGCCGACGACGCCGTACGCGCCGCAGCCAAGGCCGACCTGGTAGCCACGGCTCTGCTGGACCTGGAACGCGAAGCAGCTGAGCAGCGCATCGAGGCTCCTTCAGCGGGGGTTGTGTGCGCGCCACGCGACATAGTCGGCGACCGCCTTGGCGACGTCGAAGTTCGGCGCGAAGCCGGTGTCCTGGGTGAGCCGGGTGGTGTCGAGGTACGGGTCGTCGCCGGGGCCGTCCTGCCTCCCGGGCAGCAGGTCGAGCCGCAGGCCCGGAGTGATCGCCTCCAGAGCGTCCGCGAACTCGCGGTTGGTGAACGGCCGGCCTCTGGACACGTTGTAGGTGTCATGGCGCAGGGCCTCCGCGGTCGTCAGCAGGGCGATCGCGCGGCCGGCGTCCGGTGCGTAGCAGCAGTCACCGCCGTCGTCGGCGTACAGCGGCTGCGGCTTCGCACCACGCAGTACGGCGCTGATGTACGGCGGGATGTAGAAGAACGGCGACTCCGGGTCGACGAGCGGTCCCCAGATAGTCCCGATCCGGAGGACGACCGACTGCACACCGCTTCCCTGGAGGCTGTGTGTGGTGAGTGGCTCGACAGCCTTCTTGAAGGCGATGATCAGGTGCGGCAGCTCCGCGGTGGGCAGCGCGAGCTCCTCGTGCCAGGGGATCTCGGTCCGGCCGATGTACACGCCGAGGCTGCTGGCGACGGCGAACCTGCGGACGCCCCAGGTGCGGGCGGCGTCCAGCGCGTTGAGCAGACCGGTCGTGTCCGTGCGGAAGAAGCTGACCGGGTCGTCGGGGATGCTGCCGGAGAGGTGGACGATGTCGCTGATGTCGTGGCGATCCCCGAGGGCGAGGAACGCGTCCCGGTCGGTGACGTCGAGGGGTTCCACGGTCACCCGGCCGGCGAGGAACGACGGGACCTCGGTACGGCGATGGGTGGTGACGACGACCTCGTGTCCGAGGTCGAGGAGCGAGCGGGCGGTGTGGGCACCGATCATGCCCAGCCCTCCGGTGATGAGGATCATCGGACCACCTCGTAGTGGAGGTGGGTCACGCCGGGTGCAGGGATGACCTCCAGCAGACGGAGCTGCACGTGCGCCGGCAGCTCCTGGAACAAGCTGTGACCAGCACCCAGCAGAACGGGCACCTGATGGAGGATCACCTCGTCGACGAGGCCCGCTTCCAGCGCGGAGGTCAGTACGCCGCCGCCCATGAGGGCGACGTCCTTGGCCCCGGCGGCCTCGCGTGCCGCCGCGACCGCGGCCTCGATGCCAGTGGTGACGAGCGTCTGCGCTTCGCTGATCTCGGGCGCGGGCCGGTGGCTGAGGACGACGAGCGGCGCCGTCGGGTGCGGGCCACCGCCTCCCCAATGGCCCGAATGCTCGTAGGTCGTGCGCCCCGCGACAGTCGCCCCCACGCGTGCCGCGATGGCGTCGAACAACCGGGCGCTCGGCTCGCTCAGCTTGAATCCGTCGAACACCTGGCTCGGCGTGTCCCCGTCCATGTACCAGTCGAACAGCATGGGCGCGTCACCGAGACCGCGTCCGAACTCCTCGTCGCCGTCGGGAGTGCGACCACTGACATAGCCGTCGACCGAGACGGCGTGGGCGCTGAAGACCTTGCTCATGTCTCTCCTTCGCTGTGATCAGATGGCTTGGGGAAAGTCGAAGAATCGGTGCGGGTCATAGGCGTTCTTGACCGCTGCCAGCCGGGGGTGGTTGCCCGCGTGGTATGCCGAGCCCCAGTCGTCGAGCGCGGGGTCGGGAAAGTTGGGGTACACGCGTCCCGAACCATCGGCGTGGGCGATCGCCCAGGAACGATCGACCCACGGGTCAGCCGCGTCGGCGATGTGCTCGAGCAGGAAGCACTCGCTGCGATGCGCGAACGCGGTGGCGTCCTCGGCGACCTTGTTGTAGGCGCCTCCCATCGCGGTGAAGGTGATCTCCCGTCGGCCCATCGTCCCGTGGTCGCCGAACTGGGTCAGGAGCGATGCGAGGGTGCGGCCGGACATCGCGTGGGAGAAGAACTCCGACCTCATCCGCACGGCGCGTTCGGGCCTCACCGGTGCACTGGATCCAGACTGTCCGCACTACCCCCGCCAATCCCGGCAACGGCGGACGCTCAACGTATGACTCCATTACGGTCATCCTCGCACTGAAGTGCCGAGCGGGATCGACGTCAAGCGCCTCCGGCCGCTGACGCGGTCGGGCCCCGCCCGACCTCGACGCGGAACTTCGCAAACCGCAGACCCAAGCAGTCCGGCAGGGCGTCGTACGATGCCAAGGTGGCGGCCAGGCTGTGGCAGATGAGCTGTGAGCTGGTTGGTCTCGGCGGTCGGCCGGGGGACCCGCAGTGAGCGCGCCGGCCGGACTCGACGCGACCCTGACGCTCCGCGGCGGGGTGCCTGTCCCCGTCGTCGGTCTGGGCGTGTTCCGTGCCCGGGCCGGCGGCGAGACCTCAGCGGCGGTGGAGACTGCTCTGCGGGCCGGCTACCGGCACGTCGATACCGCCCGCGTCTACGGCAACGAGGCTGACGTCGGCATCGGTCTGCGGGCAAGCGGCCTGGACCGCCAACAGGTCTTCGTCACCACCAAGCTGTGGAACGACGACCACGGCTACCGGTCGACGTTGGACGCGTTCGAGGCCAGCCGCCGCAGGCTCGGCGTCGATGTGGTCGACCTGTATCTGGTGCACTGGCCGGTGCCCGGGTCGCGTCTGGACACCTGGCGGGCGATGGAGCACCTGCTGGACACGGGCAGGGTGAGGGCGGTCGGCGTCAGCAACTACATGGTCAGGCACCTCGAGGAGCTGCTCGTCGTGGCGGATAGCCCCCCGGCGGTGAACCAGATCGAGCTGTCGCCGTACAACTGGGCGTCGCGCCGCGACGTGGTCGACCTCTGTGCAGCGCACGAGATTGCAGTCGAGGCCTACAGTCCGCTCACCAAGGGACAGAGGCTGTCCGATCCACCCTTGGTCGGAATCGCCGAGCGGTACCAGAAGACGCCCGCGCAGGTGCTCATCCGCTGGGCATTGCAGAAGGGTTTGATCGTGCTCCCGAAGTCGACCCGTCCGGAGCGCATCGCAGCGAACGCCGACGTGTTCGACTTCCGTCTCGCCGACGAGGACGTGGCGGCTCTGGACGCCCTTGACGAGAACCTGGTCACCGGCTGGGATCCCACCGACGCGCCCTGATCGCGCGGCTACGGCTCAGGTGGTGCAGCCGGTCGGGAGGGCGGCGAGGAACTCGAGCTCGTCGGCCATCGACGCGCTCAGGTCGAGCAGGAGGTCCGGGATCTCCTCGTCGGTCCAACGGTGCCCGGCGATCACGTCGGTGACGTCGAACAGTGCCTTCGACAGCCGGTCGCGGGTTGCCTGGTACTCCTCGAGGTGCTCGAAGGTGTCGTCCCGGAGCACCTCGACGATCGCCCGGGACAACAGTTCGGCATCGCGCAGTGCGTCGGTGATGCCGTGCGCGGCCAGCGGGTCCTTGTAGTACCCGGCGTCCCCAACGAGCGCCCAGCCCGGTCCCCAGGATCGCCGGATGTGCCCGGGCCGTCCGTTGAACGTCCGCAGCGCGTCCGGCGGGGTCGCCGCAGCCAGCCGTTCGGCCAGGTCCGCGGACGACGCGGCGACGATCCGGGTCAGCGGCTCGATGCCGCCGCGTCCGATCCGGCGCCGTGACGAGCCGGCGAACACGCAGGTCAGGCCGTCGTTGGTCGGGAACGCGCCGGTCGCGGCGTATGGGCGCCAGTTCCACTCGTAGCCGTCGGTCTCCAGGCCGGTCCAGTACCCGTACGTCACAGCGCCGACGGACTCGCCCACCCGCTCGTACGGCGCACCGGCGGCGTCGGCGACCGTCGACCTGATGCCGTCGGCACCGACCACCACCCGGGCGGTCGCCGTGAACGGACTGCCGTCCCGGGTCCGCGCCACGATGCCGGTGACGGTACCGCGGCGGTCCCGCTGCAGACCCGTCACCGTGAGCCCGTACCGGACCTCCACACCGGCCTCCTGGGCGGCGTCGACCAGGATCGGGTCGAGGACTGTCCGCCGCGGTGCGTAGAACGCTTCCACCCCGTAGGTCGGCTTCAGCGTGATCGGCACCAGGTCGTCGGCGTACCGGAAAGTCGTACGCCGCACCGGCGGGGTGCCCGCGTCGATCACGCGATCCAGCAACCCCCATCGGGACAGCTGGAACACGCCGGCGCGCATCAGCGCGTGGGTGGACAGCGTGTCGGTGCCGTACCGGCTGCGGTCCACGAGCAGCACGCTGAGGCCCTCCCGGGCGAGCAGCATGGCGGTGGAGGCGCCGGCCGCACGAGCGCCGACGACCACGACGTCATACATGGGCATTGGTCTTTCTCCTGGTCATGATGTGGTCGGCGACGTACTCGGCGTCCTGGCCGACGCCGCCGATGGTGTTGGAGTTTCGGCGGTGCTGGAACCGCTGGCCGAGCGCGTACAGCCCGGGCACCGGCGTGCGGCCGCGGTACTGCCGGATCTCGCCGTGCAGGTCGAGCACGGGCAACCGCAGCCATGGGTACGACCGGCGATGACCCGTGGCCCAGATGACCGTGCGGAACCCCTCCGCCCGCAGGTCGATCTCGGGTACGCCGCCGGCCTCCACCGTCACGTGTGGATGGTGCGCGGGCGTGCCGAGGTGTCGGTCGATCGCACCGAGCAACCGGTGCAGCCGCCGGTCCGCAGCCGCGACGTTCGCGGACAGGTCGGTCGCCAGCCGGACCCGGTGGCCGTCGGCGGCGGTGAGCCGCCCGGTCAGCCGTACGCCGTGGGCCTGCAGCACCGACAGGTCGAGCGGTCGCGGGTCTGCGCCGCCGACGAGCTGCGCGGACGGCTCGCGCCGTGCGCGTCCGCGGTCAGGCATCTCGTCGATGGTCTTGTCGAGCATGCCGATGCGGTGCATCCACCAGTAGATGTCCCGGCCCCGGTACCGCCGCGGCAGCCGGGTGTGGCTGCCGACGGCGAGGGTGACCTCGCGCCCGGACGCCCGCAGCTCGTCCGCGAGCTGGACCCCGGTCGCGGAGGCACCGACGACCAGGACGCCGCCGTCCGGCAGGCCGGCCGGGTTGCGGTAGTCGCGCGGCACGACCTGGTGGACGTCCGGGGCGAGGTCGCGGGCCACCGCTGGTACGACTGGGCGGTCGCACCAGCCGGTGGCCACGACTACGGAGCCGGCGCGCCAGACGCCGTTGGCCGTCACGACCTCGAACCCCCCGTCCTTGCGCGTCACCCGGCGTACCGCGGTGTTCTCCTCGACGGGAGCGCCGAACGAGGCGGCGTACCCGTCGAGGTGCCGGACATGGTCCGCGGCGGCGGCGAACCCGTCCGGGTCCGGGCCGCGATAGACCTCACCCGGCAGGGTGTTGATCCAGTTCGGCGACAGCAGGTGGAGCGAGTCCCAGGTCTCGCTGCGCCAGCGCTCGCCGATCCGGCCGCGGTCCAGGACCACGTGGTCCCGGCCGCGGTCGATGAGGCACCGGCTCACGGCGAGGCCGGCCTGGCCGGCGCCGATCACAACGGTGTCGATGGTGCGCACAGGTGTTCCCCCAAGCAGTTTCAGTGGTTTCGGCGGTTCAGCCGGCGTCGACGTCGATCGACACGGGCACGCCGTTGGTGACGATGTCGAACACGGCGGACCGGCGGCGGGACTGCTCGACGACCTTGCGCAGCTTGTCCGGGTCGTCGCCGCGCAGCGTGAAGCTGACGCGGATCTGCTCGTAGCCGTTGCGGACCTCGTCGGACAGCCCGAGGATGCCGAGCAGGTCGATGTCGCCCTCGACGGTGGAC
>DASRHY010000172.1:0-4000 GCA_035650275.1 Kribbellaceae bacterium | reverse complement strand
CGACCACGAGCGGCTGTGGCGGAAGAACCTCCGCGACAACAACGGAGACGGACAGACCCAGGTCGGCGACGGCGTCGACCCCAACCGCAACTTCCCCAACCACTGGGGCTACGACGAGGAGGGGTCGTCGTCCATCCAGTCGAGTGACACCTACCGGGGCCCGACGCCGATGTCGGAGCCGGAGACCCAGGCGATGGTCGGCCTGCTCAACCAGATCGGCTTCGCGTTCCAGGTCAACTACCACTCCAACGGCCAGTGGCTGCTCTACGCCGAGGGCTGGCAGACCAGCACCCCCACCGCGGACGACCCGATCTATTACGCCCTGTCCGGCAACCTGGACGACCCGGCGATCGCCGAGTTCCACCCCGGCCTGAGCTCGGACGTCCTCTACGTCACGAACGGCGAGACGACCGACTACGCGCACGCTGTGACCGGCGCATTGGCGTGGACACCGGAACTGTCTGCGGGATGCCCGGGCTGTGGCTTCGTCTTCCCGGACGACGAGGCGCTGGTGCAGGCAGAGTTCGAGCGCAACCTGCCATTCGCCAGGTCGGTGGCCGGCTCGGCGGTGGACCCCGACGACCCGACGACGGTAACCGGAATCACGACCAAGCCGTTCTATATCGACAGCGAAGACCCCTACAAGAGCAGCAACCCTGGCGTCCAGCTGAGCTTCACCAGGTCGTACGGCGACCCCCAGCCGGTCGCCGTGATCGCCAAGCGCAGCCTCGGCGCCGTGACGGCGAAGTACCGCATCAACGGAGGCGCGGTGCAGTCGGCACCCACGAAGCAGTGGGAGGGCGGCTCGAGGTACAACCCGGCGTCGGTCTACTACCACCAGATGCGAGGTGTGGTGACCGGCACCGACCCCGGCGACTCGGTCGAGGTCTGGTTCGAAGGTGGCGGCCAGCGGAGTGAGTCGTTCACCTACGAGGCCGTCTCCGAGAGCGGTAATCGCGTCCTAGTGGTGGCAGCCGAGGACTACACCGGCGCCTCCCCGGTGCAGGATCCGGCAGGCCCGCATTACGTCGACACGTACACCGACGCCCTGGCTGCCAACGGCCAGCAGGCCGACGTCTACGACATCGACGCCGCCGGGCGGATTGCCCCGGACGCCCTCGGAGTGCTCAGCCACTACGACGCCGCGATTTGGGAGACCGGAAACGACCTGATCACCCGCACCGCCGGCCGCGCTGGCGGCAATGCCGACCGGTTGGCACTCGACGAGATGCTGGAGTTCCGCTCGTACATGAACGAGGGCGGCAAGGTGCTCTTCGCAGGGGACTCCGCCGGTCAGCAGTACACCATGGCGCAGCTCTACGACCCCAAGGGCGAGATCGCCTGCAACCCGGCGCCTCCGGGCACCGACCCGCGGCGCTGCCTGCCCTTGTTCGGTTCGTTCGGCGGTGGCGACACCACCCACGACGTGCTGCAGTACTACCTGGGTGGCTACGTTGCGGTGGCCAACGACGGTCACGTCGGAGGCGCGGCGTTCGACTCGACGGGCGTCGACGACCCGTTCACGGGCCTCACGTGGGGTCTCGACGATCCCATCTTCGCTGGTAACACCGTCCGGAGGTCGTCGTTCCTCGCGACGAGCGGCATCCTGCCGACCGACCAGTTCAAGCAGTTCGACAGCTGGGCTGCGGCGCGCTACGCCAAGCCGGGTGGCCCGTTCGACCCGCACTCCGGTACCCAGTACGTCTACTCGCAGATCGCCGATGTCTCCTACAAGAGGCTCACCCGTGAGGTCGCTGTTCCGGCGGGTGGCGGCTCGATGACGTTCTGGACGTCGTACGACACCGAACCAGCATGGGACCACCTGTTCGTGGAGGCCAGAACTCCAGGCGGTGACGACTGGACAACGCTTCCGGACGCCCTCGGGCACACGACAACGTCGACCGGCCAGAGCTGCCCCGCGGGCTGGGTCACGCTGCATCCGCACCTCGCGCACTACCAGACGTTTGACGGCGTGGGGGCCTGCACGGGCACCGGCACCACCGGTGCCTGGAACGCGGCAAGCGGCAACTCGGCGGGTTGGCAGCAGTGGAGCATCAACCTCGCGGCGTACGCCGGTGAGACCGTCGAGATCTCCATCGCCTACGCCAGCGACTGGGCGTCGCAGGGCATCGGTGTCTTCCTGGACGACATCGCGCTCCCGGACGGGACCAGCACCTCGTTCGAGACCGGCCTGGACGGCTGGGCGATCACCGGACCGCCTGAGGGCAGCGCGCCCAACAACAACAACTTCATCCGAACAGACGCATCGGGATTCCCGGTCGGCAACGCCATCGCAACGCCGCACTCGCTGCTGCTCGGCTTCGGGTTGGAGGGCGTCTCGACTGAGGCCGAGCGCAACGCAGTGATGGGCCGGGCGCTCGACCACCTGCTGGAGTAGGAGGAGTCAGACACCTTCGTGGGCCGAGGACTACCTGCCGCCTCTCCGCGCGGCTTCAGGGTGATCGTCGTACGTCAGCGGTCGGCGCGCAGGGCCTGCGCGTTGACCACCAGCTCGCCAACCAGCGTGACTATGAGGCTTCGGGACGCCAGTCGGCCCGTTCGGCAGGGCTACGCTCCTCGACGTGCACGATCCGCATCCTCGGTCGCGTCCGACCTTTGCCGCGAGTCCGGCTCAGCGAAAGAGGCCCCTCTCAGAGTTTCTGAGAGTGACCTCTTCGCCGTTGGTCGGGCTGACAGGATTTGAACCTGCGACCTCTTCGTCCCGAACGAAGCGCGCTACCAAGCTGCGCCACAGCCCGAAGGCTCAGACAGATTACCTGAGGGGTGGCCTGGGACGAAATCGGGTTCTCAGACGGCGACCAGAGGTCAGCGGGCGACGAGGGTGAGGAGGGTGGCCTCGGGGCGGCAGCAGAACCGGATCGGGGCGTACGGCGACGTGCCGAGGCCGGCGGAGACATGCAGCGCGGTCTGCCGGTCGCCGGCGCCGTACGTGCTGAGGCCCTTGACCCGGGAGGTGTCGAGGTCGCAGTTGGTGACCAGGGCGCCGTAGAACGGGACGGCGAGCTGGCCGCCGTGGGTGTGGCCGGCGAGAACCAGTGGATAACCGTCGCCGACGAAGGCGTCCAGCACCCGGCGGTACGGCGAGTGGACGACGCCGATCGACAGGTCGGCGGAGGCATCCACCGGGCCGGCCACGGTCGCGTACTCGTCACGCAGGATGTGCGGGTCGTCGACGCCGGCGAGGTCGATCCGCAGGCCGTTCACCTTGAGGATGACCTTGGCGTTGTTCAGGTCGGCCCAGCCGGCGTCGGTGAACGCCGTACGCATCGGCTCGAACGGCAGGTCGGGCGGGCGCGGGACGGTGTGCCGCTTGTCGCCGGGGATGAGGTAGCGGGCCGGGTTCTTCATCCGCGGGGACCAGTAGTCGTTCGAGCCGAAGACGAAGGCCCCGGGCAGGTCGAGCAGGTCGCCGTGCGCGTCCATCAACGGCGGGACGGAGTTGAAGCCCGACAGGTTGTCGCCGGTGTTGACCACCAGGTCCGGCTCGAGCGCGGCCAGACTGCGGACCCAGTCGATCTTGCGCCGTTGCCGGGGCAGCAGGTGCAGGTCGGACAGGTGCAGCACCTTCAGCGGGTCGGAGCCGGGCGGCAGCATCGGCAGGGTGGCGCGGCGCAGCGCGAACCAGCGCACCTCGACCGTCGATGCGTACGCGACGCAGGCGGCGCCGGTGACGCCGACCGCGGTCGTGATCCGGCCGACCGTGCGGGAACTCATTGCTCAAGCCTGCCACAATCGCTGCCATGGCCAACCCAGCGATGAAACAACGCCTGACCGACGACATGACCGCCGCGTTGAAGGCGCGCGACGAGCTGCGCAAGTCGACGCTGCGGATGGCGCTTGCCGCGGTACGCAAGGCCGAGGTGGCCGGCAAGCAGGCCCGCGAGCTGTCCGACGCCGAGGTCGTGGACGTGCTCACCTCGGAGGCGAAGAAGCGCCGCGAGGCGGTCACGGCGTACCGGGATGCCGGCCGGGACGAGCT
>DASRHY010000171.1:0-9805 GCA_035650275.1 Kribbellaceae bacterium | reverse complement strand
GCCTGGCTGGCCGCGGACAGCGCGGGCTCGCGCACGCTGGTGTGGATGAAGACCTGCCGGTTGGTCAGTTCGGCGTGGAGGTGGTCGTGGCGGCCGTCGGCGCGGGCCGTGTGCTGGGTGGCTTCGAGGCGGGCATGGTCGCGGGTTTCGCGGACGGCGAGTCCGCTGAGCCCGAGTCCCACCACCGCGTACGACAGCCCGAGCAGGAAGGGCGCGGGCCGCAGCCCGTACTCGGCGGCCAGGTATCCGGTTGCCGCCGCTGTGACCGCGACAGCACCGTAGCCTGCCGCCTCGTTGAGACCCATCGCCAGCCCGCGACGTGCCGGGCCGGCGAGGTCGATCTTCATGATCACCGTGGTCGACCAGGTGAGGCCTTGGTTGACGCCCAGCAGGACGTTCGCGGCCACGACCCAGCTCCAGGTCGGTGCCCAGATCAACAGGAGCGGCACGGGGATGCCCACCAGCCATCCGGCCACCAGCACGGGTTTGCGACCGACTCGGTCGGCGAGGGTTCCGGCGACCAGGTTGGTGAGGGCCTTGGTGATCCCGAAGGCCACGATGAAGGTGAGCGCGGCGGTGTAGGCCGTGAGCCCGAACTCACGCTCACCGAGAAGCGGCAGGACGGTGCGTTCCTGGCCGATGGTTCCACCGACCAGGGCGTTCACGGCGATGAGCAGGCTGAACTGGGCCAGGTTCGCCCGTAGCCCCAACCGCACTCCGGTCGGCGGTGCGTGGTCGGGTGCGGCCGTAGTAACCGCCATGGTCAGCTCGTCGCGAGCGGCTCGTGGGTGGCGGCGGCCCAGTCGTCGGGTCCGCCGACCGTCACCGCGACACCCGGTCGGCCGGCGCGCTCGAGGATGCTCGCCGCGGTGGCGGCCCGTTCGCCGTGCGCGCACATCACTGCCTCTACGTCGTCAAGCCGGTCGGCCACATCGGGAAGGCGGCCGAGCTCGAGATGGGTGACCCCGGGAACGTGGCCGTCCGCGTGTTCTCGGTCCTGGCGCACATCCAGCACGCCGCGCCCCGCCTGGCTGGCGTCGGTCAACGGGGTGGTCCGTGTGGGCAGCCGGGCGGCCGTCCAGGTGGTCATCCCACCGGCCAGCTCGCCGATGATCCGGTCGTAGCCGATCTGGTGGCACTGGCGCACGAGCTCGGCGCGGTCCTGGCCGGTTCCGACCACGAACATGAGCGGCGCGTCGCGCTCGATCAGCCAGCCCAGCCACGACGCGAACTGTGGCCGCAGCGGGATCGCCAGCACGCCCGGGATGTGATCCGCAGCCCAAGCATCGACGGGTCGTGTGTCGATCACGGCTGCGCCGCTGTCGAGGAGCCGCCGGAAGGCATCGAGGCCGAGCGCGGGCAGACCGGGCTGCGGGATCCCAAGGACCTGGGGCCCGGTGCGGTTGATCTCGCGCAGGTCGTGGAAGTAGGGCGGGTAGCTCCCGAGCCCGTCGAGGAGCGCCTTGACGAAAGCGTCCTCGTCCGGCGCGGCGAGCAGCGGATTGGCGCGGCGCTCGTCGCCGATCGTCGTCCAGCGGCGGTCACCGGCCGGCGCCGAGCAGAAGCTCCCCGCACCGTGGGTCGGGTACACGGCCAGGTCGTCGGGCAGCGTCAACAGCTTCTCGTGTAGCGACCGCCACAACGCCCGGGCCAGCTCCTCGGTCCGGTCCGGGGCGATCAGATCGGTCCGGGCCACCGCACCGACCAGGAGCGAGCCCCCGGTGAAGACCCCGATGGGGCGGTCGCCGTCGCGGAGGAGGTAGGCGAGGTGCTCGGGGGTGTGTCCCGGCGTGGAGAGCGCCCGCAGCGACAGACCGCCGATGTCCAGGACGTCACCGTCGTTCATCGGACGGTGTGGCCATTCCAGGCCACCTGCCGCCGGGGCGACCACCGTGGTCCCGTACGAGGCCAGCTCGCGGCTGCCGGTGACGAAGTCCGCATGCAGATGCGTCTCGACGCTGAACGCCACCCGGGCACCACGGCGTTCGGCCTCGGCGAGGAAGTCACCGGGATACCGGCCCGGGTCCACGACCGCGACCCGACGGTCGCCCAGGTCGATCAGCCACGAGGTGTTTCCCAAGCCCTCGTCGCGCACCGGCACCACGATGCTCATCGTGGTGCCGCCCTTTCGTCGCCCACCGCAACCGGCAGACCGGCGCGTCGCCACTCGGGGAAGCCGTCCTCCAATCGCGCCGCCCGAACGCCGCGACGACGCAGTGCCCGCACGGCGTCGTCGGCGTAGATGCAGTACGAACCCCGGCAGTACGCCACCACGTCGTCAGCCGTGGGAAGGCGCCGCACCCGGGTGGGCAACTCGTCGGGAGGCACCGACACCGCACCCGGGACATGGCCGGCCAGGAACTCGGCCGCGGGACGGACATCGAGCACCAGTGGCCGCGGGATGTGCCGCAACCGCTCAGCCAGATCGGCGCGGGTGATCGTCTCGAGCTCGCTGCGGTCGCCCAGGTAGTCGACCGCCAGCCGATCCAACGCCGCGGCGTGCGCCTGGGTCGTGGCGCGCAAGGCAGCCCACAGGTCTTCCACTGCTGCGCCTGCCAGCGCGTAGACGACTCGGTTGCCGTCCCGCTCGGTGGTCACCAAGCCCGCGCCCAGCAGCACGTGGAGATGAGACGACGTGTTCGCCACGCCCTGGCCGATCTCCGCGGCCAACCGCTCCACGGATCGGGGCCCTTGTGCCAGCACATCCAACAGCTCGAGGCGCCTGCCCGAGGACAACGCCTTGCCCACCGCCGCAAACCCGTCGTACAGCCGCGTCTTGCTCGAAGCCGAACCCACGACGGCGAGAGTAGTCCAACTCCTCAACTATTCAAGAGACTTCTTGAATTACTGGCCCAGCTGCCCGACCGGTGTCAGGTCGGGTTACCAGCCGTGATGATCCAGATAGCGGCGCCGAGACGGACCCCCTCAGGCTGTGTGTGATCGGCCAGAGCGGCACGGACCGCGTCGAGCGCTGCGGATCGTTGATCCTCGGGCACCGCTTCGAGGGCAGCGCGGCCTGGTCCGGTGCCAGCGAGGTAGTCCGCGGCCTCGTCGCGATTTGCGCCGAGGGTGAGGGTCAGTGTCACCGGCTGGAACTGCGGATCGGCGTATCCGGCCGCGTGCAGGGTCCATAGGACGTTCTCTACGTCGGACTGGGCGAACATGCCCCGTCCACCGGCCTCGGTATCCGGGAGGGTGCCATAGCGCAGCAGCGCCGCGCCCGGGATCGTGAGCCAATCGTTGGCCTCGAGGGGTTGCCAAGTGGCGATACACAGCCGGCCGGCCGGCCGGAGCGCGCCTCGCATGTTGGCGAGCCCGGCGACTTCGTCGGCGAAGAACATCGTCCCGAAGCGGCTGATCGCCACGTCAGCTCGACCCGTGAACCGATGGGTCTGCACATCGCCTTGGAGGAGTGTGGTGTTCGAGAGACCGGACACGTCGGCTCGGCGGCGTGCGACTTCAAGCATCGGCTCCGAAAGGTCGATGCCGTAGACGCCCCCGGTAGGTCCGACGGCCTGGGCTGCGGCCAGGGTGGTAGCACCACAGCCGCATCCGATGTCCACGACGGTCTCGCCGACGCTGAGTTGGGCGGCGGCGAGGAGCGCGTCTGCGACGGGGCCCAGGATGTGGTCGCGCCGATCGGCGTCGACGACCCAACGGTGCCCGCTGTCACCATTCCATGCCTCGTACTCATCGGTGTTGGCGATCTCCGTCACGATTCCTCGTCCTCCAGGACCTGGCGCAGCCGCTCGGGCGCCGTCGCCTCGTCGGTGATTCCGAGGCGCCGACCCAGCCGGTAGATGGTCAGCCGGCCGGTGCCATGAGCGAGCAGCCCGCGGCCTCGGGTGGCGAATGCGACGAGCCCGGTCGTGTCAACGCCTGCCGGCCTGTCGGCAATGGCAGCGGACGCCGCGTCGGCGATCGCATCGGCGGCCCGGCTGATCACGCTGAGCAGGTCCAGGATGCGGTCGGGGCCGTAGCCCGAGGCGAGCGCATCGGTGGTGAGCTGGAGCAGCGACGGGCTCGGCACGCAGTAGCGGTCCGGGCCGCACGCCTCGATCACGCCGGTGGCGAGCATGTCATCGATGCGATCGGGCACCAGGTCGGGCAGCAGCCGGGCGAGTTGTCCGGTGGTCGCCGGCACGCCGGGCTCGTCGATGTGCACCAGCTGATCGGGCCCCAGGCCGAGGACCTCGCCCAGCTCGGCGCCATCCCGCCACGCCGAGAGCAGGTCACGGATGCCGGCCAACGAATAGCCGCGCTCCTGGAGACGGGCGATCAACCGCAGCCTCAATAGGTGACTCGCACCGTAGATCCCAACCCGGCCCTGCCTCCGGGGCGGGGGGAGCAGCGCCACCGTCTGGTACTCGCGGATCGTCCGCACCGGCAGCCCGACCTGTCGGGCCAGCTCGTCGACCGTCAGCTCGAGGGTCGGGTCCGGTGTGGCATCGGTCGCATCTGATCGCACGCGCTAGACACTACCGACATTCATCGTTACGGTAAATACCGTGACGATTTCTGCTGAGCAGATTCTCGAGGCGCTGCGGTGTGCCTGGCCCACCGTCGGGCTCGCAGCCGAGCCACGGCCGCTGACGGGTGGGTACTGGGCGACGATCCTCCACCTCCGCCTGACAGGCACCCCTGACCACGTGCCTGACGACGTCGTGCTACGGGTCGTCCCCCACCCCGAGATGGGCGCCAAGGAGATCGCCGTTCAGGTTGCCCTGGCCGAGGCCGGCGCGCCCACGCCCACTGTCCACCTCATCGGGCCGGCCGGCGGGCCGCTCGGCGGCGCGTGGGCCGTCATGGATCTCGCACCTGGCGATCCCCTCCTCGCCGGGCTCAACGGCGCCGCCGCTCTCCGCAACCTGCCCCGCATCCTGGCCCGCATCCCTGCCCAACTCGCGGACACCATGTCCGCTCTCCACCACATCGACCCGGGGCCCGTCGTGACACGCGCCCGCGCCGCCGCGCCCACCGTCGCGCTGACCGTGGACGAGTTCTGGCCCCACCTGCGAGCCGGTGCCGAGCTCGCTGGACGCCGCGACCTCGTCGCCGTGCTCGACACCCTCGCACGCCAGACGCCCACTCAGGGCAACGCAGTGGTCTGCCACGGCGACCTCCACCCGTTCAACCTCCTCCTCGCCGGAGACCGGATCAGCATCCTGGACTGGACCGCCGCTCTCGTCGCACCGCCCGCCTACGACGTAGCGCTCACCCGGCTGCTCCTGCGCTACCCGCCCCTCGCCGCTCCGCCGGCGCTCGGTCCTCTCATCGGCGCAGGTGCCAGAGCGCTGGCCCGACGCTTCGTGCGCCGCTACCACCACGCCAACCCCGCCGCCGACCTGAGCACCCTCGACTGGTACACCGGACTGCACGCCAGCCGCGTCCTCATCGACCTCGCCACGTGGCAGAGCACCGGCGACGCCCGGGCAACCGGCCACCCGTGGACGCTCATCGCGCCCGGCGCCGTCACCGAGCTCACCCGCATCACCGGCATCAGGCTGATCCCACCCAAGCCAGAGCATCAAGCTCATGGGACCATGCGCTGAGCCCAGCTCACTTGCGCCGTGGTCGACACGCGACGAACAGCGACCGCCGTAGGAGCCCACCCTCGATGGCCGAGATGGCCTGCCCACGCTCGGCTTGCATCCGTTCGTACTCCGGCCGACCGAGCATCTCGATCATGTCTGCGGCGAACTGCTCCGCCACTTCGAGCTTGCGGGCCGTCGTCGAGACGTAGTCGGCGGTGAGGTCTCGCTCCTCGACGTCCACGAAGCCGGCCGAATGGAGCAGGCTCGGATAGCTGGTGCGCAGGCCGCAGTTGGGCGGCCCGGCCTCGATCGCTCGCCGCGCGTCTGCGGCAGTCAGGCCCGCGGCCGGGAAGATCGCGGTGAACGCTGTCCGTCCTCCGTGGCGAAGCGCTTGGAACGTCGCTCGTAGCGTGGCCAGCTTGGGACGCAGACAACACAGGACGTCCGTGTGGATGGCCCCGTCGAAAGTCGCGGCTTTCAACGGGAGCATCTGGCCGCGGGCCGCGAGTGCCCATGCCCGGTCACCCAGGTCTTCCCTGGTTGCCCGGCGGGCCGCGGTGGCGAGTCCCTCGAAGGGCACGTCGGTGAGAACCACCCGGCAGCCGGTCTGGCGCGCCAGGTAGAGACCGGGCCAGCCCTGGCCGCAGCCGACGTCCAGAAGCCAGCGGCCGGGCCCGAGGCAGAGCATCCCGGCAACCGCGTTGACCTCCGCGAGCGTCGCGTAGCCGTTGGCACCGAAGTCGCTCCCGAGGGTCAGCAGCTCGACCTCGCGAGCCACCGGGTGCTCGCCGACCGCGTACGTCTGGCGGGCACGGTCAACGCCTTCCTCACGGACGGCGGCCGGTGCCCCAGGCCGACACCCCGGACACGATCTCATGACGCCGAGTCGGACACTCTTCGTGTCGAGGCCACCGCGATCCTCTCTGGCTGGGTGTCTCCCCCTTGTAGGACGAGAGTCGGACGACGGCCATTGCAATACTCGTGCGGCGAGATTCGTCCTTACCGGTAGACGACCGATGAACGGGACGACAGGGCGTTTGGGGTGCGGTGCTGAAGACGAGCGACAGAGCGGCATTCCAGCAGCTCGCCCGCGACGAGCTGGCCGGCCTCTACGCACTCGCGCGAAGGCTGACGGGCCGCGATGCCGAGGACCTCGTACAAGAGGCGCTGTTGCGGGCGTGCCGATCCTTCACGTCGCTCCGGGACCCGCAAGCGGGCGGCCCGTGGCTTCGGGTGATCCTCACCAATGTGTGGCGCGACCGCCTTCGCAAGGACAGCCGCGAACCGACCGAGGTCTCAATCGACGACGCGGAGGGATTCTCGCTATACCGCACGCTGGTCGACGAGGACCCGTTCCCCTACTCGGACACGCTGCACCTGGACTTCCTCGGTGGCTTCTCCGAGGACGACATCCACACCGTGCTCCAGCGGCTGCCGGCCCGCTATCGCGCCCCGCTGCTGCTGCGCTACATGGAGGGGTTCCCGACGAAGCAGATCGCCCGCTTGCTCGAGCTGCCGCTCGGCACGGTGCTGTCGCAGCTTCATCGAGGCCGCAAGCTGTTCGAGCGGGCGCTCTGGGACTACGCGATCGAGTCTGGCGCGATCAACGGAACGGCGGCGCGACGAGAGGATGCCCCATGGACCGGGTGATCAGCTGTAGTGCAGCCGTCGAGCAGCTCTGGGCGTTCTTGGATCACGAGCTGGACGACGAGGACCAGCAGGCTGTCGAAGCTCACCTCGCCTTCTGTCGACGCTGTTGTGGCGAGCTGGAGTTCGCCAAGCACCTCCGCCGCCTCCTCGCTGCGAGAGGCACCAGCGAGCTACCGGCTGAGGTACGGGCTCGACTGCACCGGTTCGTCGACGAGCTCGTCGAGACTGCCCCGGAGGGTGGCACACCATGAGCAATGACCTGATGTTCCAGAACGAGATCCGCGACATCGTGCGTGCGGCCTACGGCGCCATCACCACGGGTGCGGGCCTGGCGATGGCTCATCGCTTCTACTCCGACGACGAGCTCGCGGAGGTCCCGGCGGCGGCCGTGGACTGGGCGCTGGGGGTCGGCAACCCGGTGCGGCACGCTGGGCTGTCGGAGGGCGAGGTCGTGCTCGACATCGGGTCCGGAGGTGGGATCGACACGGTTCTGGCCGCGAAGCGCGTGGGACCGGCGGGCCGGGTGATCGGCCTCGATGCGCTGCCCGAGATGTGCGAACGAGCTCGAGCGGCGGCGAGCGCGGCGGAAGTCGCCCACTGGTGCGACTTCCGGGAGGGCGAGATGGAGGCCATCCCGCTGCCCGACGACTCCGTTGACGTGGTCATCTCGAACGGCGTTATCAACCTCTCGCCCCGCAAGAGCCGCGCCTTCGCGGAAATCACCCGCGTGCTGCGGCCGGGCGGCCGGATCTGCGTCTCCGACCTCTTGGTCAACGACGACCTGCCACCCGACGTTCTGTCGTCGGGACCCGCATGGGCCGGCTGCATCGCCGGCGCGCTGTCCGAACCGATCTTCCGCCGCAAGCTCGACCGCGCCGGGCTGGTCGATGTCGAAGTGACCGAGCGAAGCATGCTCACGCTCGACGACGTCGCCCTCTACCCGCTGTTCACGCCCGAGGTGCTGTCGCTCATGCGCCGCGTCCTCCCCGAGGACACGCGCCGGCACATCGCTACGAGCGTGATCGCCCGAGCGCGCAAGCCCGCAGTTCGCACCCCGAAGGCCGCCGCCGGCAGCCCCTGCACCTCGACTGTGGTGCAGCGCCTGGACGAGGTCGCGGCAGTCGAGTCTGGCGGAGTCACGGTACGACCGTTGAAGAGCGTGGACGAGATCGAGCTCAAGGTCCTGGAAATCGAGCCCGGTCATAGCTCCCCGTTCCACGCCCACAGTCACCCCCACAAAGGAGTCGTCATCACCGGCGCCGGCACGCTGCAGCTGACTGAGCAGGGACTCCCGCTCGCGCCCAGCGACGTGTTTACGGTCGCGCCCAACGAGCCCCATGCCCTGGTGAACGACGGCCCAGGATCGCTGCGGCTGGTGTGCATGGACTGTTTCGTCGACACAGCAGGCTGACGATCGGGTCGAGGATTTATTGCATCTGCGCGGAAAGGCAATTCCGTTGGCCGGCCTCTCGTCCTTCTAGGTGCAAAGGACGTGGAGGAGGTCCAACGATGTCGACGAAAAGCGATCCTGCGGTGGAGCCTGCATTGTTACGAGCCTCCGTCCGTGAGAAGTACCGCGAGGTAGCGCTACATCCGGACGGGCACTTCCACTTCCATACGGGCCGGTCGCTCGCGGCTCTGCTCGGCTACGACCGCGAGTTCGTCGGCACCTTGCCGGATCGGGCGGTGGAGTCGTTCGCCGGTGTGGCGAACCCGTTCTCGCTTCGGCCCATCAGCCCGGGCGACCGAGTCGTCGAGGTCGGGTCGGGCGGCGGGTTCGACTCGATCGTCGCCGCGCACCTCGTGGGCCCCGACGGCCAGGTCGTCGGGATCGACATGACCCCCGAGATGCTGGCCAAGTCACAGGAGACGGCGCGGCTGCTCGGCCTGGGCCACGTCGAGTTCCGCGAGGGTCTCGCAGAGGAGCTCCCGGTCTCGGATGGCTGGGCCGACGTCGTGATCTCCAACGGTGTGTTGAACCTGATCGCCGACAAGGGCCGAGCCTTCGCCGAGATCCACCGGGTCCTACGCCCGGGCGGTCACCTCCAGTTCGCCGACATCGCCATCGGCCGACCTGTGCCCGCGGACGCGGTCGGCAACATCGACCTTTGGACCGACTGCATCGCCGGCGGCCTGTCGTGCGACGGCTGGCAGGACGTCGTGCGCGTCGCTGGATTCGCCGACCTCGAGATCGGCCCGCCTGTCGACACCTTCAGCGGCGCCAGAGGCGAGACCAACGCCCGCCGGTTCGAGGTCTACGGCTATCCGTTCCTGACCCACAAGCCGCCGTACCAAACCACGACGTGAGAGGACTGAGCCATGTCGACCCTCCAGTACAGCTACGAGACCTGCCTCGACGGCTCCGTGAAGAACGCCTGGACTGTGGATGACTGCTTCCAGGGTCGAGACTTCGACTTCACCAAGCCGTTCCTGCCCGACCGGATCGCCGGAGTCAGTGGCATCGGATGCCTCAGCGACATCGAGAAGCGCAAGCTGAACCAGATCCGCGGCAACAGCTACTGCCACATCTTCGCCTTCGTCGAGGAGTACATCGTGCCCATGGTCGTCGACCACGCCCGCGGCGACGTGTACGGCGACGAGACGCGCCTGTGGTCCCTCCT
>DASRHY010000170.1:0-10756 GCA_035650275.1 Kribbellaceae bacterium | reverse complement strand
GTCTGCCTCAGGTGCTCGGCGATGTCGCGGGTCGTCAACCCCTTCGCATACAGGCTGATGATCATGTCGTCGAAGTCGGTCAACCGGCGCGTCCCCTTCGGGACCGTGACCGGCTCGAAGTCGCCGTTGCGGTCCCGCGGCGACCGGTGCATCCCCGGCCAGATTGGGTCCACCGCATCTAGAACCGGCGCAAGAACACGTTGGGGGTGGTCGTCCACGCCGGGAGTGCGTCAGCTAGCGCGACATCATCCGGACATGCCGCCGACGGTGAAGCGTGACCATGCCGAGATGCGCGCATGCCGATGAGGGTCGTGCGATCGACCAGCCGAGGTCCTCCCTGAGCTTCGGGGCCGTAGTTGGACCGGTCGCGCGGCGCCGTCGGCCAGCTCAGCTGGGAGGTGTGTCGGCGGGGACGTCCTGCCTGGGTGGCAGCATCATTTCTTTGAACGAAGGCCCTGGGTTGAAACACCCGAACCACCAGCTCGTGACCATGTCCCCGGTGTGCGCGTCGATCAATACGTGGGCCCCGAGTCCAGGAACGGGCACCGTCAGGCTGCAGTTCCACACCAGCCAGGCCCGATCGTCTGGCGCAAAGACCTCAAGAGCAGCCCGGTCCTGTACCCACGGTCGGTGTAACAGCTGGTCCTCCAACGCGGCCAGGTCGCCAGCCGCGAACCGCTCGCGCACGATGCGCTCAGCATCTTCCACTGACAGTGTCGGGACAGCCGTGGGTAGCTCGATCGGCGTGGTGGCTGCGGGCCTGGCTCCGACGATCCGGCCGCCCTTGCCAACCTTGATGAACACATCACCCCATATGAGCGGCACTCCGTCGAACGTGCGGTGGTAGCGCACACTTGTAAGCCGGCCGCGGCCATTGCCCAGGCTGTATGTGTAGGACAGCGTCTCCCGTTCGCCCATCCCCAGGGCCGTCGCAATCAGCGGAGCCAGCGCCTCAAGCCCTTCGCGCCAGCGCGACCCATCACCGAGATCCACGACGATGTCACGCAGCAAAACCCGACCGTCACCCATGAACCCAGACTAGAGATCCTCCCACCCGGCCGATAGCACATTTCGGCGGCGGTCACCTCGGCGACGGCCACCGAGGAGGGGTTCCTCTCAGGTGGCTGCTCGCTCGACGGTGCGGCCCGGCTCTGGACGCAACCACTGAGACCCAAGCATCCGCACATACCGCAGACCGTGAAGGTCCGGAACTGCCGAATTGAGTGCGTTGCGCATCGATCAACACCGTGCGGCCGTGGCCGTTGGCCGGTGGGTGTTGCGGAAGACCTCAAGGCATTCCCTTGCACACCTCCGCCCTGAACTGCTCGTAGGACTGCACGGTGTCCACGTATTGGTCCTTGGCAGGGACGTAAGTCTGGGTAAGCACCTGCCCGGGCTTCAGTTTGGAGAGACGTTCCAGCGTGAACTCAACATGACCCGTGAACCACGTGTTGTCGCGCGTCCACCCGTAGGCGTGGTAGACGACACCAGGCCTCAATGCCTCCGAAAGACCCACTCGGGACCACAACCGGGACGGCTCGACGGTGGTCAACATGGCATGCATCGCAGTCGTTGGCGTCACTGGCGACACCGCTTCCCAGTTAGCGACTGAGACCGAGGCGTCCTCCCCCGTTGGGTCGGCCTTGGTGCGATCACGGAAGATCGTCGCCCCATCGATGTGGTCGTTGCACAGAGCGAACACGATCACCGGCCGAGCCTGCGCATCGACACTGATGCCAGTCGACCCAGAGCCCGCAACGGCCTCGCTCAGCGACGAGGAGCGGCGCAGCTTGCGGTACGGACTGTCCGGGTTGATCGATGATCTGGTCGGCGCGACCGACCGGGATGAGCTGGCGTTCATCGCGAACGGCGTGCTTGTCGCGGCCGGCGAGCTGTTCCTGCTCGATCAGCAGCACTGGCCGGGGACCGGGAAGTGGCTGGGACGGCGGCTGCTGGACGAGGCGCCGCAGCTGCACGCGCGACTGATCGTGGCGCACCGATCGGGTGATCTGCGCCGGCGAGGTCGAACCGCTGCGGGCGGCGGCGATGGAGAGCCTCGATTGCGCCGGCGGCTGGCTGCAGGAGGGTACCTCGGCCACGGCGAGATGCCAGCCGCCCGAGAGTAGGCGTCCTGGGCGGAGACCAGTGCATTGCGATCGATCGCGGCGGCTGAGCAGGCGGTGCCGGCCATCTGGGTTGGCGCCAGACTTGGACAGCGGACACTCGCCGAGCATCGGTCGCAGGCCTGGTGAAAGAGAGCTCAAGTGTGAGGACTAGCGGATTCCCAGTGGTTTGGGGGTAGTCCTCGTCGGCCCGCGCTCGGTGGGAGCCCCGGCGTGGGCGCGGCCGGTCGTGGTGATGTGAACGGCGGCCCAGAGCAGCGAGGGGCCGACAGTGTCGGTAAGGACCTTCTGGCCGGCGCGCTGGCACTGGTGTCCTTTCGGCCAGCGGTCCCTGCGCGCCGGATACTCCTCGCCTGCCGGTCGGCGTACAGCCCGGTGCTGCCTGCTCGACCGTCCTCAATTCAGCGACAGCAGGCCTGGCATCTTGACGATGATGAACTCGTTGTCATCGGCAAGCGATGGATTGCGGCCGGTGTTCGGGAAGTTGTTGTCACAGCCGAGGAGGAGGCGCTCGCCGTCGATGACGTGGATCGCCTCGATCGACTCGCAGGCGACACCGAAGGGATCGCCGAGGCGAACGTCGCCCACGTGGATCGGTGGCAGCGAGACCAGGTCAGGATCGGGGATCGCCGCCAGGTCGACGGCCTGGTGCTTCACGAGGAACCCGTCGGGTCCGACGTCACGGCGATCGACAACATAGACGTTGCGGAACAGTGCCGTGAGACCCCGTCCGCCATCACGCTCGATGAGCACCATCCGATACTGGTCGAGCGCCCACATGTCCGCGACGAGGTAGCCCGGCTGCTCGGTGTGGTACTGCCACACACGGTCCGTGAACTCGCCGTCATCGATGCTGAGCTCGAACATGAAGCGCCGGCGAGTGTCGGGGTCGACGACGGTCGCGCCCTCGAGGATCGGGTACAGGTGCTTCCCGTCGGGCGTCGACGACATGGCCTCGAAGCCTCGGCTGTTCGGCTGGGTCGCGGTGGCCGGCGGGACCAGGAAGGGGTTGTTCGGCGACATCAGGCTTCCCGGCACCGTCGGCTGGACAAGACTCCCGGGCACGGGGAATGGCGGCTCGAGCAGCACGCCGGTCGCGTCGAAGTGCAGGACCCACGGGCCGAACTCCTCACCCATCCACAGATCGCCGTTGTTCGCCCGCTGCATCGACTCGGGATCGATGTCGGCGCCGGTCAGGAGTCGTTCGGTCGTGGCCGCGTTCATGATGGGGAAGCCGATGACGCCGTTCGGATCCCGGAACTGGATGAAGTCCTTCACTGTGACCGCCCCGGTACCGCCCTTGGCCGTCTTGAAGTCGGGTTCGATGTAGTACGCGCGGATGAGGAAATCGCGCGAGTTGGCCTTTGCGCCGAAGCCGTTGTCTGGCATCGCGAGGAACTCACCCGGCGTGCGGCCACTCAGCACCGCCGAGAAGCCTTCGACCGGCTGCGACGGCGTCGGGAACGAGATCCCGTTGATCGTCTGGCCCGCGAAGAACGACCCGGATTGGGGTCCGGGCGCGTACGTCGCCACCGGCAGTACGGCGCGACCCTCGAGCGTCGGCTCGGGCATAGAGGCCCACGCCGGGTTGGCGACAACACACAGCGGGACGACGGAAAACGCGACTGCACGCAACAGCTTCATGATCCACCCCTCCGATTGCTTGACCTTGCACCTACGGTCTCGCCGCTTCAGCGGGCGGTCGATCAGGCTGGCACCTCCGCCGGTTGGTGTGGCTGGCACTACCGATGGGTCGAGCCAGCAGGTCCAGTTCTTGGGGTGTCGAAGTGCGTTGAGCAATGCTGACGGCTGGGTCTACGGTGGCGATGTGAGCCCGGTTCGGGTCGTAGTCGCCGAGGACAACCTGCTGGTTCGCGCCGGGGTCGAGGCGTTGCTGTCCACTGAGGACGGCGTGGTGGTGACGGGCGTCGTCAGCCGCTACGAGGAACTCATGGCGCAGGTTCAGCGTGATGAGCCGGACGTGGTGGTCACCGATATCCGGATGCCGCCCACGTCGTCGGACGAGGGAATCCGGGCTGCCGCTGCGCTCCGCCGTAGCCACCCGGATGTGGGCGTTGTGGTGTTGTCCCAGTTCCTCGACCCGGCGTACCTGCTCAAGCTGATCGAGGAAGGCAGTAGCCGCCGCGGTTATTTGCTCAAGGAGCGGCTGGCCAGCACGGGCCAGCTGAGCTCGGCCATCCACACGGTGGCTGAGGGTGGGTCGTTCATCGATCCGCTGGTGGTGGACTCGCTTGTCTCGGCGAAGGCGCGCGGCCCGGCGACCGCGCTCGATCGGTTGACGCCGCGCGAGATGCAGACGCTCGCGGAGGTGGCTGCTGGACGGTCGAACAGCGCCATCGCGGCCGGTTTCGGGGTCACGGAGCGAGCCATCGAGAAGCACATCAACTCGATCTTCCACAAGCTCGGTCTTCTGGATGACCGGGACTCCAATCGACGGGTGTGCGCGGTGCTGATGTTCCTCAGCTAGCCACAGTGGTTAGGGATGTTGCCAGCATGACCGATGATCGGCGGCCCATGGTGCCATCCTGAGGGAATGAGTTCAGGTCGCGTCTCGGTACTGGTCGTGGACGACCTGCCCGCGTTTCGGCGTACGTTGCGCTTCGGCCCTGAGGTCTTGGACTCGCTATGGCGCGACCGCAGGCCGTAGCGGGCAGCACCTCACCGCCCAGTGCACGGTGGACCGATCCGACTGGGGTGCGCACCTTCATCCGGGTCAATCTGGCTGCACTCCTGGCGGCCGCCGCCATGGTGGGAGCGGTCCGCGTGTGGCTGGTCTCCACCAACTGGCTCGACGTACTCCTCGTGGCGTTCGTCGCCGTCGCGCTATGCCTTGCTCGAGCCGAGGTGCTCGTGAATGCCGACCGACCAGTGGCCGCCGTCGTGCTTGTCGCGGCCACGAACTGGGCGATCGCGGTGGCTGCGACCGCCATCGCCCCTTCGGCGTTCAATGTCCTACCACTCATCCTTCTGCTGCCCCCGCTGCTCGCCGTGCGTTACCTGAACCGCCCAGAGCTCGCGGCGCTGAACGGAGCCACGATCATCGTCATGGCCGCTGTCGCTACGCTGGGCCGGCTGAGCCCGGGAGTGGGCATCGAAGAGATGGCACCGGACTGGGTGCTCAACGCTGTGGCTGTGCTGTTCGTCCCAATCGGTGCAGGGATGGCCTGCTTCCTGGCCTGGACGGACCACACGGCCATGACCGCCAAAGCCCTCGAATTGGAGAAGTCCCGGAGTCGGTTGCTCGCCGCCGCCGACGCGCAGCGTCACAGGATCGCAAGCAGCCTGCGAGTAGGCCCACAACGCCACGTGGCCGACGTGTTCGCGCAGATCCAGCAGATTCGGACCGGGCGTCCGGCGCACACGACGCACCTGCTGGACGCGTTGACCCAACACCTGGAGGACGCGAACGCCGAGCTCCGCGAACTGACCCACGGAATCTACCCCTCACACCTGTCCGAGCACGGCATCGAGCATGCGCTGCGTACCGCGCTACGGCTCTGCTCGGTGCCGACCGCAGTGAACACGACCGGACTCACCCGCTATCCGCCAGAGGTGGAGGCAACTGTCTACTTCTGCTGCCTGTGGGCCATACAGGACGCCGACGCGCACGGTGCGACCAGCGCGGTCATCGACCTGCGCGACGACGGCGAGCTCTCGTTCCAAGCCCCGGCACTCCGCCCAGCCGATCTCGCCGCGAACGGACCGAGCCTCTACACGGACATGTCCGATCGCGTATACGCAGTCGGCGGCCGTGTCCGACTCCACATCAATGGCGACGGAAGCCTGCGGCTGCACGGTCACTTCCCTCGAACGGCTCTACACCCCGACAGCACCGTGGACACCCACGGCCTGTCGGCCGCCGGCTACAGCAGGCTGGCCGGTCTCTGGTACTTGTTTGCCAGGCTTTGGAACCGAGCGGGCAGGAACGACGGCACCGAACCGAGTGTGGCCACCGGGATCAAGGCCCTGGTTGCAGCCGCCGCCGGATCGCTCCCGCTCATCGCGGCCGTGTCCGTCGTAGTACCTGATGTCTGGCTGCTCGTCTTGGCGGCGTCAGCCGCGCTGGTCTGGCTGTTGCTCCGCTCCATTCTGCGGTCGACCCATCGGCTGCGCGACCAGACCGCCGTCATAGCCGCAGCGACGATCTTCTGCAGCTACGTTCTGGTGGTCACGCTGCTGATCCCCATCACGGCCAGCTGCGCGCCGATGATGATGGTGATCCCGGTCATCATGGCCGTGCCGTACCTGCCGCGCCGGAGTTTCCAGCTCAGCATGGCCGCCACCATCGCCGCCGCAACGGTCGCCGTCGTCGCCGGAGGCCTCCCTGGCGTCGGTCTCCAGGAACAGGCCCCCGATTGGTTCGCCGACCTGGCCATCATCGAGCTCGCGGTGCTCAACAGCACCCTCGCGCTGTTCTTCGCCTGGGAGAACCAGATCGGCATCTCCGCGCAAACCCGACGCCTGCACGAGTCCCGGCGGCGGATCGTCGCAGCCACCGAGCGCGAACGCCAGCGCATCGAGCGCGACCTGCACGACGGCGCACAGCAGCGTCTCGTCGCCGCGGCAATAGAGGCACGGGTTGCCCAACGCCTCCTGACCAGCCAACCCCACCGAGCCGACGAGATGCTTGGGGCGCTATCCGAGCACGTGGCCGAGGCACTCACCGAGCTTCGCGACCTCGCCCACGGCATCTATCCACCCCACCTTGCCCACGGCGGGCTCGCCGAAGCCCTGGACGCCGCAACCAAACGCGCCCCGACACCCGCGACCGTGTACGCCACCGATCTGGGCCGGCACCCTCCACACATCGAACTGAGCGTCTACTTCTGCTGCCTCGAAGCGCTCCAAAACGCCGCAAAGCACGCCGGCGAGACGGCAAGAGTCAGCATCAGCCTCACCGACCACGACGGCGGTCTGACGTTCGACGTCCGAGACACCGGCCCCGGCTGCGACCCAGCCACCCTCTATACCGGACACGGCATCACAAACATGCATGACCGGCTCACCGCAATCGGCGGAACCCTCACGGTCGACTCCACGCCCGGCGCCGGAGTGCACATTCACGGGCACGTACCTGCGACCACCGAGAACGGTGATCCGCGAGCCAACCGCGTCCCAGGTCTGACGGCCACTCCCAGCGGCCCACGTCATTAGCTCGTACATCCGTCGGCTGCTGCTGCGCCTCGTCGCCAGCCGGAGCTTGACGGTTCGGTGGTGGCTGGTTTGCCCGACCCGGCCTGCTAACCGTACTCATCCGGTACGGCGAACCGCACCGCTGGCACAGGTGCCAGCCTGATCGATCCGCCGCTCAATCAACGCAATGGTGAGTGGCAACCACCATCGGAGGTCTCGCCATGTCTGCGCTGATCCGGAAGCCACGCACCCGATCCACACTTTCCGCCCTGGCAGTGATTGCCGTTGCGGCGGTCGGCGGATGCGGCGGCGAAGCGCCGCCGACATCGTCGTCTGCGCCGACCCACAACCCATCGTCTGGCGTATCTTCGGAGCCCGATCTGAGCAACGGCCCGTCCGTGCCGGCGAAGACCGAGGCACGCCTGCGTCAGATCGCGACCACGACACCCACGGCGCTGTACTACCTCGGCGCAGCGTTCCACGGGTGGCCGCTGGACGACGCCATCATCTTTTCGGAAGGCACCGAAGCCGTCGGAGACGAGTCCCTCGACCCCGGCCAGACCCTTTCGGTCGGCTACGGTAACTACTGCGCCGAAGACAGTTGCGCTCCGAGAGTAGAGGTGACCAGCCAGGCCGCCGATGCAGTTGGTCTGGCGCAGGCGGAGGGATGCAGCCGGCTGCGACCCGTTCGCGGCGTTCCCACCGTCGCGTTCCAGAGGGCCGGCACCGTCTTCCTGTTCACCAGTGACCAAGCCTTATCGGTGGGTAGCACACCACCCGACGTCAAACTGGCCGCGGAAGCGGCGACCGCCCTGCGAAGAGTCGGTGAGGACGGGCCCACCGGCGCGCCCCTACCGCCACCTCCCCCGGCGAAGATCCCACTCATCGACAAGGCCTGCGGACCAAGCCCGGGCGAGCACGGCCCGGATATGTCCGGCGAACAGGACCCGCAGGTCACTGCGCTGCCCGACTTCACAGTCCCGCGGATCGGCGGCGGACAGCTGCGCTTGGCCGACTACGCCGGTAAGCCGGTCGTCGTAGTCGCCGGCGACGTCACCCAGGTCGCGCCGACGGTCAGGCACCTCGCCCAGCTCACCTCCGGCGGGAAGTCCCCAGCCGTGATCGGGCTGATCTGGGACCCCTTCGGCAACAAAGAGCACCCAACGCCGATCGCAGACATCCAACGGAAGGCCGGCGTACTGCCTGTCCCGGTCGGCTACCCCGCCACGTACCCGGCCGTGTGGCTCCTCGACACCTCCGCCATCGATCCGAATCAGTCCGGAGTAATCGGATTCCTCAACGGCAAAGGCGTGCCAGTGACCCTAATCCCAACCGACGCCTCCGACACCAAGATCCGCGCCGCGATCCGACAACTCCACTAAGCCTCGATCCGTGGACCGGGTGGCTGACCTGTCGGCGCGGTGACGGTGAAAGTGCCTCTGTGCAAGGAGAATCGGGAGTGTCAAGGTCCTGATTGCCCTGGTCACGGAAGGCACTTTCGGTGCAACTATCTCATGGTTGGTCGCGTGCCACGCCTGTGTTCGATGACGAGAGTCTGGTGTCGTGCGCTGGTCTGGTGCCGGTGATGGTGTTGGCCGAGCGGGCGGGCTTGTCGGAGCTGATCGCCGAGCGGGTCTCGATCGACTCGCTGGAGTCGACGCGGGTGGCTTCGGCCACGGCGAACCCGGCGGGCAAGCTCACCTCAATCATCGCCGGGATGGCGGCTGGCGCGGACTGCATCGATGATCTGGGCGTGATCCGGTCCGCGGGGATGGCGCGGTTGTTCACCGGGGTGTACGCGCCGGCCACGCTGGGCCAGTTCCTGCGGGAGTTCACCCACGGCCACACCCGGCAGTTGGCCGCGGTCGCGCGGGCACACTTGGTCGGCCTGGCCCGGTACGCCGATTTGTTGCCCGGTATCCAGCGGCGGGCGCTGATCGATATCGACTCGCTGCTGCGTCCGGTCTACGGCCACGCCAAGCAGGGCGCCAGCTTCGGGCACACCAAGATCGGTGGCCGTCAGGTGCTCCGCAAGGGACTGTCCCCGCTGGCCACCACGATCAGCACCGACAGCACCCACGGCACCCAGGGCGCGAGTGGCGGCGCGCCGGTAGTGGCCGGGATCCGGCTGCGGGCCGGCAAGGCAGGCTCCGCGAGGGGCGCTGTCTCGATGGTGCGCGAGGCGATCGCAGTCGCCCGTGCCGCCGGCGCGACCGGCGAGATCTTGGTGCGCGGTGACTCGGCCTTCGGCATCGGCCCGGTAGTCGGCGCCTGCGCGAAGGCCGGGGTGGAGTTCTCGGTCGCGCTGGCCAGGCACCGCACGGTCGACCGCGCGATCGGCAGCGTCGCCGAGGACGCCTGGACACCGGTGCACTACCCGGGCGCGGTCCTCGACCCCGACACCGGTGAGCTGATCTCCGACGCCGAGGTCGCCGAGGTGCCGTTCACCGCGTTCGCCGCCACCAAGCACCCGGTCACCGCCCGGTTGATCGTGCGCCGAGTCCGCGACCAGGCCCGTGGTGACGAGTTGTTCCCCGTCTGGCGCTACCACCCATTCTTCACCAACACCACCGAGCCGACCGCCGCCGCCGACATCACCCACCGCCGGCACGCGATCATCGAGACCGTGTTCGCCGACCTGATCGATGGGCCACTGGCGCACCTGCCGTCCGGGCGGTTCGCCGCCAACAGCGCCTGGGCGATCTGCGCCCAGGTCACCCACAACCTGCTCCGCGCGGCCGGCACCCTGATCGGCGGCAAGCATGCCGTCGCCCGCGGCGCAACCCTGCGCCGCCACATCGTCACCATCCCGGCCCGGACCACCCGCCCCCAACGCCGCCCGATCCTGCACCTGCCAGCCCACTGGCCCTGGGTCGAACACTGGAACGCGCTCTGGGACAACATCTTCAACGTTCACGAGATCGGCCAGATCGCCGAGACCGCGACCGGACCACCGGTCGCCGCCTGAGACC
The DNA here is from genome assembly GCA_035650275.1 of Kribbellaceae bacterium. Classification (GTDB taxonomy): domain Bacteria; phylum Actinomycetota; class Actinomycetes; order Propionibacteriales; family Kribbellaceae; genus DASRHY01. The sequence continues at coordinate 507 of DASRHY010000170.1, read as the reverse complement.
CAGCCACTCGCCGCATAGGCCAGACCCGAGGAACCACAGTGGACAAGCTGGACAGACCAGCAGACCCGGCCTGTTCACCTGCGGCCAACCGCGACTGCTCGCCACCAACGACCATCAACTCGGCGGCTCCACGGATCGAGGCTTAGTGGAGTTGTCGGATCGCGGCGCGGATCTTGGTGTCGGAGGCGTCGGTTGAGATTAGGGTCACTGGCACGCCTTTGCCGTTGAGGAATCCGATTACTCCGGACTGATTCGGATCGATGGCGGAGGTGTCGAGGAGCCACACGGCCGGGTACGTAGCGGGGTAGCCGACCGGGACAGGCAGTACGCCGGCCTTCCGTTGGATGTCTGCGATCGGCGTTGGGTGCTCCTTGTTGCCGAAGGGGTCCCAGATCAGCCCGATCACGGCTGGGGACTTCCCGCCGGAGGTGAGCTGGGCGAGGTGCCTGACCGTCGGCGCGACCTGGGTGACGTCGCCGGCGACTACGACGACCGGCTTACCGGCGT
>DASRHY010000169.1:0-2903 GCA_035650275.1 Kribbellaceae bacterium | reverse complement strand
CGGCACATCGGGGACGCGGTCGGGGGTTCGCCCTGCGTCCCACAACGGGCAGAGTGGGACGTTCGCTTCGTTCCGAACCGAGGGTCAGTGACACCCTGATTCCGTCAGCGCCACGGGTCGAGGTTCGGCGGCGAGCTGCGGCCCAACATCCAAGCCATGAGTGACCGGTCGTCGGCGCGATCGCGCAGTCCAGCGATCAGCCAGGGAAGGGCCCGGTCCACGAGTTGCTGCGTCCAGTCATCCGGTGTGAGGCCGATTCCGAGATCCACAAGGTGTACCTCGACCTCCCACCACCGATGGAAGGGCAGCTGTGCAATCGGATGCTCCCTGCCTTGCAACGATCGGACCTGGTGATTCCAGAGATCATCAGGCAGTGAACTGAACACGGCATCCAACCGCTGAGCCCAGTTGCGAACATCCGTGATCAACTCGTGCGCGGGTCGGTCGGCCCCGGCCTCGATCTCTGCAGCGCGTCCCCTTGCACCGCCCGGGTATTGATCAATCAGCTCGCCTCGGGTGGCCGCCTCGATCCGGCGGACCATCGCCTCAGCGTTTCGGGCAAGATGAGTGAGCACGTGTCCGACGGTCCAGTCGGGTAGGAGCGAGGGCTGCCTGACTACCGCGTCCGGCAAGTCATTGATGGCAGCGGCGAGGCGTGAGTGAGCAGCCTGGCAGCCGTCGACGTCCTCGGTGGGCCTGTTCACGTACGCCACGATACGGCGACAACCGTTTCCGCCTTGGGCGGCACCGCACCAGTCGGGGACGGACGCCGAAGTGGTCACCCGCAGGCCCTAGCTCGGTAACGCCCATATCTGCCGGACTGCCCGGTCTTGGAGGGTGTCCCCCAACGCCGGGTGTGAGTCCTCGCCCCGGTTGGGCACGCGCTGACTCTCCATTGCGAAACCGCCAACTTTGGCCCAGCGTGGCCACCATGATGGGGTGGAATGAGTGACGCGCCGCTTTGGGAGCGGTCAAGCATGGATCGTGAGCACTTCCGCGCCACGTTCGACGACGACGCCGTCGCCTATGATCGGACCCGGCCCGTGTGCCCGGCGGCGGTCTTCGACGACGTCGTCAAGCTCGCCGGCCTCGGCCCAGCGTCGCACGTGCTCGAAATCGGGCCAGGAACCGGCCACGCGACGCGGCCCCTCGCCGAGCGGGCGTTCGCCGTCACTGCAGTCGAACTCGGACCGGCGCTCGCCATTCGGGCCACCGCCAACCTGGCGGCCTTCGAGAAGGTGACGGTGCTCAACACCTCATTCGAGGCGTTCGAGCCTGACGGGGCACGTTTCGACGCGGTGTTCGCCTGTAACTCGTTCCACTGGATCGACCCCGACCTCCGATACGCCAAGGCCGCCGACCTCCTGCGCCCCGACGGGTATCTGGTCGTCGTGTCGACACCATGGGTCGTGCCCGACGACGCCGACGGCTTCTGGTGGGACGTACAGGACGACTGGGAGGCAGCAACGGGTCGCCGCTTCGACCCGGGAGCCCAACACCCCGACCGTTTCGACCTTCCCCTGAGCGGGCTGGCCGAGTCGGGACTGTTCGCCGATGCGATCACGCGCCGCACTCGCTGCGACGTCGAGTTCGAGACCGAGGACTACATCACGAACCTTCACACCCAGTCCGGATACAAGGACCTGGCGGACCCCGCGCAGCGCGCACTTACCGATCGCATCCGGCAGCGCATCGACGAGCGCGGTGGACGCATCCGGGCACACCTGCTCGCCATCCTCACCGTGGCGCAGCGCCGCCTCTAGATGACCGGGCGGCGGCTGCAGAGTCGATCCGTCGAAACCGCGGGGCGCGTCCCCCTATCCAACTGGGGCCGCTTGGTGCCCCCTACCGCCGGCTCAGGGAGCGGCTCAGGCGCGTTCGAGTCGGGCGGCGATCTCCCGGTAGCGCGAGACCGGGATGAGGTGGACGCCCTGGAAGGCCCCCGACTGCCGGATTTCGCTGACCATCTGACAAGCGAAGTCCACGCCTGCATTCCGGTCCCGGTCGAGAGCGGCGAGGAGCGCTTCCGGCACCGCGAGTTCCGCGATGTCGGCGGACAGCTTCCGTGCCATCGTCGCCGACGGTGCCGCCAGGACGCCGGCGAAGACCGGGCCGTCGAAGTCGGTCGCTGACCGCCAGCTCAGCAGGTCGTCAACGGAGAAGCTCACCTGGACGAACAGAAAGTCTGCTTCCCGTTTCCACCGGGGTAGCGGCCGGAGCCGCGAGGTGACGCCAAGGCGTAGCGGCCTCGGAGCCAGCTCGGAGTCGGCAGCGAACTGGCGCGCTTCCTCGAGCATGGAGCGGACCGTGAGATCGTCGGACCGCCTGCCACTCTCGGGACGATCGCCATAGACAAAGAGGAACTCATCCACGCCGTATGCAGCCGCCGTAAGAAGATCGCGCCGGAACCCGAGCACATTGCGGTCTCGTGCGTTGAGGCATGCGACTGATCGGCCGCCCATCAACGCGACCTCGTGAGCGACAGCGATGCTCGACACCGTCGCTCGTCCGATGTGGTTGTCGGGGATCAAGAACGACGACGCGATCCGACTCATGACGCCGATCTGGTGGCGAACGTGCATCAGTTCAGGGCGCGTCGCTGGCTCGATCTCGCACACGATGCTGAACCTGCCGCTCGACACGCAGGCCACAGTAAGCCTCACGACGAAGGTGTCCTCTAACGCCGGGACGGAGTCATCGCCGTCTACAGGTCGAGTCGCATCTGAACTCCGTCGCCGTGGCGGAACACCTGGGTGAACCCCTGGGCTTCGTAGAGCCGAAGCGCGGCCTCGTTGAAGAGCCCCGTCGTCAGACTGATCGCTCGAACACCAGCTCGTCTGGCAAGCTCAACGAGCTGAGACATCAGCATCGAACCGACACTCCGACCCCGCTCAGACTCGACG
>DASRHY010000168.1:0-2880 GCA_035650275.1 Kribbellaceae bacterium | reverse complement strand
ACGCCTCCCCTGGGAGACGGTTGAAGGAGCGGTCTGGGCTCGCACCTCGTGGCGGGTGCGGGGACTCGAACGGCAGACCGGGCACAGGCCCGGGACCCGGTCGAGCGCAGCCACCCCGCGCTCGTCTTGAGCAACCGCGTTCTGGCGGTGCATGGGCCACGAGTTCAATCTCGGGAGTGGACGCCGAGACGCTCGAGGTCTTCGAAGAGGGCGGAGTGGTCAAGCTCCGCGGCGTGTTCATGCCGGCTCAGGCGGAGCGCATGCGTGACGTCGTGTGGCGCGACCTCTTCCACTCCGAAGGCGTCGTTCAGGACGACCGGAGCACGTGGCGGCGCCGGACTCCACGGACTCACACTCCAGGCCGCGGGTAACCCCGCGAGCAACGCGGTGATTGTCAGCATGGGGAACCCCGCCACGGGCGGTCGGGATGCATCCGAGGCAGGTCGCTCAGGTTGGGTCAGCGGTCCGACACGGCCTGTCGCTGACTCGCTTCTACGGGCACCAGCGCATCTGCATCCGCGTCCGCTGACGAATCAGCTACCGCGACACTGGTACGACACCGCGCCCCCGCTGCGCAGGGCCCCGGGGTGTGTCGCGGTGGCAACCCAGGAGGTGCGACGGCATCGATCAGTCCCGTGATCTTGGACGTGAGCACGAGTTCTTCGGCCTCATGCCGATGCTCGCGGTCGCGGACGTAGGGGCGACCACGGCGTACTTCTGTGACGTCCTGGGCTTCGAAGTCGACTTCGTCGTGGGAGAGCCGCCCGTCCACGCACGGATCATGACGGGCGGTGGCATCTACATCCACCTGATGGAGGTCGACGAGGCGGACCCGGAACCATCCGGCGAGCTCAGGATCTACGTCGGCCGGGATCTCGATGGACTCTTCGAGGAGTACCAGGCTCGGAACGTCGACGTGGTCTTCCCCCCTAAGTCACAGCCCTGGGGCCTTCGGGAATTCGCGGTGCGCGCCATCAGCGGCCACGTACTGCGGTATGGCTCCGAGATCATCCAGCCGAGCGCCGACTAGCTGCGTCGCGGCCGGGTCGGAACACGCGCGTCGGACAGCTGCGTGCGGTCCCGTTCGAACAGCCGTCGTCGCTTCCACGGCACTGCGATCCCGGGCTCGCGCCCGTCTCGATCGGGCGCGAAGCCAGTGTGGCTGTGCCCGGTTCGGGAAGCAGACGAGGAGGCAGCGACGAGGTGGCTCCTGGCGTCTGGGCGCTGGGCGTCGCCTGTCAGGGGCTCAGGGAACGTACTGCTGCTCGACTGCGACGAGGTTGCCGTCGTTGACGGTGAGCCAGAACGGCCCGGCCCCGAACTGGGCGACGTACACCGGCAGCTCCGCGAAGGCGATGGGGTGCGGGGAGTTCGCGGTGGGCTCGGGCTCGCCCGTGGCCAGCACGGTGACCGTCACGGCATCCGCCACCGGCAAGGTGCGCAGCCGCGGGTTGTCGTTGACGATGTAGTAGTCGTTCTCCGGAAACCCGTTGGGATCCTCGGGGTGGTCCTCGCGGTAGGCGGCGGTCGCCTCGTCACCGAGCAGGAACCGGATGACGTCGAACTGCACCGTTCGTCCGCTGACGTCCACGTTGGTGATCCTCACGGCATGTCGCCCGTCTTCCAAGGCGGCTCCGCCCGCGGCGCCCGGGCTCGGTGCCGGCGCGGGTGTTGGTGCGGGCGCGGCGGTCACGGCGGGGGCCTCGGTGGTGGTGGGTGCCTCGGTGGTGGTTGAGAACTCGGTGGTCGAGCCACCAGGGGTGGCCGTCTCGCCGTCGTCGCCCCGAGTCGCCATGACCGCGATCACGGCGACCAGAAGGACGAAGGCAGCGATGGCCGTGCCGACGATCCAGGGGCGCCGGCGGCCCGGATCATTGCCGGGCGGCACCGCGTGTGGCGCCGACGTGGCGGTCGTCGTCGACGGCATCTTCAAGGCTTCAGGCTCGTGCGCTGGCGATGCTCGGCTGGGTGTTGTGGTTTCGCTCACATCGTCACGATGACGCGCCGTCGCATCCGCACCCAGAGGCGATGCGACCAAATCCCCGTGGACTTCCGACTCCTTAGCCCAGGCACGCCGTTGGAGGAAGTCTCAGCGGCGTGATCCGGCCCGAAGGCAGGCGAGCATGGTGCCGGCGAGGGCTGGGGCGCCGAGGCGGTGGACCATCGTGGACCACATCGCGGGAAGGGCTCTGAGCATGTGGGGGAAGTACGGCTCATAGAGCTCCGGCTCGTCGAGCATGCGGAACTCGATGTCGCAGAAGCCGGCTCGTCGCGCCAGGTGGGCGAGTCGGTGGCGGGTGTTCATGCGGTACTGCAACGGACAGTGGTGATCGTGCAGCGTGGCCTCGTCACGGAGGCGATGCAGGAGCCACTCGTCGATGTGGAGCCGCTGGGTGATCAGAGCTGCGGTCCCGAAGTAGTGGAGGACGTGTGGGGTAAGGACGAAGGCGGAGCCACCTGGTTTGAGGCATTGGTGCATGGCTCTCAGGAAGGCGGCGGGGTCGGCGACGTGTTCGACCACGAAGCCCGCGACGGCGATGTCGAAGTGCTGGGGATGTTCTGGGGCGAACTCCTCGAGGGTTGTCTGGTGTCTTTCGTCGAGCCGTTGGTTGGTCAAGACGTCGACGGTGGGATCGATCCCTACCACGCGGCCCTCGATGGCCCTGATCCAGGTTGCGTGGTCCGGGTTTCCGGCCCCTGCGCCGATGTCGAGCAGGAGCGCCTCAGGGTGGATCTGCGCGGCGACCATCGCGCGTAGCGCCTCGTAAGGGTGAACGCCAGTTGGGACGAGCACGGAGTTCGGCTTGGCCTCTCGCCGACCCAGGTGCATCGTTCCCTCCCCGCAAGAACGGACGAAACATAGCTCTGGCGTCAGCGCCA
>DASRHY010000167.1:0-4414 GCA_035650275.1 Kribbellaceae bacterium | reverse complement strand
GCGTGCTTGTTTCCGCCTGGTAAGCCCAGTTCCCGTACCGACACGCCGCCCGTGGCAAACCGCGGCGGCGTGTCCTTGCGGGAGGTGCCGCACACCCGAGAGCGCGGTGGCGATGGCGATCCGGATCAGCGATGACGGCGGCCTCCGACCTGACCGACGTCACCCGGCAGGTAGTCTCGAACCGCAGCCGCACGCTGCTGCCCAGGATCAAGGCCGCGTACGACGCGCGTGACGCGGCCGGGGGCGACCACCTCGCGCGACTGTGGCACCAGCAACTCGCGCTGCTCGAGAAGGTGACGGCGACGAGCCGGCAGACCATGCTGGGCCCCTGGCTGGCCGATGCCAGGTCCTGGGGTGCGGACGACACGCAGGCTGACGCGCTCGAGCACAGCGCACGCAGGCTGCTGACGGTGTGGGGCAACCGATCCGGGTACGACGCGGGGCTGGCCGACTACGCGAACCGCCAGTGGTCAGGGCTGATCGGGAGCTACTATGCGCCGCGCTGGAAGGCATACGTGGACTCGTTGTCGGCGGCCCTGAAGGATGGCCGGCCGCCGACGGCCTTCGACTGGTACCAGCACGGTGCCGACTGGGCGGCGTCCACGAAGTCGTTGCCGAGGGCACCGACCGGCGACATCCGCAAGGTCGCGGCCGAGGTGCTGGCATTCCTGCGGGCGCACCCCGAACCGGTCACATCCACCGCGACCGCATCGCCGGCCGACCAGCATCCCGGACGGCGGTTCCTCGACCATCACCGTGGCGCTGCACAACCCCGACCCGTTCCGGGCCGCCGAGAGGGTCCAGGTGTCGCTGACCGCACCGGCCGGCGCGGGTCTGACCGTGCGGCAACCGTCGGTCGCGGCGGACCTGGCGCCGGACCAGTGCGCGACGGCGACCTTCACCGTTGACGCGACCGGTCCGTCGTCGGCGGTCCTGGTTCGGCTGACCACGACCGTGACGTCGTCGACCGCCGGATCGACAAGCGGGGTCCGGGTGATGCGGGCGGCTCCGGTCCAGGCCCCGAACCTGACCCGCACGACCAACGATGCGGTGTTCGGCCGGGCCGGCGACCGGTACGCGATCGAGGGCGCCGGTGCCGACTTGTGGGGAGCGACCAATGAGTTCGGCGCGATCTACCGCGACGACCTGCTCGCGCCGGGAGCGACGGTGACCACGCGGGTGGTGAGCCAGGACCGTACCGGTCCCTGGGCCCGGGCCGGCCTCATCGTCAGCATCGACCTGGCCGGCAACGACGGCCGCGGCTTCGCGAACATCGCGGTTACCCCCGACAACGGCTGCGTGTTCTCGTTCGACTCCAACGGCGGCGGCCGGCTCGACCGCACCGCGCAGGCGCCAGGCTCGGCACCGCTCTGGGTCCGGCTGTCTCGGTCAGGCGTCACCGTCACGGGCTCGTGCAGCGCGGACGGCACCACCTGGACTGCGGCCGGCTCGTTCGCCGTCCCGGCGGGCGCCGCCCTCGACGCCGGCCTGTTCATGACGGCGGCCAACGGCTGGACCGGCACCCGTGGCGCGGTCGAGTTCGACGGCTTCGTGGTGAGCTGACGCCGCGCCGGGTCACACGTCGCGTAGCGCGGACCCGATCCCGGTATGGCCGAAGTCGTTCCCCTTGTAGAGCAGCGGCTCTCGCATGACGGTCGCGAGTGCGTACGCGAAGCAATCGCCGAAGTTGAGCTGTGCCGGATGCCCGCTTCCCTTGCCGAAGTCCCGGTACGCCACCCGCGCGACGTCCGCTTGCTCGGCAGTCACCGGCTCGATGCTGAGGTCGCTTGCCTTGACAAGATCGTCGAACCGGCGCGTCATGACCGGATTTCGCATGCTGTCGACGACGATCGCGGTCTCGAGGTACGAAGCCGCCGACATCGTGCGGTGTCGAGCCCGGCCGACGGCGGTGATGAATCGATCCGCATCCTGTTCGCGCCGCACGATGGCCACAAGCGCCGATGAGTCCACGATCACTTGGGAAGCCCTCGCTCGTCGTACAGGTACTCGTCGATATCGAGTTCGCGGAACTCCGGCGTCATCAGGGTCGCCATCGTGTGGCTGAGCTCGGTCATCCGGCGGATGCGTTCCTCGGCGCCCGCCTCGTCGCGGAGACGTTCGAGTCGCTCCCGGAGGGCGACGGTGACGGCTTGCGTCACGGTCTCGCCGGTCAGCTTGGCGAGCTCGCGAGCCAGGTTGTGGGCTTCCTGGCTCTTGATGTTCATGCTCATGATGGTCACCTGTCTACCAATAACAGGAACCAGTCTACCCTCGCGGCGACTTATCCACAGATCGGACAAAAGTGACCGATGATCGGCGGAGTGAAGGCCCGGGCGACGGGGGTTAGGAGATTTTGAGGTTGGTGGTGTGGAGGCCGGTGGCGCCGTCGGGGGCGGGCGGGGCCTCGTCCTCGGTCTGCGGGTTGCCTTCGGCATCGATCGCGCGGACCTGGAGGACGTGGTTGCCGCGCGGGGCGTCCCAGGTCCAGTGCCATTGACGCCAGGTGTCGATCCCGCCGTCGGCGGCGAGGGTGGCTCGTTGCCAGGGGCCACCGTCGACCCGGACCTCGACGGCGGAGATGCCGACGTGCTGGTGCCAGGCCACACCGGCGACGACGACTTGGCCGGCCTTCGCCTCCGAGCGCGGCCTGTCGATCCGGGACGCGGTCTTGATCGGGCCGAGTTCGGACCAGCCGCGCGGCGTCCAGTACGCGTCGAAGCGGTCGAACCGGCTGACCTCCAGGTCCACCACCCACTTGGTCGCGGAAACGTACCCGTACAGCCCAGGGACCACGACCCGGACCGGGAAGCCGTGCTCGACCGGCAACGGCTCGCCGTTCATCGCGAACGCGAGCAGCGACTGCCGGTCGTCGGTCATCGTCTCCAGCGGCGTACCGCAGGTCCAGCCGTCGTGCGACGTCGCCAGCACCGCGTCCGCGTCGGCGGCCGGGGCGGCCTCGGCGAGCAGGTCCTTGAGGAGTACGCCGGACCACAGCGCGTTGCCGATCAGGTCCCCGCCGACCTCGTTGCTGACGCAGCACAGGGTGACCCACTTGTGGACGACACGGCGCTTCACCAGGTCCGCGAACGACAGCGTGATCTCGCGGTCGACCATGCCGTGGATCCGTAGCTGCCAGTCGTCCGGCGCGACCAGCGGCACCGAGAGGGCGGTGTCGATCCGGTAGAAGGTCTCGTTCGGTGTCGCCCACGGCACCGCGCCGTCCGCCTGGACGCCGGCCGGCGCCGCGAGGCTGCTGGGCAGCGGCAGCCGCAGGCTCTCGCGGGCCTCGGCGACCGCGGTGCGCTTGCCGCCGACCAACCGGGACAGCCCGCCGACGGCGACGGTGCCGAGGGCGATGCCGGCGGACAGCTGCAGGAACCCGCGCCGCCCCTCCGGCCCGGGTTGCTGCCGGAGCCGGTTGATCAAGGTCCACAGCACCAGCACCGAGACGGCGCCCGCGACGACGGACGGCAGCGGGTCGGAAGTACCGGCGTCCGGACGGCTCATCGCGGCGAGTACCGCGACCAGCGCGAGACCGCCGGCGATCAGTAGTCCGGCGACGGGTGCCCAGGACGCGAGCAGCCCCGCGAGCGCGGCCACCGCGAGCAGTACGACGATGATGCCGACCCGCAGGGCGGTCTTGTCGTGCACCCCGAACAGCTGGATCGCAAGGTCCTTGAGCCACGGTGGCGTCCGGTCGATGAACGCGGAACCGACCGCGACGACCGGGCTCTGCCGGCTGCCGAGCAACGCGGCGGTGAGCGAACCGGCTACCAGTCCGGCCACTGCGGACAGGACACCTGCGAGGGCGGCGAGGGCACGGGTGGACCGGGTCACGCTTCCACGATCTCCGCTGCTCCGCGCCCACACCAGCACGGTTCCGGAACTGTTAGTGCGAGGTAACCGGTTGCGTCCGCCGAAGCCGAGCCAGAATGACGCGGCTTCGGCGGACGGAAGTGATCAGTTGCTGTCGCCGGCGCGGAGGCGGGTGCGGGTGGCCTGACGGGCGTGGTCGCGGGCCTTGCGGACCCGGGCCAGTACCTCGTCACGGTTGCCGCCGAGCTGGGAGGTCCACAGGTCGTGGACGTCCTCGAGATGGGCCGGCATGGCTTCGCGAAGCCGCCGTTTCCCCTCGGACGTGATCACCGCGTGGTAGCCGCGGGCATCGTCGACGCAGGGCTCGCGTCGGACCAGACCCTGAAGCTCCGCACGGTCCACGAGCCTGGTGATGCCACCGGTGGTGACAGTCAGCTCGGTGGCCAGGGTTGTGAGACGGAGTCGATCCTGCGGGCTGCGTGCCAGGCGGAGCAGCAGCTCGAACATCGGGAACGGCAGGCCACTGCGTTTCAGCGTCATGCGCATCACGTTCTCGATCTCGGCAGCGGCTTCGCGCAGCAGACCGTAGGCCGTGATG
>DASRHY010000166.1:0-27088 GCA_035650275.1 Kribbellaceae bacterium | reverse complement strand
GCCCGCCCGTGGTCGACCTGGCCACCTGGCAGGCCGCCCGTGACGAGCTTCTGGTCCGCGAGAAGGCCCACACCCGCGAGGGCGACGCCATCGCCGCGGCCCGCCGCCGGCTGCCGATGGTGGAGCTCGACGGGACGGTCGAGGTCGTCGGACCCGACGGCCCGGTCCCGTTCCTGGACCTGTTCCAGGGCCGCGACGAGCTCGTGGTCTACCACTCCATGTGGTACGACGGCGCGCCGCACCAGGGGCAGTGCGAGGGCTGCACCTTCAACCTCTGGCACATGAAGGACACCGTGTACCTCAACGCCCGGGGCGTCTCGTTCGCCGTCCTGACCTCGGGCCCGTGGGACGAGGTGGCTTCCTACGTCGAGTTCATGGGCTACACGCAGCCCTGGTACTCGGTGCGCGACGTGGACGCGCCGGTCGGCGGCAGCATGGGTTACATCACCTGCTTCCTGCGCGACGGCGACCGCGTGTTCCTCACCTACTCCACGACGGGCCGTGGCAACGAGCCGGTCAACGGGTCCTTCGGCCTGCTCGACATGACGCCCTACGGCCGCGGCGAGGCGTGGGAGGACAACCCCGAGGGCTGGCCCGTGATCGGCGATGTCCGCGAGGGGCACCCGTCCGAGGGCCGCCAGGCCTGCTGGTACTGGCGCTCGGACGCCGACGGCGTCGCCACCTGGGGCCCGACCAGCCGGCCCGTGCCGCAGTGGACCCGCCCCGGCGCGACCCCCGTGGAGACGCTCGGCCGGCACGGCCACCACCACTGACGCGCCTTCGTCGACGGCGTCGGCAAGAACTCTGAGTGTCCCCGCCGGCTACACGGTCTTGAGCATTCCGGAGTCGACGACGAACTCGGCGCCGTTGGTGCTCGCGGAACGCGGCGACGCGAGCAGTACCACGACGTCGGCGATCTCCTGCGGGTCCGCGAGCCGGCCGGTGGACAGCGACATCAGCTCGGCCGCCTTCTCCTCGATCAGCTCGTCGCGGTCCATCCCGAGCCGCGCCGCGAGTACGTCGGCGGCGCCGCCGTCCTTGGTCCACCACGGCGTCAGCACCGGCCCCGGCGACACCGTGTTGGTGCGCACGCCCTGCGGGCCGAACTCCTCGGCCAGCACCTTGGTCAGCGCGTTCATCGCGGCCTTCGCCGAGCTGTAGTCCGGGCTCATCGGCGCCGGGAGCCGGCCGTGCACGGACGACACGTTCACGATCGCCCCGTCGCGCTCCAGCAGATGTGGCAGCGCTGCCCGGCTGGCCCGCACCGCGGAGAACAGGTTGAGCTCGAACATCGCCAGCCAGTCGTCGTCGTCCGGGTCCAGGAACGACGTCCGCGGCAGCGTGACACCCGGCGGCGGTCCGCCGGCGTTGTTCACGAGTACGTCGAGTCGGCCGAACGTTCGCACCGTCTCCTGCACTACGTCGGCGGGTGCGGACCGCTCCATCAGGTCGGCCGGGACGTGCATCACCCGGTCGCCGAGCGCGTCGAGCTCGTCGCTCGGCTTACGCGATACCGCGACCACCTGGGCACCTTCGGCCGCGAGTGTCCTGGTCACCGCCAGTCCGATGCCTTTCGAGGCGCCGGTGACGACGGCGACCTTTCCATCCAGCTGCAGATCCATGTGTGTGCACTCCTCAGCGACTCGTCGTGTCGTGGCGACCGCCACCGGCGGTCCGGACGTTGAACGCGGTGGAGCTCGTCGGTGTGAGGCGCGCCGGAGGAGACGCCGATTCCGGTGGGTGATGTGTCGCAGGGAAACCCTCATCCTCCCGGTGGCTCCTGGACCTAGCACGGAGGTGATGGTCCAATGCCTCACGAGTTATGTGCGCCAGCGGGCGCATCATCCCCTGGAGGTCTGCATGAAGTACCGCCTCGTCCGCGCGATCGGAATCCTCGCGCTCGTCCTCGGCTTCGCAACGATGCCGGCGATGTCGGCCACAGCGATCACCGGAGGTGTGCCCGATGGAAACGGTCACCCGAACGTCGGCCTGATCCTCTTCTACACACCCGACGGCAGGTTCCGGTGCACCGGAACGCTCGTCTCGCCGACCGTGATCCTGACCGCTGCACACTGCACGGTCGACACTGTCGGTAAGACGCTGGTCACGTTCGACTCGGTGATCGCCGAGCAGCCGCCGTCGCCGTTCCCGGTCGCGGCCAACCCGGCCACGGGCTACACCCAGGCGGAGCTCGAGGCCGCCGGCTACAAGTCGGGTACGGCGCATGCGCACCCGAACTACTCCAACTTCACCGACCTCGACAACTGGAACGATGTCGGCGTGGTCGTGCTGGACCGGCCGGTGACGAATATCGCGCCGGCGAAGATTGCCCCGCGCAACTACCTCGACGCTTACAAGCAGCCGGTGCTGAACAGCACGATCTTCACCTCGGTCGGCTACGGCACCGAGGTCCGCAAGGCCGACTCGGGCCCGCAGAAGCCGACCCCGATGACGTACCCGCTGATCCGGCGGGTGGCCGAGGAGCCGGGCCAGAAGCTCACCCCGCAGATCCTGCAGGTGAACGGTAACGAGCACGACAACCGCGGCACCGGCGGCACCTGCTTCGGCGACTCCGGCGGGCCGACGTACCACGGCGGCTACGTGGTCACGGTGACCAGCTACGGCTACACCCTCAACTGCCGCTACCTCGACGGCCTGCAGCGAGTCGACATCAAGGTGGTCCAGGACTGGCTGAAGACGTTCGGCGTCACGTTCGGCTGAACCAGCGTGCGTCCGAAGTAGTGGTGCGGAGTCCGCGCCACTACTTCGGACGCTGCTGTCAGAAGGAGACGTTCCCGGTGCTGTCGGCGCGGAGTACGGACTCCTGGGCGAACGTCTTCACGTAGGCGTCCCGGATCTCCTCGACCTTGCGGCTGCTGTCGTTCGCGCCGTCGGTCGGGTAGAGCAGGATCACCAGCTTCGACCGCTCCCGGACGATCTCGCCGGTGCTGTCCTTCCACTGGCCGTCGCCGTCCAGCACGGTCAGGCCATCGGGGAACCGCGGCGTGATGACGTCGTTCACGAACCGCTGGAACTGCCGGTCGGTCACATCCGGTCCCGGCTTGTCGGTGCCGAAGAACAGCTCGGTGCGGACCCAGGTGTCGCCGACCGCGCCGGCCTGCACCACCACAGCCGGTGCGCGGTCGTTCAGCGCCACCGCGGTCGGGGTCGCGATCGCGGTGAACACCAGTGCTGCGGTCGCCGACGTAGTGGTCAGCTTCATCTCGTTCCCTTCTCGGATGTACCGGACGACACTCCAGTACGTCGCGAGGTGGGCGCCGGTTCTGGCCGCCTTGCCGACTCGCGAGGTGCGACCACCGGTCGCTACGTGAGTGACCCAGCGACCACCTCGGTGGCGACCTCGGACAGCTTGCGGCCGGACGAGCGGGCGATCTGACGGAGCAATGCGAAGGCCTCGCCGACATCGATCTGACGGCGTTCCGCGATGACACCCTTCGCCTGCTCGATCACGATCCTGCTGTCCAGCGCGGCCTGCAGCTGCGCGGCCACCACCTCGCGGTTGCGGGTCAGCCGTTCCTGCAGGATCGCGATCGTCGCGACGTCGGCCAGTGCCTGGGCAACCCGCAGGTCGTCCGGGCGTACGCCGGCCGGCCGGGCCCAGAACAGGTTGAGCGCCCCGATGGTCTGCGCCCGCAGCCGCAGCGGCACCGCCTGTACGATCTCGAACCCGGCCGACCTCGCCTCGCCGGTGAACCGCGGCCAGGCGTCGTGCCCGTTCTCGGTCAGTGTGGCGCCGACCGCCCGGCCCTCGCGGTAGCAGTCCAGACACGGACCCTCGTCGTTCTGCAGCTCGAACAGCTCGACCAGCCGGGCCTGCTCGCTCGACGCCGCCGCGACCCGCAGGTTCCCGCGTGCGTCGGCGAGCACTAGTCCCGCGGCGTCGACGCCGAGCAGCTCGACGCATCGCTCCGTGAGCAGCTGGAGCAGCTCGATCACGTCGTAGTCGTCGATCAGTGAATCGGCGAGCTCCACGAACGTCGTGGCGAGGCGCTCGGTGTCCATGACGCTATTTTCCCAGCCCGACGCTCAGGTGTCGCCGAGCCGGATCCGGCGGGCGACGACATCAGCTGCCACGTTCGCGATCGGCCGTTCGTCTGCGTACGCGTAGCCGCAGAGCCGGGCGAACGCCTCCACCGGTCCGAGCCCGAGCTGCACCGTGAGCATGCCGGTCGCCTGGTGCACCTCGGGCCGGAACCGGCTGCTGTCGACGATCACCCACACCAGCGCCGGACCGGATCGCAGCCCGGGGTCGTCGAGCAGCACGATCGCCGCAGCGTCGGCGAGCACCACCCCGTCGGTCAGCACCTCGTCCGGAAGCGGACCGGCCGTATCCCGGTAGGTCTCCAGCACGCCGAGCATCGTCGTACCGACCCGTACCGGCCAGGCGAACACGGCGCCCGCACCGAGCTCGGCCGCGGCGGGCGCGAACCACGGCCAGCGCACCTCACCGCCGCCCGCCAGGTCGCCCTCGAGCACCATGCCGGTGCCGCGCACCACGTCGACCGCCGGTCCCTCGCCGAGCTCCTGCTGCAGATCGTCGAGGCCGGCCGCGACCGCGTCGGTGGCATGTACGCCGACCCGGTGCGGCGGCTCCGCGACCAGTTGCACGCTGGCACCGCTCACGCCGAGGCCCGGCACGGACAGCTCGCACAGCCGGGCGAGCCGGGCTCCGACCGTGTCGGCGGCCGTCAGCAGGTGCCGCGGCCAGCCGGTCTCCAGCACGTATGCATGTCTCCTAGGTGGTTTGCGGAGCCCGGCGCAGGTCGGCCCCGACGTCGCGGAGGTGCCGGATCACCGCGCCGTACGAGGCGCGCGCGGACGTCTCCTGGTACGAGATGCCGTGGCGCTCGCAGAACCGCTGGACCACGGGCTGGGCGCGCCGCAGGTTGGGCCGCGGCATGCTCGGGAAGAGGTGGTGCTCGATCTGGTAGTTGAGCCCGCCGAGGACCACGTCGACGACCGGACCGCCGCGGATGTTGCGCGAGGTGAGGACCTGCCGCAGCAGCGGGTCCCGGGCCTGTTCGTCGGACAGCACCGGCATGCCCTTGTGGTTCGGGGCGAACGAGCAGCCCAGGTACAGCCCGAGCAGTCCCTGGTGGATGATGACGAACACCACGGCCTGCAACCAGGTCAGGGTGGTCACCAGCAGCGCGATATAGGCGACGTGGTGGACGGCCAGCAGCGCGAGCTCGGTACCGCGGTTGCGCAGCCCCGGACGCAGCAGCGCCCGGATACTCGACACCTGCAGGTTCGGCGCCTCGAGCAGCAGCAGCGGGAAGAACAGCCAGGCCTGGTGACGGGTCAGCCACCCGGCGGCGCCGGTCCGGCCGACCGCGTGCTCGGCATCGAACACGATCACGCCCGGGTGGACGTCGGGGTCCTCGTCGAGGTCGTTCGGGTGCGCATGGTGGGCGTTGTGCTTGTCCACCCACCATCCGTAGCTGAGGCCGGTGAGCAGGTTGGCGTGCAGCAAGCCGACGACCCGGCTCGGCCCGGCCTTGCGGGAGACCTGGCGGTGCCCGGCGTCGTGGCTGAGGAACCCGATCTGCGCCCACACCACGGCGAACGCCGCGGCCAGAAACATCAGCCACCAGGAGTGGCTCAGCAGCACCATCGCGGTCACCACGGCCGCCGCCGCGAGCAGGGCGACCGACGACATCCCCGCGTAGTAGCCAGGTCGCCGGCGCAGCAGTCCGAGGCTGCGGATCTCGGCCGCGAGCGCGGCGTACGCGCTGAGGGCAGGCGTGGGCTTTTCTTCGAGGACGGACATCCCTGTCTCCATCTGGTCGCGAACCGTCGCCACCAGGGTCCAGGGCAGCCTTTCCCCGCCAGCCTACGGCACGGATATGCGTGCGCCCACCGCTACGGCGATGCGTTACCCTGTGTGCGTGCGAGTGACCCTGCTCCTTAGTTAGCCGCACTGGCAGACGAGGCGCCCATGACGGCGCCGGTCAGTGCGGCAGCCCCTCCTGCGTGAGGGGCTTCTTCGTTTCTGGCAAGGTGTCCTCAGCGCAAGACCGAGACTGAACGCAGGAGCATCACGTGACCGAGCATGCAGCCGAGCACGGCGGGTACGACTTCCACGCCATCCAGGACAGGTGGCGTCCGGTGTGGGAGAAGCTCGACCCGTTCAAGGCGCGCGACGACGGGTCGGCCGAGCGGCGCTACGCGCTGACCATGTACCCGTACCCGTCGGGCGACCTGCACATGGGTCACGGCGAGGTGTTCGCGCTGCACGACGTGCTGGCCCGGTACTGGTTCCAGCAGGGGTACGACGTGCTGAACCCGGTCGGCTGGGACTCGTTCGGGCTGCCCGCGGAGAACGCCGCGATCCGGCGCAACGAGCACCCGGCGACGTACACATACGCGAACATCGAGACCCAGGCCGAGTCGATCCGGCGCTACGGGCTGAGTTTCGACTGGTCGCGCCGGCTGCACACGTCCGACCCGGAGTACTACCGCTGGCAGCAGTGGCTGTTCCTGCGCTTCTACGAGCGCGGCCTGGCCTACCGCAAGGCGTCGTACGTGAACTGGTGCCCCAACGACCAGACCGTGCTGGCCAACGAGCAGGTGGTCCAGGGCCGCTGTGAGCGCTGCGGCGCGGCGGTCACCAAGCGCGAGCTGACCCAGTGGTACTTCAAGATCACCGACTACGCCCAGCGGCTGCTGGACGACATGGCCGAGCTGGAAGGCCACTGGCCGGAGCCGGTGCTGACCATGCAGCGCAACTGGATCGGCCGGTCCGAGGGCGCCTTCATCGACTTCCGGATCGAGGGCCGGGCCGAGCCCATCAGGGTTTTCACCACCCGTCCGGACACGCTGTTCGGCGGCACCTTCATGGTCGTAGCCCCGGACTCGAAGCTGGCCGGGGAGATCTGTGCGCCGGAGCAGCGTGAGGCGTTCGAGGCGTACCTGGAGAAGGTCAAGAGCGAGACCGAGATCGACCGGCTGAGCACCGAGCGGGACAAGACCGGCGTCTTCCTGGGTGTCTATGTGACCAACCCGGTCACCGGTGAGCGAGCCCCGGTCTGGGCCGCCGACTACGTGCTGGCCGAGTACGGGACGGGCGCCGTGATGGGCGCCGCGGGCGAGGACCAGCGCGACTGGGACTTCGCGGAGAAGTTCGGGTTGCGGATCGTGCGGACGGTGCAGCCGTCGGAGGGCTTCGACGGCAAGGCTTACGGCGGCGCCGGACCGGTGATCAACTCCGCCAACGACCGGATCGACCTGAACGGATTGGGCATGGAGGAGGCGAAGGCCCGGATCATCGACTGGCTGGAGTCCGAAGGCCGGGGCGAGCGGACGGTCAACTACCGGCTGCGGGACTGGTTGCTGAGCCGGCAGCGGTACTGGGGGTGCCCGATCCCGATCGTGCACTGCCCGGCCTGCGGTGAGGTGCCGGTGCCCGACGACCAGCTGCCGGTCGAGCTGCCCGACCTGCGCGGCCAGGACCTGGCGCCCAAGGGCGTGTCGCCGCTGGCCGCGGCCCGTGACTGGGTCGAGGTCGCATGCCCGAAGTGTGGCGGTCCGGCCGAGCGGGACACCGACACGATGGACACCTTCGTGGACTCGTCGTGGTACTTCCTGCGGTTCTGCTCGCCCGACTACACCGAGGGTCCGTTCGACGTCGAGGCCGTGCGGCGGTGGATGCCGGCGTACAACTACTTCGGTGGAGCGGAGCATGCCGTTCTGCACCTGCTGTACTTCCGGTTCTTCACCAAGGTGCTGTACGACCTGGGCATGGTCGACTTCGTCGAGCCGACCCGGTCGCTGATCAACCAGGGCCAGGTGATCAACGAGGGCCGCGCGATGAGCAAGTCGCTGGGCAACGGGGTCGACCTGGGCGAGCAGATCGACCTGTACGGCGTCGACGCGGTTCGGCTGACGATGGTGTTCGCCGGCCCGCCGAGCGACGACATCGACTGGGCCGACATGTCGCCCGGCGGCTCGCTGCGGTTCCTGCAACGCGCCTGGCGGCTGAGCGGCGCGGTCGAGAGCCCGGTCGGCGCGGACCCCGCGACAGGTGACGTCGCGCTGCGCAAGGTCACGCACCACACGGTGCACGACGCGTCCGAGCTGATCGACTCGTTCCGGTTCAACGTGATGGTCGCCCGGATCATGGAGCTGGTGAACGCCACCCGGAAGGCGATCGACTCCGGCCCCGGCCCGGCCGACCCGGCCGTACGTGAGGCGGTCGAGACCGTCGCGATCCTGCTGAGCCTGGTTGCGCCGTACACGGCCGAGGACATGTGGGCGAACCTGGGCCACGAGCCGACGGTCGCGAAGTCGGGCTGGCCGGCGGTGGACGAGTCGCTGCTGGTGCAGGAGTCGGTGACCGCCGTCGTCCAGGTCGCGGGCAAGGTGCGGGACCGGCTGGAGGTGTCGCCGGACATCAGCGATGCCGATCTGGAGCAGCTGGCGCTGTCCTCCGAGGCGGTGCAGAAGGCGCTGGACGGCCGGGCCGCGCGGAAGGTGATCGTGCGCGCGCCGAATCTGGTCAACGTCGTGCCGGGCTGATGCGCTCGGAGCTGCTGCGGGTCGCGACCGGGTCCCGCGAGGTTGTGCACGACCTGACGACCGCGTGCGAGCGGTTCGTCGCGGACTCCGCGCACGCCGCGCACGGTGACGGGCTGCTGCACGTGTTCGTGCCGCACGCCACCGCCGGGATCGCGATCCTGGAGACCGGCGCCGGCAGCGACACCGACCTGCTCGCCGTGCTCGAGGAGCTGCTGCCGCGCGACTTCGACTGGCGGCACGGGCACGGCTCACCCGGTCACGGTCGCGACCACGTCCTGCCCGCGCTGGTCCCGCCGTACGCGACCGTGCCGGTGATCGGCGGCCGGCTCGCGCTCGGCACGTGGCAGTCGATCTGCCTGGTCGACACCAACGTCGACAACCCCGACCGGCAGGTCCGGCTGTCCTGGCTCCCGGGGTGAGATCCACGTCATTAATTGACGAATCGCCGTCGGAATCAGCGAGAATTTCACCCCCCGGAATGCGGTAGGTTTGCTTACTGGATCGGACGGCTGACGTTGTCTGCCTGCTGGCGCAAATTCGATTAGCGGAATGTTGCCACCAACGTCACGCCGCTGAAACAAGAAGTCGATGGGATGGGGTCATGCCAGCCAGTTTGATTCAGCTGGGCGCCGACCTCCTGGTCCGCGCCACCAGCGGTATCTGCGACCGCAGCCGGCTCAACGCCGAGCTGGCCGGCGCCGTCATCGAGGCCCGGCGTTCCGAATGGTCCACGGTTCAGCACCTGTACGACGACGGGCGCGGCACCCGTCCGCTGCCCTTGCGCCGAAGTTCCTGAAGGATTTTCATTCGAGCAGCGAGCGGCCGAGTGCCCGCGGCGCACGATCGAACCTGACGTCGAATCGTCGGGTCGAACGTATATCGACTCCGGTATGCGCTGCTGGGGAGTCTCGTCAGCCCGACCTCCGTCAGGCGACCGACGGTCCGGCGCCAAGCCTTGTCACGGTAAGTTGTGCCTGATGCCGAGGCGGGGTGAGAGGCTGGTGTGCGAGTGGCGGACGCGAACGGCCAGGTGCAGGCTCGGCAGGGTTTCGCCGGTCTGCTGCTGGACTGCCGTCTGCGCGCCGCGCTCTCCCAGGAGGAGCTCGCCGAGCGTGCCGGGCTGAGCGTCCGGACCATCCGCGAGCTGGAGGCGGGCCGGGTGGCGCGGCCACGGAAGGACTCGGTCCGGCTGCTCGCCGACGCGCTCGAGCTGTCCGCGGAGGAGGCGCAGAACTTTCTCGCCACGGCTGGGCACGGCCGGCCCACACCGATGGCGGCGACGGTCGCTCCCGAGCCGGCCGTCCCGGTGCTGCGCTGGCGCGGCACCCGGCCGCTCCCGGACGGGCTGGTCGGCCGCGAGCACGAGCTGGCGGAGCTGGAGGGGCTGCTGCGGCAGCACCGGCTGATCACCCTGGTCGGGCCCGGCGGTGTCGGTAAGACCGAGCTGGCGCTGGCCGCCGCGGACCGGTTCTCCGGCGTCGACACCACGGTCGTGGTGGTCGACCTGACCGTCGTACAGCGCGACGCCGCCGTACCGTCGGCGATCCTGGACGCGTTCGGCACCGCGCCCGGCACCACCGACCTGGACGACCTGCTCTCGCACCGCCCGCCCGGTGACCTGGTGATCGTCGAGGACAACGCCGAGCACGTGCTGGACGGCGTCGCGAACGTGGCGAACCGGATGGTCCGCAGCTACCCCGGCATCGGCGTGCTCGTCACCTCCCGGATCCCGCTCGGGCTGCCCGAGGAGGTGGTACGACGCGTGGCGGTGCTGCCGGTGCCCGCGGACGCCCACGACCTGGACGCGGTCCGGGCCAGTCCGGCGGTGGAGATGTTCACCCGGCGCGCCGCCCGGGTCCGGCCGGACTTCGCCGTCACCGAGCACAACGCGGAGACCGTGGCCCGGCTGTGCCGTCGGCTCGACGGGCTGCCACTGGCATTGGAGCTCGCCGCGGCCCGGGTCGGGTCGCTGTCGGTGGAGGCGATCCTGGCCGCACTGGACGCCCGGTTCCAGGTGCTGTCCGGACCGCGCCGGTTCGGGGCGCCGCACCAGCGGACGCTGGCCGGCACGATCGCATGGAGCGTGGACGCGTTGACCGACCCGGCCCGGCAGCTGCTGTACCGGGTCTCGATGCTCGGCTCGCCGTTCACCCTGCAGGCTGTGTCCGGGATCTGCGCCGGCGCGCCCGTCGACGAGCGCAGCGTGCCTTCGCTGCTGGCCGAGCTGGTGGACAAGTCGCTGCTGCAGCCGGTGGAGGAGTACGAGCAGCTGTACGGCAGCCGGTACAAGATGCTGGAGACCATCCGCGAGCACGCGTCCGCCGGGTTGTCCGAACAAGCCGGAAGTGCGGCCGAGCTGCGGGACCGGGCGGTGGACTGGTGCCTGGAGTACGCGACCGGGCTGGAGGGTGCGTGGGCCAGCCCGGAGCGGGACCGGCGGTACCGGGCCGCGAACGCGAACTCCGCCACCTTCGAGGTCGCGCTGGAACGCGCCGCCGAGCTGGGCCGCTGGGACGACGCCGCCGAGATCGTGCTCGGGTTCCGGATCGCCTGGCAGTACCAGGCCAGCATCGCCGAGTCCGGGATCGGCTGGGCCACCCGGTGCGCCGACGCCGTGGGCGACAAGCAGACCCGTGGGAAGCTGCGGGCGATCGCCGGGCGGCTGTCCAGCCTGACCGGTGACGTCCGCGCCGCGCGGCACAACTACGGTGATGCCCGGCAGCTGATCCCCGGCCACACCGACCTCGGGCTGCTCGCGCGGGCCGGCTGGGTGTCGTCCGGGTCGCTGCTGCTCGACCCGGACAGCCTGGCGGAGATCCCGTCGCTGGTCGCGGACGCGATCAAGCACGGCAAGGCGCAGCGCGCCGCGACCGTGCAGGGCACCTGCGGGCTGGCGCTGTCGCGCTGGGGCCGGCTGCAGGAGGCGAAGGACCTGCTGCTGGCCTGGCAGAAGTCGCTCGACAACCCGGGCGTGTACCCCGACGCGACGGGCTTCATCGCCCTCAGCCGGCTGGACGTCGAGCTCGGCAATCTGGAGCAGGCCCGGCGGTGGGCAGAGATGGCGCGCGCCACCCAGGCTTCGGACGACCCGGACCGCACCCGGCTGGCGAGCTGCCTCGCGATCGTCGAGTTCCACGCCGGCGAGTACGCCGCCGCGCAGGCGCTGATCGACGAGGCGGACGCCGACATCAAGGGCCACCGCGGGTACTTCGACTACCTGGTGATGCTGTACCGCAGCCGGCTGGCGCGCCGTACCGGCGACACCGCGCAGGCCGTCACCGCGGTGCGCGAGGCGATCGCCCGGCTGCTGGTCGAGGGCCGGGTGGTGTACCTGCTGGACGTGCTGCCGGAGGCGGTCGCCGTACTGCGCGCGGCCGGCGACGACACCTCCGCCGACCGGCTCGCCGCCGCGTTGCTCGGGTGGCAGCGGGCGATGGACCCGGGCATGCTTCCTACCGCCTGGACGGTGCTGCAGTCCGCGGCGGGTGCCGCCGTCGCGGCGGACGGCTGGCCGCAGCCCGACCCGGCGGACGCCATACGGCGGCTCGCCGACGACGCCGTCACCGCCCTCTCCTGACTGCGCAGTCCTGAAGCGACCCGGCGGAAACTGCCGGGTAACTGCCGGTTGATCTGCCTCGTCCCGTGGTGCGCGCTCCCCAAGAATCAATGCCAGTAGGACGGATCGGATCTACGGGAAAGAGTTCCAGATGTCAGGCTCGGGCAGCGCGCGGCAGACGGGGACGGTGACGGTGGCGACGGGAACCTCCACCCACACCGGGCTGTCAGCTCCCGCCCGGACCAGGCATCCGGCGACGCGGATCAGCTCCGACTTCCGACTGGTGGGGGCGCCGATCGGTTGTCGTGACTTCCGGGTGCTGGACCGTACCGAACCGAACTGCCTGGCACCGCGCCGGGTGGTGGCCGCCGACTTCTCCCTGCCTGGGCTGTCGGCGCGCCACTGTCCCGGCGTCGGGACCAGTCGCCGGTGGGTGTCCGGCAGCTGCATCAGGGGACAGCTGCGGGGCCGTCCACATCGACGGGGGAACCGGCGGGGGGATCGGTAGCGCGGGGGCGCGACGGGGGACTGGAACGGGGGAGGGCCCCGGCACTCAGGAGGGGGAGCGCCGGGGTCCTCTATGTCGCGTCCGCGCCGATCTCCGCCATCAGCTGGTCCCGGTCGAACGCGTACCCGACCATCCAGCTCGGCCGCACCCGGCAGTACACGATGTCGTCGCCCCAGCTCGACGGCGAGCTGCCGTAGAACCCGGTGAGGTACTCGTCGAGCGCGACCTGGTCGGGCGTGCCGATCTCGAGGAACTCGACCTCGCCGTGCGTGAACACCCCGACCCGTTCGCCGTCGACATAGGCCACGCTGGCCGCAGGCCGGGCCCGCAGGTGCCGCGCCTTCGCGGCGGACCCGGACGTGCTGAACGTCCACCGGCCGTTCAGGAAGTGCCCGTCGACCGCACTGATCCGCGGTTCGCCGCCGGCCGTGACCGTCGCGAGGTTGAGCACCCGCATCCCGGTGAGCACCGTGCAGAGGTCCGCGGCCGACAGCGTCCGGTCGGGCGTGATGATGCTGCGCAGGTGCGTCGTCGAACGGCCGTGCGACCGGTCGAGCAGCTGTTGCAGTGCGTCGATCTCCTCCGGCGTCTCGAACATGCCGGTCAGTCTGGCACTGTGTCCCGACAGCTGTCCGGACCCGTGCGGTGGGCGACCAGTCAACGAACTGTCCGGTAACCTCGGGCCATGTCAGCGCCCGTCCACGTCGTCACCGACTCCACAGCCGGACTGTCGGTCGCCGAGGCGGACCGGTACAGCGTCACCGTCGTACCGCTCCAGGTCGTCATCGGAGGGGTCTCGTATGACGAGGGCGCGGCCTCGTCCGCGACCGTCGCCGAGGCACTCAAGTCCTGGACGCCGGTGTCCACCAGCAGGCCGGCGCCGCAGGCCTTCGCCGACGTGTACGCCGCGTGTGCCGCGGCCGGTGCTCACGAGGTGGTGTCGGTGCACCTCTCGGCGGAGATGTCCGGCACGCTCGAGTCCGCGATGATCGGTGCCAAGGAGTCGCCGGTCCCGGTCCGGCACGTCGACGCCCGCTCGCTCGGCATGGGCCTGGGCTTCCCGGTGATCGCCGCCGCGGAGGCCGCCGCGGCGGGAGCCGGTGCCGAGGAGGTCGAGTCCGTCGCGCGGCAGCGGGCCGCCGCCGTGTCGTCGTTCTTCTACGTGGACACGCTCGAACACCTGCGCCGCGGTGGCCGGATCGGGGCCGCCCAGGCGTTGCTCGGTACGGCGCTCGCGGTGAAGCCGTTGCTGACCATCACCGACGGCCGGATCGTCCCGCTGGAGAAGGTACGGACCTCCGCGCGCGCGATCGCCCGGCTCGGTGACATCGCCGTCGAGCGGGCCGGTAGCGGCCCGGTCGACGTCGCCGTGCACCACCTGGACAACCTGGCCGCGGCAGAGTCGCTCGCCGCGAGGTTGTCCGACCGGCTGCCGAAGGCTGGCGAGGTACTGATCCGCGACGTCGGCTCGGTGATCGGTGCGCACGTCGGGCCGGGTGTGCTGGCGGTCGTCGTCGCACCGCGTACCTCTGCCTGAGGGCCGGTTCTCGTCCACAGGCATACGCTGCCGGGCGGTTGTCCACAGGTTCTGACCGCGCCGGTGCTCCTCGTGCGATCGCCCCTACGTTCCACGGCGTGAACCTGTTCCGACGCCGCCGTCCTCCACCGCCACCGGATCAGGCCGCGCGCCGGCGTGCCCTCGCGCGCCTGGCCGCGGCGGGCGCAGCCGTGCCGTCGCCGTATCCGGACGACGCGCCGGTGCCCGATCCGGTGCCGGAGCCGGTGGTGCCGGACGAGATCGAGGAGGAGCCGATGACCGGAGGCTGGGTGCCCGAGACGCCACGACAGAACGGGCTGCCGGACATGCTGCCGGACCGGCTGCGCGGCGCCCGGTGGACGCTGTCGGTCCGGCATGTCGTGGTGATCGCGGTCGTGCTGGTAGTGGGTCTCGGCTGGGCCGGCTGGTCGCTGTTGCGAGCCCGGCCGGTCCCGGTCGACCGGCCGGCCGCCGGGATCGTGCCGGGCAGTCCGGTCGCCGGTGGCACCACCTCGCCGGGTGTCGCGAAGCCGGCGGCGCTGGTCGTGCATGTCGCCGGCAAGGTGCGCCGGCCGGGTCTGGTCCGGACCCGCGCCGGCGCCCGGGTGGCCGACGTACTGGCTGCGGCCGGCGGAGCGCTGCCCGGTGTCGACCTGTCCACCCTCAACCTGGCCCGGACCGTGGTCGACGGGGAGCAGATCCTGGTCGGCGTCGCCGGACCGCCGGGCGTCCAGGTCTCGCCCGCGAAGCCGGGTGCGGCCGACGCCGGCGGGCAGGTCGACCTGAACACCGCATCGGCCGAGCAGCTCGAGGCGCTCCCGGGCGTCGGGCCGGTGCTGGCGCAGCGGATCATCGACTGGCGGACCGAGCACGGCAGGTTCAGCTCGGTCGATGAGCTGCAGGAGGTCAGCGGGGTCGGCGAGAAGAAGTTCGCGTCCCTTCGTCCGCACGTCCGGGTGTGACCCCGGATGCCGGAGGAGCAGCAGCGGCTCGACGCTCGGTTGTTGCTACCGGCAACCGTGGGATGGCTCGCCGCGGTGCTGCTGGTCGCGGCGCCCTGGCCGGCCGGGTTCGCCGCCGGCGGCGCGGGTCTGGTCGCGGCCGCGGTGCTCTGGCGGTTCCGGAGGTCCGCGCGCTGGTCCATGACGATGCTTGGCGCCGTGGTGGTGCTCGCCGCGTTCGGCGTCGCCTCGGGGCTGCACGTGCGGGCGATGACGGCCGGACCGGTCGTGGAGCTGGCCGGCGCGGAGGCGGCCGTCACGGTTCGGCTCACTATCACCGGCGACCCTGCTGTCCGGGACAGTCCCGGCTCGCGCCGGCCGCCGTACGTCGTGGTGCGGGCGAGGGTGGACGAGATCACCGGCCGCGGCCGGACGACGCGGGTGCGTACGCCGGTGCTCGTCGTCGGGGCGGAGTCGTGGTCGCGGATCCGGTACGGCGAAAGCGTCGAGACCGGTGGCCGGCTGCGGCCCGCCGAGCGAGGTGCGGACGTCGCCGCGGTGCTGTCGACCCACGCCGGTCCGCGGGTCCTGGCCGGACCGGCGTGGTGGCTCCGGGCGGCCGAGCACGTCCGTGCCGGGCTGCGCGAGTCGGTCGACGGCCAGCCGCCCGCGGTGGCAGGACTGGTCCCGGCCCTGGTCATGGGCGACGAGACCGGGATGCCGCCGCAGCTGGCCGACGACTTCCGGACAACCGGTCTGACGCACTTGTCGGCGGTGTCCGGCACGAACCTCACACTGCTCCTCGCCTTCGTCATCCCGCTGGCCCGCCTCGCCGGGGTCAGGGCCCGCGGCCTGGTCGCGGTCGGCCTGGTCACCGTGCTGGTGTTCGTCGTGCTGGCACGGCCGCAGCCGAGCGTGCTGCGCGCAGCGGTGATGGGCCTGGTGGCGCTCGCCGCGATGACGTCCGGCGGAACTCGGCGTGGCATCCGCAGCCTGTCCGCGGCCGTGCTCGGGCTGCTGCTGCTCGACGTGGCGCTGGCCCGGTCGGCCGGGTTCGCGCTGTCCGTGCTCGCGACAGCGGGCATCGTGATCCTGGCGCCCGGCTGGCGGGACGCGCTCGGCCGCTGGATGCCAATGCGGATCGCCGAGGCGGTGGCCTGCCCGCTGGCCGCGCAGCTGGCCTGTACGCCGGTGGTGGCCTGGCTGTCCGGCGAGGTGTCGGTGGTCGCCGTCGCGGCGAACCTGCTCGCCGGACCGGCGGTCGGGCCGGCCACGGTGCTCGGGTTCGCGGCAGCGGGTGTGGCCCTGCTCAGCGACCCGCTCGCCGGGGTGGTCGGCTGGTTGGCGGCCTGGCCGGCCCGCTGGATCATCGCCGTCGCCGAGCACGGTGCGGACCTGCCCGGTGCGGCCACCGGCTGGCCCGCCACTGTCGCCGGGGTGGCTGTGCTCACCGTGCTGTGCCTGTTGCTGGTGGTCTGGATGCGCAGGCTGCTGGTCCGGCCGGCCGCGGTCCTGCTGGCCGTACTGGTGCTCGCCGTCGCAGTGCTGCGACCGGTCGGACGGCTCGGCTGGCCGCCGCCGGACTGGGTGCTGGTCGCCTGCGATGTGGGCCAGGGCGACGGTCTCGTCGTGCACGTCGCGCCCGGCTCGGCGGTGGTGGTCGACACCGGGCCCGACCCGGCCGCGGTCGACCGGTGCCTGCGCGAGCTGGGCGTGCGGTACGTCCCGGTGCTGGTGCTCAGTCATTTCCATGCCGACCATGCGGGCGGCATCGCCGGCGTGGTGCGGGACCGCGCGGTGGGTGAGATCGAGGTGACCCCGTACCCGTCGCCGCCCGCCGAGCAGCGCCGGGTGCTGGCGCTGGCCGCGGCGCACCGGATCCCGGTCCGCACCGCGACATACGGTGAGCAACGCTCCGTCGGGATGGTCGGCTGGCGCGTCCTCTGGCCCGCCCGGGTGCCCGACCTGTCGGGCCCGGGTACCGAGGAGGGGTCGCCGGAGAACAACGCCAGCGTGACCATGTTGGTCGAGGTCGCCGGGCTGCGGATGCTGCTGACCGGAGACCTGGAGCCGGAGTCGCAGCGCCGGGTGCTCGCGTCCGGAGCCGACCTGCGAGCGGATGTGCTCAAGGTGCCGCACCATGGGTCCGGACGGCAGGAGGAGGCGTTCGTCCGCGCGACCGGCGCGCGGCTCGCGCTGGTGTCGGCCGGGATCGACAACGACTACGGCCATCCCGCGCCGCGGACCCTGGACCTGCTCACCCGGCTCGGCATGACGGTGGCCCGTACCGACACCGGCGGCTCGGTGGCGGTGGTGCGTACCCGGGCAGGCCTCGGCCTGGCGACCTCCGGCCAGTCCGACTGCGGCGGCCGGTGCCGGGGTCCGTAACCTGCTCGCGCCGGCGGGCGCGGTGGTGTCGGGGCGGCATGGCATGCTGACCTGCGTCATGGCTGCCCGACGCAACGCCCCACCCGCACTCGGCGACGTCCTGCTCGTCACCGGCACCGAGACCTTCCTCGCCGACCGGGCGGTGCGGTCCGCGATCGCCGCGGTGACCCGGAGCTCGCCGGCCGCCGAGGTGACCGACCTGCAGGGCGCGGACCTGGACGCCGGCGCGCTCGCCGAGCTGACCGGCCCGTCGCTGCTGGCGGCCGAGCGGATCCTCGTGATCCGCGGCCTGGAGAACGTCACCGCCGAGGTCGGGCCGCGGCTGCTCGAGTACGCCGGCCAGCCGGCGCCGGACGTGCTCGTTGTGTTCGTGCACGGCGGCGGCCAGAAGGGCAAGGCGCTGCTGGACAAGCTGCGCAAGGCCGGCGTCAACGAGCTGGTGGCGGCCGCGCCGAAGGCGTGGGAGCTGCCGAAGTTCGTCGCGGACGAGATCCGCTCGCTCGGCGGTGCGGTGGAGGAGCGCGGCGCCTCCACGCTGGTGGACGCGGTCGGGCACGACCTCCGGGCACTCGCCGGCGCGTGCGCCCAGCTCGTCGCCGACGCCGGCGGGCAGCCGGTGACGCCCGAGCTGATCGGGCAGTACTTCGGCGGCCGTGCCGAGGTGACCAGCTTCGCGGTCGCGGACGCGGCGATCGCCGGCCGGACCGAGCCGGCACTGGAGCAGCTGCGCTGGGCGCTCGACGCCGGGGTGGCGCCGGTGCTGGTGACCAGCGCGATGGCCGGCGGACTGCGCGGGCTGGCGAAGTTCGCCTCCGCGCCGAGTGGGCTGCGCGAGGCGGACCTGGCCCGCGAGGTCGGCGTACCGCCGTGGAAGCTGAAGTCGCTGCGGCAGCAGGCCCGCGGCTGGTCGCAGGGCGGACTTGCGACGGCGATCCGGGCGGTCGCGCAGGCCGACGCGGATGTGAAGGGCGCGTCCGGCGATGCCGGCTACGCCCTCGAGCGGATGGTGATCACCGTCTGCCGGGCCCGCACCCGCCGCTGACCCGACACCTTGCCGGTGCGCGCAAACGGAGGGCTCAGGCATGACGAAGCGCGGTGACCGGGTGGTCACCGCGCATCGGTGGTGTTTCTGTCAGCCCGCCTGACCGAACGAGAGCAGGGTCAGAGCGAGGCGGCGCGCTTGAAGATCGCGGACTTGCGGTTGGCGGCCTGGTTGGCGTGGATGACGCCCTTGCTGGCGGCCTTGTCCAGCAGCTTGCTGGCGGAACGCGCCAGCTCCTGAGCCTTCGCGGAGTCGCCCGCCTCAGCGGCCTCGCGGAAGCGGCGGACAGCCGTCTTCAGCGTCGACTTCACCGACTTGTTGCGGAGCCGCGCAGCCTCGTTCTGGCGGTTGCGCTTGATCTGGGACTTGATGTTCGCCACGGAGCAGTGCCTCGATCGGAGAGAGTTGAGCGGTCAGTACAGAAGCGGGATTGCGTGCATGCAAAAGCCATCACGCACACGCGCGAAGAGACAGACTACCAGCGAGCCGTCACCGCCACCAAAACGAGCAACCCGTCAGCGCCCGGTTCTCAGCCTCGGCCGCGCGCTCGAGGTTCGCCGGTGTGGCGATGCCTCGCCGTGAAGCGTGACACCTCAGCCTCACTGTGTGCATACTCAGGCCAGCCTGCGGCACGTGACGATGTCACCGGGGAGTCCGACGCCGCGCCAACGAGTTCCCTGGAGGAGCACCGTGCCTGTTCCTGCCCTGTCGCGACGACGGTCGGCAGCATTCGCCGTACTCGCTGTGTCCGCTGTCGCGATCGCGACGGTGGCGCCGTTGGCGACCGCCAAGCCGCCCGCCGAGGCAACCCCGGCCGGCGCGACCGCCAAGGCGCCGGCCGGTGGCGTACCCGCGCCGAAGGCCTCACCCACGGGTGTGTACCTGGTCCAGCTCGATGACGCGCCGGTGGTCGAGTACGCCGGCGGTAAGGCCGGGCTGCCGGCCACCCGGGTGACGCCCGGCCGCAAGCTGAACAAGGACGACGCCGGGGTCCGCGCCTACGTCCGGCACCTCGCCGCCGAGCGGAGCCGGGTGCTCGGCGTGGCGGGCAGCGCCCGCAAGCTGTACGACTACGACTACACGATCGCCGGGTTCGCCGCGCGGATGTCACACGACGACGCGGTCAAGCTGTCCGAGACCGCCGGGGTCAGCAGCGTCACCGCCTCCGAGGAGGTGCACGCCGACACGGTCGACACCCCGCGGTTCCTCGGACTGTCCGGCAAGCACGGCGCCTGGGACACCGTCGGCGGCATCGACGAGGCCGGCGACGGCATCATCATCGGCGTGATCGACTCCGGCTTCGTGCCGGAGCGAGCGAGCTTCGCACCGCTCAAGACCACGACGAAGTCCGACGCGATCGTCGCCGCGAAGTGGAACGGCACCTGCCAGGTCGGCGTCGAGGCGCCGGTCGCCTGCAACAACAAGGTGATCGGTGCCCGGTACTTCCGCGCCGCCGGACCCGGTTCGATCATCGCCGATGAGTTCGAGTCGCCACGTGACCTGAATGGGCACGGCACGCACACCGCCAGTACCGCGGGCGGCAACAACAACGTCACGATGACCGTCCAGGACCGCACCTGGGGCAAGGGCTCGGGAATGGCGCCGCAGGCCCGGCTGGCGATCTACAAGGCTCTGTGGCACACGGTCACGGGCAGCGCGTCCGGCAGCACGGCCGACCTGGTGGCGGCCACCGACACCGCCGTCGCCGACGGCGTGGACGTGATCAACTACTCGATCTCCGGCTCGTCGTCACCGGTCGACCCGGTGTCGCAGGCCTTCATGCGCGCCGCCCGCGCAGGCGTGTTCGTCGCCACCTCCGCGGGTAACGACGGCCCGGGTGTCAGCACCGTGTCGAAGAACTACCCCTGGGTGACGACCGTTGCCAACGGCACCCATGACCGCGACATCCAGACAACGGTCACGCTCGGGAACGGGCAGAAGTACACCGGTGCCGGCATCGGCAGCGGTACGCCGAGCGCGCCGCTGATCCTGGCCGCGGACGCCGCCCTGGCCGGCGCGAACCCGGCCGATGCGACGCTGTGCTTCCCGAACACGCTGGACCCGGCCAAGGCGACCGGCAAGATCGTGGTCTGCGACCGCGGGGTCAGTGCCCGGGTCGACAAGAGCCTGCAGGTCAAGAACGCCGGCGGCATCGGCATGGTGATGGTGAACCCGACACCGTCCTCGCTCGACTCCGACCTGCACTCGGTCCCGACGGTGCACCTGGACCACGTCTCCGGTCCCGCGGTGAAGACGTACGCCGCGTCGGCCGGTGCCACCGCGTCACTCGCGGCGGCGGTCGCGGTGCGGGTGACGGCACCGAAGGTCGCGACCAGCTCCAGCCGTGGCCCCGGCCTCCCGGTCCGCGGCGACCTGCTGAAGCCGGACGTGATGGCGCCCGGCACCAACGTGCTCGCGGCGACCAGCTCGCAGAACGCGGCCGGTGGCGAGTTCACCTTCCTCAGCGGTACGTCGATGGCCTCGCCGCACATCGCCGGTATGGCCGCGGTGCTGATGGCGTACCACCCGACCTGGTCCCCGATGGCGATCAAGTCCGCCATCATGACCACGGCGACCACGAAGGACACCGCGAGCAAGACCATCACGAACGACACCGGTACGCCGGGCTCGCCGTTCGGCTACGGCAACGGCCAGATGCAGGCCCGCCCGTCGCTCGACCCGGGACTGGTCTACGACTCGTCGTTCACGGAGTGGTCGCAGTTCGTCTGCGGTGCCGGCCTGGTCGCTCCGACGCACGCGCTGTGCGCCGGCGGTGCCGTCGACCCGAGCGACTTCAACTCGCCGACGATCGCGATCGGCGACATGGCCGGGAAGCAGACGGTGCGGCGTACGGTCCGCAACGTCGGCGAGGATCTGGAGACGTACGTGCCGAAGGTGGAGGGCCTGGCCGGGATCGACGTCACGGTCTCGCCGCGGGTCCTGGTGGTAGCCCCGGGCCAGAGCGCGTCGTACACGGTGAGCTTCGAGCACCTCTCGGCGGCGCTGGACCAGTACTCGTTCGGCAAGCTGGTCTGGCAGTCGGCGAGGCACTCGGTGTCCAGCGTGATGGCGATCCGGCCGCAGGCGGTCAAGGCGCCGGCGAGCGTCACCGGCAGCGGGACCAGCGGGTCGGCCCAGGTCAGCGTGACCACCGGGTACGCCGGAACGCTGAACACCACCGTGGCCGGTCTGGTCCAGTCGACGGTGGGACAGGCGACACTGCGGAACCCGGTCGGTACGTCCTTCCCGGCGACCGCTCCGGCGGTCAACGACCACGTCGCCAAGTTCACCGTCACGGTGCCCGCCGGCAGCAAGCACCTGCGGTTCGCGACGTTCGACGCGGACTACCCGGCAGGGACCGACATCGACCTGCACGTGTACCCGGCGGGCACCACGACGAGGATCGCCGTCAGCGCGGGTGACACCGCTCAGGAGAGGATCGACATCGCGGCGCCGAGCGGGACGTACGACGTGTACGTCGACCTGTTCGCCGGCGCGGCAGAGCAGGTCATCAGCCTGAACCGCTGGATCGTCAACACCGACGCCGGCAACCTGACCGCGACGCCTGCGAGCCAGCAGACGACCGCCGCCGGCACGGCCACGGTGACGGCGGCCTGGAGCGGGCTCGAGGCCGGCAAGCGGTATCTGGGCCAGCTGGCCTACTCCGACGGCACCGCCGTCCGCGGCAGCACCCTGGTGGAGGTCAACAGCTAACCACCCTCGAGATCGGTAGAGCCGGGGCAGCCACAGGAATGATCTCGGCTCTCGTATACCGATTCCGGCATGTCATGCCGGAATCGGTATACGACTGGACCTGGCCGGTGGCCTCGCGGCGGAGCGTCTGGTCCTACAGGGGCGGGAGGCTGAGCTCGGTCCGGCGATCGGCGTCGTACACACGTTCGCAGGCGCCGGTGACGGCGTCGCAGCGCACGATGATCAGACGGCCGGTCGCGTTGCTCTCGCCGATGGTCGCGGTCAGCAGCACGTGGGTGTCGTCCTCCCAGACACGGGGCCCGAACCAGTCCGCACCGAGCCATTCGTCCCGCGGCGCGGCGAACTTGGTCGAGGTGTTCTCCGGGACGTGGTAGCCGCGGCCGTCGTTGGTGACCAGCAGCCGGCCGTCGGGCGACAGTGAC
The DNA here is from genome assembly GCA_035650275.1 of Kribbellaceae bacterium. Lineage (GTDB taxonomy): Bacteria > Actinomycetota > Actinomycetes > Propionibacteriales > Kribbellaceae > DASRHY01. The sequence continues at coordinate 4,442 of DASRHY010000166.1, read as the reverse complement.
CCGCCGTTCAGGTGGGCCGCGCAGCGCTCCATCACCTTCTCCAGCGCGTCCGTCGAGCCCAGCCTGAGGACTCTGATACAGGGTGGGTCCTCGGGGGCGAGCAGCAACCGGCCGTCGCGGACCGGGAACACGTCGCCGCCGTTCCAGTGGATCTGCCGCGGTGGCGACCCAGGTTGCCAGAGTGAGAGCCTGTAGCGCCCGGCGAACTCGTAGCCGATCCAGATACCGTCCGTGTTCCAGGCGTAGGCGATCGCGTCGGCGGCGTACGGTATGCCGGCGACCTCGTCGCCGGTGTCCAGGTCGGTGACGATCACCCGACCGCGGTCGGCGACGGCGATCTTCGTCCGGTCCGGCGACAGGGCCGCAGCGCGCCCACGACCCCGGCCGGTGAACCGGCCGTCGGGAAGGAGCACGCCGATCTCGGCGCGCTCGGTCGGGCCGTGTTCGCTGCGGTGGACCAGCCAGCCGCACGCCAGCCGTTGCAAGACGTAGACATCTTGGTCCGCGGCTAGCCGTACCCGGACTGTGCCGTCCTGTAGGTAGCCGGCACCACGCGAGTCGGTGACCGTGAACGGAACCCGCGGCGGGGCGCCGGCCGGCAGCTTGTCGCTCCAGCCGGGCTTGCCGTCGGGTGACTTCGCCGGGGTGTTCCGCGGTGTGGCCGGTCCGATCGGCGTGGATGCCTCGACCGGACCGGGACACACGGGGCCGGTCACCGGTGCGGTGCGATCGGTCATGGCCCGGATCGCGAACGGGACGGCCACCGCGGCGACGACGGCGGCCGCGGTGGCGAGCACCACCACGGTGCGGCGCAGCAGGTGGTGCGCGGTGCGGGCCTCCATCGGGAGACCGGGGCCGGTCGCGTGGTCGGGGACGGTTTTGGCGGCGGCGTGCAGAGCGTCGCGCAGCCGGGACTCGAGATCCAGGTCGTTCATCGGGTCTCCTCCAGAGCCCGGCCGAGAGCGGCGAGCGCACGGGACGCGGTGGACCGCACCGTCACCTCGCTGATGCCGAGCGTCTCGGCGATCTCGGCGTCGGACAGGTTCAGGTAGAAGCGCAGCACCAGCACCTCGCGCCGCCGGGGCGGCAGCGCGGCGAGCGCGACCAGCACCTCCCGGCGGTCCTCGCCGAGCATCGCGTCGTGCTCGGGGGACCAGACCGGTGGCTGCTCCGGCGGTTGGTAGCGGCGGGCCAGGGCACGGCGCCGCAGCACGCTGCGGCTACGGTTCAGCACGGTGGAGCGCAGGTAGCCGGGCGCCTTGGCGGACTCGCGGATGGTGTCCCAGCGCCGGTACAACTCGGTGAACGCCTCCTGGACCACGTCCTCGGCCGACGGCCGGTCGCCGAGCATCAGCAGCGCCAGCCGGGTCAGCCCACTCCAGTGCGCGGCGTACAGGTCGGAGACGGCGGCGTCACGGTCTGCGGCCGGCCCGCTCCGGGTGGCCGCCGCAGGCAGGCGTCTGAGACTCACCATCATGTCCGTCACACATCTAAGACACGCGACGACCGCAGATGTTGCTCGCGGGGCACATCAGATGCGCCGTCCTAGGCCCGGCCGTCGTCATGACGACCGAGCCTAGGATCGTAGAGGTCTACCGTCCGCGGACCTGGACCTCGGCGAGGGTGAGCGGGTTGCTGGTGGAGGCGAGCTGGACCCGGACGTAGCGGGCTGTGGTTCCGTCCGGAACGTCGACCACCGTCGGCCGTCCGGCCCGCTCGGCGACGTGCACCGCGGTGACGCCCGGCGTGGCCAGGGCCTCGGCCAGCGAGTCGGTGGTGATCGGCTGCTCCGAGGTGAGCACCCAGAAGTCCTTCAGCCGGTCGCTGCAGCAGTCGGTCCGGTTCCACACGTCGACCGAGTCGACCGCGTGCGACGCGCCCAGGTCGACCTGCCACCACGCCTCGGTCTCCGGTTCCGCAGTGTGCGTGACCGAGTTGTTGAAGAACGCGCCGTCGGTGTTGCCGTCGACCGCGCGCGACGCCGGCGCGTCGTACCCGGTGCTCTTCTGGGTCGCGTCCTTGCCGAGGGCAACGTTCTGCAGAACGACCCGGAGCGGGGCCGTGCTGCGGGTGTCGAGCCTGCCGTCGGCGATCCGCAGCGTGACCGGGTACGTGCCGGGCGCCGCGTCAGCGGCGACGCTGATGCCGACCGGCACGGTGGTCGTCTCGCCGGGCTTCAGTGATCGGAGGCCGAGCGTGCCGGGGTTCGCGGTGATGCCGTCCGGGCCGCTGATCGCGACGTACGACGGCCGCGACGCCGTGCTCCCCGTGTTGGTCACCCGCAGGGTGGCCTGCGCCTGCTCACCCGGCTGGATCTCGGCGGGCAGCTCGAGGTTCGACCGCAGCAGCGTGCTGACACCGGGAGTGCTGATCTTGAACACGTACGCGTGCTTGCTCTTCGTCGCCGACTGGGCGGGAGTGCTGACGACGACGCGGCCGGTGTCGTCACGGTGCCAGCGCAGCGGCGGCCCGTCCGAGCCCAGCAGCGTGATCCGGCTGTCGGGTGCCACCGGCAGGTCGGCGCCCAGCACCAGCTCGTCGCCCGGCCAGTCCAGCGCGGTCGCGTACAGTGCGCCGTTCTTGGTGGTGTAGCGGATCCGGGCGTTGCTGCCGGGCTGCTCGGCGTGGTTCCAGTACGTGGTGCCGTAGATCGCCTCGCCGTTGATCCTCAGCCAGGCGCCGATGTCGCGCAGCCGCTGCTGCATCAGCTCCGGGATGCTGCCGTCGCCGCGCGGGCCGATGTCGAGCAGCAGGTTGCCGTTCTTGCTGACGATGTCGGCCAGTGAGTCGACCAGCTCGTCCGAGGTCAGGTAGTCCTCCTCGGGCTCGTTCTGGTTGTACCCGTAGGAGTGCGCGATACCGCGGCTGGCCTCCCACTTGTCCGGGTCGATGTCCGGTTTGACCGTGTACTCGGGAGTCTGGAAATCCAGCTCGGTCGAGTCCAGGCTGCCGGTCTCGATCTTGCACCGGTTGGCGACCGCGACCTCCTTCGGCTGCGGCCGGTTCTTCGCCTTGTTGTAGTACTCGGCCAGTACCCCGGCGGTCTTCCAGTACGACGCGGGCTTCTCCCACTGGCCGTCGCACCACAAGATGTCCGGGTCGTAGCCGTCGATCAGCTCTTGCATCTGCGGCAGCATGTAGTCGCCGACGTAGTCCTGCACCGCCGGCGCACCCGTGTACGGCACCGGCGCACCGGTGTACGGGTTGGTCACCGGCCTGCCGGTGTACGACGGGTTGTACCACTCGTAGAGCGAGTAGTAGAAGCCTGCCTTGAGCTTGCCGTCATCGCGCGCGGCCTTGAACAGGTCACCGGCGAGGTCGCGCTTCGGGCCGAGGTCGACGGCGTCCCGGCCGCTGACCTGGCTGTTCCACAGCGACATGCCCTCGTGGTGCTTCGAGGTCAGCACGAAGTACTTCGCGCCGGCGTCGTTGAACAGCTTCACCCAGTCCTTCGGGTTGTACTTCTCCGCCTTCCACTGCCCGATGAACGCGTCGTACGGCAGGTCCTCGCCGTAGGTGTCCCGGTGATGGTTGTACGTCGGCGAGCCGGCCGAGTTCATGTAGTTCCAGTACCACTCGGCGTACGAGCCGCGCGGTCCCCAGGCCGGCACCGAGTACGCGCCCCAGTGGATGAAGATGCCGAACTTCGCGTTGGAGAACCACTCCGGCACCGGGTGCGAGTTCAGCGACGCCGGCGTCGGCTGGTAGTCGGGTGTGTTGTTGCCTTCAGCAAGCGGTTCACCGGCGGCTGTGCCGGGTGAGGCGAGCGCGGCGGTGGCGGCCAGTAGCGCGGCGGCGGCCAGTCCGACGGCGCGGGATCTCCGAGTGGTTCTCACGGCGGTTCTCCTCGGTGTGGGGCGGGTTCATCGAGTGCCGTAGCTGTCGTAGAGGGCGACCGGACCGGTGCTGTCCAGCCGGTAGCCCTCGGCGCCGAGGGTGGGGTCGTCGGCCAGCCGCAGCACCAGGTCGCCTTCCCGGGCGTGGTGGACGTCGCTCGCGACCGGTAGCCACAGTCCGGTCGCCGCGGCCAGGTCGGACCGGAGCGCCTCGGCCAGCCGCTCCGTTGTCTGCCGGGCCGGTCCGGGCAGCTCGGCCCGGCCGGCGGCGGTGTCCGTCCGGTCCCGTGAGCCGGGGTCGACCAGAATCCGTGATCGATCGGTCAGCCAGGCCCGCCCCGGCGCCGGCGTCCAGTCCGTGAGCCGGGGAACCGTCTGCGGTGCCGGGGCGGGCTCCTCCAGGCCCTGCGCGGAGCCTGGCGGCATGCCTAGAGATCCGATGAATAGTGCAAGAACTGTGGTGCCGAAGGGTGATTCTGCGCAGCATCGGTATCTCCTGGGCGGCGGAGTGATGGGATGACCCTAGACGCCGCCTGCACTCTCCGCAAGGCTTCGTGCCCGATGAGTCGTCGATGCCAGTGCTTGAAACTAGCCGGTTTCACGCAT
>DASRHY010000165.1:0-30908 GCA_035650275.1 Kribbellaceae bacterium | reverse complement strand
GGGCGCGGAACGGAGGTCCGCGGCGGTGGCGATGCTGGCGATGCCGATCTCGCTGGAGCCGTAGGTGTCGCACAGGATGTCGCCGAAGCGGTCCATGAACCGGGTGGCGAGCGCGGGGTCGAGCGACGACGCCCCCGAGATCACGGTGCGCAGCGATGACGTGTCGGCGGGATCGGGCGCGCCGTCGAGCATCCGGCGCAGCATCACCGGTACGGCGAGCATCGCGCCGGCACGGCGTTTCTCGACGAGTCGCAGCGCGTCGGCGGGATCGAACCGGCGCGACAGCACCAGCGGGCACCCGAGGAACAGGGCGAGCATCGAGTGCAGCAGGCCGAGACCGTGGAACAGCGGCGGGCACAGCAGCATCGGCTCGCCGGACCGGAGCCCGAAGCGGCTCAGCGCGGTGACGGTGAGACCGCTGAGGGCCAGCGCGGACGGTGCTCGCGGGGCGGCCTTCGGCGTACCCGTCGTACCGGACGTGAGGATCACCAGCCGCCCGGGGGTTGCCGGCGTCGGCGGCGCCGGGGCGGTCGACTCGGCCAGCCGCTCCAGGTCGAGGTGCGCGGCGGTGGTCTCGTGCCAGGCGAGCACGGACGGCACGTCGCAGCCCGTTGCGTCCAGGACGGCGGTGAACTCGTCGTCCAGTACGACGAGGCCCGGCGCATGGGCCTCGAGTACGGCGGCGAGCTGCGGTGCGGCGAACTCGGTGTTCAGGAACAATACGTCCGCGCCCAGCCTGGACGCGGCCAGTGTCGCCTCGAGGAAGCCGCGGTGGTTCCGGCACAGCACGGCGACACTGCTGCCCGGGCCCAGGCCGAGATCTGCATGCAGCCCCGCGGCCTGTGCGGCACAACGGCGGTCGAGCTCGCGGTAGGTCAGCGCACCGCGATCGTCGTACACGGCGATGTCGTCGCCGAACCGGATCGCGGCCACGGCGCCGAGCGTGGCGACCGACGAGCCCCACCTGCGCACGGCCCGCTCGACCGGGAGGAGATGCGTCGGCCGGGCCGATCGCCACACACCCGAGTGCAGCAGGGCAGCCGGGACGCGGGCCAGCTCCGCGCGGGGGTGGCCGCTGGACAGGTTCGCCAGGGCACGCCGCGCGGGACCCCTCAGCTCGCCTCCGAACCCCATGGCCACGAGACATTACTCGTCCGTAACATCGGCTGCCAGGTCGGGCGAGTCACCGGCTCGGGCGGAGCAGGCGCGGGGGAGTGAACCGGATGAAGGACGGCGGCCGGACCGCGTCGCCGGCGGCGAGGTCGAACACCTTCTGGTACTCGTCACCGAACCGTCCGGCCGCGGCGTTCATCCGGCCCGGCGAGGTGTCCGTCCAGCGGCCGGCGCCGATCCGCTCGACCAGCGCCTGGAACGCGACGATCTCCTCCGCGGCGCTGAACGCGCAGTGCGACGCGCGGTCCGAGAACAGCTGCCGCAGCCGGCGTGGGTCACCCACGGCGCGGACCTGACCGGCGAACCAGCGCTCGTGGTCCGCGACAGCCGCGTCCCCGGTGTTGTGCAGCGTCAGCACCGGCGACGGGGTCGTGCCGCGCGGCACCCCGAGCCGCTGCATGTATCGCGCCGCGACCGGGTCGGACGCGATCCGCGGCGCCCTGGCCAGTGCCGCCAGGTCTCGCCGCACATCCAGGCCGGCGGCGGCGTACGCGTCGTACACGAGGTCCTTGCGTACGGATCGAGCGAGCTGGCGGCCGTAGTCGACGCCGGTGTTGTACGACGGGTTGCCGCCGGCGCGGCGCGCGAGCTCCGCCTGCCCGGCCGGTCCGAACGTGCCGATCAGCACGAACTGGTCGATCACTGCCAGCTGCTGGATCCGCTCCACCAGGTCCGTCGGTTCCGGCTCGTGCGCGGAGTTCCAGGCGGGCACGTTCGCGAACGCGTTGGCCAGCGCCAGCCGGGCCCGGCCCTGCGATGTCTGCATCGCCCGGCCGACGGCCTGCTGTAGCGCAGCGACGCTCGCCGCCGGGTCCTCCGCGCGGACCAGGTCGATGTCCTCGCCGGGAGCGAGCAGCGTGGCGATCGCGAAGTTCACGTCCAGCGACAGGTTCCACTGCGCGTACAGATCCAGCGGGCCGCACATCGCGAGCGCGCCGTCGAACCGGTCCGGGTTCTGCTCGGCGAGCATCAGCGCGATCGCGGCACCCATCGACGAGCCGGTGGCCACGGTACGGCGCGGCCGGCCGACGTGCGTCTCGAACCAGTCCAGCAGCCGGATCTGGTCGGTCAGCGCGGTCTCGACCGCGAACCCGTTGCGGCCGGTGAAGTCGGAGGCGGCGAGTGCGTACCCGTGCTCGAGCAGCCAGGCCGCGGTCTCCGGGCGGCCGGCGTGCCCGATCGGGAACTCGCCCATCTCCGCGGTGTAGTACGGGTGGCTGTACAGCACCAGCGTGCCGTTCCAGCGCTCCGGCATCTCGACCTTGTACGCCGCGCCGTCGATCATGCCGGTGTAGGTCCGGCGTCCCTCAGACCCGGCCGTGGCGGGTGTCAGCTGCAGTACGCCGAGCAGCAGAGCCAGTACGGCGGTCGCGGCCCGGGTGATCCGTCTGGTCATCATCGTGTCCTCTCTCCGGTGGGTGGTGACCGTTGGGAGTACGTCGGAGCCGGGCCGCCGGGTGGGACATGCGAGAGGATTTCCGTACCGATGTCCGAACCCGAGACCGCAGATCCGACATAGTCCCGAGAGGTGCCCGACATCTCGGGCACCGCGCCGCGAGGGAGAGACGCGATGAAGTACATCCTGCTGGCCTACACGAACGCGGTCGCCTGGGAGACCGGCGACTTCAGCCCCGAGGAGTTCCAGGCGGCCTGCGACTTCTACGAGCAGCTGGGCAAGGAGCTGACCGAGTCCGGCGAGGCGGTGGGCAGCGAAGGGCTGGCGTTGCCGTCGTTCACGAAGACGCTGCGCAAGCAGGGCGACGCGGTCGTCACGTCCGACGGGCCGTACGCCGAGACCAAGGAGGTACTGGTCAGCTTCAGCATCGTTGACGTCGAGAACGAGGCCCGAGCCCTGGAGATCGCCGGCCGGGTGGTGGCGGCGGTCGGCGACACGGTCGAGGTGCGGCCGCTGCCGGACGGCGCGGGCGGGGAGCTGACCACGCCGTGACGGCGGCTCGCATCGAGGACCTGCTGCGCGAGCTCGCGCCGCAGGCCCTCGGCGCGCTGGTCCGGCACCATGGTCACTTCGACACCTGCGAGGACGCCGTCCAGGAGGCGCTGCTGGCGGCCGCGCAGCAGTGGCCGGTCGACGGTGTGCCGGACAACCCGCGGTCCTGGCTGATCCGGGTCGCGTCGAACAAGTACACCGACCAGGTGCGCAGCGAACTGGCCCGGCGTCGCCGCGAGGAGGCGGTCGGCCAGGAGCCCGCCATCGAAGTGGGCGGCTCGACCGACGACAGCCTGGTGCTGCTGTTCCTCTGCTGCCACCCGACGCTGTCGCCGCCGTCCCAGGTCGCCCTGACGCTGCGGGCCGTCGGTGGCCTGACCACCGACGAGATCGCCCGGGCCTTCCTGGTGCCGGAGGCGACGATGGGCAAGCGGATCACCCGGGCCAAGCAGACCGTGAAGGCGGCCGGCGCTCAGTTCTCGATGCCGCCCCCGGACCAGCGGGCGGTACGGCTGGCCGCGGTCCTGCAGGTGCTGTACCTGGTGTTCAACGAGGGCTACACCGCGACGTCCGGCGCGCAGTCGATCCGGGTGGAGCTGAGCGCCGAGGCGATACGGCTGACCCGGCTGCTGTACCGGCTACTGCCCGACGACGGCGAGGTGGCCGGACTGCTCGCGTTGATGCTCCTCACCGATGCGCGTCGTCGAGCCCGTACGACGGCGGCTGGCGAGCTGGTGCCGCTCGACGAGCAGGACCGGGCGTTGTGGGACCAGACCGCGATCGCCGAGGGGACGGCGCTCGTCACCGCCGCGATGTCGCGGGCGCCGCTCGGTCCGTACCAGCTGCAGGCAGCGATCGCCGCCGTACACGACGAGGCCGCCCGCGCGGCGGACACCGACTGGCGGCAGATCCTCGCGTTGTACGACCTGCTGCTCAAGCTCGGCGACAACCCGATGGTGAAGCTCAACCGCGCCGTCGCGCTCGCCCGCATCCTCGGCCCGCGGGCCGGTCTGAAGGAGCTCGACCGGCTCGACGACGACCAGCGCCTCAAGGGCAACCACCGGCTCGACACCGCCCGCGCGCATCTGCTCGAGCTGGCCGGCGACCGCGCCGCCGCCGTCGAGCACTACCGCACCGCCGCCCGCCGCACCCTCAGCCTCCCCGAACGCCAGTACCTCCTCACCCAAGCCAACCGCCTCACCAGCTGAAGGTCAGGGCTGGGCGCGGATCACGTCGCGGTAGTACAGCGCCGAGTCCTTCATGGTGCGTTCGAGGGTGTCGTAGTCGACGCGGACGATGCCGAAGCGGCGGTCATACCCCCAGGCCCACTCGAAGTTGTCCAGCAGCGACCACAGGAAGTACCCGCGCACGTCGGCGCCGCCGTCGATCGCGGCCCGCACCGCGGCGAGGTGGTCCCGGACGTACGCGACCCGGTCGGCGTCATGCACGGCGCCGTCCGGCGAGACGGTGTCCGGGTACGCCGCACCGTTCTCGGTCACCAGCAGCGGCAGGTCCGGATAGCGACCGTGCAGGTCGACCAGCAGATCGGTCAGCCCGGCCGGCTCGACCAGCCAACCCATCGCGGTCCGGGCGCCCGGCACGGTGACGAAGTCGATGTCGTTGATCCCGACCCAGGGGGAGTGCTCGGACGGCGCGTGGCCGTCGTCCGCACCGCGCTCGGTGCTGCCGTCCCAGGCGCGCACCGTGCTGGTCGTGTAGTAGTTCACGCCGAGCGCGTCCAGCGGCTGCCGGATCGCCGCCGCGTCCCCGTCGGCGACGAAGCCCCAGTCGGTGACGGCCACCGTGTCCCGGATCAGGTCGTCCGGGTAGCCGCCGTCCAGCATCGGCGTAAGGAACGTCCGGTTCGCGATCGCGTCCAGCCGGCGCACCACATCGGCGTCCTCGGCGGAGTCGGGGTCGTCCGGCCGGAACACGTGCAGGTTCAGCGTCACCGAGCACGGCGCCGACGAGCCGAGCAGGCCGCGGATCGCCTGCACGCCGAGCCCGTGCGCCAGGTTCAGGTGATGCACCGCGGCCAGCGCGGCGGCCGGTTCGTGCCGGCCGGGCGCGTGTACGCCGGAGGCGTAACCGAGGTACGCCGAACACCACGGCTCGTTCAGCGTGGTCCAGAGGTGCACCCGATCGCCGAGCACCTCGGCGAGCTTCGCGGCGTACGACGCGAACGCCTCGACCGTCCCGCGATGCGCCCAGCCGCCCAGGTCCTCCAGCTCCTGCGGTAGGTCCCAGTGGTACAGCGTGACCACCGGCTTGATCTCGTGAGCGCGCAGCTCGTCGACCAGCCGCGAGTAGAAGTCGAGACCGGCGGGGTTGAACGCGCCCGATCCGCCCGGCTGGACCCGCGGCCAGGCCACCGAGAACCGGTACGCGTCGACGCCGAGATCGCGCAGGATCGCCACGTCCTCGCGCCACCGGTGGTAATGGTCGGTGGCGACATCGCCGGTGTCACCGTTGAGCACCTTTCCCGGGGTGTGCGAGAACGTGTCCCAGATCGACGCGGTACGGCCGTCCTCGACGGCCGCGCCCTCGATCTGGTAGCTGGCAGTCGCCGTCCCGAACAGGAACCCGGCGGGGAAGGTGATTGTCATCGGCAACCTTTCATCAGACGAGCCGGTTGCTTGTCAGGAGGCCCTGAACGTCTTGCGGTACGCCAGTGGCGCGACGCCGAGCGCGGTGCGCATGTGATGGCGCAGCGAAGCCGCCGTACCCAGGCCGGCCGCGGTGGCGATCCGGTCCACCGGCAGGTCCGTGGTCTCCAGCAGGTGCCGTGCGCGCTCCAGCCGCTGGCGCTGCAGCCAGATCCCGGGGGACAGCCCGGTCTCGGCCTTGAAACGGCGACTGAACGTCCGCACGCTCATCCGCGCGTGCGCGGCCATTCTGGCCAGGTCGAGCTCGCGGTCCAGGTGCTGCAGGGCCCAGGCCCGGGTCGTGGCGGTGCTCGCGGTACCGGCCTCCGGCACGTGCCGGTCGATGAACTGGGACTGGCCGCCCTCGCGCCAGGGCGGGACGACGCAGTACCGGGCGGCGCGGTTGGCCACCTCGCTGCCGTGGTCGGTCCGGATCACGTGCAGGCACAGGTCGACGCCCGCGGACAGGCCCGCCGAGGTGAGCCGGTCGCCGTCGTCGACGAACAGCAGGTTCTCGTCCAGCTTCACGTCCGGGTACAGCGCGCGGAAGTCGTCAGCCATCGCCCAGTGCGTGGTAGCCGGCCGGTCGTCCAGCAGCCCGGCCGCGCCGAGCACGAACGCGCCGGTGCAGATCGACATGATCCGCGTGCCCGGCCGGATCGTGGCCAGCGCCGCGGCCAGGTCGTCCGGCAGCGTGCCCTCGTATCGCGGCCCGTCGATCCGGGTGCCGGGCACGATCACGGTGTCCGCCCACGCCAGTGCCTCCGGGCCGTGGTCGGGCACGATCGCGTAGCCGCCGAGCGATCGGACCGGGGCGCGGTCCAGGCCGCACACGCGCACCTCGTACAGCGGGTGGCCGTCGCCGTGACCGGCGGCGCCGAGCACGGCCGACGGGATGACCAGGTCATATCCGACCACGGGTTCGAGGGCGAGTACGGCGACCCGGTGAGGGCTGTGCCTGCTTCTCGGCCTGCTTCTCGGCCTGCTTCTCGAGGGCATGGCCATATCTTGACACATGTTGGCGGTCCGGCCACTCGTCGTGTCGTGCCTGATGGGCGAACCTCAAGAGGTGACCCAGGAGCTCCTGCAGACCCCGCCGGCCGCTCGCACGCGGCTGCCGCACCGCGCCTGGCTGATCGCCGGGGTCTCGTTCGTGACCTTGATCGGGGCCGCCGGGTTCCGGTCCGTGCCGAGCGTGCTGCTCGACCCGCTGCACGCCGAGTTCGGCTGGTCGCACGCGACGATAGGCGCGGCGGTGTCGCTCAACCTGCTGCTGTACGGGCTGATCTCGCCGTTCGCCGCCGCGCTGATGGACAAGCTGGGCATCCGGGTCGTGGTGGCGGGCGCGCTGCTGCTGGTGGCCGCGGGCAGCGGGTTGACCGTGTTCATGACCAGCGCCTGGCAGCTGGTCGTGTGCTGGGGTCTGCTGGTCGGAATCGGTGTCGGCTCGATGGCGATGACGTTCGTTGCCACCGTCACCGGACGCTGGTTCGTCAAGCACCGCGGCCTGGTCACCGGCATCCTGACCGCCGCCGGCGCGACCGGCCAGCTGGTGTTCCTGCCGCTGGTCGCCGCGCTGGCGACCGAGTACGGCTGGCGCACGCCGGCGCTGGTGGTGGCGGGAGCCGCGCTGGCCGTCGTACCGCTGGTGCTGCTGTTCATGCGGGACTACCCGAGCGACGTGGGTACGACGGCGTACGGCGCGCCGCGCGGCAGCACCGCCGGGCAGCGGGTCGCGGTGAGCGGCGGCGCCATGCGTGCGGTCACTGTGCTGCGGTCGGCGATGCGGCAGCGGACGTTCTGGCTGCTCGCGGGCGGGTTCGCGATCTGCGGCATGTCCACGAACGGGCTGGTCGGCACGCACTTCGTCAGCGCTGCGCACGACCACGGGATGCCGCACACCACCGCCGCGTCGCTGCTCGCACTGGTGGGCCTGTTCGACATCGCCGGCACCATCGCGTCCGGCTGGCTGACCGACCGCTGGGACCCGCGGGTGCTGCTGGTCGGGTACTACACGCTGCGCGGAGCCTCGCTGCTGGTGCTGCCGTCGCTGTTCTCGCCCGGCGTCGAGCCGAGCATGTGGGTGTTCATCATCTTCTACGGCCTGGATTGGATCGCGACGGTGCCGCCGACGGTGGCGCTGTGCCGGGAGTGGTTCGGCACCGACGGGCCGATCGTGTTCGGCTGGGTGTTCGCCTCGCACCAGATCGGTGCCGCGCTGGCCGCGGTCGGCGCTGGCCGGATCCGGGACGTGCAGGGCACCTACGACCTCGCCTGGTACGCCGCGGGTGCGCTGTGCGCTTTCGCCGCCCTGATGTCCTACCTGATCGCCAAACGCCCCGCAGAGCCTGTCGTCGCGGTGGTCTAGCGTCGGGGGCATGCCTGCACAGCTGACTGAGGAACGCGCCCGGACCGCCGCTGGAGTGATCACCGCGATCGCCGGACCGGACGCGGCGCTGCGCGACGACCAGATCGTCGCGGTGGCCGCGCTGACCGAGCCGGCCGCGCGCGTGCTCGTCGTACAGGCCACCGGCTGGGGCAAGTCCGCGGTGTACTGGGCCGCGACCGCGATCCGCCGGCAGGAGAGTGCCGGGCCGACGCTGGTCGTCTCGCCGCTGCTGTCGCTGATGCGCGACCAGGTCGCCGCCGCGGCCCGCGCCGGGCTGCGTGCCGCGACGCTGAACTCCTCCAACGTCGACGCCTGGTCGCGGATCGAGCGGCAGCTGTACGACGGTGAGATCGACGTGCTGCTGGTCTCGCCGGAGCGGCTTGCGAACCCGGGCTTCGGCCGCCGGGTGCTGGACGGGCTGGCGGGCCGGATCGGGCTGCTGGTGATCGACGAGGCGCACGCGGTCTCGGACTGGGGGCACGACTTCCGGCCGGACTACCGCCGCGTGTCCGACGTGCTGCAGCGGCTCAACCCGGACACGCCGGTGCTGGCCACCACCGCGACCGCGAACGCCCGGGTCACCGAGGACGTCGCGCACCAGCTCGGCCATGACGTCACAGCGACGGTGGTGCTGCGCGGACCGCTCGCCCGTCGCAGCCTGCAGCTCACCGTGCTAGACCCGCTGTCGCCGCTGGACCGGTTCGCCTGGGTGGTCGAGCAGCTGCCGTCGTTGCCCGGGTCCGGCATCGTCTACACGCTGACCGTGTCGGACGCGGAGCGGCTGGCGTCCGCGGTCCGGCAGGTGCACGGCGACACGGTGCCGGTCGCGGCGTATACGGGTGGCCTGGACGGCGCCGAGCGGGAGCGGCTCGAGGACGCGCTGCGCGGCAACGAGCTGAAGGCGCTGGTCGCCACGTCGGCGCTCGGGATGGGGTACGACAAGCCCGACCTCGGCTTCGTCGTCCATGTCGGCTCGCCGCCCTCGCCGGTGTCGTACTACCAGCAGGTCGGCCGGGCCGGCCGGGGCATCGACCACGCGTCGGTGGTGCTGCTGCCGTCGGACGCGGACGCCGGGGTCTGGGACTACTTCGCCACGGCGACCATCCCGGATCCGGACCAGATGAAGCGGCTGCTCAGCGGTTTGGAGACGTACGGGTCGGACCCCGCGAGCGTGCCGGCGCTGGAGGCCGAGACCGGTCTACGCCGCGGCCGGGTCGAGCTGATGCTCAAGCAGCTCGCCGTCGACGGCGCGGTCGACCGGGTGGACGGCGGCTGGGTGCGGACCGGTCAGGAGTGGGCGTACGACGGGCCGCACTACGACGGCATCATCGCGACCCGGCGCCGCGAGGCGGACATCATGCGCGCGTACACCCGGGGGAGCGGCTGCCTGATGCAGTTACTGCAGGAGTCGCTGGACGACCCGTCGGCGGAGCCGTGCGGCCGTTGCTCGGTCTGCCTCGGCGTGCTGCCGGACGGGATGGCCGCCGCGCCGTCACCGGACACCGTGCGCGCGGTGTCGCTGCTGTTGCGCGGGGAGACCCACGTGCTCGAGCCGCGCAAGATGTGGCCGGGCGGCGCGTTCGGCAGCCGCGGCAGGATCCCGCCGGGGCTGATGGCCGTGCCGGGCCGCGCCGTCGTGTATGCCGACGCGCCGGAGTGGCGCGAGGTGGTCCGCACGGCGTTCGCCGCCGACGCGGCTGCGCCCGAGGAACTGCTGACCGGGAGCGTGCAGACGCTGACGAAGTGGCGGGCCACCTGGAGCTCGCGGCCGGACGTGGTGGTGGCGCTGCCCGCGGCCGGGTACCCGGTCCTCACCGCGAGCGTGGCCGACCACCTGGCCGGCGTGGGCCGGCTGGAACGCGCGGACCTGACCTTGGACGAGCCGCCCCGGGACGTGTCCTCGCTGTCGTCGGCAGACGAGGCGGCGGCCTGGCGGTCGGCGATCCAGGTCGGCGCGGCGGACGTCGCCGGCCGGACCGTGCTGCTGGTCGTCGACGCCACGTCGTCGCTGTGGCCCGTGACGGTCGCGGCCGCGCATCTGCGGGACGCGGGGGCCTCCGCCGTACTGCCTTTGGTGCTGCACCGGCGGCCCTAGCGGGCGCCGGCCGCTCGCAGGATCGCGGCGATCTCGTCGTACCCGCGGGTGGTGGCATGCCGTAGCGGCGTGACACCGTCGCGGTCCGGCAGCGACGGATCCGCGCCCGCCGCGAGCAGGATGCGCACGATCTGCTGCCACTGGTCGGTGCCCTTGCCGAGGATCACGGCCTCCAGCAGCGCGGTCCAGCCGAGGTCGTTCACGTGGTTCACGTCGATCCCGGTCCGCACTACCCGGCGTACGTAGTCCACGTGCCCACGCTCGCTCGCCGGGATCACCGAGATCCCGCCGAACCGGTTCCGCAGGGCCAGGTCCGGCTGCGCCGGCAGCAGCGTCTCGAGCATCGCCACACTGCCGGTCACGCCGGTCACCAGCCAGGCCGAGTCGCGCCGATCGTCCTGTGCATCCGGGTCGGCGCCGAGCCCGACCAGCAGCCGCGCCGCGTCGACCCGGTCGTGCAGCGACGCCAGCAGCAACGCCGTCCGGTGGTGCTCGTCCCGGCTCTCCAGCGGCGCACCTGCCGCCAGCGCGGCCGCGACCCGGTCCGCGTCACCCCGGGTCGCCGCCGCGAGCAGGCTGGCCGGAGCGCTCTCACGGCGCGGGGGTTCGACCTCCAGAACCGCGGCCACTGCGACGTGCCCGAGATGTCGGGCACCTCTCAGCGGGGTGTTTCCGTCGCGCTCTGCCGGGCGGTGCCGGTCCGCCCCGGCGGCGACCAGCAGGCGCACGGTGTCGACGTACCGGGGGCTGCCGTCGCCGAGCAGGACCGCCTCGTGCAGGGCGGTCCAGCCGAGCCGGTTCACGTGGTCGACGGCGACGCCGGAACGGAGCAGGCGGCCGACCACGGCGGCGTGGCCGCGTTCGGCGGCGCGGATCAGGGCCGTGCCGCGATAGCTGTCCAGGCTGCGGACGTTCGCGCCGTGCCGCAGGGTCAGCTCGAGGAGATCCAGATGGCCCTCGCTGGCGGCGATCAGGAACGCGCTCTGCACGGTGTCGTCGACCGCGTTCACGTCGGCGCCGGCGGCGACCAGCCGGCGGGCGGCGGCCAGGTCGTTCTTCCACGCGGCCGCGATCAGCTGCGCGTCCAACGAGTCGGCGGTCGGCACTGGCGAGGTCCTCGGGGTTGTGGCCGGCGTTGTGGGCTGCCTTGTGGCCGGGGTCGTGGCCGGGGTCGTGGCCGGGGGTGCGGATCCGGTGCCGGCCGCGTATGCCACCCCGGCGACCAGCGTCAGGGCTACGGCGGCCGCCGTACGGAGTCTGGTCATCGGCGGAGCGGGGTGAGGGCGACGACCTCGTACGGCGGCAGGCCGACGGGCTCGTCGAACTTGCTGTCGACCAGCAGCAGCCGGTCCTGCGCGAGCTTGGCGGTGGTGAAGAGCCGGTCCGGGTCGGTGGGCTGCTCGGACGTGAGGGTCGCGGCCCGGGCGTCAGCCGAGATCCGCAGCGTGCTCAGCACCCGGGAGAAGTTCCGCACCACCCATAGCTGGTCGCCGCGCAGCACCAGGCCGTCGGCGTTGACCAGGTTCGCGGACCCGGTGTCGACCGGGGACGCGCCGCCGCTGCGCAGGTCGAACCGCCACAGCCGGCCCACGTTGCCCTGCGCGACAACCAGGGACTGCCGGTCGGGTGCGACCACGATGCCGCCGAGGTTGAAGCCGGTCCGGACCGGGATCGTGCCGGTGGCGTCCGCCCAGGTCCGCACCGACCAGTGCCCGTGCCGCTCGGCGACCCGGAACACCTGCGGCGCGTTCGAGTTCGTGAAGTACGCCGCGCCGTCCGGGCCGACCGCCACGTCGTTCACGAAGGCGTTCGCCACCCCGGTGCGGAGCGCGGCGAGAAGCCGACCGGTACGGTCGTACACCCACAGATCGGGGGCACCGGGGTGGTCGATCCCGTTCGGCCCGCCCGCGACGTACACCCGGCCCTGGGAGTCGACCGTGACGCCGCGCGCGGTCCAGCGGTCGTCGGTGCCGTCGCCGCGCAGCCACTCGGCCGCGGTACCCGACTGCAGGTGGCCGCGGTGGATCTCGCCGCCGGTCGTCTCCGAGACGTAGAACCGCTGGGTGCGCGCGTCGTACCCGATGCCCTCGAACTTCGACCCGCCGGCACCGTCGAGCACCGGGTCGCCGGGCAACTGGTAGACGGCCGGCCGGCTGCCGGCCGCGGCGGCCAGCGTGGCGGGCAGCGTGGCGGCTCCGGCCAGCACGGCGGCGGACAGGGCCAGCGCGGTGAGCGAACGGGTCTGCATGAGGGCCTCACATCGGGTCGTGGAACGTCGGTACCTCCAGCGTGCGGCCGCGGCGACGCCGGCGCCTCGGGCGTTCGGGGACGATCGGATAGCCGATCGGATGATTCGGACCAGCGGCCGGCGGGCCTACGATCGGCCTCGACATGACCACCGCGACACCTCCGCCGAGTACTCCGGCCCGGGCCGCCGGCATCCTCGGCCGCGCGAACGGGCTGGAGACAGCGCTGCACGCCGCGTTCGTGGTGCTGGTGGTCGCATCCGCGGTGCGGTACTTGTCCGGGCACGGGCTCGGCGACCGCGCGCCCTGGGTACTGTCCGGCGCGGCCGTGCTGCTGCTGACGTATGCCGCGCACCGGCTGCTGCCACGGCGGCTCTGGCTGGCGGCGCTGGTCGCGTGCTGGTTCGGTCTGGTGCTGCTGGCACCGTCGTTCGCCTGGTGCGCGGTCCCGCTGTCGTTCGTCGCCCTGCGCGTGCTGCCGTTCGGCCCGGCCTGCGCCGTGGTGGCGGGGATGGTCGCCACGACTGTGGTGACCTGGACCCGGATGACCGATCGGCTGGACCCGACGATCGTGCTCGGCCCGGTCTGTGTCGCGGTGCTCGCGGTCGGGGCGTACCGGGCGCTGGAGCGCGACGCCACCACCCGGCAGGCGCTGCTGGACGACCTGCACGAGGCGCAGGGCGACCTGGCCGACGCGCAGCACCGGGCCGGCGTACTGGCCGAGCGGGCGCGGCTGTCCCGGGAGATCCACGACAGCGTCGCGCAGGGCCTGTCCAGCATCAACCTGCTGCTGCAGGCCGCCGAGCGCGAGTGGCATACCCGGCCGGAGGCCGCCCGCGAGCACGCCGCCCAGGCCGCGGCGACCGCGCGCGACGGGCTGGACGAGGTACGACGGGTGGTGCGCGACCTGGCCCCCGCGGAGCTGGCCGGGGTCCCGGACGAGCCCGGGCTGCCGGCCGCATTGCGCCAGACCTGCGAGCGGCTCGGGAGCCACGGCACGGTCGACGTCCGGGTGCAGGTGCACGGCACGCCGGTGCGGCTCGACCCGGAGATCGAGACGGCGCTGCTGCGCACCGCGCGCGGGGCGCTGGCGAACGTGCTCGAGCATGCCGGCGCGACCACCGCGGTGGTCACGCTGACCTACCAGCCGGACGCGGTCACGCTCGACGTGCGCGACGACGGCCGCGGCCTGCCGGAGACCGCCGGACCGGCCGACCCGGATCGGGGCAGGGGACTCGGAGGGATCCGGGACCGCGTCCGCGCGCTGGGCGGTGACCTGGTGCTGGAGAGCGAGCCCGGCGAGGGTACGGCGCTGGCCGTGTCTGTTCCTGTGGAGCGTCCATGACGACCGTGCGGGTCGCGCTGGTGGACGACCACCCGGTGGTGCGGGCCGGGATGCGGGCACTGGTCGACGGGCAGGAGGACCTGACCGTCGTCGGCGAGGCGTCCGACGCACATAGTGCGGAACAGCTCGTCGCCGCGGTCCGCCCGGACGTCGTCCTGATGGACCTGAACCTCGGCACCGGCCCGGGTGGGGCCGAGGTGACCGCCCGGCTGCGGGCGCTGCCGGAGCCGCCGCGGGTGCTCGTGCTGACGACGTACGACACCGAGGCGGACATCCTCGGAGCGATCGACGCCGGCGCGTCCGGGTACCTGCTGAAGGACGCGCCGCCGGACGAGCTCTTCCGGGCGATCCGCGGCACCGCCCGTGGCGAGGTGGTGCTGGCGCCGGCCGTGGCGGCACGGCTGGTGAAGCGGGCCGCGTCGCCGGGGCCGGTCCTCACCGAGCGCGAGGTGGAGATCCTCGGCCTGCTCGCCACCGGGCTGTCGAACCGGGAGCTGGCGAAGCGGCTGTTCGTCAGCGAGGCGACGGTGAAGTCGCACCTGTCGCACATCTACACCAAGCTCGAGGTGGACACCCGGGCCGCGGCCGTCGCCCGCGCGATCGAGCAGCGCGTCATCCGGCCCGATAGCGGTTGACAGCGTGGGGATGCTGGCCGGGTGAACATCACATCCCTCGGGTACCGGACCGACCTGATGGTGCTCGTCCTCGGCGGCAGTGAGATCACCGAGCACGACGACTTCCTGGTGGTCAGGACGCCCGCCAACCCGACGTACTGGTGGGGCAACTTCGTACTGTTCTCGGACCCGGTCGGAAGCGGCGAGCTGCCCGCCCGGATGGAGCGGTACGACGCCGAGCTGCCCGATTCCGAGCATGTTGCCTGGGGCATCGACTCGACCGACGGCAGCGTGGGCGACGAGGGCGAGCTGACCGGTGCCGGGTTCGAGATCAGCCGGGACACGGTGCTGACCGCGACCGCGCTGACCCCGCCGTCCCGGCCGGTCGACGCCACGATCCGGGTCCTCGACCAGGTCGACGACTGGGATCAGCTGCTCCGGCTCCGGCTGGACAGCCACCAGGACAACGAGCACTACACGCGTGCGTTCGAGGAGGGCAAGGTGGCCGAGGCCCGCGCGCTGGCCGGGACCGGGAGCGCCACCTGGTACGGCGCGTTCACCGGCGACCTGCTCCGGTCCGCGCTCGGGCTGGTTGCCGACGGCAACGGGCTTGGCCGCTACCAGAACGTCGAGACGCACCCGGACGCGCGCCGCCGGGGTCTGGCCGGTGCGCTGGTGCACCATGCGGGCCAGGCCGCGCTGGACGCCGGGGCGCACACACTGGTGATCGTCGCCGACCCCGAGTACCACGCGATCGGGCTGTACCGGGCGCTCGGCTTCACCGACGGCGAGACGCAGGTGCAGCTGACCCGGCCGCCGGCGCACATCAGCGGCTGATCATCTCCACCGCCTTGGCGATCCGGCGCTGCCGGGTCGCCGGGCGTTTCGCCTCGTTGATCGCGTTCACGTGCTCGCGGCGGTGGCTGAAGCTGAGTGCGTCGAACGCATCACGGACCCCCGCGTCCCGTAATGCCACTGCGAAGTCGTCCGGCACCTCCACGGTGCGCTCCGCCGTGTCCCGCTCGACCGTGACCAGGACCGTCTCGCCGGGCTTCTTTCCGAGACTCGTGCGGATCGACTTGAGCACGCCCAGGCACGGACCGGCGCCCATCGAGACGATCGATCCGGTGTAGGGGATGCCGTCGAAGGTGGCGCTCACCGGGATCCGGCCGCCGCCGCCCAGCGCATCGACCACCTCGGCCGGTACGGCGACGTACGCGCCGCCGCTCTCGGCCGCCTGGATCGTTGCCTCGAACTCGTTCATGCCGAGCACGGTAACGCGGGTGACCCCGGGGCGTCTCGGCCGTTATTCATATCGAGGGCGCCTTGGCAGGCGCGCGGTCTACGCTGGTCGCGCGCTCTAGGCGGAAGGGGCTTGATGGGTTCGAGGAGTACGTCGACGGGTCGCTCGATGGCACCGGCCATCGGGCCGCACACCATCGACCGTCCGCGACTGGACGCGCTGCTCGACGAGGGCGTCACCCGGCGGCTCGTCACCGTTATCGCCGACGCCGGCTTCGGCAAGTCCACCCTGCTCGCCTCCTGGGCCTCGCGCCGCTCCTGTGCCTGGTACACGGTCAGCGCCGACGACCGCGGGCTCTCGGCGATCGTCGGCGGCCTGGTCGAGGCGCTCCGGCTCGAGGTGCCGGCGCTGCCGGCTGCCGCCGTCCCGGCCGGCACCCGTGGCCCGGACGCCAATGCCGAGCAGCCGATCCGAGCCCTCGCGCACGCGACCGCGATCGCGGACGCACTGGAGGCGAACCTGACCGGCGACCTGGTGCTGGTCCTCGACGACCTGCACGAGATCTCGCCCGGCGACCCGGCGGCCAAGCTGGTCGAGGGCCTGGTCCGGGTCGCGCCGCCGCGACTGCACCTGGTGCTCGCCTCCCGGACGCCGGCGCCGTTCCGGGTCGAGCGGCTGCGCGGGCGCGGCCAGCTGCTCGAGATCGACGGCTCGACGCTGGCGTTCACCGGTTCGGAGACGGCCGAGGTGCTGCAGACCGTTCTCGGCGCCGACGAGAACGGTCTGGCGGCTGTGCTGCACTCGGCGGTACAGGGCTGGCCGGCGGCGGCCAGGCTTGCTGGTGAGGCGCTGCGCGCGGTACCGCCGGCCGAGCGCGACGCCCGGCTGCGGCGCGCGCTGCGTCCCGGCGGGCCGGTGTTCGAGTACCTCGCCGAGGAGGTGTTCGCCTCCGAGCCGGACGACGTACGACGCCTGGTGGCCGTCGCGGCCCTGCTGCCGTACGTGTCGGCGGACCTGTCCGCCGAGCTGGATATCCCCGCCGCCGAGTCCGCGCTGGATCGGCTGGTGGCGCGCGGGTTCCTGGTCTCGGACACCGACGGCGAGCGGTTCCGGCTGCACCCGCTGCTCCGCGACTTCGCGCTGGCCCGGCTGCCGCTGCCGGACGACGAGCGGGCCGAGCTGGTCACCCGGGCGGCCCGCTGGCTGGCCGGGCACGAGCAGGAGAAGGAGGCGCTCGGGCTGCTCCGCCAGGCGGGTGCGACCGACGAGGTGGTGCGGCTGCTGCGCGGTCGCGGGCCGGCGATGGTCGCGCGCGGCGAGGCCGAGGAGGTGGTGGCTGCGGTCGGCGCGCTGCCGCCGGAGCTGCGAGACGCGGGCTTCGACCAGCTGGAGGGCGAGGCGCGGCAGATGCTCGGCGACTGGACCGGCGCGCAGGTGTGCTTCGAACGGCTGGTCGGCGACGGGCCGATCGCGCCCGCGGTGGCCTGGCGGCTCGGCCTGATCCAGTACGTCCGCGGCGAGCTGCAGGAGGCGCTCGCGACGTACGCGCGCGCGCTGCTTGACGGCGCGGAGCCGGCCGAGGAGGCGTTGCTGCTCGCCTGGTGGGCGAGCGCGCACTGGCTGCGCGGCGAGATCGACCGGTGCCGCGAGCTGGTCGCGGCGGCGGTCGCGGCGGCGAAGCGGTCGGCCGACGACCGGGCGCTGGCGGTGGCGTACACGGTGACGGCGATGCTCGCCGCCGTGGACAGCGACCCGCGCGCGAACGCCGCACACTACCTGCGCGCGCTCGACCATGCCAAGCGCGCCGGCGACACCATGCAGCAGATCCGGATCCACGTGAACCACGGCTCGCGCTACATCGCCGAGGCGAGCTATGCGGAGGGCGTGGCCGAGGTCGACGAGGCGATCCGGCTCGCGGACCTGGCCGGGTTCGCGATGTTCCGGGCGCTGGCGATGAACAACCGCGGCGAGGCGCTGCTCGGGCTCGGCCGGCTGGACGAGGCGATAGCCGAGCTGGACCGCTCCCGGGCGCTGTACCAGCGACTGGAGTCCCGGCTGCTCGCACAACCGATCGCCACGCTCGGCGACGTGTACCGGCACCGCGGCGACCGGGCGATGGCGCGGGCCTGTTACGAGGAGGCCGCCTCGATCGCCGAGCAGAACCGCAACCTGCAGGCGCTGGTGCCGTCGCTGGCCGGCCTGGCCCGGCTGCGGGTCGAGGACGAACCGGACGAGGCGCTGGAGCTGGCCGAACGCGCGGTCGCCTTCGGTCCGGTGCTCGGCCACACCAGCGCCCTGCTCGCGCTCGGCTGGGTGACCCTGCAGCGCGGTGAGCCGGACCGGGCAATGGCGGCCGCGGACGACGCGGCGGCGCTGTGCCGGCGCCGCCGGGACCGCGCCGGGCTGGCCGAGGCACTGGAGCTGCAGGCGGCAGTGGTTGCGCACGGCAACGGCCATCCTGAGCAGCTGCTGCACGAGGCGGTCGCGATCCGGCGCGAGATCGGCGACCCGCTCGGCGAGGCCCGGCTGGAGCTGATGCTGGCCCGGTCCACGACCGGCGAGGACGGCCGCGAGCTGGCGCTGCGCGCGCACCAGCGGCTCCTGGACGCCGGTGCGGGCCGGTACGCGGCGGCCGCGCTGAGCACCGACGAGGCGCCGCCGGTACAGGTCGAGTGCCTCGGCGGGTTCCGGGTGCTGCGCGAGGGCCGGCCGGTACCGCTCGGCGCCTGGCCCTCACGTAAGGCCCGGGACCTGCTGAAGATCCTGGTCGCGCGGCGCTGCCGGCCGGTGCCGCGCACCCAGCTGGTCGACCTGCTCTGGCCGGACGAGGACGAGTCGGTCGCCTCGCCGCGGCTCTCGGTGGCGCTGTCCACGGTGCGCTCGGTGCTGGACCCGGGGAAGCGGTACGCCGCCGACAGGTTCGTCCGCGCCGACCGGGTCACGGTCTGGCTGGACGGTGCGCAGGCGTCGGTCGACGTCGAGTCGTTCCTCGCCGACGCGAAGGCGGGGCTGGACCGGGCCGGGTCCGGCCGCGGCGTGATGCTGCTCCGGGCCGCGGAGGCGTCGTACGCGGGCGACTTCCTCGAGGAGGACGTGTACGCCGACTGGGCGATCGGGCTGCGCGAGGAGGCCCGGGTCTGCTACGTCCGGGTGGCCCGGGCGCTCGCGGACCGGGCCGCGTCCACCGGCGACCACGACAGCGCGGCCGGGTACCTGCTACGGATCTTGCAGCGCGACGTCTATGACGAGCGCGCTCACCTCGCGCTGGTGCGGTCCTTCGTCGGCGGCGGTGCGCACGGCGAGGCGCGCCGTGCCTACCGTGCGTACGTGTCCCGGATGGAGGAGCTCGGCGTCGAGCCGGCACCCTTCCCGGCCGGCCGCGAACGCGACTTTAAGGCTGTCTGAAGGATCGCCCGGCACCATCGCCTCAGGTCGCCCGTCAGCGGCCGGACGGGAGGACAGCGATGGTTGTGCCGATCCCAGGAGCCGAGGTCGTCCGCGAGTTCGGCATCCCTGGCCAGGACTGGCAGGCGTCGTACCACACCGGCCGTGACTACCGGGCCGCTCCGGGCACCACCGTGCGGTCCACCATGGCGGGCAAGGTCGTGCGGGTGTCGGCAGGCGACGGCTACGGGCTGTTCGTGGTGGTGCAGACCAGCGGGGTACGACACCTGTACGGGCACCTGTCGGAGGTGAGCGTCACGGTCGCCGAGCAGGTCGAGGCCGGCCAGGCGCTCGGGTTGTCGGGGGAGCCGCACCTGCACTACGAGGAGCGGGTCAGCCCGTGGGGGTACGCCGACCACCGGTGGCCGTTGTTCGACACCGTCGGGCGGGACGGACCACTCCGCCGCCAGGCCTGACCCACATCGTGGCACCGTCCGCGTGGCCGGCCCCGGGAGGGAGCGGCCGGCCGCGCGGACCGGGTGTGACAGGGTTGCCGCCATGGTGAGGGAGAGGACGGCGCTCGTCACCGGCGGCAGCCGGGGGATCGGTGCAGCCACGGCCGTCGGGCTGGCCCGGGCCGGCTGGGACGTAGCGATCAGCTACCGGGAACGCGCCGAGGACGCTGCACAGGTGGTGGAGTCGTGCACCGCGACCGGTCGCCGCGCGGTCGCCGTACAGGCCGACGTCGCGGACCCGGCGCAGGTCGAGCGGCTGTTCGCCGAGGTGGACGCGCGGCTCGCGCCGCTCGTTGCCCTGGTCAACAATGCGGGGGTGGTGTCGCCGCTCGGCCGGGTGGCGGACTACGACGCGGAGCGGGTCTCCCGGGTGCTGGCGGTCAACGTGACCGGCGCGTTCCTGGTCGCGGGCGCCGCGGTCCGGCGGATGTCGACCGCGTCCGGTGGCCCAGGTGGCGTGATCGTGAACGTGTCGTCCCGGGCCGCCGTACTGGGTGGCACGGGGGAGTACGTCGACTACGCCGCGAGCAAGGCGGCCGTGGACGCGCTCACCGTGGGACTGGCCAAGGAGGTCGCGACCGAGGGGATCCGGGTGGTCGGGGTCCGGCCGGGCCTGATCGAGACCGAGATCCACGAGCCGGGACGGCTGGACCGCCTCGCCGGCACGCCGCCGCTGGGCCGCCCCGGCACCCCCGAGGAGGTCGCCGCGGCCATCGTCTGGCTCGCCTCGCCCGAGGCCTCCTATGTCACCGGCACCACTCTCGACGTCAGCGGCGGCCGCTGAAACCTCGGCGAGGTTGCTGACCTTTCCGCGGAAACGTCACCGCCTTTGCGGGTTGCCGCCCGGGTCAGGCAGGGGGCTGGTGCAGGCCGAACGTCACGCCCTGGTCGTCGCGGCAGTGGGCGAAGCGG
The DNA here is from genome assembly GCA_035650275.1 of Kribbellaceae bacterium. GTDB lineage: Bacteria > Actinomycetota > Actinomycetes > Propionibacteriales > Kribbellaceae > DASRHY01. The sequence goes on along the minus strand of DASRHY010000165.1, from coordinate 10,399 downwards.
CCGAAGCCGGGCTCGTCCGGGCCGGCGTCATCGGCCTCGCCGCCGAGCTCGCGGACGGTGCGCACCGCGGCGTCGATGTCCGGCACCGCGAAGTACACCACGATCCGGGCCTCGGGATCCTCGTCGTGCAGGCCGCCGCGGATGCCGGCGGTCTCCAGCCAGCCCTGGTCGCCCTGCATCGGGTGGAACGTCCAGGGCAGCAGTCCGGTGTAGAACGCGCGGGCACGCTTGGCGTCGGGGACGCCGATCTCGAAGAAGGCAGGTTCGCCGGCCATCATGGCTCCTCGATGGGTCGGATGCGGACACCACCACGCTAGGACCCCGGCCCGGGACCGTCTTGGACGATTGTTACCGCGGCTCAGCGGTGCCGAACGCCATCGCCAGCGCGTCGGAGCGCCGAACGCGCAGGTACTCGGTCGGGGTGCAGCCGGCCAGCTCGCGGAAGTCGCGGTTGAGATGGGCCTGGTCGTAGTAGCCACAGGTAAGGGCGACGGACGCGAGCGACCGGTGACCGGGGCCGGTCAGCAGCCTGACAGCGTGCTCGAAGCGGAGCAGCCGGGCGAGCGCCTTCGCCGTCAGCCCGGTCTGGGCGCGGAACCGTTCCGCGAGCCGCCGACGGCTCCAGCCGGTGTCATCGGTGAGGTCGGCGATCCGCACGTCACCGGAGGTGCGTTCGAGCCGCCGCCACGCACCTTCGAGCTCGGGGTCGGGCCGCGGACCATCGGCGGCCCGGCGGGACAGCTCGCGGTCCAGGACGGCGAACCGCTCGGACCACCCGGCAGCCTCGGCCAGGCGTTCCACCAGTCTGCTCACGTCCCGGCCCCAGACCGCATCGAGATCGACCACCCGGCCGGTCAGCTCCGACAGCGGCAGACCGAGCAACCGGTACGCGCCGAGCGGTGTCAGGCGCAGCTCGATCCCGCGCTGCCGGTCGTCGTACTCGGTCATCGTCGCGCCCGGCGTGAGCCCGGCCACGAACGACCGCACCTGCCGCGAGCCGACGGTCAGCGGGCCACCGAGGCCGATGATCAGCACGACCCGGGGTACGGCGATCTCGCGTCGCCGCACCGGCTGCGAGGACCACTCCGCATACCCGTCGTACGACGCCACCACCTGCCGCAGCGACGGCGAGCTCGGAGTGCTGGCCACTGCCCAGCCGTTCGAGCTCGTACCGCCCCTGCGCACGGTGATGCTCACGCTGCCAGGTTAGGCGACGTCACGCCGTCGTACGGTGGTCGCGGCCAGAACCCCGGCAACCAGTAGGTAGCCGAAGAGGGTGACCAGGGCGCGGGTGCCGCTGACCGCGTCGGTGACGCCGGGGGGTGCCTCGCCGAGGGCGTCGCCGAGCGCGGCATACACCAGGGCGCCGGCGTTCACGCCCGGCAGCAGGTTCGTCACCACGTCCAGCTCGGGCAGCACGCTGCCGGCGACGCCGACGAACAGCGCCTCGATCCCGAGCACCCAGACCACACCGAGCCCGATCGGCAGCGCGACTCCGCGCAGCACGAGTGCGAGGACGGCGCCCAGCACCGCCCACGTCGTCAGCACCAGCAGCCCGGCACCGGCACCGGTCAGCAGATCCACCGGCCCCGGCCAGGCCATCGACTGTCCCTCCGCCAGTGCGATCGCCGCACTCGCGATCGAGGAGGCGGCGAAGTTGCCGAGCACCCATCCGGCCAGCACCGTCACCAGCGCGGCGAGCTGCGCGGCCAGCACCGTGAACCGGTCCGGGCCCTGGGTGAGCACCGTCCTGACCGTGCCCCAGCCGTACTCGCTGCCGACCAGCAGCGCGCCCAGCACCAGTGCGAGCGCACCGGCGAACACGGGGAAGCCGCCGATCGCGTTGCCGACGACCCCGCCGGGCAGCATGTCCGCGAGCACCTGGGCCCGCGGCACACCCTGGGTCTGGATGTTGTCGTCCCCGCTGACGTAGCCGAGGTACGGGATCAGGTAGCCGAAGGTCATGCTCAGCACCATCGCCGTACCGAACAGCACCCAGGTGGTGGAACGCTTGCGGAGCTTGACCAGCTCCGCGACGTAGCTACCGGACATCGGTCGTCTCCCTCCGGCTGGTGAGCTCGAAGAACACGTCCTCCAGGGCGCGTTCGGCGGTCCGCAGCTCGGTCACCGCGATCCCCGCCTCGACGAGCATCCTGTTGATCTTGGCAACGGACTCGGGCTCGACCTGCACCCGCAGGATGTGGTCCTCGGTCCGGACCGCCTCGGCGCCGACCAGCTCGGCCAGCCTGCGACGGGCGTCGTCGACCGGGTCTGCGGCGATCACCAGCTCGTGCTGACCGCGCAGCTCACCGACGGTCCGCTCGGCCACCATCCGGCCCTCGCTGATGATCCCGACCCGGTCGCAGATCTGCTGGACCTCACCGAGCAGGTGGCTGGACAGCACGACGGTGCGGCCATCGGTACCGAGGTTCCGGACGAGCTCGCGCATGTCGCGCATCCCGGCCGGGTCGAGCCCGTTGGTCGGCTCGTCCAGGATCACCAGGTCCGGGTCCTTCAGCAGCGCGGCGGCGACGCCGAGTCGCTGCTTCATCCCGAGCGAGTACGTCGAGAACCGGTCGCCGGCCCGGTCGGCCAGGTCGACCAGCTCGAGCACCTCCTCGACCCGGGCCTTCGGCACGCTCGCGTACCGGGCCAGCACGCGCAGGTTGTCCCGCCCGGACAGGTACGGGTACAGCGCCGGCGACTCGATCAGTGACCCGGTCCGCGCCAGTACGGCGGAGTCGCCCGGCTGCCCGCCGAGCACGCTGACGGTGCCGGACGACGGCGTGATCAGGCCGGTGAGGATGCGCAGCGTGGTGGTCTTGCCGGCGCCGTTCGGGCCGAGGAAGCCGTACACCTCGCCGCGCCGGACGCTCAGGTCGACACCGTCCACCGCGAGGTGTTTGCCGTAGCGCTTGGTGAGGCGTCTGACCTCGACCACAGTCCCTGTCTCGTTCATACCCCGACGGTCCCGCAGCACCCCGGTCTCCCGCGTCGCCCCCACGGCGTCACTCCACCTACGCCCCGCGACGTACGTCCACCCCCACCCCCCTTACGCGATCATCGGTCACTTTTTCCTTTTCTGTGGATAACGCGGTCACCTGACCGCCGGCGTGCACCTGACCGGTTATCCACAGAAAAGGAAAAAGTGACCGATGATCGCCAGTCTTGGGTTGGTGTGGGTGCCTTCCCGGCCGGTGGGTTAGCCGAGCCAGCCGGGGCGGACCAGGCCGGTCTGGTATGCGACGACGACGAGCTGGGCGCGGTCGCGGACGCTGAGCTTGATCATCGCGCGGCTGACGTGTGTCTTCGCGGTGGCCGGGCTTACCACCAGCCGCTCGGCGATCTCGTCGTTGGACAGGCCCTCGCCGACCAGCGCGACGATCTCGCGCTCGCGCTCGGTCAGCACGTCCAGCTCGGAGGCGGCATGCGGCTGCCGGCCGCGGGCCGCGAACTCGGCGACCAGCCGCCGGGTCACACCGGGGGAGAGCAGCGCGTCGCCGGCCGCGACCACTCGGACGGCCTGGACCAGCTCGGCCGGCTCGGTGTCCTTGACCAGGAAGCCGCTTGCGCCGACCCGGAGCGCCTCGAACACGTACTCATCCAGGTCGAACGTGGTAAGGATGACCACCTTCGCGCCGGCGAGCCTGTCCTCGGCGCCGATCCGCCGGGTGGCCTCCAGCCCGTCGGTGCCGGGCATCCGGATGTCCATCAGGACCACGTCGGGGAGCAGCGCGAGCGCCTGCTCGTACGCCTCGGCGCCGTCGGACGCCTCGCCGACCACCTCGATGTCGTCCTCGGCGTCCAGCAGCGCGCGGAAACCGCCGCGGACCAGCGCCTGGTCGTCGACCAGCATCACCCTGATCATGCCGGGTCCCCGGCCCCGGGGTCCGTCGCGACGTCCTCGAACGGCAGCCGGGCGCTGACCCGGAACCCACCGCTGGTCGGGCCGGCGCTGAACGTCCCGCCGAGTGCCGCCGCACGCTCTCTCATGCCGGTGATCCCGTTCCCTTCCGGTGCGGGCGTCCGGCCGCCCGTGCCGTCGTCGTCGACCTGCAGGGTGATCGCGGAGTCACCGTAGCCGACCCGGACGGTCGCCCGGCTCGCCTTGGCATGCCGGACGACGTTGGTGAGCGACTCCTGGACGATCCGGTACGCCGCGGCGTCCACGTGCGCGGGCAGCGGGCGGCGCTCGCCCTGCACGCGGGCCCGGACGTCGAGCCCGGCCTGCTGGGTGCGCGCGACCAGCTCGTCCAGCCGGGCGAGTCCCGGCACCGGTGCCCGCGGGGCCTCCTCGCCGCTGTCGCGCAGGATGCCGACCAGCGAGCGCAGCTCGACGAGCGCCTCCTTGCTGGCGTCCTTGATCGCGGCCAGCGCGGTCGCCGTCTGCTCGGGCTTGGTGTCGACCAGGTGCAGCGCGACCCCGGCCTGCACGTTGATCAGGGAGATGTGGTGCGCGACCACGTCATGCAGCTCCTGGGCGATCCGGAGCCGCTCCTCGCCGGCCCTGCGGCGCTCGGTCTCGGCATGGGCGCGCAGCCTGTCGGCCATCCGCTCGCGCCGCACCCGGACGATCTCGGCGGCGGCCAGCAGGATCACGAACCAGACGCCGACCGCCAGCATCTCGAACGGCTCCGGCCGGGTCAGGTCGAGCAAGTACCGGCCGCCGAGGTGCCCGGCGTACAGCAGTGCGGCGGTGATCCAGGCCGCGGCCCGGTGCCCGGTGAGGATCGCGTTGAACGCGGCGATCAGCGGCGAGAACGCCATCGGCCCGTACGGGTACTCGCGCAGCAGGTAGAGCAGGAACACCCCGGCCGTGAACGCCAGCACCTGCACCGGGTACCGGCGCATCCAGATCAGCGACAGCCCGGCCGCGAGCAGCAGCACCGCGGCGAAGAGATCCACTGGGCGGCGGTCCGGCTGGTCGCGCCCGGCGCCGATCGATGCGCCGAGCTGGAAGAGCGCGAGCAGCGCGGGCAGCACGAACCGGGCGTACCGTCGCAGGTTCGCCCGATCGGCCCCGGTGCTCATAGTCGTGCTCATCATCGAGAACCGTAGTCCGCGGTGCGGGCGGCGGCATCGCCGCCACGGTGTAACCCGGCGTACGCCCGCCGGCGTACACGTGGTTCAGTCGGCGACGGCGTCGGCGGGCCTGGTGCCGCGCAGCATCACCGCGGTCGGTACCAGCGCCGCGACCACCGCGATCGCGAGGCAGCCGGCCGCGATCCCGGCGAGGCTCAGCCATGGCACCGTCATCGGCGTTCCCGGTCCCGCCATCGCGTGTCGCACCAGCAACCCGACCGCGACGCTGATCGCGGCGCTCAGCGTGAGGGCGACCGCGGCGACCAGGGCCGACTCGCAGAGCACGGTACGGCGTATCTGGGCCGGGGTGGCACCGAGCAGCCGGGTGGTGACGAACTCGTGCCGGCGCTGCAGGCTGCCCATCAGCAAGGTGTTCGCGATCGTCAGCGCGGCGTACAGCCCGGCCGGACCGAGCAGCAGCAGGAGCCCGAAGCGGTTACCGGCGCGCAGCTCGGCGGTGCTCCGCTCGACCCACTCGGCCGTCGTCACCGCGTCACCGCCGGACCCGATCCGCTGGTCGAGCGCGGTCGCGAGTCCGGCCGGTTCGGTCCCGTCCGCGGGTGTCACGAACCAGCGCTCCGGCCGCTCCGCATGCGGTGCGACGAGCTCCCGCGGCAGCATGATCATCGGCACGATCTCCGGCGCCGCGTCCACGACCGCCACCACCCGCAGCGTCACCGCGGTGCCGTCCAGGAACGCCAGCCGCATCGTCCCTCCGACCCGGTAGCCCTCGAACATGCTCAGCTCCTTGCTCACGGCAACGGTGTCGCCGGTGAGCCCGCCCAGCGCGGCGGCGTCCGCCGGGTCGAGCCGGCGGGCGCGGGTGAAGCTGCCGGGGTCGATGCCCTCGGCATCTTCCCCGCTGGCGTCACCGCGATCGGTGAGCACGACGTGCACCGGCAGCGACGCGTCGATCTCGCGTACCCCCGCAGTGGTTCGCAGCTGCGCGCCGAGATCCCGGTCGCCCGTCACCACGACCGGTGCGGCGAAGCCGTCACGCAGGGCGGCGTACGACATGTCGGCGAGGAAGCTCAAGGTCAGCACCATCGATCCCGCGATCGCCGACATACCGAGGATCGGCGCGGCCAGCGACGCGGTACGCCGCGGTGACGCCACCACGGTGCCGCGGGCGAGGTGGCCGCTGACCCGGGTCCAGCGCACCAGCGGAAGCGCCCACAGCCGGGCCAGCGGCGGTACGACGAGTGGCGCCAGCGCGACCAGTGCGACGACCAGCACCATCGGCGCGAACATCGCCAGCGGGACCGCGGCCTCGCCGCTCTCCGCCCGGATGAACACCAGCATGGCGATCCCGCCTGCACCGAACACCACGCCGGCCAGCCCGCGAAGCCAGCCGATCCGCCGCGGTTCCACTGCCGCCTCCCGCAACGCCTCGACCGGCGGTACCTTCGCCGCCCGCCGGGCCGCCGCTCGGGCACCGAGCAAAGCCACCAGCACACCGATCCCGAAGGTGATTGCCAGCGGCAACCACGGGTCGGCGGGCGTCAGCCGGGCCGGCGACAGCTCCGTCCCGGCCACCCCGTCCAGCAGCACGGGAGTGGCGAGCTGGGCCAGCACCGAGCCGGTCAGCGACGCCAGCACGGCGACCGTGAGCGCCTCGCCGCGGACCATCCGGCGTACCTGCCGCGGCGTCGCTCCGACCAGCCGCAGCAGCCCCAGCTCGCGCCGCCGGGCCGCGACCACGAACGCGAACGTGCTGGCCACCACGAAGATCGTCACGAACCCGCTGATCGCCCCGACCATGCTCAGCACCGCCTGCAGACCGGCGACGTCGTCGGCGCCACCGCCGTACCGGACGTCGCGGTCCGGCTGGTCCCCGCCGGTGACCCGGACGACCAGCCCGCCCGGGTGCCGGTCGGTGTACGAGACCGTCGCGGCGGTGGTCGTGGCGGCCAGGCCGAGCAGCAGTACGCCGAGTGCGAGCGCGACGAACGCCCCGGCATACAAGGGCCAGCTGTGCCGGACCGAGCGGCGGCTGAGATACAGCATCAGTGCGCCCCGGCCAGGAGGGTGCCGGCCTCGGTGCCGGCATCGAGATCGCTCATCGCGGCGGCGATCTGCTGCGCGCTGCCCCGGTCGATCGAGCCGGCGACCAGCCCGTCGGAGAGGAACAGCACCCGGTCCGCGTAGGCCGCCGCGACCGGGTCGTGCGTCACCATCACCACGGTCTGCCCGGCGCCGTCGGTGGTCCCGCGGAGCAGCTCGAGGACGAGCCGGCTGGTCCGGCTGTCCAGCGCGCCGGTCGGCTCGTCGGCGAACAGCACCGCGGGCCTGGTGATCAGTGCCCGGGCGATCGCGACCCGCTGCTGCTGGCCGCCGGACAGCTCTGCCGGACGGCGTCGCCCGAGCTGGTCCAACCCGACCCGGGCCAGCACTGCCTGCACATCCCGGCGCGGCGGGCGGCGGCCGGTGAGCCGCAGCGGGAGCGCAACGTTCTCGTGCACCGTCAGCGACGGCAACAGGTTGTACGCCTGGAACACAAACCCCATCTCGGCCCGCCGCAGCTTGGTGAGCGCGACCTCGTTGAGCGCGCCCAGCTCGGTGCCGCCGAGCATCACGGTGCCCGCGGTCGGTCGGTCGAGCCCGGCCGCGCACTGCAGCAACGTCGACTTGCCGGACCCGGACGCGCCCATCACCGCGGTGAACGAGCCATGCTCGAACAGATGGCTGATGCCGCGCAGCGCCTCCGTCCACCCTGCCTTGGAGTGGTACGTCTTCGTGACGCCGTCGAGCAGCAGCGCCGGTGCGGTGGTGGTCATGGGTCCATCCCAGCCGCGACCGGCCGCGTAGTCGCTGGCCGACGGGCCACAGTCGAGGTAGCGCGGACGCTACCGACCCGCCGCCGGCGTCGCCCCTAGGGTTGAAGGCGTGCACACGGCATGGCAGGCGATGGGCAGTAGCCCGCTGCACTTCCTGCGGTCCTCGTGGCCGTGGCGGTCGTTCGCCTACCTGCTCACCACCCCGCTGGTCGCCGTACCGGTGCTCGCCGTGCTGATGGTCACGGTCGTGGTCGGCGTGGCCACCAGCCCGCTGCTGGTCGGTCTCGTCGTGCTGTCCTCGATCCCGCTGCTCGGTGTTGTCGTCGGCAGGGTCGAGCGGCGCCGGCTGCGGTTGATGGGGTACGACGTGGCGAGCCCGCACGCCGCCGTACCGCGCTCGCTGCCGCTACGGAAGCGGTTGGCGTTCCGGCGCCGTGAACCGGCGTCGCTGCGCGAGCTCGGGTACGCCGCGGTGCTGGCCGTGCTGCTCGGCATCCTGTCCGCGCTGGTCGCCGGGGTCACGCTGGGCAATGTCGCCATCGGATTGGCCGCACCGGTGATCGCCAGGTTCGACGTGGTCAGCATGGGCCCGTTCGTGCTCGACACGCCGCGGGAGGCGTTGCCGATCGCGCTCGTGTTCGCGCCGCTGTGGTGGGTGGTGAGCGCGTACGCCGGCACGCTGCTCGCGGCCGCCCAGGCGGAGCTGGCCCGGTCCCTGCTCGGTCCGCGGGAGGACGAGCTGCGGGAACAGGTCGCGACGCTGCGCCGGTCCCGGCTGGACCTGGTGGACGCGTTCGAGACCGAGCGGAAGCGGATCGAGCGGCACCTGCACGACGGGGTGCAGCAACGGCTGGTCGGGCTCACCATGACGCTCGGGCTGGCCGAGCTGGAGCTGCCGGACGGCGAGGGCCGGCGGCTGGTGCACAAGGCGCATGGCGAGGCCGAGGCGGCCCTGGCCGACCTACGCGAGGCCGTGCGCGGGATCCATCCGCGGGTACTCATCGACCACGGACTGGCCGCCGCGGTACGCGAGGTCGCGGACCGCAGCCCGGTGCCGGTCGAGGTCGCGATCGTGCTGCCGTCACGGTTGCCGGCACCCGTGGAGGCAGCGGCGTACTTCGTGGTCAGCGAGGGCCTCGCGAACGTCGCCAAGCACGCCGGCGCCTCGACCTGTGCGGTCCGCGGCTGGGTCCAGGGCGACCGGCTGCTGGTCACCGTGACCGACGACGGGTCCGGCGGCGCCGCGGTCGGCGCTGGCAGCGGCCTCACCGGGCTGGTGACCCGGCTGGACGCGCTCGGTGGCACGCTGACCGTGACCAGTCCTTCGGGCGGACCGACGGAGCTGCGGATGGAGTGCCCGTGCGGAACCTGAACATTGTGCTCGCCGAGGACGCGTTGCTGCTGCGCGAGGGCCTGGTCAGCATCCTGGAACGCGCCGGCCACACCGTCACCGCCGCGGTCGGCGACGCGGACGCGCTGGTGGTCGCGGTTCGGCACGACCCGCCGGACGTGGTGATCACCGACGTACGGATGCCGCCCGACCACACCGACGAGGGCCTGCGGGCAGCGGCCGCGATCCGTGCCGACCATCCGTCGGTCGGGATCGTGGTGCTGTCCCAGTACGTCGCCGACGCCTACCTGCCGGCTCTGCTCGAGTCGTCCACCGGTGGTGTCGGGTACCTGCTGAAGGACCGGGTCGGGCACGTCACCGAGTTCCTGCAGTCCGTCGACCGGGTCGCCGCCGGCGGCACCGTGGTCGACCCCGAGGTGGTCCGCCAGCTGCTGTCCCGCCGCCGCGGCGACGGCCCTCTGGCCCGGCTCACCGCCCGCGAGACGGAGGTGCTGGCGCTGATGGCGCAAGGCCTGACCAACCCGTCGATCGCGTCCCAGCTGTTCGTATCCGAGGCGGCGGTCCGCAAACACGTCGGCAACATCTTCGCCAAGCTCCCCCTGGACCCCGACGGCGACCGCCGGGTCCAAGCCGTCCTCACCTACCTCCGCCGCCCCACCTGAATCCCCAGGTGAACCCCCGTGCCCAGCCCTACGTGGCGATCATCGGTCGGTTGGCGACGAACTGTGGATAACCGGTCACCTGACCGCAGACGTGCGGCTGACCGGTTATCCACAGTTCGTCGCCAACCGACCGATGATCGCGGGGGCGCGGGGCAGGGACCGGGGCAGGGGTATGGGGCGCCGGGGGGTGCGGGTGTGGGGGCCGGACCGGGGGATCAGGCGGCGGCTTGGGGGCGGAGGCCGTCGCGGAGGGATCGGGCGGCGGTGCGGCCGGCTCGGTTGGCGCCGATGGTGCTGGCGGACGGGCCGTAGCCGACCAGGTGGACGCGCGGGTCGCGGACCGCCTGGGTGCCGTCCATGTGGATCCCGCCGGCGCGTTCGCGGAGCCGGAGCGGGGTCAGGTGCGCCAGGTCGGCGCGGAAGCCGGTGGCCCACAGGATCACGTCCGCGTGCTGCGTCGTACCGTCCGGCCATTCCACGCCGTCCGGCGTGATCCGGGCGAACATCGGATGCGCCTGGTACACGCC
>DASRHY010000164.1:0-17842 GCA_035650275.1 Kribbellaceae bacterium | reverse complement strand
CCGGGTCGCGGTCGCGGCGCCGAACGAGGTGGCCGCGGACGCCGGCGTCCGGGTCGCGGCCGAGGGCGGGAACGCGGTCGACGCGGCGCTGGCGGCGACGCTGGTGACGATGGTCAACGAGATCGGCGTGGTGTCGCCGGGCGCGGGCGGGTTCGTCACCGTGCAGCCACCCGGTGGCGACCCGGTCACCGTCGACGGCTGGGTGGAGATGCCCGGCCGAGGGCTGCCCGCCGAACGCTTCGGGCACGGCGTCTGGGACGTCAGCACCGAGTACGGCGGCGGCACCACGATGACCGTCGGGCACGGCTCGATCGGCACGCCCGGTGCGCTGAAGGCGCTCGACGTGGCGCACCGGCGGTACGGGAAGGCGCCCTGGCGTGAGGTGGTCCGGCCGGCGGTCGAGGTCGCCCGGGCCGGGTTCCCGCTGGGCCCGACCTCGGCGTACTACCTCACCTATACGCACGAGATCATCTTCGGCTGGCAGCCGGAGAGCCGCGCGGTCGTGCACGGCGCGGACGGCGAGGTGCTCGGCGCCGGTGACACGGTGCTGATCCCAGACCTCGCGGATGCGCTCGAGCTGATCGCAGGCGAGGGCGCCGACGCGCTGTACACCGGCGACCTGGCGCGGCTGCTGGTCGCGGACATGGCCGCGCACGACGGCATCCTCAGCGCGGCCGACCTGGCGGCGTACCAGGCCGTGGTGCGCCCGGCGCTGGTCGTCGAGCAGAGCGGCTGGCGGCTCGCCACGAACCCGCTGCCGGCCGTCGGCGGGGTCGCGCTCGCCGCGATGATGGCGCTGCTGGACGGCGTCCCGGCCAAGGGCGGCTGGACGCCGGACGAGGTCGCCCGGCTGGTCGACGTACAGCATGCGGTGCTCGGTCGCCGGCTCGCCGAGCTGGACCGTGAGGACCAGCGCCGGCTGGCGGGCCAGAACCTGCTCGAGCTGTCCGCGGCCGGCGACCCGCGCGCGCTCACCTCGCCGAGCACCGCGACCGTCTCGGTGGTGGACGACGCCGGCGACGCCTGCGCGGTGACAGTGTCGTCCGGGTACGGCGCCGGCGTCCTCGCCCCGGGGCTCGGGTTCTGGATGAACAACGCGTTGGGGGAGCAGGAACTGCTGCACGGCGGCCCGCACAGCCTCCCGGTCGGCACCCGGCTCACCTCGAACATGGCCCCGACCGTGGCCCGCCGTGACGCCGACGGCGCAGTGCTCGCGATCGGCTCACCAGGCTCGGACCGGATCCCGACCGCGCTCGCGCAGACCTACGCGCTGTTCGCGCACGGCGGCCTGGAGCTGTCCGCCGCGATCCGCTACCCGCGGCTGCACGTCCGGGTCCGCGACGACGTCCAGGTCGACCACGAGACCGACCTGGACCTGCCCGCCGACCTGCCGCTCCCGACCCGCGAGATGCCGGCACACTCGATGTACTTCGGCGGTGTCGCCGCCTGCCTCTGGGAACCGTCCACCGGCCTCACGGCCGCCGCCGACCCCCGCCGCACCTCAGCCACCGCCACCTCAGGCCCCTGACACTTCCGTTCATCGGGCCGTTCTAACCAGGCGTGTCGTCGTTCGTCGGGCTCTTGTGACCAGGGTCAGGAGCGCAGGTCGGCGACCAGCATGACCTCATCCCGGTCGTCGCCGGGCGTTACCCGGATCGCTCCCGGGTGCCGTCCCACCACCCGGTACCCGAACCGCTTGTAGAACTCCTCCAGGCCCAGCCCGTCCCGGACCGTGAGCTGCAGGTGCTCCAGGCCGAGGTCCGCCGCCATCCGGTGCAGCCCATTCATCAGCACCGCGCCGGCGCCCGAGCCCTGGTGTTCCGGATGCACCATCACCCGTAGCACCGTCCGCCAGTGCGGGCGCAGGTGCGAGCCGTTGTCGACCAGCAGGCCCATGCCGACCGCGCGGTCGCCGGCGTAGAGCACGCCGAGTGCGTCGGTGTCGTCCGCGACCTTGGCCAGCGCCTCGTCGAGGGTCGCGGCGACGGCGGGCACCGGGGCGGGCGGGGTGAACCCCACTGCGCCACCCGCGTCGGTCGCCGCCACCCAGGTGTCGAGCAGGTCGGCCCGCAGCGCGGGTGACAGCGCATCCTCGGCCGGGACGGCGCTGAACCGGATCTCCATTGGCACAGCCTCCTTATGCGACTGGTTCGCAGGAAGCCATCCTATCCAACGGCGTGGGACGATGCCGCCATGACCAGCAAGCAGGTGACGGAGTATCTCGGCACGGTGCGCTCGGCGCGACGCCGCCGTGACGCCGAGACGATGCTCGAGCTGATGCACCGCGTCACGGGCGAGGAGCCGCGGATGTGGGCGACCGTGGTCGGGTTCGGCCAGTACCACTACAAGTACGCGAGCGGCCGCGAGGGTGACAGCGCCGCTGCCGGCTTCGCGGCACGTGCGGCCGCGACGACGGTCTACCTCTCGGACGGCATCGGCGCCCACGCCGACCTGCTGAAGAAGCTGGGCCCGCACACCACCGGCGTCGGCTGCCTCTACCTCAAGAACCTCGACGACATCGACCTCGAGGTGCTGGAGACGATCGTCCGGCGGTCCTACGAGACGCTCACGTCCGGCACCTTCGGCGGCCCCGCCCGCGAGTCGGGTCAGGCCGGCAGCTGACCGAGCCGCGGCACCGCGCCGAGCTTGTCCGGGTTCCGCATCAGGTAGATCGCGGAGACGATGCCGTCGGCGCCGATCTCGACGAACCCGACGGTGTCCGGCGCGTCACCGGCGTATGCGACGATCGCCGGCTCGCCGTTCAGCTCGACGACGCGGATCTGCAGGTCCGCGATGTCCGGCCGTTCGATGATCGCGATCATCCAGCGGGCCACCTTCTCCGGGCCGTACATCGGCCGCAGGGCGGCACGCTTCTTGCCGCCGCCGTCGCTGACCAGCACCACGTCCGGGGCGAGCAGCGAGATCAGGCCCTCGACGTCGCCGTCGTTCGCCGTCTGCAGGAACCGCGCCGTCGCCTCCGCGTGCCGGGCCCGGTCGACCGCCTGCCGCGGGCGCCGGGCGTGTACGTGCGAGCGGGCCCGGTGCGCGAGCTGCCGGACCGCGGCTTCGGAGCGGTCCAACGTGGCGGCGATCTCGCTGAACGGCAGGTCGAACACCTCGCGCAGCACGAACGCGGCCCGTTCCAGCGGGGACAGCGACTCCAGCACCACCAGCATCGCCATCGACACCGAGTCCGCCATCTCGGCGGCCAGTTCAGGATCGGCGGCCGGGTCTGCGACATGGGTCGCGACCGGTTCCGGCAGCCAGGGTCCGACGTACGACTCGCGCCGGGACTTCTGCTGCCGCAGCTTGTTCAGCGCCAGCCGGCCGGTCACTGTGACCAGGTATGCGCGCACGTCCCGGACGTCACTGCGGTCGGCGTCAGCCCAGCGCAGCCACGCCTCCTGGACGACGTCCTCGGCATCGGCGACCGACCCGACGATCCGGTACGCGGCGCCCACCAGCGCACGGCGGTGCTCGGCGAACTCGCGAGCCAGCTCGTCGGTGTCCTGTTCCGGTACGGTCACCTGTCCTCCACTCGCGTGCCACCACCGAACCTAGTGGACACGGGCCGGCCCGGAACTGTGACATGCGCATCACGCGGTATTGCTGTTGGATGATCATGCAGGCCATGACATACTCATCCACATGACGGTCACGGTCGCGGTCGCCGGAGCGAGCGGATATGCCGGGGGAGAGCTGCTCCGGCTGCTCGCCACGCACCCGAACGTACAGGTCGGGGCGCTGACCGCCGGCGGCAACGCCGGTACGACGCTGGGCGCCCACCACCCGCACCTGGTCCCGCTGGCGGGCCGCGAGCTGGCCGAGACCAGTGCCGGCACGCTCGCCGGGCACGAGGTGGTGTTCCTCGCGCTGCCGCACGGCCAGTCCGCGGCGATCGCCGATCAGCTCGGCGACGACGTGCTGGTGGTCGACTGCGGCGCCGACTTCCGGCTCACCGACCCGGCGGCCTGGCAGGAGTTCTACGGCGGCGAGCACGCCGGCGCGTGGCCGTACGGCCTGCCCGAGCTGCCCGGGCAGCGTGACGTGCTGAAGGGCGCGACCAGGGTCGCCGTACCCGGGTGCTACCCGACCGTGTCGACGCTCGCGCTGCTGCCCGCCGTGCAGGCCGGGCTGGTCACGGGCGATCTGGTCGTCGTCGCGATCAGCGGCACGTCCGGCGCCGGCAAGGCCCCGAAACCGCACCTGCTCGGTGCCGAGGTGATGGGTTCCGCATCGGCGTACGGGGTCGGTGGCGTGCACCGGCACACGCCCGAGATCGAGCAGAACCTGTCCGCGGTGAGCGGGTCGCAGGTGTCGGTGTCGTTCACGCCGGTGCTGGCGCCGATGGCCCGCGGCATCCTGGCCACCTGCTCCGGTCCGGCGGTCGAGGGACTGACCGCCGAGCGGCTTCGGGAGGCGTACGCCGAGGCCTTCGCGACCGAGCCGTTCGTGCACCTGCTCCCGGCCGGGCAGTGGCCGCAGACTCAGGCGGTGCTCGGCGCGAACACCGTCCACCTGCAGGTGGCGCTGGACCAGCGGACCGGCCGGGTGGTCGTCGTGGCCGCGATGGACAACCTGACCAAGGGCACCGCCGGCGGTGCCGTCCAGTGCATGAACCTCGCCCTCGGTCTCGACGAGACCCTCGCCCTGCCACTCGTAGGAGTCGCCCCGTGACAACGCCCCTGACCGCAGCATCCGCCGAAGCCGAAGCCGAAGCCGAGGCCGTCGCCGTACCGGACCGTGGCGCCGGCGTCACCGCGCCGGCCGGGTTCCGCGCGGCCGGGATCGCGGCGGGGATCAAGCCGTCCGGCGCGCCGGACCTCACCGTGGTGGTGAACGACGGCCCGTCCGACACCGCGGCCGGCGTCTTCACCTCGAACAAGGTGAAGGCGGCGCCGGTGCTGTGGTCCCAGCAGGTGCTGTCCGCCGGCCGGCTCAAGGCGGTGGTGCTGAACTCCGGCGGAGCGAACGCGTGCACCGGACCGGAGGGCTTCCAGGACACGCACGCGACCGCGGAGAAGCTGGCCGAGGTGCTCGGCGTCGGCGCCGCGGAGGTCGCGGTGTGCTCGACCGGCCTGATCGGCGAACGGCTGCCGATGGACGACCTGCTGCCGGGCGTCGAGACCTGCGTCGCGGCGCTCGGCACCGACGAGACCAGTGCCTTGCAGGCGGCGATCGCGGTGATGACCACCGACCGGGTGCCGAAGCAGGCCGCGCTACGGCACCCGGACGGCTGGAGCATCGGCGGATTCGCCAAGGGTGCCGGGATGTGTGCCCCGAACATGGCCACGATGCTGTCCGTGATCACCACCGACGCGGTGCTGGACCAGGTCCAGCTCGACCACGGGCTGCGGGTGGCGGCGGGGGAAACGTTCAACCGGCTCGACGTCGACGGCGGGACGTCGACCAACGACACCGTGCTGCTGCTCAGCTCGGGCGCGTCCGGCATCACGGTCGCGCCCGAGGAGTTCACCGCAGCGCTCACCGCGCTAACCGCGGACCTCGTGGCGCAGCTGCAGGCCGACGCCGAGGGCGTCACCAAACACGTCAGCATCACGGTCAGCGGCGCGGCCAGCGAGGCCGATGCGGTCGCCGCCGCGAAGGTCGTTGCCGAGGACAACCTGTGCAAGACAGCGTTCTTCGCCTCCGACCCGAACTGGGGGCGGATCGCGATGGCGATCGGCAACGCGCCGACCGCGTTCGACCCGCAGCTGCTGGACATCACGATCAACGGCGCGGCCGTGTGCAAGGCCGGCGGCAAGGGCGTGGACCGGTCCGAGGCGGATCTGTCCGGCCGGCAGATCGACGTACTGATCGACCTGCACGCCGGTGCCGCGTCCGCCACCGTGCTGACCACCGACCTGTCGCACGCGTACGTCGAAGAGAACTCGGCCTACAGCTCATGACCACGACGCAGGACGGCGCGGTGCAGAAGGCGGCCGTACTCGCCGAGGCGCTGCCGTGGATCGAGGCGTTCCACGGCAAGACCCTGGTGGTGAAGTACGGCGGCAACGCGATGACCGACGAGACGCTCCGGGAGGCGTTCGCCTCCGACATCGTGTTCCTCCGGTTGTGCGGCGTCCGGGTCGTGGTGGTGCACGGCGGCGGCCCGCAGATCAGCGACATGCTCGGCCGGCTCGGGATCGACAGCGAGTTCCGCGGCGGGCTGCGGGTCACCACGCCGGAGGCGATGGATGTGGTCCGGATGGTGCTGGTCGGCAAGGTCGGCCGGGAGCTGGTCGGGCTGCTGAACGCGCACGGTCCGTACGCGGTCGGCCTGTCCGGCGAGGACGCCGGCCTGTTCACCGCCGAGCGGCGTACCGCGCTGGTCGACGGCGAGGCGGTCGACATCGGGCTGGTCGGCGACGTCGTCGACGTACGCCCGGAGGCGGTGCGGGACCTGATCGACGCGGGCCGGATCCCGGTGGTGTCCACGGTGGCTCCGGACGAGGACGGCCAGGTGCACAACGTGAACGCCGACACCGCCGCCGCGGCGCTGGCCACCGCGCTCGGCGCCGAGAAGCTGGTGGTGCTCACCGATGTGGCCGGGCTCCATCGCGACTGGCCGGCCAGCGACGAGATCGTCGCCGAGATCGACACCGACGAGCTCTCCGGGCTGCTGCCGTCGCTGGCCTCCGGCATGGTGCCGAAGATGGAGGCCTGTCTGCGCGCGGTGAAGTCGGGCGTGTCCCGCGCCACCGTGATCGACGGGCGGGTGCCGCACTCACTGCTGCTGGAGATCTTCACCGACGCCGGGATCGGAACACAGGTGGTGCCGTCATGACCGAGCTGCTCACCGTCGACGGGACCGGGGCCGCGCTGACCTCCCGCTACGAGCACGCGCTGATGAATACCTTCGGTGCCCCGAAGCGGGTGCTGGTCCGCGGCGAGGGCTGCTACGTCTGGGATGCCGACGGCCGGAGGTACCTGGACCTGCTCGGCGGGCTCGCGGTGAACTCGCTCGGTCATGCGCACCCGTTCGTGACCGCCGCGGTGACCAGTCAGCTGGCCACCCTCGGGCACATCTCGAACTTCTTCGCCAGCCCGCCGCAGATCGCGCTCGCCGAGCGGCTGCTCGGCCTCCTCGACGCCGGGGACGGCCGGGTGTTCTTCACGAACTCCGGCACCGAGGCGAACGAGGCGGCGTTCAAGCTCACCCGGCGCACCGGCCGGACCAGGATCGTGTCCACCGTCGGCGCCTTCCACGGCCGGTCGATGGGATCGCTGGCGGTGACCTGGAAGCCGGCCTACCGGGAGGCGTTCGCGCCGCTGCCGGGTGAGGTCACGTTCGTCGAGTACGGCGACGCCACCGCTCTGGCGGCCGCGGTCGACGACCGCACCGCGGCGGTGGTGCTGGAGCCGATCCAGGGTGAGAACGGGGTCGTGATCCCGCCGGCCGGCTACCTGGCCGCCGCCCGGCAGGTCACCTCCCGGCACGGCGCGCTGCTCTGGCTGGACGAGGTGCAGACCGGCATCGGCCGTACCGGCGCCTGGTTCGCGCACACGGCGTCCGGCGTCCGGCCGGACGTGGTCACGGTCGCCAAGGGTCTCGGGGCGGGCTTCCCGGTCGGCGCCTGTATCGCCCTCGGCCCGACCGCGGACCTGCTCGGTCCCGGCAGCCACGGCACCACGTTCGGTGGCAACCCGGTCGCCGCGATCGCGGGTCTTGCCGTGCTCAGCGTGATCGAGCGGGACGGCCTGCTCGACAACGTCGTTGCGGTCGGCAACCACGTCCGCAAGGGTGTCGAGGCGCTCGGCCACCCGCTGGTGTCCGGCGTCCGCGGTGCCGGCCTGCTGCTCGCGATCACGCTCACCGCACCGGTCGCCGAACAGGTCGCCGATGCGGCGCTCGCGGCCGGGTTCATCGTCAACAACGTGACCCCGCACGCGATCCGGCTGGCGCCGCCGCTGATCCTCACCAGCGCCGACGCCGACGCGTTCCTGGCAGCACTGCCCGGCATCCTGAACAGCGAGGTGACCGCATGACCCGGCACTTCCTCCGTGACGACGACCTGACCCCGGCCGAGCAGGACGAGGTCCTGAGCCTCGCCCAGCAGCTGACCGCGGATCGGTTCGCGCGGCAGCCGCTGGCCGGGCCGCAGACGGTCGCGGTGATCTTCGACAAGACCTCGACCCGGACCCGGATCTCGTTCGCGGTCGGGATCGCCGACCTCGGCGGCGTACCGCTGGTGATCGACGCGCAGACCTCCCAGCTCGGCCGCGGCGAGCCGATCGCGGACACCGCCCGGGTGCTGACCCGGCAGGTCGCGGCGATCGTCTGGCGGACCGGGGGCCAGGCGCGGATCGACGAGATGGCATCCGCGTCCACGGTGCCCGTGGTGAATGCGCTGACCGACGAGTTCCACCCTTGCCAGATCCTCGCCGACCTGCTCACGGTGCGGCAGCACAAAGGCTCGACGGCCGGGCTGAAGCTTGCCTACCTCGGCGACGGCGCGAACAACATGGCGCACTCGTACCTGCTCGGCGGGGCGACCGCCGGCATGCACGTCGTGGTCGGCTCGCCGGCGTCGTACCAGCCGGATCAGCAGATCCTCGCCGACGCGCAGCGGATCGCCGCCGGTACCGGCGGTTCGGTGACCTGGACCGACGACGCGATCGCCGCGGCCGACGGCGCGGACGTAGTCGCCACCGACACTTGGGTGTCGATGGGCCAGGAGGCCGAGGCCGCGGCCCGCGAGGCGCCGTTCGTGCCGTACGCCGTCACCGAGCAGCTGCTCGGCAAGGCGAAGCCGGACGCGATCGTGTTGCACTGCCTGCCGGCCTACCGGGGCAAGGAGATCGATGCCGCCGTGATCGACGGCCCGCAGTCGGTGGTCTGGGACGAGGCGGAGAACCGGCTGCACGCGCAGAAGGCCCTGCTGTGCTGGCTGTTGGAGAGCTCATGACGGCCGGACTGCCGACCACCAAGACCGCGCGACAGCAGCGGATCATCGACCTGCTCGGCCGGCAGCCGGTCCGGTCCCAGACCGAGCTCGCCGACCTGCTGGCCGCGTCCGGCCTGGTTGTCGGCCAGGCCACGTTGTCACGCGACCTGGTCGAGATCGGCGCGGTCAAGATCCGGGACGGATCCGGCGCGCTCGCGTACGCCGTACCGGGTGAGGGCGGTGACCGTACGCCGCGGGCCGGCGAGGCGGCCGCGTTCGAGGCCCGGCTGGCCCGGGTCGCGGCCGAGCTGCTGGTGTCCTCCGACGCGAGCGCCAACCTGGTGATCCTGCGAACCCCGCCGGGTGCGGCCCAGTACTTCGCGTCGGCCATCGACCACGCCGCCCTGGACGCCGTACTCGGCACCATCGCGGGCGACGACACCGTGCTCGTTGTGTCGCGCGACCCCGCCGGGGGAGAGGCCCTGGCCCAACGCTTCCTGAACCTGAGCAACAAGGAGGTCGACTGATGACCGATCGGATCGTGCTCGCGTACTCCGGTGGCCTGGACACCTCGGTGGCCATCGGCTGGCTCGGTGAGGAGACCGGAGCCGAGGTGGTCGCGGTGGCGATCGACGTCGGCCAGGGCGGTGAAGACCTGGAGTCCGTCCGGCAGCGCGCGCTGGACTGCGGCGCCGTCGAGTCCGTCGTGGTGGACGCCAAGGACGAGTTCGCCGAGGGTTACTGCCTGCCGGCGCTGCAGGCGAACGCGCTCTACATGGACCGCTACCCGCTCGTGTCGGCGCTGTCGCGCCCGCTGATCGTCAAGCACCTCGCCGAGGCCGCGAAGATGTACGGGGCGGCGATCGTCAGCCACGGCTGCACCGGCAAGGGCAACGACCAGGTCAGGTTCGAGGTCGGCATCGGCGCGCTGGCGCCTTCCCTGCAGGTGATCGCGCCGGTGCGGGACTACGCGTGGACCCGGGAGAAGGCGATCGCGTACGCCGAGGAGAAGAGCCTGCCGATCGACGTGACCAAGAAGTCGCCGTACTCGATCGACCAGAACGTCTGGGGCCGGGCCGTCGAGACCGGCTTCCTCGAGGACATCTGGAACGGACCGATCGAGGACCTCTACTCCTACACCTCGGACCCGACGGTGCCGCGCGAGCCGGACGAGGTGGTGATCACCTTCGACGGCGGCGTACCGGTCGCGCTCGACGGTGAGAAGGTCACGATGCTCGAGGCGATCCAGCAGCTGAACGCCCGGGCCGGTGCGCAGGGCGTCGGCCGGCTCGACATGGTCGAGGACCGGCTGGTCGGGATCAAGAGCCGCGAGGTGTACGAGGCGCCCGGTGCGATCGCGCTGATCACCGCCCACATGGAGCTCGAGAACGTCACCGTCGAGCGGGACCTGGCCCGGTTCAAGCGCTCGGTGGACCAGCGCTGGGGCGAGCTCGTGTACGACGGCCTGTGGTACTCGCCACTGAAGAACGCCCTGGACACGTTCATCGCGGACGCGCAGCGGGCGGTCTCCGGCGACATCCGGCTGACCCTGCACGCCGGCCGTGCCGTCGTCACCGGCCGGCGCTCGGACCAGAGCCTGTACGACTTCAACCTGGCCACGTACGACGAGGGCGACGTGTTCGACCAGTCCCTCGCCAAGGGCTTCGTCGACCTCTGGGGCCTCCCCTCCAAGCTCGCAGCCCAACGCGACAACCGCCTCTGATCCCTTCCGTTCATCGGGCCCTTGTGACCCGACGACACGCCGGGTCACAAGGGCCCGATGAACGGTTGAGAGGATGCAGGACGTGAGTTCCGAGGACACTACGGGCAGGACGCAGCTGTGGGGTGGGCGGTTCGCGGCCGGTCCGGCGGATGCGCTGGCCGAGCTGAGCCGGTCGACGCAGTTCGACTGGCGGCTGGCGCCGTACGACATCGCCGGGTCGAAGGCGCACGCCGCCGTACTGCACCAGGCCGGGCTGCTGTCCGACGGTGACCTGGAGCGGATGCTGCTCGGCCTGGACGCGCTGCTCACCGACGTCGAGACGGGCACGTTCGCCCCGGCGCCGGACGACGAGGACGTGCACACGGCGCTGGAACGCGGGCTGCTGGAGCGCCTCGGTCCCGAGCTCGGCGGCCGGTTGCGCGCCGGCCGGTCCCGAAACGACCAGATCGCCACCCTGTTCCGGATGTACTTGCGCGACCACGCCCGGATCATCGCCCGGCTGGTGCTCGACCTGGTCGACGGGATCGCGGGCCAGGCCGAGCGGCACCTCGGTGTGGCGATGCCGGGCCGGACCCACCTGCAGCACGCCCAGCCGGTTCTGCTCAGCCACCATCTGCTCGCGCACGCCTGGCCGCTGGTCCGTGACCTGCAACGCCTGCGGGACTGGGATGCCCGGGTCGCCGCCGACTCGCCGTACGGGTCCGGCGCGCTGGCCGGCAGCTCGCTCGGCCTGGACCCGCAGCGGGTGGCCCGCGACCTGGGCTTCACCGACTCGTCGCCGAACTCGATCGACGGCACCGCGGCCCGGGACTTCGTCGCCGAGTTCGCGTTCGTCACCGCGATGATCGGCGTCGACGTGTCCCGGCAGGCCGAGGAGGTGATCCTCTGGGCGACGAAGGAGTTCGGATTCGTCGAGCTGGACGACGCGTACTCGACCGGGTCGAGCATCATGCCGCAGAAGAAGAACCCGGATGTCGCGGAGCTGGCCCGGGGCAAGTCCGGCCGGCTGGTCGGGAACCTGGCCGGGCTGCTGGCCACGCTGAAGGCGCTGCCGCTGGCCTATAACAGAGACCTGCAGGAGGACAAGGAGCCGGTCTTCGACTCGATCGACACCCTGGTCGTGCTGCTGCCCGCGTTCAACGGCATGATCCGCACGCTGCGCTTCGATACCGCCCGGCTCGAGGAGCTGGCCCCGCAGGGGTTCTCGCTCGCCACCGACATCGCCGAGTGGCTGGTCCGTGAGGGTGTGCCGTTCCGGGTCGCGCACGAGGTCGCCGGGACCTGCGTGCAGGAGTGCGAGAAGCGCGGCATCGAGCTGTGGGACCTGACCGACGAGGACCTGGCCACGATCTCGCCGCACCTCACGCCGGGGGTCCGGGAGGTTCTCACGGTCCAGGGTTCGGTTGCCTCGCGCAACGGTCGTGGCGGCACCGCGCCGGACCGGGTGGCCGAGCAGCTGGCCGAGCTGCGGACCCGGACGGAGGAGCTCGCCGGGTGGCTGACCTCCTGAGCGTGCTGTCCGGCCCGGTGCTGGATGCCGCTCCGCAGCTACTCGGCGCCGCACTGCGCAGCACGGTCGGCGGCGACCAGGTCGACGTGCGGCTGACCGAGGTCGAGGCGTACGACGGTCCCGAGGACCCCGGCTCGCACGCGTATCGCGGCTGGACCGCCCGCAACGCGGTGATGTTCGGCCCACCCGGGCACCTCTACGTCTACTTCACCTACGGCATGCACTTCTGCATGAACATCGTCTGCGGTCCGCCTGGGCGGCCGTCGGCGGTGCTGTTGCGCGCCGGCGAGATCGTGGCCGGCGCGGAGACGGCCCGGGTACGACGCGCGGCGGCCGGCAAACCGGACCGCGAGCTCGCCCGTGGCCCGGCGCGGATGTGCCAGGCCCTCGGCATCGACCGGGAGCAGAACGGCGTCGACCTGTTCGACCCGGCCGCGCCGGTCCGGCTGCTCCCGGGCAGCCATGACGGCCTGGTCGAGACCGGCCCGCGGGTCGGCCTCCGCGAGGCCGCCGACCACCCCTGGCGGTTCTGGATCAGCGGCGACCCCACCGTCTCGACCTACCGCCCGCACCAACCGAAGCGCAGGCCTTAGCGACGGGCGAGCTCCAGGACGACGTCGAGGTCGGCGCGGGCGGTGTCGACGTCCGGCGAGGGCCACAGGCCGATCCGGTGCGCGCCGGCCTCCTCGAGGGCGGCGATGTGCGCCAGCGCGTCGTCCATGGTGCCGATCAGCCCGATCTCACCCCACCAGTCCGGCGGCAGCCCGGCCAGCGCCTCGGCGCCGCGCTCGGCGTACACCGCGGCGAGCTCGTCGTAGAACGGCAGCGTCCGCAGCACGGGTCCCGCCTCGGTCAGGCGCTGCTCGAGCCACGGCGTCATCACCCGGTATGCCGCGGCCCGCTCCGGCAGCACGCAGAACGCGGAGAACGTCGCGATCGGGAACCCCGGCTCCCGCCCGGCCAGCCCCAGCGCATGCCGCACGTACGCCGGCCCGGCCGGCTCCGCCAGCACCAGCCCGTCCGCGACCCGTCCTGCCAGCGCCAGCGACTTGGGTCCCTGTACCCCGGCGAGGAGTGCCGGTGGCTCGGCCGGCGGCTGGTCCAGCCGGACCTGGTCGAGCGTCACGTACCGCCCCTGCACCGACACCGTCTCGCCCGCCAGCAGGCGTCGTACCGCGTCCATGACCTCCTCGAACGCCGTCAGCGGTGACGCGGCGCGGGCGCCCATCTGTGCCATCCACGCCTGGACGCCGTGGCCCAGCCCGGGCATCACCCGGCCCGGCGCGAGCCCGCACAGGGTGGCGATCTCCATCGCCGTCACCGCCGGGTTCCGCGCCACCACGGGCAGGATGCCGACGCCGACCCGGAGCCGCTCGGTCACCGCGAGTGCAGTCGCGGCGAGGCTGACGCCAGCGGTGTAGAAGC
The DNA here is from genome assembly GCA_035650275.1 of Kribbellaceae bacterium. Classification (GTDB taxonomy): domain Bacteria; phylum Actinomycetota; class Actinomycetes; order Propionibacteriales; family Kribbellaceae; genus DASRHY01. The sequence continues at coordinate 4,296 of DASRHY010000164.1, read as the reverse complement.
AGTCCTCGATCAGCCACAGGTGGTCGGCGCCACCGACGTCGAGCCGGCGGGCGAACTCGGTCACCAGGGCGGGCGGGTACGTGCGGTGGAAGCACAGGCCGATCTCGGCGCGTTGGACTGTCATGACCCCTGACCGTAGCGGCGGGTTCGGACACCTGCCGGACGACCCGGACACACCGGACCGATGAGGCCCGCGACACCTGCGCGCCGGTAGGTTTCGGGCATGGCCCGACCGCACTACGCATCCCGCCTCGAGGACCGCTGGAACCATGGCGTCCAGGCCGTGCTGCGGCGACGGGGCTGGCGCGAACGCGTGATCCCGCATGTCGGCTACGGCACGCCGGAGTTCGTCCGCGTCCTCGCCCGGGTGGTGCTGAGCCGCGACCCGCATCTGCTGCCGCGCTACGAGGAGGACGAGCCGGTGCGCGGCTGGCGGGCCTTCGTGGCGGCGCCCGCCGTCGGCGTGGAGGTCAACGTCACGGTGGCGGGGGAGAGCCACCGTACGACGACCGACCGCGGCGGATTCGTCGATTTCGTCGTACCCGCCTCGCTGGAGCCCGGCTGGCACGAGGTCAGCCTCGGCGTCACCGACGACCACAGCGCCCGGGCGCGGATCAACGTGATCGACCCGGCAGTGCAGTTCGGGATGGTCAGCGATATCGACGACACCGTGATGCTCACGATGCTGCCCCGGCCGCTGATCGCGGCCTGGAACACGTTCGTCCGCGACGAGCAGGCGCGCCGAGTGGTCCCCGGGATGGCCGCGATGTACCGCGAGCTGCTCGCCGACCACCCGGGTGCGCCGATCTACTACTTGTCCACCGGCGCCTGGAACACGGCGCCGACGCTGTCGCGGTTCCTGGCCCGACACGGCTACCCGGAGGGCCCGCTGCTGATGACCGACTGGGGACCCACCAATACCGGCTGGTTCCGCAGCGGGCGCGAGCACAAGCGGACCGCGCTGGCCCGGCTGGCCAGGGAGCTCCCGTCGATCCGCTGGGTCCTGGTCGGCGACGACGGCCAGCACGACCCGCAGCTGTACGGCGACTTCGCCAGCAGTCATCCCGACCACGTCCGGGCGATCGGCATCCGCCAGCTGACCCCGACCGAGCAGGTGCTGTCGCACGGTAAGCCGGTGCCCAACCAGGACCCGGGCGCGAACGACCCGGACCGGCCGAGCGCCGCTACCGTGCACGCGCCCGACGGGCACAGCCTGCTGCCGCTGTTGCGCAGCGTGCTGTCCAGCAGCGCCGAGGCGTGAACCGGGTGCTCGGCCCCGCGGGGGATGCGGCACCCTTGGTGGCACATCGACGTACCTAGTGACCCACGGGAGACCTGACGTGACCGCAACCGGTGCCGCAGCCGGCGCTGACGTGCTCGACGACCTCGCCAGCCGCGGGCTGATCGCCCATACGACCGACCTCGACGCGCTGCGCACCGAGATGGCCGCCGGCCCGATCACGTCGTACGTCGGGTTCGACCCGACCGCGCCGAGCCTGCACATGGGTAACCTGCTGCAGTTGCTCACGCTGCGCCGGCTGCAGCTCGCGGGGCACAGACCACTCGGCCTGGTCGGCGGGGCCACTGGCCTGATCGGCGACCCGAAGGAGACCTCCGAACGGGTGCTGAACTCCAAGGATGTGGTCGCCGAGTGGGTCGACAGGGTACGACGCCAGATGGAGCGGTTCCTCGACTTCGAAGGGTCCAACGCCGCCCGGATCGTGAACAACCTGGACTGGACCGAGGACCTGTCGGCGCTGGACTTCCTGCGCGACATCGGCAAGCACTTCCCGGTGAACCGGATGCTCGGCCGGGAGGTGGTGAAGGCCCGGCTGGAGCAGGGCATCAGCTACACCGAGTTCAGCTACGTGCTGCTGCAGTCGATGGACTACCTGGAGCTGTTCCGGCGTTACGACTGCCGGTTGCAGACCGGCGGTAGCGATCAGTGGGGGAACATCACGGCCGGCGTCGAGCTGATCCGCAGGGTCGAGTCCGCCAAGGTGCACGCGCTGGCCACACCACTGGTGACCAAGGCGGACGGGATGAAGTTCGGCAAGACCGAGTCCGGGACGGTGTGGCTGGACCGCGAGCTCACCTCGCCGTACGCGTTCTACCAGTTCTGGTTCAACAGCGACGACCGCGACGTGATGGACCTGGTCCGCTACTACACGTTCCGTGACGCCGGCGAGATCGCCGACCTGGAGAAGGCGACTGCGGACCGGCCGCAGGCCCGGGAGGCGCAACGGGTGCTGGCCGAGGAGGTCACCACGCTGGTCCACGGCAAGGACGAGACCAGAAGGGTGCAGGAGGCGTCCCGGGCGTTGTTCGGCCAGGGCGATCTACGCGCTCTGGACGCCGGGACCTTGCGCTCCGCGCTCGCGGAGGCACCGCATGTGGAGCTCGGCCCGGGCGAACCGCTGCCCTCGTACGTCGACCTGCTGGTGTCGACCGGGCTGTCGAACAGCAAGTCCGCGGCCCGGCGGACGGTCGCGGAGGGCGGAGCGTACCTCAACAACGAGAAGGTCACGGACCCCGAGTACGTGCCGTCGGCAACTGATCTGCTCGCGGGCGGTGGACTGGTGCTGCGGCGCGGAAAGCGTTCATTTGCAGGGGTTCTGGCGCATCCGGAGGCCGGCTGACGGGCCTGGGGCTGGAGTCCCGCAGGCCTTCGAGGGACCGAATTACAACGGTGTGATCACGGCCACCCGGACCGGATTTGACTCCTCCCCCGAGGCTCCGTAATGTTCCCCTTGTTGGAGCGAGCGCGGGACGCGGAAGCGGCCGGACGCACCAAACCCCCGAAGGCTACACCAGCTGAATCACGCCCAGTGCGCGATCCGGCGGGACAAGTGCGCGGGTGGCCGGATCGGGAAGGCTAGTTTGACTGGCCCGATCGGATCCGGTAAAGTTACACAGGTTGCCCCGGAGACAGTTGAGAGACCGTTGATGGTGTGCGTCCGATCCTTGAGAACTCAACAGCGTGCCGAAAGTCAATGCCGAAATATGCATTAACCCCGTCCATGGGTTCGGCTCAGATGGCAACATCTGAATCGATTCCATGACGGAATTCCTTTGTTAAGATGCCAGTTTCATGGCTTCTGAATAAGGGATCAACGCAACGTTGTCTGTACGCCGTGCTCGCACGGTTTACATATAAATTTCAACGGAGAGTTTGATCCTGGCTCAGGACGAACGCTGGCGGCGTGCCTAACACATGCAAGTCGAGCGGTAAGGCCCCTTCGGGGGTACACGAGCGGCGAACGGGTGAGTAACACGTGAGCAACCTACCTCCAACACTGGGATAAGCCCGGGAAACCGGGTCTAATACCGGATAACTCCTCAGTCGACATCTTCTGAGGATAAAAGTTCCGGCGGTTGGAGATGGGCTCGCGGCCTATCAGCTTGTTGGTGGGGTAACGGCCCACCAAGGCTTCGACGGGTAGCCGGCCTGAGAGGGCGACCGGCCACACTGGGACTGAGACACGGCCCAGACTCCTACGGGAGGCAGCAGTGGGGAATATTGCGCAATGGGCGAAAGCCTGACGCAGCAACGCCGCGTGAGGGATGACGGCCTTCGGGTTGTAAACCTCTTTCAGCAGGGACGAAGCGAAAGTGACGGTACCTGCAGAAGAAGGACCGGCCAACTACGTGCCAGCAGCCGCGGTAATACGTAGGGTCCGAGCGTTGTCCGGAATTATTGGGCGTAAAGGGCTCGTAGGCGGTCCGTTACGTCGGGAGTGAAAACTCGGAGCTCAACTCCGAGCCTGCTTCCGATACGGGCAGACTAGAGGTAGGCAGGGGAGAGCGGAACTCCTGGTGTAGCGGTGGAATGCGCAGATATCAGGAAGAACACCGGTGGCGAAGGCGGCTCTCTGGGCCTTACCTGACGCTGAGGAGCGAAAGCGTGGGTAGCGAACAGGATTAGATACCCTGGTAGTCCACGCCGTAAACGTTGGGCGCTAGGTGTGGGGGACATTCCACGTCCTCCGTGCCGCAGCTAACGCATTAAGCGCCCCGCCTGGGGAGTACGGCCGCAAGGCTAAAACTCAAAGGAATTGACGGGGGCCCGCACAAGCGGCGGAGCATGTTGCTTAATTCGACGCGACGCGAAGAACCTTACCAGGGCTTGACATGTAGGGAAAAGCCGTGGAGACACGGTGTCCGCAAGGGCCCTACACAGGTGTTGCATGGCTGTCGTCAGCTCGTGTCGTGAGATGTTGGGTTAAGTCCCGCAACGAGCGCAACCCTTGTCCTATGTTGCCAGCGGTTCAAGCCGGGGACTCATAGGAGACTGCC
>DASRHY010000163.1:0-7828 GCA_035650275.1 Kribbellaceae bacterium | reverse complement strand
GGTCGTTGCCGAAGTCGGCGACGTGGATCACCCCCGCCGGGCCCTGGGCGACGTCGCTGGGCTCGTTGAACGTGGCCTGGGTGGCCGGCCCGCCATCCCCGGAGAAGCCGGCCTGGCCGGTGCCGGCGAGCACGGTTTTGGTGCCTCTTCGGGTGATGCTCACGACGGTGTTGCCGTCGAGGGTGATGATCGTGCCGTCGTTGCGCACCTCATATCCGTCGCTCGCGTCCAGGCCCTCGGTCCCAGGGCGGCGATGGCGCGTGGTCGGGCCGGTCACCGTGAAGATGCCCGGCTTGTCAGGATCAGCCGACCGGACAAGCACGATCGAGCCGTCCGGGCTCACCGCGGGGGAGAAGAACGGGGTGGGGACGCTGAACCGGTCGGAGGCGGTATCTGAGTGGACGACGACGCCATCCGAGGCACTGCCGCCGGGCGGGATACGGACCAGCTCGTAGCGGTACTCCTCAAACGGGATGATCTCCCGGCTGCGGACGAAGTAGATCGTCCCGTCCGCCGCCGCCGCCACGCCGAGCGCGCCGTCCTCGATCGACGAGCAGCGCGACAAGACGCGCACCACGGTCGCGTCGGGCGCGAACACCACCACTCCCAGCCCCGGACCGCCAAGGGTGAACAGGCAGCCACCGGCGACGAACTCCCCGTTCGGGAGCATCTCGATGTCACTGGCATCCCACTCCACGCCCTCCGGCAGTGGATCGTGCTGATGGAGGATCACGTCGATCCGGCAGCCCGCCAACCCCACCAGCAGCAAGGCAACCAGCCCCAACCGCCGTACGGAAAGACCCACCGGCTCACCTCCGTAGGACCAACCCCGCCACCGAAAGTATGGCCGTCAGAGGTCGACCTCATAATCGGGGCTTGTCCGGCGCGGCTCGCGCGAGGACACGCAGGTGGGGCGGACTCCCGCCACCTTGAGAAGGCGATGCCATGTCCGCACGGCATCGTCTCGTCCACAGATGCGCCACACACTGGGCTGCCTTCCGGACCGAGGCCGAAGTCGTCGAGGCCGTCGACCCCCGCGGGGTTGCCGGCCGCCACCGCGATCTCCACGACGTTAGTGGCGAAGATCTCGGGCTCGCCTTCGACCTCGTTGGCGTCGACCAGCTGGTCCATGTTGGACGTGTTGGCCGAGGCGAACACGTCGGAGGGGCGCCCGCCAGGATCTGCTCGCGCAGGGCGGAGGAGGCGCCGAAGTTCAGTTCGACGGTGGTGCCGGGGTTTCCTCTTCGAAGGTGTCGGCCATCTCGCCGAAGGCGTCGGTGAGCGAGGCGGCGGCGAACACGGTGGTTGAACCGGTGGGGCCTTCCGTGTTCATCATCGGGATCGACCCGCACATGTCGTGCGGCATCTGCTCTGCCGGAAGCCGTAGATGATCAAGCAGGCGCCGGCTCTGCCGGCGCAGACGCATCTTGTTACCGCGAAGGCCAAACCTCGTGTGAAGCAATGGCTCAACCCTCGTCCAGGTGGAACTCGCCGCCGCAGTCGTGGCAAGGCCTTCGCGAGCTCAGTGATCACCGGCGGACGAAAGTGCGGCGCCAGGACTCGGCTGGCTTGCCTGCCTCCTCGGCGTGGACGTCGATGCTCTTCACCCTGCGCCGACCCCGGCGCCCCCCGTCCTGCAGCGGCGACCATGCACGTGTGTTACTGGCTCCGGCGGGTTTGCCTGGTGCGCCGTTCCTCGAGCATCGAGAGCAGCGCCCGCCGGACCACTCGGTCGAGTGTGATCTCGCCGGGGTGTTCCTCTCCGGCTGCCGCGAGCAGGGCGTCGAAGGACGACGCACCATCCGGTAGCGCTGCCGCGTGAACGACTCGGCCGAGCGATTCGATCGCGTCGGCGAGTTGGTCGGATGGCTCCGGGAGGCCAAGCTCGGCCCGCCATGGCCCGCACGCGCCGGCCTCGGCGAGCAGCTGGTCGATGCGCGCGGGCGCGTAAGCCGCGGCTTCCGACACAGCCTCGGCCCAGGCCGTGAGGATGGTGAGCTGATCAAGTTCCAGCACAGGCGGGGTCGACGCGGTGGACTGTGACGGCGGCGATCCTGAGCCGGCGCTCGCGGCGCGGACCTGGCGGACGGCCACGCAGTAGCAGGAGGTGGTGTTGTCGATCGGCCACCGGAGGTCGGCGCTGTACCGGGTGGCGCGGTCCATGCAGAGGGTGAGCAGGACGCCCTGCGCTTCGGCATCGAGGGGAATCTCGCGGACCCCCCTGGTGGGGTCCTTCCACAGCCCGATCACGCGAGAGCCATCATGGCCATGGGGCCGCGAGCGCTCGACCATCCCGTAGGAGGTCAGCGTCAGCACGGCCGAGCCGGGATCGTCTGCCAGGACGCTCGCGTAGCGGGCGGTCCAGCGGGAGGTGAGCTGCGGCCCGTCGAGCAGCAGATTGATGACCGCCGTCGGGCCGACCGATCGGATGAGCTGTGCGATCTCGTCGTTGTGGGCCAGGTCCTCGCACACGAGCGCGGTCAGCACGAGTTCGGCGACTTCGACGAACTGGATGGACTTGCGGGGTACATCCATGGCCTCCCACCAGCGGAGGTGGGGGTGAAGGGCGGCGCCAAGGTGGTACTGCTCGACCTGATCCTCATCCAGCGACCAGCGGTGGTGCTTGTTCTGGCGGAGGTGAAGCCAGGGTTCGCGGCCCTCGCTCGGCAGCGACACACCCTTTTCGAGTCTCGGGTTGAAGCCCATGTGCAGCCAGTTGTTCGCGAACTGGCCCGGCTGACGGGTGGGCTGGCGGACCCCCGTCAGCAGGGAGATCACCCCGTGGCGGTCGAGAAGCGTCTCGAGGTCGCCGATCTCCCCCTCATCGATGGCGCTCTCCGGCAACAAGACGACGTCGACGCTGCCTGCTTCTTCGCGGGCGGAGACGAGCACACGATCCAACAGGTCGAGATCAAGCCCTTCGGCCGGCGCGAACTCGAAGAACCCGTAGGGATCCTTGGCCAGCCTCTGTACAGACCCCTCGACGACGTGAAAGTCGGACGCATGCACCCGGAGCGGCCATGGCAGTAGCAGCATCGTCGCGTACTCGGACCGAAGGTCCGTACCGCGATGGCGGGCCGGCACTTTGTGCCACCGGGCGTCGATGCCGGGACCCTGCACGCACGCATAGCGCGAAAACGTCAGGCGTCCCGTTGGCGGGGTGATGACCTTGGGTAGGACGCGCAGCAGGCGGGCGTCGACGCGGGCGAGTGATCCGGTGCGGGCCAGCAGTTCCCGGCCACGGGCGCGATACACACACCCCTCGGCGGCGGAGGTGTCGAGGGCGACGCCAAGCCCGGCACAGGCCTCGTCGGCGATCGCATGCAGGCTCAGCAGCGCCTCACACAGCCGGTGGTCTCGCCTGACCGCCACGTGCTCGAGCGGCGTCTCGGCACCCTCGCGAAGCACGCTCCACTCTGCGGCGACCAGATCCGGCGCCGCGCCGGTACGGTCCTCCGCCCAGGCGCTCCAGCCCCGGCCCGCCTCCGCCACCACGCGAGCCCAGTCGCCAAACCGGCTAGGGGGCCAGTCGGCGGCCTGGGAGAGGGCGAAGCGAAACGCTTCCGCGCGGGCCAGCACCACATTGGTGAGCGCGAACACGTCAGGAGGCCACTCCAGGAGTCGGTCCGCGATCGGGGCTCCGCTGGCCGCGTACCACGTCGACGCCAGCGTCGGCTCGCTCACACGCCCATCGATCCCATGTACAGGCGGTCCGGTGGCACTACCAGGCGCCGAAAGCGCGGCGCATCACCTCGCAGTATGACCTTCGCCTCGTCACTCGTCGTCGTCATGACGGCACCGGGCTGCGGCCGAGGGGCTGCTTGAGTTCGAACAGGTTCCCGAACGGGTCGGCGAAGAACGCAAGGCGGCTGTCGATCGCCGCGAGCTCGAAGGGCTCGCCCATGATCGTCACGCCGCGGCGGCGCAGCTCGGCGAGGCTGTCGTCGACGCTGGCGACCTGGATGCACACGTGGTTCAGGCCGTTCTGCGTCAGGCTGGCGTCGACGGACTCGTACGTCGGCTGCCGCGTGGCGCCGGCTCCGCCGAGGATCTCGACGTGGAAGTGGTCGTCGCCCGGCGGTGCGAGGTAGGCCAGCTGCAACTCGCCGTACATCCACTCCTGCACGACCCGCCAGTCGAGCTGGTCGACGAACCAGCGCTTGCTGACCTCGTAATCGGGCACGCGGAGCGCGGCGTGGTGGCCGACCCACGACGTGAAGGGGTGATCTGGGGTGGTGGGGGGATCGGTGGGGGTGCTCACACGACCACAGTGCGGACACGCCGGTCGCGTAGTCCAAGACCGAGTGCTGATGATGCGATCACGGTGGCGAATCGCGGCTGGTCACCAGCGCGTCAGGCTCGAGGTCGGCGAGCAGCGCCGCGACGACGGCGCTCGCGGCGGCGACGAAGCGCGCCATGATCGGCGTCGCCGCCGTGTCGTCGCGATGCGCCACGACCACCCGGTGGTGGTCGTCGGCGACGCGCGCCAGGTGCACCGACGGCGGCGGCCGCAGCGCGACCGGCCATGGCGCCGGCGCCACGCCGAACCCGGACGCGACGAGGCCGAGCATCGTCTCGATGCTGTTCGCCCGCTGGCTGATCCGCGGCTCGAAACCGTGGCGCCGACACGCAGCCACGAAGTTCGCTTCCTGCACGCTGCGTTCCGACGCGCCCACCGGCACCACCCACACATCCTCGGCCAGCTGATCGAGCGAAAGCGTCGGCGACTGCGCGAACACGTGGCTCCCCGGGAGAGCGACGTAGCGCGGCGCGGTTGCCAGTGTGATCGTCGTGATGCCGGGAGCGTCGAGCTCGACGTCGGGGTCGAGGTGGAACACGCCGACATCCGCCACTCGCTGCCGCAGGGCCTCGAGCTGCTCCTCGACGCTGGCTTCGCGCAACTCGACGACGAGCTCCGGCTCTGTCTCCCGGAGCTGCGCGGCGACCAACGGCAACACGTGAGGTCCGTACGAGCTCAAGTGCTGGACATCCAGCCGCCCGGCCACACCGGCCCCCACAACCCGGGCCGCAGAGAGCCCGGCCCGCAGCCCCGCCAGCGCCGGCTGCACCTCACGCCACAAGGCTTCGCCCGCCGGCGTCAGCGCTACCGCGCCCGGCAACCGGGTGAAAAGCTGCGCACCAAGCTGCCGCTCGAGCCGGGCGATCTGCTGGCTGAGCGCCGGTTGCGACACGCTCAATCGCTGCGCAGCTCGCGTAAAATGCAGCTCCTCGGCGACCGCCGCGAATGACTCCACTAGACGGATGTCGACAGGCAACGGCCACACCTCGGGCACGCCGGGATGATACGCGCCGCGCCGTCGAGCGAGCCTCCCGGCGACGACAACCTACGACGACCGTCGAAACGCACTTCTGCACCCGCGGGTGCTGCTATCGGCTCCTAGTCGGTTGCTCGCGGCGGAACTCGCGCTGCTAACCATGACCAGCGTCAACACCGAATCCCACCCGTTCAGATGCATCGGGCTGGATCGTCACGCCCTCGATCGTCCGGAGCTGCGGGGTGATCGACGCGGTCGTCGCGGTGGTCATTGCGGGGACGCCCCGTCGGCGCGCTTCGATGGCCTTGACGGCGTTCTCGAACGCGCTCTTCAGCCGGCCCTTGCCGAGACTTCCCAGCACGACCCCGAGGAACCGTCCCTTGAGGTTCTTGCCGTCGCGGGATCACGACATAGTCGATGGATCTCGACCCGACGCGTATTCAGGTCGACGAGCACCCTCCGAACATCGTCGATGATTGCCTGCTTAACGGCGCGTTCCGCCAACTCCGGAAGAGGCACCCGCTGACCTCGCCGAGAAGCCCTCTGAGGACGATCTCGATCGCCGTTTGCATCTCCTCGACACCCGTCTCGTCGGGAAGGTCGCCGACCATCCACCGTGCGAGTAGCTCGTCAGCAACGGTGAGCCGGGCGGCGAGTTCGTGTCCGAGGTCGGGTGGGTCAAGGAGCGGCCAGAAGACCCGAGCTTCGTCATCGCGTGTGAGAACCGCCTTGTTCCCGACCTCGCCCAACCTGCCCGTTACGCACCACTCGATGAAGCGGGGCGACGAACGAGCGCGCGATTCGGACCGCCCGATCGGCCGGCACCCACGCCGGTAAGCCCTCAGCCACGATGGGAAGCTCACGCTCGATCGGCGTGCCCAGGCGGCGACCCGAACGCTGCCCCCGTCGACGGTGAGCTCCCACGAATGTCCAGCCCACCGACGGACACGGACAACGGCGATGTCGGACCCTGAGGTCGAATTCCCGGCAGCGCTGGGCCGCCCGCAGGAGCGTGCGGGTGAGATCGTCGTACGCCTCGGGTACCTCCACGTTCGTGCCGTAGCCAACCACCGGGACGACGCCGCGGAGCTGACCGGCCTGACGACGGGCGCCATCACCGGGCGGGTCGACCGCCTGGAGGCCACGGGGTTCGCCCGGAGGACCGCGACCGCTCGACCAGCGCCGGGTCGTGGTCGAACTCAACGGGCACCAAGATGGGCGATGCCGAGCCAGTCGTGGGCGAGATTGTGGCCGACAATGATCGCCCTCCAGGAATCCCACCCGTTGGACCAAACAGCCCTACGGGATACCGCCGGAGAGTGCGATTCGACGTCTTGATCACCTAGGTCGACCGGGGTCGACGTCCCACTCGTCGAGCGCCTTCCTGAGCAGTGGATCGGACGACCTACCCCCACGCGCCTCGAGACGTCATTCACCAACGTCCAGTCGGTGTCTCGGCAGCCGCCACCTCCTCATGCCTGCCGTCGTCGGGCGTAGGCGCCGATCGGAGACATTCAGATCCGACCGAAGACACATCGTGCCTGGTCAGGGTGGGTGTCAACGTGGGGATGAAGTTCGGGCAACCCCTTGGCGTTCCGGACCTCGCCGACCATCGCCCTGCGGCGAGCACGCTCTGATCGCCACGTCGTGACCCCTCCCCGCTCTTGGGCTCCCATCTCTCGCTACCTCTCACGTCGGTAAACCTCTTCGGTAGACCTCCGCAGGGCCCGAACGCCACTCTGGAGCGGCATATCCCCTAGTGACGTGCCCCCGGCAGGACTCAAACCAGCGGCCTGCCGCTTAGGAGGCGGTTCCCGAGCGTCCAGGCCGTGCCCTTCAGTGCTGTGACCTGCGCTGCAGTCCTCGCCTGTGTCCACCCAGTGCCCGCGCGTCCGCATGGTGACCCGGAGTTTGTCTGCTGGATAGGCACCTGATGTCGCGACGTGGACCAGCTGGCTGGACAATCGGATGGCGTGGAGCGTCGCTTTGACCACTATCGGGTCGGCGCGAATGGGATCGTAGAGGCTCCCCTGCCTTCACGGGCCGGTGGCATGAGCCGGATCGAGGGTTCGGCGATGGGACCTCGCCATAGCGACCACGGTGCCGCTCTGGGTTGAGCGGGCCAACCGGACATCCGCCGGTGAGCGTGGTCAGACGACCGTGAGCGCCACCTCGACGTTGCCCCGGGTGGCGTTCGAGTAGGGGCAAACCTGGTGGGCGTCGGCCACCAGCGACTCTGCGGTGGCCTGGTCGAGGGCGGGGACGTGCACGTCCAGCTCGACCGCCAGGCCGAAGCTACCGTCGGGACGAGCACCGATGCTGACGCTGGCCGACACCTCCGAGCCGTCGACGTCGAGGTCCCGGCGCTTGCCCACCACCTTGAGCGCAGAGTGGAAGCAGGCCGCGTAGCCGACCGCGAACAGCTGCTCAGGGTTGGTGGCGCCGCCCGGACCGCCCATCTCCTGCGGGATCCGCAGGTCGAGGTCCAAGCGCCCGTCGTCGGTGACGGCATGGCCGTTGCGGCCGTCGCCGGTGGCGTGGGCAGTGGCGGT
>DASRHY010000162.1:0-2058 GCA_035650275.1 Kribbellaceae bacterium | reverse complement strand
CACGAGCCAAGGCCACCGGCGCTCGATCGGGCCAACCCGAAACGCGCTGCGGGTGATGCGCCGGATAGCTGGTGAATGCGAGGTCGAGAATGACGATACCGATTCCCCCTGCCAGGCGATGCGCCCATCGGCTGGCAGCGTGCTGGTGGTGCATGGGCTAGTACTCCAGCCGTAGTTCGTGATCCGGTGGCGTGGCGGTGCCGGGCGTGGGGCGGCCACCGCTTGATGATCCGGAGTTGTGTGGACTTCAGAAGACCTTGCGGTGGCTGCGTGCCACAGCGTAGACCCTGACCGATGGCAGCGCGGCTTCGACGACCTGATGGGACGGATCGCGGGTCGGTTCGTGCGGGTAGAGCCGCGCCGACGGGTCCGGTCGTTCGTGTTGGGGCTACTGGCCGGGCTGCCGCGGACGAACTGCTGGACGATCGCCGAGCACGCCGGTGAGCCGAGTCCGGATGGGATGCAGCACCTGTTGGCCCGGGCGAGCTGGGACGCTGACGCGGTGCGCGATGACCTGCGCGGCTATGTCGTCGACCACCTTGCCGATCCCGGTGCGGTGTTGGTGGTCGACGAGACGGGCGATGTGAAGAAGGGCACGCACACCGTCGGCGTGCAGCGTCAGTACACCGGCACCGCGGGCCGGATCGAGAACGCCCAGGTCGGGGTTCATCTGGTCTACGCCGCCGAGCGAGGCCACGCGTTCATCGACCGCGCGCTGTACCTGCCCAGGTCGTGGACCGCCGACCCGGATCGGTGCCGGGCCGCCGGGGTGCCTGACGACGCCGCCTTCGCTACGAAGCCTGCGCTCGCGCGGGAGATGATCGCCCGCGCGCTGGATGCCGGCACGCCGGCGGCGTGGGTGGCCGGCGACGAGGTCTACGGCAACGATCCGCGGCTGCGCGCCGACCTGCACACCCGACAGATCGGCTACGTCCTCGCGGTCGCATGCGACCACCACGTCACGACCGCAGCGGGCAGGCGCAAGGCGGTCGATCTAGTGGACCGGCTGCCCGCGCGGGTGTGGGCCCGGCACAGCGCGGGCATCGGGGCGAAGGGCCATCGGGTCTACGACTGGGCACTGCTCGATGTCACCGAACCCGGCACACCGGGCCGTCACTCGCTGCTGGTCCGCCGCTCGATCCGCACCGGCGAACTGGCGTTCTACCGCTGCTACACGCCCACCCCGGCGCCGCTGGCCACCCTCGTCACGGTGGCCGGGCGCCGATGGACGATCGAGGAATCGTTCCAAGCCGGCAAGGGCCTGGCCGGTCTCGACGAGCACCAGGTCCGCCGCTGGACGTCATGGCACCGCTGGACCATCCTCGCCATGCTCGCGCACGCCTTCCTCGCCGTGATGGCTACCGCCGCACGGGCCGAAAACCCTGCCCCACAAGGCCTCATCGCGCTGACCGCGAACGAGATCCGGCACCTGTTCACCAGCCTGGTCCACCGCCCACTCCACACCACGACGCACGTGCTGGGCTGGTCACGATGGCGACGCCGACACCAAGCCCGAGCCCGCGAATGCCACTACCGCCGGCAGACCGCCCAACTCGCATGATCACGAACTACGGCTGGAGTATTAGAACATACCGAACATGACAGCCCAGACAGCCGTCGGGTCAGTCTGTGACGCTGTAGACAGCGGAGTCGGTGCGGAGCAGCGGACTTGTAAACAGGTGGTCGGCTGTTCCTGCGGAGTGCCGGGGGTGGGCTCTTGAGGGGGCAAGCGCGGATTGCGCGACAGGCCGGTGCTGCGGGTCGCTACCGCGTGACGGCCTCCACGCCGCTGGTGGTCGCTGGGCGGCGGAGCAGAGCGACGCCCAGGCTGAGCATGAACACGAAGAAGCCGATGAAGCCAAGTGAGGCGATGCCCTCGATCACGCTCGATGCGGGACCGAGCAATCCGAGCCAGCCGGCGAGTACGGCGACGGCCAGCCCGAGCCATCCGATCCATCGCGGCAAGACTCGGGTGAGGATGATTGCGAGCGAGTACAGAGGAAGGGCGACGCCCCAGTTGAGGAAGTTGCCGGCCGTGTTGGTGACCAGCGCGGTCGA
>DASRHY010000161.1:0-3612 GCA_035650275.1 Kribbellaceae bacterium | reverse complement strand
CACGAGCCAAGGCCACCGGCGCTCGATCGGGCCAACCCGAAACGCGCTGCGGGTGATGCGCCGGATAGCTGGTGAATGCGAGGTCGAGAATGACGATACCGATTCCCCCTGCCAGGCGATGCGCCCATCGGCTGGCAGCGTTCTGGTGGTGCATGGGCTAGGTGGTCCGCACCGAATTCCAGATGCGCTACGACGGGTCGATCGCCTCTCGCCACACGGCGCCACGACGACTGGGCGCGCGGGCGGGCCGGTCCTGCCCCGTGACAGGGCCGGCCCGTCGCGGCGGCCGCTAGACCGGCGGGATCAGACCGTTCGTGGCCACCGGCAGCATCAGCTGCTGGGCGGATGGGAGGGAGGCGGTCTCTGGCGGCAGGTGGCCGAACGCCGGGTTGAGGTGGGTGAGGGTCAGATTGACCGTTGCCGGCAGCGGCGGCGTCGCGATGTCGTACCTCTCGAGGTCGATCCAACGGACGATGTTGAGCACATCCGGCGGGATCACCTGGTTGTTGATCACCACCGGCACACAGAGCTGGCGGTTGGACGTCACGGTCGCCGAGTGGGTGGGCAGGGAGACGAGCACCGGGCTGAGGTGTGTCAGTGAGAGCGCCCTGGCCAAGGGGACTGCCGGCGTTTCGCCGTAGCACTTCAGGCCGATCGACATCACGAGGCCGCGCACCTCGGGCGGCGGAACCAGACCGTTTTTCGCCACTGGTAGGCACAGCTGCGTGGGGGCGAGCATGGCGACGTTCTTGGCCGGCTGACCGGTGAGCACCGGGTTGAGGTGCCGCAGGTTGAGCGGTTGGTTGAGGGTGGCTCCGCTCGTCCGGTAGCAGGCCAGGTCGACGAACCTGATGAAGTTGCTGACGTCCGGCGAGGGCATCACGCCGTTCGTGGCCACCGGCACGCACAGTTGCTCGCGGGAGCCCACGACGTTGATCTCGGGCGGCAGATGTGCCTGCGCGGGGTGGATATGCCTGGTGGAGACGGCGGCGCCCGGCGGCACGTACGGCGAGGTCCGGAAGCATTCGAGGTCAAGGCTCGACACAAAACGCAGTGGGGACTGTAGCGCCTGCACCGTCGCGGTGCCCGCGGCCGCGACTCCGGCTCCGAGCAGGGAGGAAGCGAGGAGGGACGAAGCAAGGACAGTCGCAGCCGCACGCAGGCGCCTCGTGTGCTGGCGGGTCGTGGCCGGCTTCGTTCCCGGCTTCGTTCCCGGCTCGTGACCGAAGCCGCCGGCAGCGGCAGTTGCCTGGCCGATCGAGCGGCGGTGGTCGCGGACTGGTGTGCTCATGATGGCGCTCCTTTTGGGCCGGTGAGGTGCACAAGTACTGTCCGTCTGAGCCGCTCGAATGTGTGTTGGCGACATGACACCGGCAGTGTCGGCTCGCGAACACTGCACCGTCCCGCGGGTGCGCAGGGCGACGCCCGGGCCCGCGACATCGTCGCCGAACCAGTCCGGGTACGGCTCCTCGCGAGAACGGATCCCTTGCCGGCCAGGCAAGATCATGCAGTGACCCAGGCGCGATTGCCTGGCACCCCGGGCAGAGAAATACTCGCAGCGTGGACTTCCCGATGTTGGCCGTGCTCGATCCTGAAGACCGAGCACGATTGCTGGCCGACCTGCGGCGACGCGAATTCGGCCGCAACGAGGTGATTGTTCACGAGGGCGACCCGGCCGACTCAATGCACCTGATCGCGAAGGGACGGGTCCTGGTCACCCTGATGAACCCGAACGCGGAGCGTGTCGACGTTGCGATCCTCGGCCCAGGCAAGTGCTTCGGCGAGCTCTCCATGCTGTCCCGGCCAGAGCGTCGCACCTCCATGATCACCGCGCTCGAACCGACCGAGACCCTGGTCCTGCCTCGCGATCAGCTGGACCGGCTGAGACGCCGGTACCCGGCCATCGACCGGCTGATCGCCGAACTCCTGGCCGAGCAAGTCCGCCGACTCGGCAACGAGCTGCTGAACGTGATGTTCGTTCCAGCGCACCGACGTGTGATGCGCCGCATCGTTGACCTGTGCACAGAGTTCGGCGATGGTACGACGCCGACAGAAATCCCCCTCAGTCAGAAGACACTTTCCGGGTTGGCCGGCACCACCCGGCCAACGGTCAATCAAGTCCTGCAAGAGCTGGTGGCCAAGAATCAGATCAAACTGGCCCGCGGCCGGATCATCGTTTGTGACCTCGACGGCCTGCGCCGGCGGGCGTGACCGCCGGTCTCAGTCAGCGCGGCGTGACACGGTTCGTGACGCGAACTCGCGGCAACCGGTGGTGGATGAGGCTGCTCGTGGTGCTGTCCGTGTTGCTGGTGGAGCCTGGTTGGGGGCGTATGCGACGGGTACCTGCGGCCTTTAATCCTCGATCCACCGATGCGCCGGTGACGGGCGTGGGTTCTCGCTTGGGTCTTGATCGTGGTGGGTTTGGGCGCGGCGTTTCGTTCCGCCTCGCTGCGGAGCTTGTTGCACTGGTTCCTTGGTCGTGCCGGTGTCGGCTGGGTGGTCAGGTGCTGGCCGGGGCGGGTGGTCCGCAGACGCGGGTGAACAGTTCGGTCCATTCGGTTTTCCCAGGGCCAGCTGGTTGGCAGGTGGACGGTCAGTCGGTGGGTCGATGAGGCGATCCGGGCTGGCACGGCGATGAGTTTGCGGCGGATCGTCGCGGTGGTCGCCTTCGCCAGGTTCGGGCCGGTGAGGGTGGCGGCGGCGCGGCTGAGGTTGAACGCGATGCAGGCCAGCACCAGCCAGGCGGCGTTCGCGCAGAACTTGCCCGACGGCAGGTGCGCGAGGGCGGAGTTCTTCAGGTCGGCGTGGACCTGTTCGATGATCGCGTGGCCGCGGTGGGTCTTGTCGGCGGCCACGGTGTCCAGGGTGTCGGGGTTGGTGGTGGTGAAGAACGCGTGGAACCGCCAGGTGTCGAACAAGGTGGCCTGGCCGTCGCATTCGGTCTTGGTCTTGGGGTTGAGGTCGGGGATCCGGCGCACGACCAGCCGGCCGGGCACCGGGGTGGACTTCTTCTTCGAGCCGAACGCGGTGAACGGTGTCTCGGCGACCTCGGCGCGCGAGATCCAGGTGTTGGTGTGCTCGTCGTAGACCGCGTCGGTGTAGTCGATCGTCTGCCAGGCGTCCTCGGCGATCGCGGTGATGGCTGCCTTGACCTTCTTGTCCAGCCGGACGGTGACCGACACCTCGGCGCCGGCCCGGAGTGCCGCGGCGACCACGGCGTGTCCGTAGTAGGCCGAATCGGCGCGCAGCAGCACCGGTCCGGGCGGCTCGGCTCGGTTGTCGGTGGCACGGAGCCGCTTGAGCGTGGCCAACGCATCGGCGACCAGTCGGGCCGCGCCGCGCGGCGACCCGCACGATCCCTTCCGCAGCCGGTGCGCGACGATCACCGGCGCCGCCTGTTTCGTGGTGACGGTCGCGATCAGCGCGTTCAGGCCCCGCACCTTGGTGTAGCCGAACCCCGCGCCCTGTTTGGCGTGGCCGTGGACCTCGACGATCGTGTCGTCGGCATCGACCAGCGCGTACTCATCGACACCAGCGACCACCGGGGTCTGCTCGCCGAGCCCGACCAGAACCCGCGCGGCGACCGCGTCAAGTTGACGCACATGACCGAAG
>DASRHY010000160.1:0-64154 GCA_035650275.1 Kribbellaceae bacterium | reverse complement strand
AGGCGCTGCACGCCGGACGGATCGGGGCTGCGACGCTGGACGTCTTCGGGACCGAGCCGTTGCCCGCGGACAGCCCGCTGTGGGACGCCCCAGGGCTGACGGTCACCGCGCACATGTCCGGGGACGTGGTCGGCTGGCGGGACAGGCTGGCGCGGCAGTTCGCCGACAACGCGCAGCGCTGGCTCGCCGGTGAGCCGCTGCAGAACGTGGTCGACAAGGATCTGGGCTACATCGCTGGAGGAAAGCCGTGACCGATTTGGCGATGACCAGCGCTGCCGATCTGGTGGACGGCTACCGCGACCGCACCATCTCGCCGGTGGACGCGACCCAGGCGGCGCTGGACGCGATCGAGCGGCTGGACCCCGCGGTGAACGCGTTCGTGCTGGTTGACCGCGACGGCGCGCTGGCCGCGGCGAAGGAGTCCGAGGCGCGCTGGCACGCCGGCGAACCGCTCGGGCCCGGTGACGGCGTACCGACGTCGATCAAGGACGCTCTGCTCACCAGGGGCTGGCCGACGCTGCGCGGCAGCCGGCTGATCGACGCGTCGCAGGACTGGCCGGACGACGCGCCGAGCGTGGCCCGGCTGCGCGAGACCGGCGCGGTGATCCTCGGCAAGACCACCACGCCGGAGTACTCCTGGAAGGGCGTGACCGACTCCGCGCGGTTCGGCGTCACCGGCAACCCGTGGGACCCCGGCCGGACGCCGGGAGGCTCCAGCGGCGGCTCCGCGACCGCGGTCGCGCTCGGCATGGGTGCCTGGTCGCTCGGTACCGACGGCGGCGGGTCGGTCCGGATCCCGGCCGCGTTCACCGGAACGGTCGCGCTGAAACCGACGTACGGGCTGATCCCGCTCTACCCGCCGAGCCCGTTCGGGACCCTGTCGCACGCCGGACCGATGACCCGCACGGTGCGTGACACCGCCGCGTTGCTCGATGTGGTGTCCGGGTTCGACCACCGGGACTGGTCCGCGATGCCGACGCCGCGCACGTCGTACCTGGAAGGTCTCGACGACGGCGTGGCCGGGCTGCGGGTCGCGTACTCGCGCACGCTCGGCTTCGGCCGGAACAACCCGGAGGTGGAGGCCGCGGTGGACGCCGCGGTCGGGGCACTCGCGGACGCCGGTGCGCGAGTGGACGAGATCGACCCCGGGTTCGGCGATCCGGTGGACGCCTTCAACGTGCTGTGGTTCTCCGGCGCGGCCAGGGTCCTCGCGACGTACGACGACGTCAGCGGGGTCGATCCGGGCCTGCAGCGGGCGGCGGAAGCGGGTCGCGGCTACTCCGCCGCGGACTACCTGGACGCGACGGCGGTGAGGATGGACCTCGGCCTGCGGATGGGCGCGTTCCACACCGTGTACGACGTGCTGCTGACGCCGACGCTGCCGATCCCGGCCTTCCCGACCGGCCGGGACGTGCCGGACGGCTCGCCGTCGCCGGACTGGACCGGCTGGACGCCGTACACGTACGTGTTCAACCTGACCCAGCAGCCGGCGCTCAGCGTGCCATGCGGCTTCACCGGTGACGGGCTGCCGGTCGGGCTACAGATTGTCGGCCCGCGGCACGCAGACGCGCTGGTACTGCGGGTCGGCCAGGCCCACCAGGCCGCGACCGACTGGCACCGTCGCCGACCAACCCTGCTGGATCCCTCGTTCAAGCATGGAGGTGTTTCGTGAGCCGGATGATCCGGGTGTGTTCGCGAATCGCCATGCGAGAGCGCTCCCGCACGGCGATTCGTGAACACAGTCATCCCTGAACGACGGTCATTCGTGGGCGACGGTCAGAGTGCGTTGCGGAAGCCGTCGCGCCAGGTCGGGTAGCGCAGGGTCCAGCCGAGCTCGCGCTTGGCCTTCGTGTTGTCCCCGCCGCGCACCTGGGTGAACATCGACACGCCCAGGTCGCCCGCCGCCAGCCGGCCCAGCCAGACCGGGACCTTCCGCGGCGGCTTCGCACCGAGGATGCGGGCCAGCTCCGGGATCCACACCGAGGCGCGGGCAGGCTCGTCGTCGGCGATCTGGTAGATGCCGGGCTCACCCTGATCGACCGCCCGTACCGTCGCGGAGGCGGCGTCGTCGAAATGGATGAACGACCAGACGCCGGAGCCGTCACCTATGATCGGCAGCTTCCGCTTCCGGACCTGCTCGACCATCATCCCGCCGCGGCCGATGATCGACCCCGGACCGTAGAACCCGCCGTAGCGCAGCACCACACCCTCGATCGCGTCGTCGGCGGTGACGGCCGACTCGAGGTACTTGATCGCCTTCATCGACTCGACCGTGGACGGCACCGGGTGCGGGTCCAGGGGGTCATCCTCGGTCTTGGTCGGGCCACCAGTGCGGTCCAGGTTCCAGCCCAGGAACGACTGCGCCACGAACCGCCGCACTCCGGCCGCCTTCGCCGCCGCGAGCAGGTGGTCGGTGCCCTCAGTACGCAGCCGGTTCGTCATCGCGAAGTCCCGGTCGAACCGCTTCAAGTCCAGGTCGCCCTTGAGCGCGGTGAGCTGATGCACCACCACCTCCGGCTCGGTCTTCGCCACCGCGTCCTTCACCGCGGCACCGTCCAGCGCGTCCGCCAGCACCGCGTCCGCGCCGAGCTCGCGCAATGGTCGTACGCCGCCGACCGAGCGGGTCATCCCGACCACCTCGTGGCCCGCCTCGACCAGCTGCGGCACCAGGAACCGTCCGAGTGCGCCCGTCGCGCCCGCCACCATGATCCTCATCTGTTTGTCCTTTCATGGGTCGTACACCACGCAGGACACGCGCAGGCCCGGATCTGTGACATCAGCTCAGGTGGGTCAGCTTGTCCGGGTTCACCACGCAGTCGTCGACGAGCCCGGAGTGCATCGCCTGAGCCGCCAGGTGCGGACCTGCGACGCTGATGACGAGGTCGGACTCGACCTTCAGTTTCTGCACCGTGGCTGGGTCGAACGTCCGCTCAATCCGGGTCCGCGCGCTGGGGACCTCGTTCAGCGTCGTGGAGTAGACGATCTTGTCGGTGGCCTGCCAGAGCCGCCTCCATTCAGTCAGTTGTAGTAGCGGCGGGCGCTGGAGCCGACCCGGGTGATGTCGGTGCCGTAGATGTGCAGGCTGATGGCGTTCTGGGTGCCGGTGTTGCAGATCCGGTGGATGTCGCCGGGTGGCGCGAAGCCGCTGACATCGCCCGGGTGACCGTCCCTGGCTCCGATCGGGTTGAGCTGCGCGTCGTAGAGCTCCTCGTGCTCGATGCCCTCGAGGACACCGACGACACACCAGGTGATGTGGTCGTGGATGCGGGTCGCCTGGCCGGGTCGCCAGACCAGGCCGAGGATGGAGAACGTGCCATCGGCCTCCGAATGCAGCAGGTGACCGACCGGCCGCTCCGGATCACCAAGCCGTTGGGCGGGAGTCAGAACCTCGGGCCCGGGTAGGTGTTCGCGGAGCTGGTCGGTGACGAGCTGCGCGGTGCGGGCCCAGTCGGCCCGTGCGCTGATGACTCGGCGCACCGCGACGATGAGCGTGCTGAGTGCGGCCGTCTGGAGTGTGGTTGTCATGGCTGCCTGCCGATCGTGGTAGGGCGGAACCGAAGGTGTCTGTCCCACTCAGCGTCTCCTCCGACGGACCCATTCGTCTAATGCCAGTTTTTGGCTCTACCGATAGCTATAGTTCATATATGCTCGACATCGTGCGGCTGCGGATCCTCGCAGCGATCGCCGAACACGGCTCGGTCACCAAGGCCGCCAAGCACCTGCACTATTCACAGCCCTCGGTCAGCCACCACCTGGCCCGGCTGGAGGCCGAAACCGGCGCGCGGCTGGTCCAGCGCGTCGGCCGCGGCATCCGGCTGACACCAGAGGGGCAGCAGCTGGCCCGGCGCGCCGCCGAGATCGTCGGCCGGGTCGACGCCGCCGCCGCCGAGCTGGACGCGCTGATCGGACTGCGCACCGGACGGGTCCGCCTCGCCGGCTTCCAGTCGGCGCTGGCCACCCTGGTCCCAACCGCCGCCGCGACCCTGCGCGGCGATCACCCCGGCATCGAGCTGCACCTGGTCGACGCACACCCGCAGGTGGCACTGAGCATGCTGCGGGACGGACAGGTCGATGCCGCCATCATCTTCCGCTACGACGACACCGTCCCCGACGACATCCGCGCCATTCACCTGTTCGACGACCCGATGTACCTGCTCAGCCTCGAACCCGGCCAGAGGTTGCGAGATCACCGCGACTCACCCTGGATCGCCGGCTGCCAGCACTGCCGCCGCGAGTTCGTCGACGCCTGTGAGCGGGCCGGGTTCAGCCCGCACATCGTGTACACCAGCGACGATGTGATCGTCGAGCAGGCCCTCGTCGCCGCCGGAATGGGGGTGACGACCATGCCCGGGCTGGCCCTACGCTCCCATCGGGCACCTGGAATCCAGGCCACCAAGGTGCGCGACTTCTGTCGACGCGTCTACCTGGCCACGTACGGCGATCCGCCCGATCCGCCGGCCACGGCCGCGTTCCTCGCCGCCCTGCGTCACGCCGTCGCCCATTCCGAGGTCATGTCAACAGATGACTACCGCTGACCGGGCCGACGGCGCTCCACACCAACGTCGGCACTGATCATCGCTGCTGTCACAGCGCGAGTCGCCGTCTCGTCTCAGAGTGCGTTTCCCACTCGGAGAGGAGATGCTGATGGACCTCGCACTGTGGATCGCGACCGGGGTGCTCGGCGTGGTGTTCGTGGTGTCCGGTGTGGCGAAGTCGACGATGTCGCGGGAGCGGTTGCTGGCGACTGGACAGACCGGGATCGCACCGTTCCAGATGCCGGTGGTGCGGATGACCGCGATCCTCGAGCTGTTCGGTGTCGCCGGGCTGGTGCTGCCGTGGGTGCTGGACACCTACCGGGTGCTGACACCCGCGGCCGCGATCGGACTCGGCGTGGTGATGTACGGCGCCGCTGTGTCGCACGCGTCGCTGCGCGAGCCGCGCACGGTGGCGGCGAACCTCGGCATCCTGGTCGTCTGCGCGTTCGTCGCCGCCGGGCGTCTGGCGGCCCTGTAGCCGGTCCGGTCGAGTCGACGGTGACCCGACCGTCCGTTCCCGAAGCCTTGCAGGCGCGGTGGGAGGCACCGATACTGCTGATTTGTCAGCCGGTGACGAGACGACTACGACGCGTCGCTGTCTCGGGTAACACTGATCGGGATCCCGCCCAGTCAGGTCCCTAATCACACCAGAGGAGAAGCCTGTGAGGATCGAACGCTCAGCCGTGCGGGCCCGGACCGCCCGGCTCGTGGCCGCCACGCTCAGCGTGGTGTGCGCTTTCGCGTACGCGATGCCCGCCGCCCAGGCGGCGCCGGTGCAGGAGGTCGATGCGCGCCAGCTCTCGGCCGTCAGCGCCGCGGTGGAACGCTCAGGTGTGGGCGGCATCGCCTGGTATGTGGACGCGGGATCCAACCGCGTCGTCGTCACCGCCGACAGGACTGTCTCTACCGCCGAGGTCGCCTCGATCAAGCGAAGCGCGGGCGCCGGCGCGATCCAGGTCAACCGCACGACCGGCGTCTTCAGCCCGCTGCTGGCAGCCGGCGATGCCATCTACGGAGGTCAGTACCGGTGCTCGCTCGGATTCAACGTCGTGCAGGGCAGCACCTACTACCTGCTCACGGCCGGACACTGCGGGAAGTTGGCCAAGACGTGGTACACCAACTCCAGCCACACGTCCCTGATCGGCGCGACGGCCGGCTACAGCTTCCCGGGCAATGACTACGCGCTCGTGCGCTACGACAACACCTCACTCAGCCACCCGGGCGGCTTCACGGCCGCGAACGCCTTCGTCGGGGAGTCCGTCAAGCGCACCGGCTCGACGACCGGAACCCACAGTGGCACCGTCACCGCGCTCAACGTCACCGTCCGCTACCAAGGCGGCGGCACCGTCCGTGGAATGATCCAGACCAATGTCTGCGCTGAACCCGGCGACTCCGGTGGCCCGTTGTACGACGGCACGAAGGCCCTCGGCCTGACCTCCGGCGGCAGTGGTAACTGCAGGTCGGGCGGCACGACCTTCTACCAGCCGGTCCCCGAGGCGGCGAACAACTACGGCGTAACCGTCTACTGATCCACGCCGCGGCCGGCTCGCCGCCTACTGGGCGAGCCGGCCGGTCTGCTGGAACGACTGCTGCATCAGGCCGATCACCACGTTCACCGAGCCGTCGACCTCGGCCCGGTCGCCGTCGAACCGGCAGGCGAACGTGTAGCAGAACGGTGTACCGATGAACCGCACGGTCAGCACGTACCGGTCACCGTCCCAGACCCCGCTGGCCGCGACCTCGCCGTGGTCCCAGCCCAGGTCGGTGCTCTGCACCCGCCACTCGCCCTGACCGCAGACGACGTCGGCCGACCTGCCGTCGACACCGAGCCGGGCGGTCACCCCGTCCGGCCCGAAGGTGAGCCTGCTCAGCCCGTTGCCCGCCATCGTCTCGATGGCATATGTCCGGCCGGCCAGCTGCGGCGGCGTCGCGCCGGACCCGGGCGGAGCGGGCAGGTCGAGCTGCGCCAATCGCGTGTGGAGGCCTTCCGCCGCCTGCTCGTCGGCGGGCAGCGGCGCTTCGCCCATCAGCGCGTCCGGGACGGTGGCCCAGATGATGTCCAGCAGGTCCTGCATGTCGGTGGTCGCCGCGGTGGTGACCACGTACCCGTCCGCTTCCGGGAACACCAGGCAGAACTGGCAGAACGCGCCGTCGGCGCGGTACCCGTGCCGGCTGCGCCAGAACTGGTAGCCGTAGCCCCGCTTCCAGTCCGGGTTGTCCTGGTTGTCGTTCGGCACCTGCCGGCTGGTGGCGGCGGCGACCCAGTCGGCGGGCACCAGCTGCCGGCCGTCGTACCTGCCCTGGTCCAGCAGGAACTGGCCGAACCGAGCCAGGCTCTCGGTGGTCAGGCTCAGCCCGAAGCCGCCGAGTGTGATGCCCTCGGGCGAGGCGGGCCAGGTCGCCTCGGTCATGCCGAGCGGATCGAACAGGCGTGGCCGCAGGTAGTCCATCACCGTCTCGCCGGTCAGCTGCTGCACGATCGCGGACAGCACATAGGTCGCTGGGGTGTTGTACACGAAGTGCGTACCCGGCTCCTTCTCGACCGGTACCGCGAAGAACGCCTTCAGCCAGCTGTCGGTGCGGCCGCGCAACGTCGGCGGCTCCTCGGCGTGCCCCGTGGTCATCGTGAGCAGGTGCCGGACCCGCATCGCGGCCAGGTTGTCGCTCAGGTCGGCCGGCAGATGGTCGGGGAAGAAGGAGATCACCTGGTCGTCGACCGATAACTTGCCCTCGGCAACCACCAGGCCGACCGCCATCGAGGTGAAGCTCTTGGACACCGAGTACAGCTGGTGCGGCAGCTCGGCGCGGTACGGCGACCACCAGCCCTCGGCGATCACGTGGCCGTGCCGCACCACCATCAGGCTGTGCAGCTCCAAGTGGGAGGCATCCAACCTCTCGAGCAGGTCCAGCAGGGCAGCAGAGCTGACGCCCTGCTCCTCGGGTGTACTCCGCGGAAGACTCGTCACCTGCGCAACCCTACGTCGTCACGCCTGGGTCATCTCACGGAGCGGACTGGCAGGATGTCCCGATGAACGAGGTCTGGGACGCGATCACCACCGCCCAGCCCGCACCGCCGCTGCGGACGGTTGTGATCTGTGCCGCCGTGGCGCTGGTGCTGGTCGGGTGGCGACCGTTGTGGCGTCACACCCGGCAGGTGGTCACGATCGCCCACGAGGGTGCGCACGGCCTGGTGGCGGCCGTATCCGGCCGGAAGCTCGCCGGCATCCGGCTGCACTCGGACACCTCCGGCCTGACCGTGTCCCGGGGCCGCCCGGACGGCCCGGGCATGGTGGCCACCTTGCTGGCGGGATATCCCGGTCCGGCCCTGTTCGGCCTCGCGGCGGCGTACGTGCTGAGTCTCGGGTATGCCGTCGCGCTGCTCTGGGGACTGCTGCTGGCGCTGGTCCTGCTCCTGCTCCAGATCCGCAACCTCTTCGGTCTGTGGTCCGTACTGCTGTTCGGTGGCGTCGTGTTCGCGGTGTCCTGGTGGGCGTCGCCGCAGTGGCAGTCGGCCTTCGCCTACCTCCTCACCTCGTTCCTGCTGCTGGCCGCTCCGCGGGCGGTGGCCGAGCTGCGGCGATCACGCCGCGGCGGGCGGGGCCGCGGCTCCGACGCGGACCAGCTCAGCCGGCTCACCGGCGTGCCGGCTGTGCTGTGGGTCGCGCTGTTCGGTCTGGTCACCCTCGGCTGTCTCGGCCTCGGGATCTGGCTGGCGATCTAGCGGTGCAGGAGGACCGCGACGGTCCGGGCCGGCACGGTGGCCGTACCGCCGGAGGTCGACCAGCTGGTCTGCTTCACCACCGGGTCACTGCCCTGTGCCTGGATGGGGGAGAGTTCCAGTGACTGGCCGGCGAGGGCCGGCACCGACTGCGTGACCGGCGAGCCGGTCGCGTTGAAGACCACCAGCGCGCCACGCAGCCGCGGGTCGACGTCCGGTCCGGCGGTGTCGTCGATCCGCATCACGATCACGCCCGGCGTGGCCGCCGCCGTACCGCTGAGCGGGAACGACACCTTCTGCTGGATCAGCCCCGCCGACCCGAGCCGGAACAGAGGTGTCGAGAACCGCAGCTCGAGCAGGTCCTGCGCGGCTGCCGACGCGGTCGCGACCTGCGCGGCCGACGGCTTCAGGGCCGGGTCGGCGAGCAGCGGTCGCATGAAGCCCCACTTGGCCTCGTTGTCCGGCTTCGGTGGCAGGCCGTGGCCGAACCCGTTGTCCGCACCGGTCCAGCTCAGCGTGTTGAACCAGTCTCCGGAGTCGTAGGAGTTCCGGTCCAGCGACTTGCTCCGCAGCAGGTCCGCGCCCGCGTGCCAGAACGACGGCGTCTGCGACAGCGCGGTCGTTGCCAGCGACAAGGTGTTCATCCGGACCCGGTCCGCCATCGGCATCGACTGCGGCAGCTTGTACGTCAGCGCGTCGAACAGCGTCTCGTTGTCGTGGGCGTCGACGTAGGTGATGATCTCGTCCGGCTGGTCGGCGTACCCGGCGGGGGAGCCGTTGTAGTCGACCTGGTCGCCGCGGACGGCCGAACCGGTCTCGGCGGACGTGAAGGTGAAGGCGCGCAGGTTGCCGGCCAGGCCGAGCTGGACCAGGTCGGTGTTGTGCGCGAGACGCTTGGCCTGGTCCGCGGGGGAGCCGTTCACCGGTGCGCCGTTCGGGTCGGTCGCGCCACCGGAGCCGAAGCCCTGGATCCGCGGGTCCTCGTCGAACGGGCCACCGCCGCGGACCGCGTCCCGCAGCCGGTCGGAGAACGTCCCGATGCCGGTGCCGCCCAGGTTGCCCTGCCGGGCCTGGACGAACCGGGCGTCGTTCGCGACCTCGCCGAAGTTCCAGCCCTCGCCGTACACGTAGATCTGCTTGCCGTCCACGCCGTCCTTCGCCAGGGTCAGCTTGTCCAGGGCGGCGCGCACGTTGAGCATGTTCGCCTTGCTGTGGTGGCCCATCAGGTCGAACCGGAACCCGTCGACCCGGTAGTTGCGGGCCCAGTGCACGGTCGAGTCGACCATGATCTTCTCGGCCATGGCGTGCTCGGTGGCGATGTTGCTGCAGCACGTCGAGGTCTCCACACCACCGGTCGCGTTCAGCCGCTGGTAGTACCCGGGCACAATCTTGTCGAGCACCGAGGTCGGCGCCTGCCCGGCCGATGGCGTGTGGTTGTAGACCTGGTCGAGAACCACCCGCAGGCCGGACCTGTGCAGCCCGCCGACCATGGTGCGGAACTCGGCCACCCGGGGCAGCCCGTCCCGCTGGGTCGCATACGAGCCCTCCGGCGCCAGCCAGTGCCACGGGTCGTAGCCCCAGTTGAACGCGTCCTTGGCGGCCACCGCGGTGACACAGGCCTGCTGGTCCTCCGCGGCAGGCCCGTACGACGACAGGTCGCAGTCCGGCTGCTGCTGCGTCGCCGGGTCCTCCGGGATCGAGGCGATGTCGAACGTGGGCAGCAGGTGCACGGTGTTGAGGCCCGCCGATGCCAGCGCCCGCAGATGCTTCGTGCCGTCGCCCTCGTCGGCGAACGCCAGGTAGCTGCCGCGATGCGCGGCCGGCACCGTGCTGTCGTTGACCGAGAAGTCCCGCACGTGCAGCTCGTAGACCGTGGTGTCGACCGACCGGGGCAGCGTCGGCGCCGGCGTGTTCCGCCACAGGGCGGGCTTGCCGGCCGGGTCGTCCAGGTCGACCGCGACCGAGTGCGTCGAGTCGGTGGTGAGGGCGACCGAGTACGGATCGGTGACCTGGTTCGTCTCGACCTGCCCGGTCGACGGCGCGAACACCACAACCTCGAAGCGGTACGGCTTGTCGCGCCAGGACTTCTTCCCGTCGTACGACCAGGAGCCATCCATTGCCCTGCGCAACGACACGCGTTCCGGTGCCCCTGCCGTGCCGTCCGGCCAGACCAGCAGTGCGGCGCGTTGCGCGGTCGGTGCCCAGAGCCGGTACGACGGTGCGCCGCCGCGCCAGCTCACCCCGTAGTCGCGCGCGGCCGCGTCGCCGTACAGGTCGTCGAGCACGCCCGGGATCTGCAGCCCGGTCGCGTCGGTGAGCCGGCCGACGTCGTCGTACTGGGCCAGCGCGACCTGCCCGGTGAGGATCTCCCCGGCGTCGCGAGCGGTGTCCTTGTCCAGCCTGAGCGCGGTGTAGCCCGCCAGGTGCGGGAACTTCTCCAACACCGAGGCCGGCAACCCGTCGGGGTCGTAGGACAGGCCCGCGGACGAGCCGCCGATGTCGTCGGCGTCGACCGCGAGGTCACCGGTCGGCGACCAGTGCAGCCGCCAGCGCCGTTGCTCCGGCACCGGTCCGGCGGGGTAGGCGATCAGGTCCTTCGCGACCCAGTACGCCTTCTGCTTGGTCAGGTCCGGCTGCGCGCCCGGCCGCGACGTGGTCACGGTCAGCACGTGCGACTCCAGGATGTACGAGAAGGTGACGACGAGGTCGTTCTCGGGGATCTGGACCGCGATGTTGCCGCCGTTCGGCGCACCGCCGGCGCCGTAGTTCTCGTCCCACGACAGACCGTGCGTGACCTTGACCTCATAGCTCCCCGCGGGAATCTGACTGGTGGACCAGGTGAACGTATCGTCGCCGTCCGGGTCCGTCAGCCAGGGCAGCATGCAGTCCGGTGTCCAGTCCGCGGGGCAGCCCAGCTCGGACTGCAGGGATCCGGGCACCGTGATGATCGGTCCCTCCGCGTCGGACGTCACGAAGTGCCGGCCGTGCTCGTAGTAGAACGTCACCGGTCCGGCCGGTGCGGTGTACGGGATGTTCGCGCCGTTCGGATTCCCGCCGGCGCCGTAGTTCTCGTCCCAGGACTTGTTGATCGCGGCCTTATAGGCGTGGTCGGCCGCCGGGATCGTGTACGTGCGCTTCCACACCTGGTCGTCCGGGTCGAGCGCCAGCTGAGCCTGGTCGCAGTCCGGCTGCCAGTCGCCTGTGCAGCCCATCTCGGAGTTGTGGTCGCCCGGCACGCTGACGAAGTCCGGCTGGACCACCGGCCCGGTCCCGCCACCGCCGCCGCCAGATGCCGGCGCGTCGCCGACCACGCCGTACGAGCCGTCCACCGAGTAGTTGCCGGAGGCATCCTTCAGGACCGCGCGGTACTCGACCAAGGTGCCCTTCGGCAGCCCGGTCACGTCGTGGAAGACCCGGTACGGCGCGTTGTCGTCCGCGCCCAGCCGGTGCCAGGCGGAGGTGCCGACCTCGCGGTACCCGAATGTCACGGTGCTGAACGCGTTCTCCGGGACCGCGGCCGAGATCTCGGCCCGGCCACCGACCGTGCCGCCCGCGGACGGGGCGCTGAAGAAGACGTCAGGGGCGTCGTTGCGGTGCTTCAGCGGGCTGGTCGCCTGGTAGACCGCCACCGAGGTGGCCGGCACCGACACGGTGACCCGGCCCTCCCGGTCGGTGTCGAGCGACCGGGACGCGCCGTACACCGGCCTGAACCTGCTGTTGCTCATGAACGTCGCCAGGTTCGCCGACTTGGTCGCGGTGCTGTTGTTCGCGACCACCAGGTACTCGGTCCGGTCCCGCCCGACCCGGCTGAAGGCGTACAGCCCGGCGCCGTTGGAGGAGTACCGGTGGATCTGCGCGCCGTCGGCGAGTGCCGGGTGCTGGGCGCGGAGCTTCTGCATCGTGGCGATGTGCTGGAACATCGGCGCGTTCGTGTCGTACCGGTCCCGGCTGCCGATCGTGCCGCCCTGGCCGTCGACGATCTCGTCGTCGGTGTACTCGGTGGTCTGGGTGGCGAACATGTCCTGCCGGGCATCCTTGTCGCCGCCGGCGCCGGTGAAGCCCTGCTCGTCGCCGTAGTAGACCACCGGCTGGCCGCGGGTCAGGTACATCAGCGAGTGCGCCAGCTTGTCCCGGGCGAGCAGCTCGGTGTCCGACGTACCGGGCAGGTTCAGGAAGGTGCCGATCCGGCCCATGTCGTGGTTCCCCAGGAACGTGGGGAGCTGGTACGCGTTCGAGTCGGCGTCGGTGTAGTAGTCGTCGCCGGTGAAGAAGTCGCGCAGCTGCGCGGTCGGCTTGCCCTGCGCGAACGCGGTCGCGTTCGCCTGGAAGCCGAAGTCCAGGGTGGCCTGCAGTGCGCCCTTGGTGGTGTACGTCGACATCAACCGCGGGTCGGCGTCGAAGACCTCGCCGAACATGAAGAAGTCGTCCTTGCCGGACTGCTTCGCGGCCTGCAGCACCGCTGGGGAGAACTTCTGCCAGAACTCCAGGTTGACGTGCTTCACGGTGTCGATCCGGAAGCCGTCGATGCCCATCGTGGCCCAGGTCTTGTAGACGTCGATCATCCCGTCGAGCACCCGCGGCTGCTCGGTGAACAGGTCGTCCAGCCCGATGAAGTCGCCGTACTCGCTGGACTCTCCGGCGAACGTCGAGTCACCGCGGTTGTGGTAGGCGGTCCGGTCGTTCAGCCAGGCCGGCACCTTCACGGTCGCGTCCGCCGGCGTGCGGAAGACCGGCGTGTACGGGAACGACGTCGCGGGGTCGAGCGGCGGGAAGGTCGTGCCGCCGGCGTACTGCTTGTCGTCGAAGACGTTGCCCTGGGCATCCTTGTACGGCTCGGCCTCCTTGCTGATGTAGGAGTACTGGCCCTCGGTGTAGTCGATCACGTCCGCGGTGTGGTTCGTGATGATGTCGAAGAAGACCTTCATGCCCTTGCCGTGCGCCAGGTCGATCAGCCGGGTCATGTCCGCGTTCGTGCCCAGGTGCGGGTCGATCTGGGTGAAGTCGGTGATCCAGTACCCGTGGTACCCGGCGCTCTCGTTCACGCCGGTGCCCTGCACGGGCCGGTTCTTGAACGACGGCGTCAGCCAGATCGACGTCGTCCCGAGCGACTTGATGTAGTCCAGCTCGGCGATGATCCCGGCCAGGTCACCACCGTGGTAGTAGCCCTTGTCGGCCGGGTCGAACCCGGTCACCGATCGGCCGCCGGTCAGGCCGCCCTGGTCGTTCGCCGGGTTGCCGTTCGCGAACCGGTCCGCCATCACGAAGTAGAACCGCTCCCGGGTCAGGTCGTTGCGCAGGCTCGGCGACGCCAGGGCCCGGTCCGCGGCCGTGACCGCGTCGCCCGCCACGTCCAGCGGGGTGAACGAGACTCGGTGGGTGCTGTCGTCGTACGTGAACCGCAGCCGCGCCGGCCCGGCCACCCGCAGCGGGATGTTCGCGCCGTCGCGCACACCGTCCGCGCCGTAGTTCTCGTCCCACGACCCGTTGATCGTCACCTTCAGCTCGTAGCTGCCGGCCGGCACGGTGAAGTCCCGCCGGTACGTCGTGCCGCTGACCAGCGGCAGCTCGGACGCGGTGCAGGACGGCTGCCAGTCGGCCGGGCAGCCCAGCTCGGACTGCAGCGACCCGGCGACCGTGACCACCCGGTCCGCGGCGGCCGCGGGTGCCAGCGGTGCCGCGACCAGTCCGGTGGCGGTGGCGGCGATGACGGCGAGGACGGCAGTGGTACGCCGTGCAAGCCGGCGCGCGATGACGGAAGGCATGATGGGCGGTCCCTCCCCAGACGACGTTCTGCCTGGACGCTAACCGTCTCCGCCCCGCGATGGAAGGCTACGAACCTAATGGCCGCAGTGCTTGCGGAACTCCGCGGCGGCGGCGTCGCGGGTCGCGCCCTTGGCGTCGAGCAGCGAGTCGCCCGCGATGGCCAGGTTCTTGACCGTCTCGTCCGTGCTCTCGCGGTAGTGCCCGGTCACGCGGCGCAGCAGTGGCTCGACGAGCTTGCGCTGGGTGCCGTCGGCGGTGAGCCACGCGTTGCCGGCCTGGCAGATCAGCTGCTTGGCCTGCGCCGCGTCGACGTTCGCGTCCGGCAGCTCGGCCGGGATGTCCGGCAGGTCGGCGTTCGGGACCGACACGGCGGGAAGGTCCGGAACGGCCGGGGTGGCCTCGCCGCACGCCGTGAGCGACAGGGCCAGGCCGATGAGCAGGGCGACCGTTGCGGGGATCGAACGGTTCAGTGCTGGACTCCTGACTCGGCGGCTGCGGGGCATCCAGCATCCCAGCCGGGGGGTCCACCGACTCGACGACGTCACCATCGCCGGCGGACGGATCAGCGTCGCGCGCGTCGAAGTCATCCTCGTCCCACTGATATTCGCGTGGTTAACCCTGCGAACCGCGGGTCCGCCCCGCGCATGACCGTGGCGAACCCTCCCTTCGCATGGTTAACCACGCGAATATCCCGGGCCGTGCCGGGCAGGGGCGGACCGGGCGGGGCCGGCCCCGGGGCAGGGCGGGGGGTTGGTCAGGGGTGGAGGTCGGTGGCGAGGGTGCGGACGAACTCGGTGGTACGGCGATAGAGGCCGCCGCCGAAGGTGATCCGGGCGACGCCGAGGTGGGCCAGCTCGGACAGCGACGGGCCGTTCGGGAGGTGCAGCGCGTTCACCGGGCCGTCGACGGCACGGACGAACTCGGCGAGCGCGTCGGGCGGTGCCAGGATCGGGTAGACGCAGTCCGCACCGGCGGCCAGGTATGCCTTCGCCCGGTTGACCGCGTCCGCCATCACCAGCTCCGCTGCGTCCGGAGAACCGTTCGCCACGGCGCCGCCTTCCCCGGGCGCGACCGAGGCCGCGTGCCGGGCGGCGAGGAAGACGTCGACCCGGGCGTTCAGGACGAGCGCGTCGCCCGCCGCGGCGCGGACCGCGGCCAGCCACTTGGCCTGTTCGGCCGGGTCGCGCAGCACGCCCGTGGCCGGATTCGAGTCCTCCAGGTTGCAGCCCGCCGCCCCCGCGGCCAGCAGCCGCTCGGCGATCCCGGCGGGGGGCAGGCCGTACCCGGCCTCGATGTCCGCCGTCACCGGTACGCCGGCCGCCCGGCAGATCCGGGCCAGCGCGGCGAACATCTCGTCCGGCGGCGTCTGCTCGCCGTCGGCGTACCCGAGGCTCTCGGCAACTGCGCTGCTCGACGTCGCCAGCGCGCGGAAGCCCGCACCGGCGAAGACCTGCGCGCTACCGGCGTCCCAGACGTTCGGCAGCACCACCGGCCGGCCCGGCACGTGCAGGTCCCTCAGCATCGCGGCCGTCATCGCTGGTAGCTCCCCGGCGTCCAGGCCCTGGTGGTCACGCTGATCGCGTTCCAGGCGTTGATCGTCACCACGATGCTGATCAGCTGGGCCAGCCGCTGCTCGTCGAAGTGCTTGGCGGCGGTCCGGAAGACCTCCTCCGGCACGTGCCCGTCGGTCAGCACCGTGACCGCTTCGGTCAGCGCCAGTGCGGCGCGTTCGGCCTCGGTGAAGTACGGCGTCTCCCGCCACACGGGCAGGGCGTAGAGCCGCTGCTCGGTCTCGCCCGCTGCCCGGGCGTCCTTGGTGTGCATGTCCACGCAGTACGCGCAGCCGTTGATCTGCGAAGCGTGGACCCGGACCAGCTCCGCCAGGCCCTTGTCCAGGTCACCGGCCCTGGACGCCGCGTCCAGGGTGTTCATCGCCTTGCTGAACCGCGGCGCGTGTGCCTCGAAGTCCATTCGGATCTCAGTCGTCATACCCTCAACCTAGTTCGCCCATTAGCCCGACCCCAGGTCCATTCCGCGCCTACTTGGTTGGGCCAATTCGCAACTCTCAGTGGGTGCGCTCGACCAGGTAACGGTCGGCGGTCGACTCGAGGAGGGTGTGGGCCCGCATCCGGCACCAGGCCGGGATGTCGGCACTGGCGGCGGGGTCATCGGCCAGTACGGCGATGCGCTCGCCGACCTCGACCTCGGAGATCCGCCGCGCCAGCGTGATCACCGGCAGCGGGCAGAGCATGCCGCGGCAGTCCAGCTCCAGCGCCACGTCGTCCCCGTCGTCCTGGGAGCTCACAGTCCGGCCTCCGCGCGGATCCGCCGCACCAGGCCCGGCAGTACGAACCCGAACCGGTCCACCTCGTCGTAGGTCGTGGTGCGGCCGAGCGACACCCGCACGTTGCCGTGGGTCAGCACCCCCATCGCGGCCAGCACGTGCGACGGCCGCAGCGTGCTCGCCGTACACGCGGACCCGCTGGAGACCGCGAAGCCCTCCGCGTCCAGGGCGGTGACCAGCGCCTCGCCGTCGACGTACAGGCACGAGAAGGTCAGCACGTGCGGCAGCCGGTCGTCAGGGTCTCCGGTCAGCTCCACGTCCGGTACGTCGGCTGCGATCCGCTTCCGCAGCCCGGCGACCCAGTCGCGGTGCCGGGCGTCCAGCTCGGCGGCCTCGCTACGGCGGGCCTGCAGCGCCGCGGCCGCGGCCAGCACCGCCGGTACGTCCGGATGACCGGGCGACAGGCCGTCCTCGCGCTCCTCAACCGGCCACCGTGGCAGCAGCCGGACCGGCTTGCGGACCGCGAGCACCCCGACCCCGGCCGGGCCGCCCCACTTGTGCGCGCTCGCGGTCAGGGCGGACCAGCCTGGCGGGACGTTGTCGCGGGCAACTGACGCGGCCGCGTCGACCAGCAGGGGTACGCCGGACGCCGTGCACACCTCCGCGGCCTGCGCGACCGGCTGCCGGGTACCCACCTCGTGGTTCGCGGACTGCAGCGCCGCCAGCGCCACACCGGGCCTGCCGACCGCGTCCGCGAACGCGGCCAGGTCGACCCGGCCGAGCCGGTCAACGCCGACCTCGTCC
This sequence comes from Kribbellaceae bacterium, assembly GCA_035650275.1. Classification (GTDB taxonomy): domain Bacteria; phylum Actinomycetota; class Actinomycetes; order Propionibacteriales; family Kribbellaceae; genus DASRHY01. The sequence goes on along the minus strand of DASRHY010000160.1, from coordinate 47,050 downwards.
GGTTCGCCCGCCACCGCCGCGGCGTGCAGGACCGCGGAGTGCTCGACCGCGCTGTGCACCACCCGGACCCCGGTACGACGCCGGGCTGCCGCAATCGCGGTCACACCGGCGTGCACCGCAGTCGTACCCGACGAGGTGAACCGGACCTCGTCGGGCCGGGCGCCGAGCGCGTTCGCGATCACCTCGCGGGCGTTGTCCAGCAGCAGCCGCGCGGTCCGTCCCTCGTGGTGGAGCCGGGCCGGGTCGGCCCAGCCCGCGTCGAGGGCCTCGACCAGCACCTCGCGGGCGGCCGGATGCAGCGGCTCGGACGACGCCGCGTCCAGGTAAGCGCGCGCCGGCCGGCGGGACTCGCGAGCGGACAGTCGGGGGGACGGTCCGGAGTCGGTCACATCCGCAACGGTACGACCGCCGGATCCCGTGCGGACATCCCGCCACCTGCGCGCAGTTCGGGCCACCTGGTCCAGTAGTGTTTGGTCGTCAGTCTCACCCGGGAAGAAAGGCGCCCCGTGACACACCCGGTGAAGCGTCGTCTCACCGCCCTGGCGGGCGTGGCGGGCGGCGTACTCCTGCTGTCGGGTTGCTCCGGCGAAACGGTTGAGCAGTGGAAGCGCCTCGGCCTGCCAGAGGGCGCCTCCGACCGGACCGACGCGATCGAGAGCCTGTGGGTCGGCGCCTGGACCGCGGCTCTGATCATCGGTGCCCTGGTGTGGGGCCTGATCCTGTGGGCCGTGGTGCGGTACCGCCGCCGCGACGAGGACGCGCCCAAGCAGGTGCGATACAACCTGCCGCTCGAGGCGCTCTACACGCTGGCGCCGTTCGCGATCATCGGTGCGCTGTTCTTCTACACCGAGACGACCAACGACGAGGTGACCGCTTCGTCGGGCGACCCGTCGCACACGGTCCACGTGGTCGGCCAGCAGTGGCAGTGGACCTTCAACTACTCCGACCAGGTGCCGGGCGAGGCGGAGGCCGGTGTCTGGGAGACCGGCACGCTGGAGGACCCGGCCGAGCTGTGGCTGCCTGTCGATGAGGTGGTCAAGTTCGAGCTGACCTCGCCGGACGTGATCCACTCGTTCTGGGTGCCCGCGTTCTACTTCAAGAAGGACGTGATCCCGGGCCGGCCCAACTCGTTCGAGCTCACGCCCACCAGGACCGGGACGTTCGCCGGCAAGTGCGCAGAGCTGTGCGGGCTGTACCACTCCCGGATGACGTTCAGTGTCAGGGTCGTCAGCAAGGCCGAGTACGACGCGCACCTGAAGGAGCTGGCCGAGAAGGGCCAGACCGGTGTCGCGGTCGGCGGTGAGGACGCGACGACGATCAGCGGCCGCGGCGAAGGCCAGACGGAGGGCGAGAAGTGACCGACTACGCCGAACGTACGGCGATCCCGACGACGACCGCAGTCCCGCGCCGGCGCACCAAGGGCCAGATCGCCGTCAAGTGGCTGACGACGACCGACCACAAGCTGATCGGTCACCTCTACCTGATCGCGTCGTTCGCGTTCTTCCTGATCGGCGGCGTGATGGCGCTGATCATCCGCGCCGAGCTGGCTCAGCCCGAGCTGCAGATCGTGAACGAGGAGGTCTACAACCAGCTGTTCACGATGCACGGCACGATCATGCTGCTTCTGTTCGCGACCCCGCTGTTCGTCGGCTTCGCGAACGAGATCATGCCGCTGCAGATCGGCGCCCCGGACGTGGCGTTCCCGCGGCTGAACATGCTCAGCTTCTGGTTGTTCGTGTTCGGCGGCCTGATCGCGTTCAGCGGGTTCTTCACCCCGGGCGGCGCCGCCGACTTCGGCTGGTTCGCCTATACACCGCTCTCGAACGAGGTGCGTTCGCCGGGCGTCGGTGGTGACCTGTGGGTGATGGGCCTGTGGATGGCCGGTCTGGGCACCATCCTCGGTGCGGTCAACTTCGTCACCACGATCATCACCATGCGCGCACCGGGGATGACGATGTTCCGGATGCCGATCTTCACCTGGAACATCCTGGTCACGTCGATCCTGGTGCTGATCGCCTTCCCGATCCTGGCCGGCACGCTGCTGATGCTGGAGGCGGACCGGGCACTGGGGGCACATGTCTTCGATGCCGCGAACGGTGGGCCGATCTTGTGGCAGCACCTGTTCTGGTTCTTCGGTCATCCCGAGGTGTACATCATCGCGTTGCCGTTCTTCGGCATCATCACCGAGGTGCTGCCGGTGTTCAGCCGTAAGCCGATCTTCGGCTACATCGGCTTGGTCGCGGCCACGCTCGGCATCGGCGTGCTGTCGGTCGCGGTGTGGGCGCACCACATGTTCGTCACCGGTGCGGTGAACCTGCCGTTCTTCTCGTTCATGACGTTCTTGATCGCGGTGCCGACCGGGGTGAAGTTCTTCAACTGGATCGGCACCATGTGGGGCGGCTCGCTCTCGTTCGACACGCCGATGCTGTGGTCGATCGGCTTCCTCACCACCTTCCTGTTCGGTGGCCTGACCGGCGTCATCCTGGCGTCGCCGGCGCTGGACTACCAGCTGTCCGACTCGTACTTCGTGGTGGCGCACTTCCACTACGTGGTGTTCGGCACGGTGGTGTTCGCGATGTTCGCCGGGTTCTACTTCTGGTGGCCGAAGTTCACCGGGCGGATGCTCGACGAGCGGCTCGGCAAGCTGCACTTCTGGCTGCTGTTCATCGGGTTCCACACCACGTTCCTGGTGCAGCACTGGCTCGGCGTCGAAGGTATGCCGCGCCGCTACGCGACGTACAGTGCGAACGAGGGCTGGACCTCGCTCAACCAGGTCTCGAGCGTCGGAGCATTCCTGCTCGGCGCCTCGACGCTGCCCTTCCTCTACAACGTGTACAAGTCGCGCAAAGCGCCGCTGGTCGGCGTCGACGACCCGTGGGGCTGGGGCCGGTCGCTGGAGTGGGCGACCTCCTCGCCGCCGCCGCGGCACAACTTCGAGAAGCTGCCGCGGATCCGGTCGGAGAGCCCGGCGTTCGACCTGCACCATCCGGAGATCGCGATGGCGGAGTACCCGGACAGCAGGGCGTACAGCGGCAACCTGCTGGACGCCGGTGAGGACCGTGGCAGGCAGGAGCATCTCGAGCGGCAAGGCGGCGGTACCGCGACGGTGGCACGCGAGGACGACGGCACGCAGGGCCGGGACGGGGAGGACAAGGCGTGAAGGTCGAGGCCTGGATCTTCGGGATCGTGACGCTGTTCATGCTCGTCGTCGCACCGGTGTACTGGTTCATGTCTGAGGATCCGACGGGCACCACCGCCCTGATCATGACGTTCCTCCTCGCTCTGCTGGTGTCGTTCTACCTGGGCGTCACCGGCCGCCGGATGGACCCGCGACCCGAGGACCGTAAGGAAGCCGAGATTGTCGAGGGTGCCGGTGAGCTCGGCTTCTTCCCGCCGTACTCCTGGTGGCCGCTGTGGTGCGGGCTCACGCTGGCGGTCTGCGTGCTGGGCGTGGTGTTCGGCTGGTGGCTGTTCATCATCGGCGTCGCCGTCGGCATCGTGACGCTGTCCGGCTTCATCTTCGAGTACTACCGCGGAGATCACGCGCACTGATCCGTTGAACGGCTGCTGCCAACCACAGGTCTGTTTCGATCGTCTTACAACGAGAGTCGTTCACCAGCCGCGCACCGCGGGTGGGTTAGCCTGACCCGGCGAAACATCGCATCACCAGGGGAGCGTGGGTCGATGTCCCGTCCGAAAAGACGCCTTGTCGTGGCGTTGTGCGCCGTGGCCCTGCTGGGCACCGCGTGCTCGTCCGGTGAGGCGTCTCCGGGGACGGCGAGCAGTTCCAGCGACTCCGTGCAGCCGGGCGGTACGACGAGCGAGTCGCCCTCCGCTACACCGACCGGGCCCGCCGTGGTCGCGATCAAGCCCGCGAACAAGTCCGAGCAGGTCCGCCCGGACCAGCCGGTGACCGTGACGGTTGCCTCCGGCACCATCACCGGAATCAAGGTCGAAGGTCCCGACGACAGCGTGCTCGAGGGCAGCTTCAACGCCGACCGGACCGAGTGGACCGGCTTGCCGCAGCTCAAGCCGGGCGCCGAGTACGACGTCACCGGTACGGCGCGCGGCGCCGACGGCAAGACGGTCAAGATCGCCTCCAGCTTCAGCACCCTGAGCGCGGACCGGCGGCTGAAGGCATCCGTGTCGCCGATCGCAGGCATGACCGTCGGCGTCGCGATGCCGATCCAGGTGTTCTGGAACCACCCGGTCAAGGACAAGGCCGCCGTCGAGCGCCGGCTCACGGTCACCACCCCTGTCCCCGTCGAGGGCAGCTGGCACTGGATCAACGACAAGCAGGTCAACTTCCGCCCGAGGAACCTGTGGCCGGAGAACACCAAGGTCACCGTCGACATCGAAACCCAGGGCGTGGAGGCCGGCGACGATCTCTGGGGCTGGGCGAACCGGCACATCGAGTTCACCATCGGCAAGTCCGTGGTGTCCCGTGTCGACGTCACCAAGCACGTGATGACGGTCATCATCAGCGGCAAGGTGGCCCGCCGGGTCCCGGTCACCGCGGGCAAGGACGGCTTCACCACCCGCAGCGGCAACAAGGTCATCATGGAGAAGTACCCGATCAAGCGCATGGACGCCCGTACGGTCGGCATCCAGCCCGACGACCCGGAGTACTACGACATCCGCGACGTGCGCTACGCCCACCGCGTGACCAGCTCCGGCGAGTTCGTGCACGGCGCCCCATGGTCCAGTGGCAGCCAGGGCCGCGAGAACGTCAGCCACGGCTGTGTCGGCATGAGCCTGCAGAACGCCGCCTGGTACTACGCGCAGACCCACATCGGCGACCCCGTCGTCGTCACCGGCACGAAGCGTCACATGGAGCCCGGTAACGGCTGGACCGACTGGAACATCAGCTACGAGCTGTACAAGCAAGGCTCGGCCCTCCCATAGCCCGCCGTTGCCAGGTCCGACCATCCGCGCGGGTGGATGGTCGGACCGGGTTCGCCCGGAGCAGCTATCTGGTGACGCCGCACAGGCAAGGACATGTGCTCGGTCACCACAACCCCGCTCTCCGGCACGTCCAGCGCCTGAGCCTCGGTCGCCAGCTCGACGCTGGCTCCGAGGGCGACGTGCGGTCTGCGGGTGCGGTAGGCGTCGGCGGGCATGAGAGGGCGAGCCTCGCCTATCCGCATCGCCGCGGCGGACGCGCCACTTATCCACAGCGGCGCGACAAACGACCGATGATGAGGGGGGAGGAGGGGAGTGGAGGGTCAGGCGGACCGGTGGCGGTGGGAAAGGGATGGGCCCCGGCGAGGGTTCGCCGGGGCCCAGGTGGTGTTGTGATCAGTGGTCGCGGCCGCTGCCCGCCTCGACCTCGCGGGTGGTGGTGTCCAGCTGCTCGTCGCCGGTGACGTCCTCGACAGCGTGGTGACCGTCGTCGTGGGCGTGCTCGGCGTGCGCGCGGGCCTCCTCGAGCTCGTGCCGGGTTGGCTTGAGGACGTTGTCCGCGTAGTAGAACTCGGACATCTTGACCCGCAGCTTCCGCAGCGCCCGGCGTGGCGCGGCGACGCCGTTCTCGTCGGTCTCCGGTCCCAGCTCCTGCGGTACCTGGTTCTCGTGCAGGGTGAGCGTGTAGGTCTCGAACTTGTCGATCGGCGCGTGCTTCTCGTAGTACCCGCCGTCGGGGGTACGGACGATGACACCGGTCTCCAGGCCGTGCAACAGCCGCTCGATGTCGGCGCGTTGCAGTGCGATGCAGATCCGCCGGGTGACCCAGAACGCCAGGACCGGCCCGACGAACACCAGCACCCTGAGCACATAGGTGACGTTGTTCAGCGAGATACCGAAGTGGGTCGCTATCAGGTCGTTGCCGCCGGCGAGCCAGAGCACGCCGTAGAACGTCATGAACGCGACGCCGACACCGGTCCGGGTCGGCTGGTTGCGCGGCCGGTCCAGCAGGTGGTGCTCACGTTTGTCGCCGGTGACCCACTGTTCGATGAACGGGTACAGCGCGACCAGGGTGACGAACGCGGGTGGCACCAGCAGCGCGGGGATGATCAGGTTCCAGCTGAGTGTGACGCCGAGTATCTGGGTCTCGAAGCCCGGCATCAGACGCACTGATCCCTCGAGCCAGCCCATGTACCAGTCCGGCTGTGAGCCGGCCGTCACTTCGGCAGGGTTGTACGGCCCGTACAGCCAGACCGGGTTGATCTGCAGCAGCGCACCCATCAGCGCGGTCACGCCGAACACCACGAAGAAGAAGCCGCCGGCCTTGGCCGTGTACACCGGGTATAACGGGTAGCCGACCACGTTCCTGTTGGTCCGGCCGGGTCCGGGGTACTGGGTGTGCCGGTAGTACACGACCAGGATCAGGTGCACCGTCACCAGGGCCAGGATCAGTCCCGGGATCAGCAGGACGTGCACGATGAAGAACCGGGGCACCATGTCGTTGCCCGGGAACTCGCCGCCGAATATGAAGAACGAGAGCCAGGTCCCGATCACCGGACTGGCCTGGATCATGCCCTGGGTTATTCGCAGGCCGGTGCCTGACAGCAGGTCGTCGGGCAGGCCGTAGCCGATGAATCCCTCGATGATGCCGAGGAACAGCATCCCGAATCCGATCAGCCAGTTGAACTCGCGCGGCTTGCGGAACGCCCCGGTGAAGAAGATCCGGAGCATGTGCACCATCATCGCGGCGACGAACAGGATCGCGGCCCAGTGGTGGACCTGGCGCATCAGCAGGCCACCGCGGACGTCGAACGAGAGGTCCAGCGTCGACGCGTACGCCTCGGACATGTGCAGGCCGCGGAGCAGCTCGTAGGAGCCCTGGTACTCGACCTCGGTCATCGACGGCTTGAACCAGAAGGTCAGGAACGTGCCGGTGAGGATCAGGACGATGAAGCTGTACAGCGCGATCTCGCCGAGCAGGAACGACCAGTGGTCCGGGAAGACCTTGCGCAGCGCGTGCCGGAAGAATGGCTTGCCGATCCCGACCCGGTCGTCGATGTACTGAACCGGTGGTGCGAACTTCGTGGCCATCAGCGCGTCACCCTCGTTCCCCTCGTTCCCAGAAGCTCGGTCCGACCGGCTCGTGGAAGCCGCTCTGCGCTGCCAGGTACCCCTCCGAGTCAACCATGATCGGCAGCTGGGGCAAGGGTCGCGCAGCCGGACCGAACAAGACCTTGGCGTTGTCCGCCAGGTCGAACGTCGACTGGTGGCACGGGCAGAGCACGTGGTGCGTGACCTGCTCGTACAGCGAGATCGGGCACCCGACATGGGTGCAGATCTTCGAGTAGCACAGGATCCCGTCGACGCCCCAGTTCTCCCGGCCGGGCAGTGGCGTGATCTGGTCCGGGCGGATCCGGACCAGAATCACCGCGGCCTTGGCCTTGGCGTTGAGGTACTCCGTGTGGTCCTCCTCCGCCAGCTCCTGGAGATTCGCCGGCAGTCCGTTCACCAGCTGGCCGATCACCATGTCGGAGGGCCTGAGCGGCCGCAGCGTCACGTCGTTCACGACCCGGATGCCCTCGGTCCAGACCGTCTCGAACAGCCTCCGTCCGGGGGGCGGGCCGAGGTCGGCGAGCATGATGATCGGCGGGATGCCGAGCACGCCCAGCGCGCCGATCAGCGAGCGCCGGATCAGCTTGCGCCGGGTGAAGCCGGACTCGGCGGTACCGGCGTTGAACTCCTTGAGCATCTCGGCCTGGTCCGCTTCGGAGGTGTGCACCGGGTTGCGGTGCTCGACGATCTCCTTGTCCACCATCAGCTTCTTCGCCCACTGGATCGCGCCGGCTCCGATCAGGAACAGCGCGAGGCCGAGGGTCATGCCGAGCGTCAGGTTCAGCGCGTTGGTGCGCAGTGGGCCGATCCAGACGACTGTGTCCTTGTCGATCGCGAAGTAGGCGACCACGAAGGCGATCGTGAGCAGCGTGGCCAGGCCGAACATGGTCGCGACCTGGCGCTCTACCCGGGTCGCGGCGTCCGGGTCGATATCGGTGATCCGGTCCTCGTGCGGCTCCAGGCCGGGGTCGGCAACGGGGTCGCCGGCCGGGTCTGCCAGGACCAGGTCGCCGCCGTAACCGTCGTCCTCGCCGTGCGCGTCCGGCTTGGCCGGCAGCCTGTCGTCACTCACTGTGAGACCTCCCCGCCTTCACGCCCTTGGCGCCGATCCACACGGCAACGGCGACCAGTGCGCCGATGCCGAACAGCCAGCCCCACAAGCCCTCGGACACGGGACCGAGCCGGCCGAGGCTGAAGCCGCCCGGGTCGCTCTGCTCCTCCATGCCCTTGATGTACGCGATGATGTCGTGCTTGTCCTGCGGGGTGAGCACCTGGTCGGAGAACACCGGCATCTGCTGCGGACCGGTGAGCATCGCCTCGTAGATGTGCTTCGGGTCCACGCCCATCAGCGTCGGCGCGTATCGCCCCTGCGGCAGCGCACCACCCTGCCCGGCGAAGTTGTGGCACGCCGTGCAGTTCGTCCGGAACAGCTCGCCGCCGCGGGTGATCTGCTCCTCGGTGGCGTTGCTGACGTCGTACACCTCCTCGGGCGGGATCGGCGCGCCGGGACCGAGAGAGGCGATGTACGCCGCGAGCGCCGCCGTCTCCTCCTCGTTGAGCACCGGGTCCTTGCGCGGGACCTGGGCGCCGGTCTGCATCGCCGGCATCCGGCCGGTGCCGACCTGGAAGTCGACCGCCGCGGCGCCGACACCGATCAGTGACGGACCGGCCATCCTGCCCTCACCGTCGGTACCGCCTTCGGCGTTCAGGCCGTGGCAGCTGGCGCAGTTCACCGCGAAGAGCTTCTTACCCTCCTCGATCTGCTGCGACTGTGCCGCGTCGTCGGCGACCGCCGAGTTCTCGGGCACGACCGCGGTGTAGAGGCCACCGACCGCGAGCAGGCCGAGCAGGAGCATGACGGGGCCGGCGAAGCGGTGCCGTCGTCGGCGGGACAGACGGCTCACAACCGAGAAGCGCACTGGGGAGTCTCCGTCTCTCACTTGAGCAGGTAGATGGTTGCGAACAGGGCGATCCAGACCACATCGACGAAGTGCCAGTAGTACGACACCACGATCGATGTCACCGCCTGCTCGTGGGTGAACCTTCGAGCCATATATGTCCTGGCGAGGACGTAGACGAACGCGATCAGGCCGCCGGTGACGTGCAGGCCGTGGAACCCGGTGGTCAGGAAGAAGACCGAGCCGTACGGCGAGGACGAGATGGTCAGGCCCTCGCGCGTCAGCTCGACGTACTCGGTCACCTGGCCGGCGATGAAGATCGCGCCCATCACGTAGGTGAGGATGAACCACTCGCGCATGCCCCAGCCGCGGACGTTCATCAGCGAGCCGCTGCGCCCGACCTTGCCGTGCTCGGCAGCGAACACGCCGGCCTGGCAGGTGAACGAGGACGCGACGAGGACGAAGGTGTTCACCGACGCGAACGGAATGTTCAGCAGCTCGGTCGAGGACTCCCACAGACCGGAGCCGCTGGCGTTCGTCACCGAGCGGATCGTGAAGTACGCCGCGAACAGCGCGGCGAAGAACATCAGCTCACTGGACAGCCAGACGATCGTGCCGACACTGACCATGCTCGGCCGGTCGGGATGTCCGTGTTCGCGGGACGCGGGAATCGCGGTTGCGGTGGCCACCCGGTCATTATGTCGGTCGCTGGTCCAAGTGCGAGCCCGACCCCCCGCCTGATTCATGATTCGTCAGCCTAGGCTGGCGACGTGCTCCCCGAGGTGCTCGGAATCCATGCCCAGCCGGGCGACCAGATCGAGCCGCTGACGGCGGGCCGGCTGCTGACCGGGTGGTCGCTCGAGCCGGTGCTGCTGGCGGTGATCCTGGCCGTCGGCGCGCTCTACCTGTACGGCGTGCACCGGCTGCGCAGGCGTGGCGACTCCTGGTCGCGATGGCGCACGATCTCGTTCTGCGGCGTGGGCCTCGGCAGTGCCGTCGTGGCGACCCAGTCGGCGCTCGGCGCCTACGACACGGTGCTGATCAGCGTGCACATGGCGCAGCACATGATCCTGACGATGCTCACACCCCTGGGCTGCGCGATGGGCGCCCCGGTGACGCTGGCGCTGCGCACCCTGCCGGGCCGCCCGCGCAAGGCGCTGCTGGCCGCGCTGCACTCCAGGCTGGCGAAGGTGCTGTGCTTCCCGCTGGTCGGTTTCACACTCTTCGTGCTGAGCCCGTGGGCGCTGTACTTCAGCGGCTGGTACGACGCCACGCTGCGCAACGACTTACTGCATGATCTGCTGCATCTGCACTTCGTTCTGGTCGGCGCGTTGTTCTTCTGGCCACTGCTCGGGCTCGACCCGGTACCCGGCCGGGTGATCTACCCGTTCCGGCTGATCCTGATCTTCCTGACGCTGCCGTTCCACGCGTTCCTCGGGATCACGATCATGTCCGCGAGCAGCCTGATCGCGGAGGACTGGTACACGAGCTTCGGCCGGTCCTGGAAGCCGAGCCCGATCGACGACCAGTACCTGGCCGGCGGGCTGCTGTGGGGCGCCGGCGACCTTGTCGGGCTGCTGTTCTTCGCGGTGCTGTTCGTGCAGTGGGTGCAGCAGTCTCAGCGCGAGGCACGGCGCGAGGACCGCCGGCTGGACCGACTGGAGGAGCAGCAGCGCAGGGCTCAGTCACCGCCCCGGTAGCATCACCCCCGACACCGGTCACCGCGATACGTTTTGGATGAGGTCAGATGAGCGAGCGCACGCTGAAGGTCCTGATCTACAGCGACGACCGCAGCACCCGCGACGCCGTCCGGTTCGCGCTCGGAAAGCGCCCGGCGACCGACCTGCCCGAGCTCGAGTACGTCGAGTGCGCGACCGAGCCGGCGGTGATCCGGACCATGTCAGAGTCCAACTCAGGGCCGGGCGGCATCGACCTGGCGATCCTGGACGGCGAGGCGGTACCGGCGGGCGGCATGGGGATCGCGCGGCAGCTCAAGGACGAGATCTACCGCTGCCCGCCGCTGATGGTCCTGATCGGCCGACCGCAGGACGCCTGGCTGGCGACCTGGTCGCGGGCCGACGCCGCGGTCTCGCACCCACTCGACCCGGTCCGCACCGCCGAGGTCGTCGCCGGGCTGCTGCGGGCCCGGGTGGCGGCGTCCAACCTCCCCGCGACCCGCTGATCCGCCATGCCGGCCTCCTACACCTGGCCGCAGGTCCTCGGACCGCTGTTGCGTCGTGAGGACCTGGACCACGACGCGACGGCATGGGCGATGGAACAGATCCTGAGGGGTGACGCGACCCCGGCCCAGCTGGCCGGGTTCGTGATCGCGCTGCGGGCGAAGGGCGAGACCGTGACCGAGGTCGAGGGCCTGGTCGCGACCATGTACGCGCACGGCCAGCAGATCTCGGTCAGCGGCCGCACCGTCGATATCGTCGGGACCGGTGGCGACGGCGCCCGGACGGTGAACATCTCGACCATGTCCGCCATCGTCGCGGCCGGCGCCGGAGCGAAGGTGGTCAAGCACGGCAACCGGGCTGCCTCGTCGGCGTGCGGCGCGGCGGACGTGCTCGAGGAGCTCGGCATACCGCTGGGCCTGTCGCCTGCCCAGGTCGCCGAGGTGGCGGAGCGGGGCGGGATCACGTTCTGCTTCGCGCCGGCGTTCCACCCGGCGCTGCGGCATGCCGGACCCGTCCGCAAGGAGCTCGGCGTGCCGACGACGTTCAACTTCCTCGGACCGCTGGCGAACCCCGGCAACCCGTCGGCGCAGGCGGTCGGGGTCGCGGACGCCCGGATCGCCGGCCTGGTGGCCGGTGTGCTGTCCCGGCGCGGTATCGACGCACTGGTGTTCCACGGGGACGACGGCCTGGACGAGCTGACCACCACCACGACCTCGCAGGTGTGGGCCGTCGGCGGCGGTGCGGTGTCCGGGCCCGAGCCGGTGGATCCGCGGGATCTCGGCCTCTCGGCGGTACGGCCGGAGGACCTCCAAGGTGCGGACGCGGCCTACAACGCTGGCGTGGTCCGGGCGCTGCTGGAGGGCGACAAGGGCCCGGTGCGCGACGTCGTACTGCTGAACGCGTCGGCGGCGCTCGCGGCGTACGAACCGTCGTCCGGCACGGTCACCGAACGGCTCGCGGCAGCGATGGCACGCGCCGCGGAGGCGATCGACTCCGGCGCGGCGAAGCAGACCCTCGAGCGCTGGGTCGCGACGTGCGCCGAGGTCCGCGTCAGCTCCTGATCTTGATCTGCGCGACGTGCTCGCGCCAGATCGGCAGCCACTTCGCGGTGGTGGACCCGCTGATCACGGTCGCGCTGACCGCGGCGGTTCCGTCACCGCGGTCGATCACGATCATGCCGAGCGTGGAGAAGGTCTCCGCGAGCTGAGCCTGCTTGATCGGGACGCGTGCGGTGATCTCGTGTGCGCGGTGGCCGTCGACGGTGAGCCGGCGATGCTTCACGGTGCTCTTGATCGGCACGACCTTGCCGTCGTAGATCCGGTTGAGGATGCGGCCGCCGACCAGCGTCGCGGTCTTCCGAATCCCGGCCGGCGTGCTGGCGTACGGTTCTTCGGGCTGGAAGATGCCGAAGAACACCGCGTTGCCCCAGGTGTTCGTGCCGTCGTACTTGACGTGCACATCCATCCAGAAACCCAGACCGCGGTACGTGATCGGGTCGCTGGACTGGCCCCAGGGCGGCGCCGGCATCAGCGGCATGGTGTCGCCGAGCGTGTTCACCATCTTGCCGTCGGCGACCTTGGGTTCGAGGAAGCCTTGCGGGTCGACCGTCTCCAGCGGCTTACCGGCGGACGGCAGGTCGACCGGGGTGAGGGCGTCGGCCCGGCTCCAGGTCCAGTGCACGGTCCAGGCGGTCACCAGCACGGCCGCCACCAGGGTCGCCAGGGCGGCGACCAGGCGCGGGGTACGGCTGCGTGGCACGGCCGGCGACTGCTGTGCCGGATCACCCGGGTCGTCGGGCGGCGGGCCCGCGGGCGACGGCTGGGTCCGGTGCTGGCCGGTCTCCGCGGGCGGCGAGCCCCACGGGTGCGGCTCGTGCTGGGGTGGCGCGGGAGGCCAGCTCTGCTGCGGAGGAGGACTCCAGGGGATCGGGCTCCGCTGCGGCGGTCGAGGCGCAGGCGGTGTCTGGTCCTGCGGCGCCGGCTGCGGTGTGGACGGTGCCAGGTTCGGCGGCAGCGGCTGGTTCCGCTGCGGGTTTCGGACCGGGGGCGAGCCCCACATGTTCAGCTCCCCCCGCGACCGGCTCGGCCGCTGGGTTGGCTGCTGGGTTGGCTGCTGGGTGTCCTGCTGGGTGTCCTGCTGGGTGTGCGGCGTCGGCGTGAGCTGCTGGGCGACGGGGAGCTGCGGCGACGGGCCGTACGGCGAGGTGCCGGGCCGGTCCGCCGATGCCTGTGCGGGCCCCTGGGCAGCGGCCGGTGACTGGGCCGGTGACTGGGCGGATGGCTGGGCCGGTGACTCGGCCGGCGGCGGCTCGGGCTGCGGCGGCTCGAGCTGCGGCGGCTCGCTGCCGGCCTTCTCGTCCGGGATGCCTGCGTCCGCGACCGGCTCCTGCGCAGTGGCACGCGGCTCATCCCGTTGCCGCGGCGGTGGCGGCGGGGGCGGAGGTGGCGAGCCCCACTGGTGCGGTGGCTGGTCCAAGGACGAGCCCTGGGCCTGCAGGTCGTCAGCCAATCCGGAGCCCCCTGAATGCAGCCTGCTCCTGTGCGCGCAGGTCGGGTCGGTTGGACGGTACATCGCTCACGTACGTCACGGCGGTGCCGTCACCGAGGTCGAACACGGCGACGGTCAGGTAGAGGTTAGGCGACCGCAGGCCCTTCGCCCTGGCACCGATCGCATGGCGGATCAGCCAGCCCTTGTGCCCACCGACCGTGAGCGCCTTGCTGTTCACCTGGCGGGCGGCGATCGGGATCGGGTCGTAGAACGAGTTCCGCAGCTCGATCGCCAGGTCGTTTGCCGTTGACTGCGGGTTGCCGTTGTAAAGGATCGACGTGCTCAACGTGCCGACGAAGATGTTCGCGTACCAGTCGTTCCTGCCGTCGAACTTCTGCTGCAGCACCGAGTACTGCCCGCTGGAGTTGATCACCGCGCGGGAGAACCGCTTGCGGTCCGACCAGCGTGTGGGCGGCTGCCGCGGGAACGAGATCGCGTCCGATGCCGACCGGTTGCCCTCGTGCAACGCCGGGTTGCGGGACTGCCCCGGCGACACGGTCTCCGACGGCGTCGGCTCGCCGGATGGCGACGGGCTGTTCGGCTGGCTGCTGGACCCGCTCGGCGGCGGTGTCGATCCCGCCCCCGGCTTGTCATCGCGGTTGACCAGCACGAACACCCCACCGACGACCAGCAGAACGAGCACGACCGCCGCGGCGATGATGAGCGGTAGCTTGAGACCGCCACCACCTGACGCCCGGCCGTCGGGCTTCTGCCGACCCAGTGGCGGCTGCTGGCCGCCGCCGGACTGGCCCTGAACCCAGGGCTGCTGGCCCTGCAGGGCGGCACCGCCGCCCCAACCCGGCTGACCCTGCTGTGTCGGCTGCGCCTGCTGGGTCTGCGGACCGTACTGGCCGTGCTGGGCCGGCGTACTGGTCCAGCCGGCCTGACCGCCCCGCGCGTCAGGCCGCAGGTCCCAGCCCTGCTGCGCCTGCGCCTGTGCCGCATCCTGCCAGCCCTGCTGAGCCGGCGCCTGCTGGCCGGTCGGGGACCAGCTGTGCTGAGCCGGAGCCTGCTGCCAGGCCTGCTGCTCGAATTGCTGCTGCTGCCAGCCCTGCTGCTGGTCCGGCGTACCCCAGGCCTGGTCCGGCGTCTGTTCCCAGGCGGACGACTGCTGCTCCTGCGGCTCCCAGCTCTGCTGGGCGTCCGGCGTGGAGGCCTGACCCTGCTCCCAGGCAGGGGCCGGCCCGGTGGCCTGGCCCTGCTCCCAGGCGGGCATCGGCTGGGAGACGTCCGGCTGACCCCAGCCGTCGGCCGCCTGGGCCTGCTGCTGCTCCCCGTAGTTCTCGTCCGGCTGCTCGGTGCCCTCCGGCTGCTGCCACGACACCGGCGCGGACTGCCAGCCGCCGCCGGCCGCGGACTCCTGCCACGGCTGCACCGGCTCGGAGGTGGTCTGCCAGGCAGGCTGGCCGGGATCCGGCCCGGATTGCGCGGCCGGCGCCTGCTCGGGCGTGGTCTGGTGCTGCGCGGCGGGAACCTGGTGCTGCTCGGGTGAGGGTTGGGGCTGCTCCGGCGCGACTGGCTCGGGCGCGGTGGGCTCGACCTCTGACGGCGTCTCCGTCTCGGTCTTGTTCGTCCACTGCGTGCCGCTCCACCAACGGATGGTGTCGGGTTTCCCGGTCGGATCCGGGTACCAGCCGGCAGGGGGGTTGCTCATGGGGTCACCGTAGCCAAGCGCCGTGTCAGCGGCGGGTCACTCCGGGTCGGGCTCGCCGAGGCTGAACGCCGCCTCCACGTCATGTGCCGAGTAGGTCCGGAACGCGATGTGCGTCTGCGTGCTGAGCACCCCGGGCACCTTGTTCACGTGGTCCGGGATCACGCTGGCGAGGTCGTCGTGCTCGCGGACCCGGATGATCGCGATCAGGTCGATGTCACCGGTGACCGAGTACACCTCGCCGACACCGTCGATCGCGGCCACCTGCGCGGCGACCTCGGGGATCCGCGCGACGTCGGCGTTGATGAACACGATCGCGGTGACCATTGCCATCGGTGCCTGTCCTCTCCGGGGGGCGACGCACGTACGGCGCCGAGCCTAGCCACCGACTAACCGGCGCCCGCCAGCGGCGTACCACCGAGCGGGCGGAAGCTGCGGCGCTCGCCGAACCCGTGCAGCGCCCGGTCGCCCTCGCTCGCACGGTCGAGCATCCGCAGGTGCGCGCCGGCCCCGCCGATCGGGCTGGACCACTCGCCGTCGATCTCGACCAGCCGTACGCCGGGCGACTCCAGCCAGCGCAGCACGGTCTCCAGCTCCTCCGGTGCCGCGGTGGCGACCGGGCCGATACCGGGCAGCACGGTCTCGCCGGACGCCTGCAGCATCTCCATGTGCTTGCGCGGGTCCTGGCCGCGCGGGCTGAACCCGGCCGCGGCGAGCCGGCCGTACCGGATGACGTGCAGCTCCCAACCGCCGTCCTCGGCCCGCTTCGCGGCCGCGATCTCGGCACAGCCGGTGAGCGAGGCGAGCCGCTGCATCCGGGCACTGCTGCGCACGAACGCCCCGAGCCGGTCACGGTGCACCGCGGCGTCCTCGAACCGCTCGACGGCCGCGAGCAGGTCGATCCGGTTGGTCAGCGCGTGCACCACCTGGGACGGGTCGCTGGTCAGCGAGGCGCGCAGCGCGGCCACGAACACGCCGTAGTCGTCCATCCCGATCCGCCCGTCGCACGGTGCCAGGCAGCGATTCATCTCGGCCAGCACGCACGGCGTACCGTGCGGGTGCTTGGGCATCCGCTGGCTGCACTGCCGGATCGGGAACGCCTCGTGCAGGGCGGCCATGGCCCGCTCGGCGGTGCGCTTGGAGCCGAACGGGCCGAGATAACCCGCCCCGTCGTCGCGCACCTGCTTCACCAGCGACAGCCGCGGGAACGGCTCGACCGTGACCTTCAGCCAGTGCTGCCGCTCCGGGAACCGGGACCGTCGGTTGTACCGCGGCTTGTGCTCGGCGATCAGCCGCAGCTCGCGCACCTCGGCCTCGAGCGCTGTGGCGCACTCGATCCCGCGCACGCCGCTGGCGATACCGATCATCTCGCCGATCCGCGACCGGGTCTCCGACGCGGTGAAGTACGACCGGACCCGGGTGCGCAGGTCCTTGGACTTCCCGACGTACAGCACCTCGCCGCGGTCGTCGGTGAACAGGTACACACCCGGTGCGTGCGGCAACATCTCGGCCAGGTGCCGCTTCGCCCGCTGCGCGGGGGAGACCCGGGACGAGAACGTGTGCAGGTCCTCCAGCGTCTGCACGCCCATGCTGCCGATCCGCTCGAACAGCCCGTGCAGTACGTCGACGGTGGCCCGGGCATCGGACAGCGCGCGGTGGTTCGGCGTCGTCGCGGCGCGGAAGATGCGAGCCAGTGTGCCGAGCTTGCAGTTCGGCGCCTCGTCCGCGGTGAGCACCCGGCGGGCCAGCAGCGCGGTGTCGACGACGCCGAAGTCGGGCCAGTCATAGGCGTGCACCCGCGCGTCGTGCCGCAGGAAGCCGACGTCGAACGGCGCGTTGTGCGCGACCAGCACGCAGTTGCGGGAGAACTCCAGGAACGCCGGCAGCACCGCGGCGATGCCGGGCGAGGACGCGACCATGCCGTCGGTGATCCCGGTCAGTACCGCGATGAACGGCGGGATCGGCTCGTACGGGTTGACCAGGCTCTGGAACTCGCCGAGCACCTCGCCGCCGCGCACCTTGACCGCACCGATCTCGGTGATCGAGGACACCCCTGGGGCGCCGCCGGTGGTCTCCAGGTCGACGACGCAGAAGGTGACGTCACGTAGCGGGGTGCCCAGCTCGTCGAAGCTGGGCTGGACGCCACGGACGACAGCCGGCGGGGCGGCGTGATCTGGCGTCGTACTGCTCACATCATCCGACGCTAGGTGGCTGCTCCGACAAATCCCCGGTACGACGCGCCCGGGCCGGCGCGATCGCCGGACCCGGCGGAATAGCCGGGTGCCTAACGCAACCACCATCTAGGCTCTCGGTATGGGTACCCGTGTGACGCTTCCCGGACCGGACCAGCGGCTGCGCTGTGCGTCCTGCGGGAACCTGACCCGGTTCGACGTGACCCGGACCGTGCGGAGCACGGAGTACTGGCACTTCACGCTCGCCGGTGACCACGACGTGGAGGACACCGATGTGCTGGCCGAGGAGGTCGGCGAGATCCGCTGCCGGTGGTGCGGCAGCACCGACGTACGGGTCGTTCCGACGCCCCAGGGGTCCGGCATGACCGCTGGGGCCCGCGAAGCCGGTGGCTGAGACGCCGACCCCGCCGACGCTGCCCGAACCGGTCCGGCAGCGCGTGCTGGCGCTGGCCGCGCAGGCGCTCGGCGCGATGCCGGCGGCGGACATCCCGGCCCCGCTGCGCCGGTTCGCCACGTTCGCGCCGGCCCGGCGGGCGAAGCTGTCCGCATCGGTGCTCGGGCCGACGCTGGAGACCGACGACCACTTCCGCAAGCTGGTGGCGTTCGAGGTCCGCCAGCTGCAGCCGGAGCTCGGCGACGCGGTCGCGGACCGGACGCCGGTGCCGGCGGCCGACCCGGTCGAGGTGGCGGCGCTGGCGTACCTGCTCCGGCCGGACGGCTGGGAGGACGTGGTCGCCGGGGCCGCGCAGGCAGTCGCGAGCAGTACGCCGGCGACCGACGAGGGCCAGCTGGCCCGGCTCACCGAGCAGCTGGACCAGGCCCGTACCGAGGCCCGGCAGACCCGGGACAAGCTGCGCGAGCAGATCGCCGAGCTGAAGCAGGAGAACACGGTCCTGCGCCGCAAGCTGAACGAGTCCCGGCTGCGGGTCGCGGCCGCGGAGGAGGAGGCCGCGCGCCGTACCGAGGACGCGGCCGGCGCCGATGCACGGGTCGCGGCGGCGAAGGCGGAGGCGGACCGTGAGCTGCGCAAGCTCAAGTCCCGCATCGCCGAGCTGGAGGAGGTCGAGCAGGCGGTGAAACGGACCGCGGGCCAGGAGCGCGAGCTCGCCTCGGTCCGGCTCCGGCTGCTGCTGGACACGGTGCTGGACGCCGCCGGCGGGCTGCGCCGCGAGCTTGCCCTGCCGCCGGCGGGCACGCTGCGTCCCGCCGATACGGTGGCCGGGGTCGAGCCGGTGACCGGACCGGTCGGCCGGGCCGCGCCGGCCGACGACCCGGTGCTGCTGGACGAGCTGCTGGCGCTGCCGCAGGTACATCTCGTGGTGGACGGCTACAACGTGACCAAGACGGCCTGGCCGGCGATGCCGCTGCACTCGCAGCGCCAGCGGCTGGTCACCGCGCTCGGCGCCCTCGTCGCGCAGCGCCGGGTCGAGGTCACGGTGGTGTTCGACGGCGCGGAGATGTCGGGCCCGGTGCAGCTGAACCCGCCACGCGGCGTCCGGGTCCGGTTCAGCCCGCCCGGCGTGATCGCGGACGACGTGATCCGTCAGCTGGTCCGCGCCGAACCGCCCGGGCGCCCGGTCGTCGTGGTCTCGAGCGACCGCGAGGTGTCGGAGTCGGTGTCGGCGTCCGGGGCCCGCCCGGTCTCCGCCGCCGCCCTGCTCGCCCGCCTCACCTGAGCCACGCCGAATAGGTACGTCGCGGGCGAGGGACAGGGGAAGGAACTGTCGGCGGCGGCTCCTAACGTCCTGCCCCAAGACGCAGTGACGGAGTGTGGAGCGGAGGCGACTGTGCTGATCGACTGTGACGCGTGTGTGATGCGGGGGCCCGGGTGTCGCGACTGCGTGGTCACCGTGGTGCTGGATGCGTCGGGCAACGACCTGGTGATCGACGACGAGGAGCGGGCCGCGCTGGACGCGCTGGCGCAGTCCGGCCTGGTGCCACCGTTACGGCTGGTGCACGCCGTGGACAGCATCGATCCCGACCTGCCCGGATCGGCCGCCACCGGCTGACGGCGCCACCCGGTCCCGGGCGCCCAGATGGCGCATCTGTGCCACGGTCAGACCGAATCGGTGGGGCGGATTGCGCAGGTCACGAATCGGTTACTAGTGTGTGCTCTCGTTGTCTGAGGAGTGTCGGTCGTCCGGACCGGCCGGACAACGGCCGAGTCCGATCACTGAGTGCGGTGGTCGCGGGACGGGGACGGCACCGAGGCAGGAAGGGACCGACCGGGCACCGTGTCGATCGTCCGGAACTACCGAACGCAAGGGATCGCCCTCACTGCAGCCGCCTCGCTCGTGCTCGCCGGGTTGATGTTCATCCCCGGCTCCGCGAATGCGGACCCCAAGCCGACTCTGGAGCAGGCGCGCAAGCAGGTCGCCGAGCTGCGCCACCAGGCCGAGGCGGCCGGTGAGGCGGCGAACGACCTGCGGGACGACATCACCACCGCCAAGCTCCGGGTCGCCTCGGTGAACAAGGGGATCGACAAGCAGCGCGGCCAGGTGGACGCGATCCGGACCCAGATCGGTGCCCTCGCGGTCGCGAACTACCAGCAGTCCGGGATGACCACGACCGCCCAGCTGCTGCTCTCCGCCGACCCGGACCAGTTCCTGACCCAGGCCTCGACCGCCCGCGCCTTCGCCGGCCAGCAGAACGCCGTGCTGCAGCGGTACCAGACCGCGCAGGGCCGGCTCACCGACCTGCAGGCCGCCGCGCAGACCGAGCTGGACGCGCTGAACGCGGTGCAGCACAAGCAGGACGAGCTGAAGAAGCAGATCAACACGCACCTGAGCAAGGCCGAGAAGGTGCTGGACCGGCTGACCGACGCCGAGCGGAGCCGGCTCGAGGCCGAGGAGGATCGCGAGCAGCGCGAGGCGCGCGAGAGCCGCGACACCGAGCGGCCCGACATCGACGTTCCGGCCTCCGGTCGCGGCGCGATCGCGCTGAACTACGCGCTGGACCAGCTCGGCGACCCCTATCAGTGGGGTGCGGACGGTCCGGGCTCGTTCGACTGCTCCGGTCTGACGATGGCGGCCTGGAGGCAGGCCGGGGTCTCGCTCTCGCACTCCTCGCGGGCGCAGTACAGCGAGGGCCAGCGGGTGCGAAAGAGCGCCCTGCGACCAGGTGACCTGGTCTTCTACTACGACCCGATCAGCCACGTCGGGCTCTACATGGGCGACGGTCGGATCGTGCACGCCAGCCGCCCGGGCAATCCCGTCAAGATCTCCGACCTCGACGAGATGCCGTACAGCGGTGCCGTGCGGCCGGGCTGAGATTTCGCTACCGATCGGTCACGAAAAGACCCCTTCAGGGCGTATTCTGACGCGACAGCAACGGCTCCGGGGCGAGGCCTCGGAGCCGAATGCGTCTGCGTGCAGCACCGGGACGACCTAGAGTGACTTCCGAGAACCGGAAGGGTCTCCGGTCGCTGGAGCCATATCCTGAGACCAGGGGGCCGAGGGTGAGTGAGGAGCGGGAGCAGCCGGTGCTGCGTGCGCCGTCGCACGCCCCGCTGCGCTCTTCCGAGGAACCGGCCCACCACGCGCACGCCGGCCGGCGCCGGCTGCTGCTGGCCGTCGCGATGGGGCTGGTGGCCGGAACCGTGTACGTCGGGCTGCGCAGCGCGATCCACGACGACACGCCGGCGCCACCGTCCGGCTCGGTCAGCACGTCCGCCGATGTCGGCGCCGAGGCGGCGGTCCGCCGCGCCACCGCGGGCGAGCTGCTGCTGCAGCAGATGAGCTCCGCGATCGCCGGCGGTGACCGGGCGGCGTTCACGGGCATCGTCGACCCGGACGCGACCACGTTCGCTCCCGAGGCCCAGCAGGTGTTCGAGAACCTGCAGGCGTTGCCACTGGCATCGATCGTGATGCGGTACGTGAGCGACAACCCGGACCAGCTGCCCGCGGACCGGCGCCGCGAGATCGGTGGACAGGAGGCGTGGCTGGCCCAGGTCGAGGTGTCCTGGCGGCTCACTGGCTTCGACCCGCAGCCGGTCCGGCTCACGGTGCCGATGACGCTGGTCACCCGGGACGGCTCGACGTACCTGTCCTCGCTGTCCGACCAGGTCCGGCCCGGTCAGCGCCGGCCGTTCTGGCTGCTCGGCAAGATCCGCGCGGTCCGCGGCGAACGCAGTCTGGTGGTCAGCCTGGACCCGAAGGCCGACCTGGTGGCGTACGCCCGGACCGTGGACAGCGCGATCGAGTCCGTGACCGCCGTCTGGGGCCCGAACTGGCGGCGGACGGTGGTGCTGTACCTGCCCCGCACGCAGAGCCAGATGGAGTATGTGCTCGGCGCCCGCCAGCACACCTATGACCAGATCGCGGCCGTCACCACCGCGGAGGCGGACGAGCGGTCGGTCGGCGTACCGGTGCGGATCGTCGCGAACCCGGCCCGGTTCATGAGCCTCGGCACCCAGGGCCGCCGGATCGTGCTCACCCACGAGACCACGCACGTCGCGTCCCGGGCGACCGCGTCGGCGGTGCCGCTGTGGTTCGCGGAGGGGTTCGCCGACTACGTCGCGTTCAAGGCCGTCCACGTGCCCACCGGGTCGGCGGCCAAGGAACTGCTGGCAGCGGTCCGCGTCGGCAAGGGGCCGAAGATGCTGCCGGAGCCGGCTGCGTTCTCTGCGTCGTCGAAGCAGCTCGCGATCGCCTACGAGGGCAGCTGGCTGGCGTGCCAGCTGATCGCCACCAAGTACGGCGAGGACAAGCTGGTCCGCCTCTACCGGACCGTGCACGCGTCACGCTCGCCGAACGGTATGCGGGACGGGTTCCGCACGGTCCTGAACACCACGCAGGAGCAGTTCGCCGACGACTGGTTGCGGTACCTGCGCAGGCTGGCCGATGAGTGAACGGCGGATCGCCGCGCTGGCCGGAGTGGTCGTCGGCGCAGCACTGCTGCTGGTCGTAGTCGTCACCACGCCGTGGATGCCGCTGGACGGGGTGCCGGCCAGTGACCCGGCCACCGACTTCACGGCGGCCGACATCGCCCGGCAGGACGCGTTCCGCGCCGAGGTCCTGCCCTGGTCGACGCTGTCGTGGGCGCTGTCGGTGCTGGTACCGGTCGTGATCGGGTTCAGCTCGCTGGGCCGCCGGCTGGCAGAGGCGCTGCGGGTCCGCCGGTGGTACCTCCTCGTACCGCTGGTCGTGGTGGTCATCGCGCTCGCCGGGAGCCTGCTCACGCTGCCGTCCGGCATCGTGACCGAACGGGCCCTGCGGCGCTGGGGTCTGTCCACCCAGGACTGGGGCTCGTGGGCCAGGGACCGGGCCGTCGGCTGGGTGATCGGCACCGCCGCGCTGGTGCTGCTGGCGCTGCTGCTGGTCGGGATGGCGCGGCGCTGGCGGACCTGGTGGTGGGTGCCGGCCGCGCTGTCCGCGGCGGTGCTGGTGGTCGTGGTGTCGTTCGCGTACCCGGTGCTGGTCGAGCCGCGTTTCAACGAGTTCACCTCGATGCCGGCCGGCGCGCTGCGTGACGACCTGATGGAGCTGGCGGCCGCCGACGGCGTACCGGTGCAGGACGTGCTGGTGGCCGACGCGTCGCGGCGTACGACGTCGCTGAACGCCTACGTGTCCGGGTTCGGGTCCACCCGGCGGATCGTCGTGTACGACACGCTGCTGCGGATCCCGCCGGAACAGGTCCGGCTGGTGGTCGCGCATGAGCTCGGGCACGCGAAGCGCAACGACGTGCTGCACGGCACCATGGTCGGCGCGCTGGCGGCGTTGTTCGGGGTCATACTGCTGCGGCTGCTGATCGGATCCCGGCTCGCCGACCCGCGGAATACCGCGCTGCTGCTGGCGCTGATCGCCATCGGCACGACGGTCGTGGCTCCGGCGCAGAACCTGATCAGCCGGCGGATCGAGACCCGCGCGGACGTGCACTCGCTCGACCTGACCCGGGACCCGGCGGTGTTCGCCGCCATGCAGCACCAGCTGGCCGTGACGAACATCTCCGCGCTGGACCCGGCGCCCTGGCGGTTCGCGATGTTCTCGTCGCACCCGACCCCGCCGCAGCGGATCGAGGTGGCCCGGACCTGGGGGAGCCAGCACGGCATCGCCGTACCGCCGCTGGCCTCGCAGTGAGCGTGCTCGTCGTCACGAACGACTTCCCGCCCCGGCAAGGTGGTATCGAGACCTTCGTCCGCTCGCTCTGTGACCAGGTCGACCCGGTGGTCTTCACCGCGTCGATGCCGGGGGCAACGGGGTACGACGCCGGGTTGCCGTTCCCCGTCGTGCGGGACCGGGCGTCGATGCTGCTGCCGACACCACGAGCGACGCGGCACGCGGCCCGGATACTGCGCGAGCACCGTTGCGACCGCGTGCTGTTCGGTGCCGCCGCACCGCTCGGGTTGATGGGGCCGGCGCTGCGGGTTGCGGGTGCCGAACGGGTGGTCGCGATGACGCACGGGCACGAGACCTGGTGGTCGTCGGTGCCGGGCACCCGGTCGGCGCTGCGCCGGATCGGCGCGGCCGCGGACGTGGTGACGTACGTGTCCGGCTGGTGCGGTGCGCGGATCGCGCCGGCGCTGCCTGCGGGCACGACGATGCGGCGGCTGGCTCCCGGTGTGGACGTGTCGCGCTTCCATCCAGGGTGTGGCGGCGCGGAGCTGCGCGAGTCGCTCGGGCTGGCCGGGGTACCGGTGGTGACCTGCGTGTCCCGGCTGGTGCCGCGCAAGGGTCAGGACACGCTCATCCGTGCCTGGCCGCGGGTGCGCGCCGCGGTACCGGACGCCGTACTGCTGCTGGTCGGGGGCGGACCGGATCGCGACCGGCTCCGCGCACTGGCCGGGTCGCTCGGGATCGGCGAGGCGGTGCGGTTCACCGGGTCGGTGCCGTGGGCAACCATACCGCCGTACGTCGAGCTCGGTGACGTGTTCGCGATGCCGTGCCGGACCCGGCGGTTCGGGCTGGAGCCGGAGGCACTCGGGATCGTGTTCCTGGAGGCCGCTGCGTGCGGGCTGCCGGTGGTGGCCGG
Source organism: Kribbellaceae bacterium (assembly GCA_035650275.1). Lineage (GTDB taxonomy): Bacteria > Actinomycetota > Actinomycetes > Propionibacteriales > Kribbellaceae > DASRHY01. The sequence continues at coordinate 22,599 of DASRHY010000160.1, read as the reverse complement.
CGACTCCGGCGGAACCGAGGACGCGGTCCGGCACGGCGAGACCGGGTACCTCGTCGACCCGTACAACCCGGTCGCGGTAGCGGTCCGGCTGATCGCGTTGCTGCGCGACCCGGCTCTGGCGCGGCGGCTGGGCGCTCGCGGCCGGGAGTGGGTCGCCTCCGAGTGGACCTGGGACCGCGCGGGCGCCGAGCTGCGGTCTGCCCTAGACGTGTGACGGTTCGAGCGGAGGGAGCTCGGCCTGCTTCTTCGTGCGGCTGACGCTGGACTGCGCCACGAACGCGCCGGCCAGCACGATCGTGCCGCCGAGCAGCTGGGTGCCGGTGAGCCGCTCGTCGAGCAGGACCCAGGCGAACAGCGTCGCGGCGACGACCTCGACGTACGCGACCGCCCCGCCGACCGCCGCCGACAGCCGCTGCACCGCGGCGGCGCCGGTCAGGTACGCGACGACCGTGCTGATCACGACGATCCAGACCGCGAACGTCCACGCCGGCGCATGGTGGTTGCCGATCGGCACGACGTCACCGAGCACCCCGAACGGCGCCGCCCACGGTGCCGCGATCAGGGTCAGTACGACGGCGCCGACGGCACTGCCGGCCGCGGTCATCACCAGCGGGTCCGCGACCCCGGTCAGCCGGTCGATCAGCAGGAAGTACGTCGCCTGGCAGGCCGCCGCGCCGAGCCCGGCCAGTAGCCCGACCAGGTCCAGCGCCAGGCCGGACCAGACCTCGACCACGCAGGCCAGCCCGACCAGTGCGATCCCGACCCCGATGGCCGCGCTGCGCGGCACGACACTGTGCCGGACGAACCGCAGCCAGGCCACCACCAGGACCGGCCCGGTGAACTCGAGCAGGATCGCCACCCCGACCGGCAGCCGGCTCGCGGCGATGAAGAACAGCGTCTGGCAGCCGGCGATCCCGGTCAGCCCATACAGCACCAGCTGCGGCCAGGACCGGTGCGCCGACGCGATCCCGGCCCGTCCGCGGAGCAGGAGCACGAGTGGGATCAGCAGCGCCGCGGCCCCGAGGATCCGCAGCCAGGCCGCCTGCTGCGGCGAGAACCCGGCCCCGATCAGCGCCTTCGCGAACGGCCCGGAACCGCCGAACGTCACCGCCGACACGATCGCGAACCCCAGCCCCACGGACTTGGTCCTCGCCGCATCCTGCGCTACGTGCATCGCTGTACTCCCGCCTCGACCTGCTAATCACCGTAACGATCTCATACTCCTTACACCCCGTCGACCAGGTATCCGCACTCCGAACCCGTTCATCGGGCCCTTGTGACTCGGCGTGTCGCCTATCGTCGGGCCCTTCTGACCGCGCACCGCAACGTCCACGCGGGCAAGCGGCATCGCGACGGATGGTCACAAGGGCCCGATGAATGGCGACACGCCGGGTCACAAGGGCCCGATGAACGGAAGGTGTGCTCAGCGGGTGTAGAGGGCGGTGATGTCGGTGGCGTGGTTCTTCATCACGACGTGGCGGCGGAGGCTGAGCTTGAGGCTGAGCTCGCCGTTGTCCTGGGTCCAGTCGTTCGGGAGGATGGCGAACTTGCGGATCGCCTCGGCCTTGGAGACGGCCGAGTTCGCGTCGTCGATCGCGCGCTGGACCTCGGCGCGCAGGTCAGGGTCATCGGTCAGCGACGGTACGTCGGACGGCTTGCCGTGCTCGGAGGCCCAGGCGCCGACCGTCTCCGGGTCGATCGTGACCAGGGCGGCGATGAACGGCTTGCCGTCGCCAACCACCATGCACTGGCTGACCAGCGGGTGCAGGCGGATCCGGTCCTCGAGCGCCGCGGGCGCGACGTTCTTGCCGCCGGCGGTGACGAGGATCTCCTTCTTGCGGCCAGTGATCCGGATGTACCCGTCGGCGTCGACGTCGCCCAGGTCGCCGCTGTGGAACCAGCCGTCGGCGTCGATCGCGGCCGCGGTCGCCTCGTCGTTCTTCCAGTAGCCGGCCATCACCTGGCCGCCCTTGAAGAGCAGCTCGCCGTCGTCCGCGACCGCCACGGTGACGCCGGGCAGCGGCTTGCCGACGGTGCCGATCCGGATCCCGCCGGGCAGGTTCACCGCCAGTGCCGCAGTGGTCTCGGTCAGCCCGTACCCCTCCAGCACCGGTACCCCGATGCCGCGGAAGAAGTGCCCGAGCCGGTCGCCGAGCGGGGCGCCGCCGGAGACCGCGTACGACGCCTGGCCGCCGAGCACGGCGCGCAGCTTGCCATACACCAGCTTGTCGTAGATCCCGTGCCGCACCCGCAGCCCGAGCCCGACCCCGCCGTCCGACAGCTTCTGCGAGTACTCGATCGCGGTCTCGGCGGCCGCGTCGAAGATCTTGCCGCGGCCGGCGGAGTGCGCGGTCTGGCTGGCGGTGTTGAACACCTTTTCGAACACCCGCGGCACGCTGAGGATGAAGGTCGGCTTGAACGTGCCCAGGTCGGCGACCAGGTTCTTCACGTCCGCGGTGTGGCCGAGCCTGACCCGCATCATCACGCAGCCGACCTGGATGATCCGGGCGAACACGTGCGCCAGCGGCAGGAACAGCAGCGTCGACGCGCCGTCCAGCACGAACAGGTCGTCCAGCACCTTGACCGCGGTGCGCAGCTCTGACAGGAAGTTCGCGTGCGTGAGCTTGCAGCCCTTCGGCCGGCCGGTGGTGCCCGAGGTGTAGATGAGCGTCGCCAGGTCGGACGGTGTGACCGCGGCCCGGCGCTTGTCCAGCTCGGCGTCACTGACATCCGCACCCAGCGCGGTGAGCTGGTCGATGGCACCCGACTCGAGCTGCCAGATCTCCTGCAGCGCGGGTGCCTCGGCCCGGGCGTTCTCGACCGCCGTCGCGTGCACGCCGGACTCGACCACCGCGGCGACGGCCTCGGAGTCGGTCAGGATCCACTGGATCTGGGACGGCGACGACGTCTCGTAGATCGGTACGGTCGCGGCGCCGATCGACCAGATCGCGTAGTCGACCAGCGTCCACTCGTACCGGGTCGGGCTGAGCAGCGCGACCCGGTCACCGTGCTGTACGCCGGCCGCGATCAGGCCCTTCGCGACCGCGACGACCTGGTCCTTGAACTCGGCCGCGGTGACGTCGGACCAACCGTCCGCGGTACGGCGGCTGAAGACGGCGCTGTCCGGATGCGTGGACGCGTTCTCCCAGACCGGGTCGCTCAGACTGCCGCTGGTCGGCTCCTCGACGACGGCCGGGGTGGTGTACTCGCGCATCCGTGGATCGCCCTCCTCCTACTCACAGTTGCCCGCACGTTACAGTCACGTACTCGGAAGTAGCCATACCCTTGGGGACTCTCGATGCCCTCGATCGACATCGCCTGCGACGACCTGGTCGTCGCGGAGCCAGCCTACGTGGCGAAACGGCTGGCCGACCGCGCGTTGTGGCATACCTGGTGGCCGGGGTTGGAGCTGACACCGTACGAGGAGCGCGGGCTCGAGGGTGTGCGCTGGACCGTGTCCGGCGACCTGGTTGGGACCGCAGAGCTGTGGCTGGAACAGGTCCGCGACGGCGTCGTCGTGCACTGGTACCTGAGGGCCGAGCCGTCCGGGCCGGCGAGCGGGCCGCGCGTGCGGCGGCTGCGCGAGTCGTACGCCGTGGCGTACCGGCGGCACCTGTGGCGGTTCAAGGACGAGGTGGAGCGCGGCCGCGCGCCGGGCGAGCACCGGCCCGGCTGGGAGGTGTCGGACTACCGTGGCGCGATAGTCTCCGCTGGGACGGATGACAAGTCGGAAGGTGAATCGATGGCCGAGCAGACCACCTCATCGATCGTCGTCAACGCGAGCCCCGCGGCCATCATGGACGTGATCGCGGACTTCGACGCGTACCCGGAGTGGGCCGACTCGATGCGAGAGACCGAGGTGCTGTCGTACGACGCGGCCGGCCGGCCCAAGCAGGTCAGGTTCAAGGTCGATGCCGGCGCGATCTCCGACGAGTACACGCTGGACTACATCTGGGCCGCGAACGAGGTCACCTGGACGCTGGTCGAGGCCAAGATGGTGAAGGGCATGGACGGCGCGTACGTGCTCACCGAGACCGGCGACGGGTCCACCGAGGTGACCTACCGGCTGGCCGTCGACATCAGCATCCCGATGATCGGCATGCTCAAGCGCAAGGCCGAGAAGGTGATCATCGACACCGCCCTGAAGGGGCTCAAGAAGCGCGTAGAGTCCTGAGCGCCTTGACCACCAGAGTCCTCCTCTACACCGGTAAGGGCGGCGTCGGGAAGACGACGTCCGCCGCCGGCACCGGCACGTTGGCGGCGTTGCGCGGCCACCGCACGCTGGTGATGTCGGCCGACGCCGCGCACTCGCTGGCCGACACGTTCGACTCGCCGGTCGGCGCCGAGCCGACCGAGATCGACGACCGGCTGTTCGTCCAGCAGATCGATGCGCAGCGCCGGTTCGAGCGATCGTGGGGTGGCATCAAGGGATACCTCCGGACTGTGCTGGGCACCGCGGGGGTGGACCCGATCGAGGCCGAGGAGCTGACCGTGCTGCCCGGGGCGGAGGAGGTGCTCGCGCTGCTCGAGCTGCGCGACCACGTCCGCTCGGGTGCCTGGGACGTGATCGTGGTGGACTGCGCACCGACCGCCGAGACACTGCGGCTACTGGCGTTGCCGGAGGCACTGAACTGGTACCTGGACCGGATCTTCGCCGCCGAGAACCGGGTGGTGCGCTCGATCCGGCCCGTGCTCGCCCGGGCCACCGGGATCCCGATGCCGGACGACGACGTGCTGTCCGCGGCCCGCCGGCTGTACGACGACCTGGCCGAGGTGCGGTCGGTCCTTGCCGGGCCGGCCACGTCGGTCCGGCTGGTGCTGACGCCGGAGGCCGTGGTGGTGGCGGAGGCCCGCCGGACGCTCACGACGCTGTCGCTGTACGGGTACACCGTCGACGGCGTGGTGGCGAACCGGGTGTTCCCGGAGGCCGGCGCGGACAGCTGGCGGCGGCAGTGGGTGGCGGCCCAGCGGACGGTGCTGGACGATATCGAGATCTCGTTCCGGCCGCTGCCGATCTGGCAGTCGCCGTACCGGGCCTGCGAGCCCGTCGGGCCGGCCGAGCTTGCCGCGTTCGCGGTGCAGACCTACACCGATGCCGACCCGTTCGTACCGGCCCGGGGCGACGGCTCGCTGGCGATCGAGCACGACGGCACGACGTACACGCTGTCGCTGTCGTTGCCACACGCATCGATCAGCGACCTGGAGCTGGCCCGGCACGGCGACGAGCTGATCGTCACGGTCGGCTCGTACCGGCGGGTGCTGCCGTTGCCGGCCGCACTGGCCCGTTCGACGGTGTGCGGTGCGAGGCTGGATGGTGGGCGGTTGCTGGTCCGATTCACCCCGGGACCGGACAGCATGCCGCTGGCGCGGCGCGACCTCGCCGGCCCGGCGCGAACCAGCGAGGGGAGCAGATGACGACCAAGGAACCTGTGGGCTCGGTCGCCGAGGAGGCGGCCAAGCTCTTCGCCCTGCTGCAGCAGCACAAGGGTGGTGACGAGCACGCGCCGTCAGAGCCTGATCCTGCGCCTGCCCCCGAGCCGGCGCCTGGCGCACTCCGGCCCGGGCCGGAGTGCCAGTGGTGCCCGGTCTGCCAGCTGCTCGCGCTGGTCCGGCAGGCCAGGCCGGAGACCGTCGACCACCTGGCGACCGCCGCGGCCGGCGTACTCGGCTCGGTTCGCGCGCTGCTGGACGCCGCGACCGAGTCCGCGCGACAGGCCCGGGCGGCCGCAGAGGCTCAGGACGAGAAGGCCCGGGCCAGCAAGGCGGAGGCAGCCAGGACCGACGACCAGAGGACCGGTGTGGACCGGATCGACGTGAGCGAGGATCCGGAACCATGGGACTGACAGTCGGCATCGACGTCGGCGGCACCAAGATCGCGGCCGGCGTGGTGGACACCGAAGGCGCCATCGTCGCCCGGGCAATCCGCGACACCCCGGCGCGTTCGGTGGACGACACCGCGGACGCGATCTGTGCGGCGGCCGCCGAGCTGATCGCGGCGCACCCGGTCGAGGCGATCGGGATCGGCGCGGCCGGATACGTGTCGTCGGACCGCAGCACGGTGCTGTTCGCGCCGAACCTGGCCTGGCGGGACGAACCGCTCGGGCGGCGGGTGAGCGACAAGCTCGGGCTGCCGGTGTTCGTCGAGAACGACGCGAACGCGGCGGCCTGGGGCGAGTTCGTGTTCGGCGCGGCCAAGCACGTCGAGCACATGGTCTGTGTCACGATCGGCACCGGGATCGGCGGCGGCATCGTGATCGACGGTCAGCTGCTGCGCGGCCAGCACGGTGTAGCCGCGGAGATCGGGCATATGCGGGTGGTGCCGGGCGGTCACCGGTGCGGCTGCGGGGCGCGTGGTTGCTGGGAGCAGTACGCGTCCGGTAGGGCGCTGGTCCGCGAGGGCCGGGCGCTGGCCGAGTCCGGGGCGCTGTCGGCCGCGCAGATGCTGAACGTGTGCGGGATCACCGATCCGGCACAGCTGACCGGGCCGATGATCACCGCCGCGGCCTCGTCCGGTGACCAGTGCGCGACCGAGCTGCTGGAGGACCTGGGTGGCTGGCTGGGCGAGGGGCTGGCGTCGATCGTGACGCTGTTCGACCCGAGCGAGATCGTGCTCGGCGGCGGCGTGAGCGCGGCGAAGGAGCTGCTGCTGGCCCCGGCACAGCGGGCGTTCGACCGGCACCTTCCCGCCCGGGCGAACCGGCCGCACCCTACGTTCGGTATTGCGGAGCTCGGCAACGACGCCGGCATCATCGGCGCCGCGGACCTGGCGCGGCACCAGTAGAGCCCGCCGAGGAAGGACGACGACGATGGCGCTGACGCAGCAGCTGACGATCGGGATCGACATCGGCGGCACCAAGGTCGCGGCGGGCGTCGTCGACCCCGAGGGCAACGTGCTGGACCGGTTGCGCCGGGACACCCCGACGAAGGACCCGCAGCAGACCGAGGACGCGATCGCCGAGGTGGTCGAGACGCTGGAGGTCCGGCACGACGTGATCGCGGTCGGGATCGGCGCCGCCGGGTTCGTCGACGTGACCAGGTCGTCGGTGCTGTTCGCGCCACACCTGGCCTGGCGGCACGAGCCGCTGCGGGACGCGGTGGAGCGCCGGCTCGGGCTGCCCGTGGTGGTCGAGAACGACGCGAACGCGGCCGCCTGGTCGGAGTGGCGGTTCGGCGCCGGGCAGGGCGAGAGCCACCTGGTCTGCGTGAACCTCGGCACCGGGATCGGTGGCGGGATCCTGATCGACGGCGCGTTGCAGCGCGGCAAGTTCGGCATCTCGGGCGAGTTCGGGCACATGCAGGTGGTCCCCGGCGGACATCGCTGCGAGTGTGGCAACCGGGGCTGCTGGGAGCAGTACGCGTCCGGCAACGCGCTCGGCCGGGAGGCCCGCGAGCTGGCGCTGTCCGACTCGCCGGTGGCGCAGAACCTGCTGCGCCGGGTCAACGGCGACGCGCGCGCGATCACCGGACTGGTCGTCACCGAGGCGGCCAAGGACGGCGACCCTGTCGCCGTCGAGCTGCTCGAGGACGTCGGCCGCTGGCTCGGCATCGGGCTGGCGAACCTGGCAGCGGCGCTGGACCCGGGCACGTTCGTGATCGGTGGCGGGGTCTGTGACGCGGGCGAGCTGCTGCTCGGGCCGGCCCGGGACGCGTTCCGCCGTACACTGACCGGTCGCGGGTTCCGGCCCGAGGCCCGGGTGGTACGCGCCGTGCTCGGACCCGAGGCCGGCATGGTCGGCGCCGCGGACCTGGCCCGCGAGGAGGCCACCTGGCTGCGCCGGGTCCGGGTCAAGACCACGGCGGTCACCGAGGCGGCCCGGACAGCCCGGACCGCGAAGAAGGCAGCCGCACGCCGTACCGGGATGCGGGCCGGTCACCGCGACGCGGACGCCTGACCGTGCGGGTGCTGTCCTACAACGTGCACCGCTGGTCCGACGACCGGGCAGCGCTGGCCCGGGTGTTCGCCGCCTGCCGGCCGGACGTGGCGCTGGTGCAGGAGGCGCCGACCTGGTTCGGCACCCGGCGCCGGCGTGAGGCGATGGCCGCCTCGCTGAACATGCGGTACGTCGCCGGTGCGGCTCGCAACGTCGTGCTCGTTGCCGAGGGCATCGAGGTCACGGAGTCGCTGCGGCTGCGGGTGTGGCGGCCGTTCGTCCGGCGCCGGCTGCGGCTGGTCGCGACCCAGCTGCCTGGTGGCGCGGTCGGCGCCCGAGCCACGCTCGGCGCTGTGTCCGTCGGTCTGGTGGTGTGCCATCTCGGGCTGCACACCCGCGGGCGGCTGCGCGAGCTGGAGCAGGTGCTGCGCGGCTGTACGTCGCTCGGGACACCGTTCCTGCTGGTGGGTGACCTGAACGAGGAGCCGGACGGTCCGGTCTGGAAGCGGCTCGCCGAGGCGGGACTGGTCGACCTCGGTGCCGACGCCGGTCCGACGTTCCCGTCGGACGGAGCGTACAAGCGGATCGACGGGGCGCACGCCTCACCCGAGCTGCCGGCCCGGTTGGTCTCCGTCGAGGCTGCGGCCGAGGACCTGGCCGCCGCCTCCGATCACCTGCCGCTGCTGGTGGAGCTCACTCCTTCTTCCGGTTGAGGAACTTCAGCATTGCCTCGCGCGCGGGGTCGGAGCCGAACAGGCTCGCGGACAGCTCGGCGAGATCCTTGCCGCGGGCATCGATATCGCGCAGCAGGTCCGCGGTGAGCAGCTTCTTGGTCTCCCGCAGCCCTTGCGGCACGCCCTTCAGCAGCGAGCCGACGACCTGGTCCACGCTCTCGTCCAGCCGGTCTTCGGCGACGGCACGGGTGACCAGGCCGATCCGTGCCGCCTCGGTACCGTCGAAGCCGTCGCCGGTCAGGAACGTGTATGACGCCGCGCGGTCGCCGAGCCGGGGGAGCACGGTGAGCGAGATCGTCGCTGCCGCGAGCCCGAGCCGGACCTCGGTCAGCGCGAACGTCGACGTGCCGGCCGCGATGCTGATGTCGGCCGCGGCGACGATGCCGATGCCGCCGGCCCGGACCGCGCCCGCGACCCGGGCCACCACCGGCTTCGGGCAGGCCACGATGGCGCGCTGCACGTCGACCATCCGCTGCGCCCCGACCGCCATCCCGACCGACGTGGCCTCAGCCAGGTCGGCACCGGCGCAGAACACGTCGATCGCCGAGCGGATCACCACCACCCGCACGGCGTCGTCGGTTCCCGCGGTCTCCAGGTGCTCGATCAGCTCCCCGGTCAGCTGCTGCGACAACGCGTTCTTGTTGTGCGGCGAGTCCAGCGTGACGCTCGCAACACCCTCCACCACCTCGTAACGAACCAGCTGCTGGTGCTCAGGCATGCGCCCACCTTCCCCTGGCGATCATCGGTCGGTTAGCGACGAACTGTGGATAACGCGGTCACCTGACCGCCGGCGTGCACCGGACCGGTTATCCACAGTTCGTCGCTAACCGACCGATGATCGCAGAGGGGGTGGGGGTGACCGGGGCCGTGGGTGTGATCAGGTGGTGAGCTCGTGGGTCAGGTGTTCGACGAACAGGCCGACATCGGTGACGATGCCGCGGGCCTGGGTGGAGCCGCGGTCGGCGAGCTTGGTGACGGTGGCCGGGTTGATGTCGATGCAGGTGAGCGGTACGGACGCGGGCAGGATGTTGCCGGTAGCAACCGAGTGCAGCATGGTCGCGGCCATCAGGCAGTAGCCGACGCCGTCCAGCGCCGCCCGCATCGCCCGCTGTCCCTCCACCACGTCGGTGTACACGTCCGGCAGCGGACCGTCGTCGCGGACCGAGCCGACAAGCACGAACTGCTTGCCGTGGCGGACCAGCGCGTGCATCACGCCCGAGGTCAGTACGCCCTGCTCCACCGCGGCCGCGATCGAGCCGGCCTTGCGGATCGTGTTGATGGCGCGGATGTGGTGCTCGTGGCCGTGCTCGACACCGCGGCCGCGGGACAGGTCGACACCGAGCGAGGTGCCGTACAGCGACGACTCGATGTCGTGAGTGGCCAGCGCGTTGCCGGCGAACAGCACGTCGACGTACCCGGCCTCGACCAGCGCCACCATCGCCGGCGCCGCGCCGGTGTGCACGATGCCCGGGCCGCCGACCCAGAGCACCTTGAGCCCGGCCGCCTTCGCCTCGCGCATGCCGTCGGCGACCTGCCGGACCAGCACGCCCTGCGGCTTCTCGCTGGACACCACGGACTCCATGAACCCGAACCTGTCCTCGACCGAGGCGACCACCGGGGGAGTGACCTTGACGCCCTGCGCGCTGGTGATGATCCGCATCCCGGCCTGCACGTCCGACATCGGGATGGTGCGCACGGTCTCGCCCTCGACCAGCAGGCCGCAGTCCATCTCCGGGTTGCGGACCGTGACCCAGCGACCGCCGAGCCGGACGCTGGTCGGCAGGTTCGTGGTCGAGTAGAACCCGTCCGGGAACACTCCGTCGGTCTCCGCCTCGGTGATCTCCGGTTCGCCCGGGTTGACCAGGTTCGCGCCCTTGGTCTGGATCCGCATCAGCAGCCGCTGCAGCGACTCCTCGTCGTCGGCCCCGACCGTCATCCGAACCGTCGACGTGTCGTCCTTGTCGTGGCCGACATCGAACTGGTCGATCGAGTAGTCGCCGTCGTACTCCCTGACGTCGTCGAGCACCCGGGACAGTAGGCCGGAGTCCATCAGATGGCCCGTGATCTGGACCGTTTCGGTGTACTTCACCCCGATGTCATACCACGGCGCCGTCGTCGGGCGTGTCGTCGATCGGCGGCCGGTCCTTCATCCGGAACACGAGTGTCAGGAACCCCGCCACGAAAGCGAGCAGCGCGAACGCCAGCATCCGACCACCACGGCCGATGTCGAGCACCGCGGCGAGCACCAGCACCACCGGGCCGCCGATCAGACCGGTCCAGGCCAGCCGCGAGATCCAGTCCAGCTTCGGCGCCGGCGCCGGCTCGGGTGGCACGTAGTGGTCGTGCTCCTCGGACCGGTCCGCTTCGCGTCGTACCCGCTGCTCCTCGGCCTCGTCGGCGGCGCGCACCGCGTCGCTCGGCGGCTCGGAGCCGGACGACTCGGTGCCGGTCTGCTCGGTGCCGGTCGGTCCGGAGACGGTCGGCTCGGAGACCGCGGTCCGCGGTTCGTCGTCGAGGTCCTCGGCCGCGGGCCACGGGTGCTCCGCGGTCGGGTCGTCGGCGGTCTCGAGCTGCGCGACCAGGGCCGCGAACTCGGCGTCGTCCGAGGCGCGCCGGACGATCTCCCGGCCGCGGTCCACCGCGTCCGCGTCGACGTACATCACATCCCGGCCGATCGATGGCTTCACGTAGGCCGCGATACCGGCCTCCGCGAGCGACGCCAGTACCGCGTCCGCGGCGTCCGGTGCGATCTCACCCGCCGGGGTGTACGACGCTGCGGTGAGCCCGTTGTCACGCATCGGTGCTCACCCCCGGCTGATCCGGGCGATGAACGCTGCGGTATCGGTGAAAATCCGCTCGGCGTCGTTGTCCAGTACGGCGACGTGGTAGCTGTCCTCCAGCAGCGTCTCGGTGACGTCCCGGGAGGAGACCGCCTCGAGCACGCGGCGCGACGAGCTGGGCTCGACCACGTGGTCGACGGTGGACCGGAACAGCAGCAGTGGCTGGGTCACCTTCGCCAGGTCCGCCCGGGTCAGCTTCCACAGCCGGCTGACGGAGTACAGCGCCTTCAGCGGCAGCCGGTCGTATGCGTTCTCGGTCACGCCGGGCTTCTTGATGTCGTTCGCGATACCGGGCAGCGACGGCACCAGCCGCTGCAGCACCGGAAGCGCCAGCAGCCGCTTGTCGTCCGACGACACCGACGGGTTGACCACGATCACGCCGGCGATCTCGGTGCCGTGCTCCTCGGCCAGCCGCAGCGCCAGGCAGCCGCCCATCGACAGCCCGGCGACGAACACCCGGTCGTGGTTCTGCCGGAGCTTGTCCACCTCGGCGTCGAGAACGGCGTACCAGTCCTGCCAGCGGGTGGTGTTGAGCTCCTTCCACTGTGTGCCGTGGCCCGGCAGCCGCGGTACGGCCACGCCATACCCCTGGGCGGCGAGGTGCTCCGCGAAGGGTTTCATCGAGTACGGCGACCCGGTGAAGCCGTGGCTCAGCAGTACTCCCGTGGACGCGTTCTCGCCGGAGCCGGGCTGGCGGAGCTCCTCCGCATGCGCTTGGACGGGCACTGGCACTCCTCCTGAGAGTCCGGGCGGTTGGGGCGAACCCGCCTGGAACGCCATGGTCGCACGCGCGCCTAACGGACGGGGACCCTGGCGTACTGTGACATTGGCGTTACCCGGCGCGGGCAACTAGGGTTGCGGCAAGGCGGAGGTGGTGCCGTGCTCTACTTGTTCCTGCGCAGGATCCTGGTGGGACCACTGATCAGGATGATCTTCCGCCCGTGGGTCAAGGGCCTGGAGAACATCCCCGAGGACGGCCCGGCGCTGCTGGTGAGCAACCACCTGGCGTTCTGCGACTCGGTGTTCCTGCCGGTCGCGGTCCCGCGCCAGATCCACTTCCCGGCGAAGGCCGAGTACTTCACCGCGCCCGGCTTCAAGGGCAAGGTGGTGGCGGCGTTCTTCCGCGCCGTCGGCCAGGTCCCGATCGACCGGTCCGGCGGCCGGGCCTCGATGGCCGCGCTGGACACCGGGATCCGGATCCTGTCCGAGGGCAAGCTGTTCGGCATCTACCCCGAGGGCACCAGGTCGCCCGACGGCCGGCTGTACAAGGGCCGTACCGGCGTCGCCCGGATCGCGATCGTGGCCGGTGTCCCGGTGATCCCGGTCGCGATGATCGACACCGACAAGCTGCAGCCGCCCGGCCGCGCCTGGCCGCGCTGGCTGGTCCGCGAGCCCGGTCGCCGGCTCCCGCGGATCACCCGTCCCGGCGTGGTGATCGGCAAGCCGCTCGACTTCAGCCGGTACGAGGGCATGGAGCGCGACCGGCTCGCACTGCGCTCGGTCACCGACGAGATCATGTACGCGCTGATGGATCTGTCCGGCCAGGAGTACGTCGACATGTACGCGACCAAGGCCAAGGAGCTGATCAAGCGCGGCGAGGTACCGCAAACGCACGTGCTGCCGCGGAACGCACCGGACTCCAAGGCCTCCTAGGGCCTCCTAGCTGATCTCCTGGATCGCCTGGAACAGGCGGCTCATGACCGTATTCGCGTTCCGGTGGCTGTCGGCGAGCAGGATGGCCGCGGCCAGGCGCTTTTCCGGCACGACCGCGAGCATCGTGGTGTAGCCCGGGGCCATCCCGATGTGGCCGTACGCCTCGCCGAGCCCGAGCAACAGCGAGAACCGCATCGTGCCGAGCCCGTACTCGCTGTCCCCGCCGGTCATCGCGGTGACGATGGCGGGCGGTACGACGCGGCCGCCGTACAGCTGGTAGCCCCAGCGCGCGACCGACGCAGCGTCAGCCGCCATCCCGCCGGCCGCCATCGTGGCGCTCGCCACCGCGCGACACGGCAGGTACCCGTCCGGTCCGCCCGGGCAGAACGGGATCCGGGTGTTCGCCACCGGTGGTGGCGGCCGCTCCCCGTCCTGGACCGCGACCCGGGCCAGCCGGGCCGGCGTGACCAGGTCGCGGCGCAGCACGGCCGCGAGTGGCTGTTTGGTGACGCTCTCGACCAGCATCCCGAGCAGCAGGTAGCTCGGGTTGCTGTACGCGAACGGGCTGCCCGGGCCGCCCAGCGCGGCCGAGTGGTGCGCCAGTACCTGCGCCGGTGTCCAATGCCGGCTCGGCGCCTCGGCGAACTCCTTCTCGAGCGCCTGGTAGTCGCCAGGCAGGAAGTCCGGCAACCCGGCCCGCATCGCCAGGTGCTGCCGCACCGTCGCACCGTTCGCGGTCAGCTTGTGCTTCACGTACGTCGAGAGCGGCTTGTCCAGCTCGACCGTGCCGGCACGCGCCAGCCGGAGCACCTCCGCGGCCACGAACGTCTTGGTGATGCTCGCGATCGCCATCGTCGTGTTGTTCTGCAGCCGCCGCCCGGTACCGTCAGCCCCCGCGACCCCGGTCCACGTCCACTGGTCGGTGAGCACCGCCGCGGTGATCCCGCGCGCTCCGCTCTCGATCCCGGCCGAGTTCTCCGCGACCACCCGGTCCAGAACGTGCTGCAGGGTCGCCGCCTTGGCCCTGGCAAGGGCCGCCGTCCCCGGTTCGGGGAGGTTCTTGGCCGTGGTCGGGGTGACGGTGGCCGTACCGACGGTCACGGGGGACTCGCTCTCGGTCGGCTTCGACGCCAGCTCCGTGCAGCCCGCCGACGCCAGCACCACCGCGATCGCGACCGCCCGCACGTACCTCAACGATGCGCCCCCTCCCGTCCAAGCCATCCTGGCCGCCTCCGTCGAGCGTGTCGACCGTCCCGGTCCGGCTTGGTCCCCCATCGTGACCTCTGCGGTGTGCCCGAAGGATCTGGGCCAGTCACGCGCCGCCTCCTCGTCGTACCGTCCGAGCGCTGATCCAAGCACAGCGGCGCGGAGCGGCTGGCCTAACCTTGGGGTCATGCATGTCGCGAACGCGCCGCTGTTGCCCGGCGTACCGAGTCTGGACGATCTGCGGGCCCTCGGCCCGAGGCAGCAGCCGGAGTGGCCGGACGGCGCGGCGCTGGACGGGGTGGTGTCGGGCCTGCGGGTGCTCCCGCCGCTGGTGTTCGCGGGCGAGTGCGACGACCTGCGCGGCAAGATCGGCGCGGTCGCCAGGGGAGAGGCGTTCCTGCTGCAGGGCGGCGACTGCGCCGAGACGTTCAGCGGGGTGACCGCGGAGAACATCCGGGCCAAGCTGCGGGTGCTGCTGCAGATGTCGGTGGTGCTCACGTACGCCGCCAGCGTGCCGGTGGTGAAGGTGGGCCGGATCGCCGGCCAGTACGCGAAGCCGCGCAGCAGCGGGACCGAGACCCGCGACGGCGTCACGCTGCCGGCGTACCGGGGCGACGCGGTCAACGGCCTGGAGTTCACCGAGCAGTCGCGTACGCCGGACGCGCAGCGGTTGCGTGAGGTGTACAACGCAGCGGCGGCGACGCTGAACCTGACCCGCGCCTTCACCACCGGTGGGTACGCGGACCTGCACCAGGTGCACGCCTGGAACACCGACTTCGTACGGTCCTCGCCGGTCGGGCAGCGGTACGAGCGGCTGGCCGGGGAGATCGAGCGGGCGCTGGCGTTCATGAAGGCCTGTGGCGCGGACCCGGAGGAGTTCCACACCGTCGACTTCTACGCCAGCCACGAGGCGCTGATCCTCGAGTACGAGCACGCGATGACCCGGATCGACTCGCGCACCGAGACTCCGTACGGGACGTCCGGGCACCTGCTCTGGATCGGCGAGCGCACCCGGCAGCTGGACGGCGCGCACATCGAGCTGCTCTCCACGCTGCGCAAC
Source organism: Kribbellaceae bacterium (assembly GCA_035650275.1). Classification (GTDB taxonomy): domain Bacteria; phylum Actinomycetota; class Actinomycetes; order Propionibacteriales; family Kribbellaceae; genus DASRHY01. The sequence continues at coordinate 7,235 of DASRHY010000160.1, read as the reverse complement.
CCGATCGGGGTCAAGATCGGCCCGACCACGACCCCGGACGACATCCGCGCGCTGATCGACCGGCTGAACCCGAAGGGCGAGGAAGGCCGGCTCACGTTCATCACCCGGATGGGTGCGGGCAAGATCCGCGACGGTCTGCCGCCGCTGCTCGAGGCGGTCCGGGACCACGGTTCGCCGGTCGCCTGGGTGTGCGACCCGATGCACGGCAACACCTACGAGACGCCGAACGGGTACAAGACCCGCAACTTCGACGACGTGCTGACCGAGGTACAGGGCTTCTTCGACGCGCACGAGCAGGTCGGCACCTGGCCGGGAGGGTTGCACGTCGAGCTGACCGGCGACGACGTCACCGAGTGCCTGGGCGGCGGTGAGCAGCTGGCCGCGGCGGACCTGGTGAACCGGTACGAGACCGCCTGTGACCCGCGGCTGAACCGGCACCAGTCGCTCGAGCTCGCGTTCCTGGTCGCCGCACGCCTGCAGCGGGCCCGGTCTTGATCGACCTGCGCAGCGACACCGTAACCAAGCCGTCGGCCGGGATGCTGGCGGCGATGACCTCGGCCGAGGTCGGCGACGACGTGTACGGCGAGGACCCGACCGTGGCCGAGCTGGAGTCCGAGGTGGCCGGGCTGCTCGGCCAGGAGGCGGCCCTGTTCACCGTCACCGGCTCACTCGCCAACGTGCTCGGAGTCCGCGCACTCGTTGCCCCCGGCACCGAAGTGTTGTGCGAGTCGACCGCGCACATCGCCCGGGCCGAGCTCGGTGCGCACGGTGCGGTCAGCGGCGTCACGATGCGGACCTGGACCGCCACGCGCGGCCAGATCGACCTGGAGCAGATCCGCGCTCTGGCGGTGCCGGACGCCGGTCCGTACTTCGTCTCCACCGCCGCGGTCTCGGTCGAGAACACGCACAACTTCGGCGGCGGCAGCATTCAGCCGGAGGACGTGTACGGCGCGCTCGCCGACGAGCTGGAGCAGAGCGGAGTGGCGCTGCATCTGGACGGCGCACGGCTGTGGAACGCGGCGGTTGCCACCGGTGTGCCGGTGACGGAGTACGCGCGCCGGGCGAGCACGGTGAGCGTCTGCCTGTCCAAGGGGCTCGGTGCGCCGGTCGGCTCGCTGGTCGCGGGACCGGCGGACGCCATGCGAGAGGCCCGGGTCTGGCGCAAGCGGCTGGGGGCCGGGTGGCGGCAGGCCGGAGTGCTGGCGGCGGCCGGACTGTACGCGGTCCGCAACAACGTGGAGAGGCTCGCTGAGGACCACGCGAACGCGCGGGCGATCGCGGAGATGCTGGCGGACGCGGTTCCGGGTGCGGTGGCTCCGGACGAGGTCGACACGAACATCGTCGTGGTCGACGTCTCCGGCCTGGACAAGCCGGTGCCACAGATCGTCGCCCAGGCGAAGGACCAGGGCGTGCTGATCGGCGGTGTCGGTGCGACCGTGCTGCGGATCGTCACCCACCTGGACGCCTCCGCCGCGGACTGCCGCAAGGCTGCCGAGACCCTGGCCGGCATCCTGCGCTGACCCGCCGCCCGGGCGTGGGCTGCGTCCGGATTGTGATGGCCTGGAGGTCCGGGGCCGGCCTCGCGCACCGTAGGGTCGTGCGTCATGAGCAGACAGGTCCGGCTGGCGATCGCCGTCGGGGGCGGTTGTGTGGTGGTCGCGGTAGCGGCCGCGCTGGCGGTCGACAGCCGGCTGGACCGGCAGATCGTGGCCCGGACCGGCATGCTGGTGCTCTCGCTCCTGTGCGCGCTGGTGCTCGCGGTCCGGCAGCGGCGCAGTACCAGGGTGATCGGCTGGACCGGGATCGCGCTGTGGGGCCTGATCGCGCCGCTCGTCCTGACCGCGAGCGCCTCGCCGCCCGAGGCGGACTTCGCGATCGCGGTGCACGAGGACGCGAAGGCCGCGGCGACGCGGCAGGCGCAGAGTGTGATCACCATCGCGGACGTGACAGCGGCGGCGAAGGCCCGTGGCGGCGCCGTCGGGACATTGCCCGTGGCCGGCAACCCGGTCCAGGGCGCCGACACGTTCCCGCTTGTGCTCCGGCCGGACCCCTCCCACGGCCGGCCGCGGATCTGCATCGCGATCGAGCACGGTACCGAGGCTCGCATCCGCCGCTGCTGAGCTAGACCGCACACCCCAGGTCTGTCAGGGCCGTGTGGCCGGTGTCGGTGAGGCGGAGGGCGCGACCGTCGCGAGCCCGGTGGGTGAACCACCCGAGCGTGATCAGCCGTGCCGTGATCGCAGCGGCGAGCCCGCCGGCGAGGTGGTAGCGGCGCTCGGTCCAGTCCAGGCAGGGCCGGGCGAAGGTCCGCCGCGCCGTGCGTGCGCCGGAGACGTCGATGCCGAGGGCAACGAGCTCGCGTTCGCCGGTCGCGCTCACGCCGTACCCGCCGTCGGCGTCGACCAGCCACCGCGATGCCAGCATGGTGTCCAGCAGCGCGACGCCGCAGGTGCCGGCCAGGTGGTCGTAGCAGGTGCGTGCGAACTCCAGTGCCTGCGCGGTATTCGACTGCCGCAGTGTGCCGACCTTGGCCGGCGGGCCGAGATGGGCGAGCGCCTCCAGCGCGGTCGCGACGTGCGGCCCGGCGAGCCGGTAGTACCGGTGCCTGCCCTGGCTCACCACCTCGACCAGCCGCCCGTCCAGCAGCCGGTGCAGGTGCTCGCTCGCGGTCGGCCGGCTGACCCGTGCGACGTGCGCCAGCTCGCCTGCAGCCAGGGCTCGGCCGGACAGCAGCGCGTTGAGCATCGCGGCCCGGGCCGGCTCGGCGATCAGCGCTGCGGGTGCGGCCAGATCTCGTTCCATCCCGCCACGGTACGACGTGGACAGTTCGGCGACGGCCGAAGTATTCGCGGCCTAGCGTCCCCGTCATGGACACGAACCCCGCAATGGCGGTCGAGACCGCCGTCGAACAATGCCTGACCCTGGCCGCGACCTGGAAACGCTGGGACGGCCGCCCGCTGGTGACGAAGGACAACGAGCGGATCTACACGCCGCACAAGGCGATCCGGCGGATCGCGGACCACATCGTCGACCACCTGGCCGAGGTGGAGGCACTGCTGGCCGGCGTACCCACCCAGCCGGACGAGTGGCACGGGAGCCTGCTCACGTTCGAGTCGGACTGGGCCCGGTTCACCGAGGGCGACCTGGACGAGGCGCGGCAGCGGCTGCGCCGGCTCGGCCGGACGTTCGCGCTCCGGTACGCCGCCGCCGGCCCGGCCGAGTGGGACACGCCGCGCGGCGACAACTGGTCGCTGCGCACGATCGCGGAGCACCTCACCGGCATCACGTGGTACGCCGACCAAGTCGGCGACCTGACCAAACCCTGAGCGCGATTGGACGCAAGTTTCAGGCCAGGTCCGCGGACCTGCCACCGGCGTGCGTCCGGGGCCTGAAACTTGCGTCCGATCGCGCCGTTCTTAGGCGGGGGCCGGCACCCGGGTGCGGTGCTGCTGGGGGCTGACGCCGCGGACGCGTTTGAAGGCGGTGCTGAGGGCGAATGCGCTGCCGTAGCCGACCTTGCGGGCGACCGCACCGACGGTGGTGTCCGGCTCGCGCAGCAGGTCCGCGGCCAGCGTCAGCCGCCAGCCGGTCAGGAACGACATCGGCGGTTCGCCGACCAGCTCGTGGAACCGCCGGGCCAGCGCCGCACGGGACACCCCGGCCGCGGCGGCGAGCGACTCGACGGTCCACTGGTGCGCCGGGTCGTCGTACATCAGCCGCAGCGCCCGGCCGACGATCGGGTCGCTCTGCGCGACGTACCAGCCCGGCGCACCGGCCTCGGGCCGGGCGAACCAGGCCCGCAGTACCGCGATCAGCACCAGGTCGAGCAGCCGGTCGAGGAACACCTCCTGGCCGGGCTCGTCCCTGGCGATCTCGGACCGCAGCACCGGTACCAGCCGGTCGTCCCAGTCGGACTCGGACAGCACCAGCATCTGCGGTAGCGCGGACAGCAGCCGGTTGCTGACCTCGCCGCTGAGCTGGTACGTACCGACCAGCATCTCGGTCGACCCGTCGGCGGCGTTGCCCCAGGTCCGCACGCCGAGGTCCATCAGGTCGTGCGTGTCCACCCCGTCCGGCGTCGTACAGCGCTGCCCGGGGTGGACGATGATCTGCGGCTCGGTCCCGGGTTCGTCGCTCACGAGGTAGTGGTCCGGCCCTTTGCACACGGTGATGTCGCCCGGCCGGAGCAGCACCGGGTCGGCGCCCTCGAGCGTCACCCAGGCGTCGCCGGACACCATCGCGACCAGCGACAGCGGCGCCTCGTCCTGGATCCGGATCGACCAGGGTGGGTTCATCACGGTGCGGAGCAGGAAGGCGCCCCGGGCGCGCGGTCCGTCGAGCAGTCCAGCAAGTGCGTCCATGCCAGGAAGTCTAGACCAGCCGTAGACGCTTGCACATGCTCATGAGTCTCACAGCCATGGCTCGCCGTACAGAATCCGTCTTGAATCGAGGCATGACAAACAGCGAGACAATCCTGGTGACGGGCGGCAACGGTAAGACCGGAAGCCGCATCGCAGAGCGCCTCACGGCGCGCGGTATCGACGTCCGGAGGGGATCGCGGTCCAGTACCCCGGCCTTCGACTGGGAGGACCAGTCGACCTGGGGGCCGGCGCTCGACGGCGTGACCGCGGCGTACGTGACCTACTACCCCGACCTGGCGTTCCCCGGCGCCTCGGACGCGATCCGCGAGCTCGCACGGACGGCCGTCGACCACGGCGTCCGACGCCTGGTGCTGCTGTCCGGACGTGGCGAGCAGGGCGCGCAACGGTCCGAGCAGGAGCTGATCAACTCCGGTGCGGACTGGACCGTCGTGCGATGCGCGTTCTTCGCGCAGAACTTCGACGAGGGGTTCCTGGCCGAGGCGGTCCGGGCCGGCGAGTTCGCGCTACCGGCGGGCGAGGTGACCGAGGCGATCGTCGACGTCGACGACATCGCGGATGTCGCGGTCGAGGCGCTCACTGGTGAGGGCCACGTCGGACAGGTGTACGAGCTGTCCGGGCCGCGGCTGATCACCTTCGCCGAGGCGGCCGCGGAGCTCTCCAAGGCGTCCGGGCGGGACGTGCGCTACGTGCCGATCACGCCGGACGAGTTCGCCGCGATGCTGGCCGGGGCCGGGCTGCCGGACGACTACGTGTCCGGCCTGACCGGGGTGTTCACCGAGATCATGGACGGCCGCAACGAGTACCTGGCCGACGGCGTGCAGCGCGCGCTGGGCCGCGCGCCGCGCGACTTCAGCGACTACGCACGAGACACTGCCGCCACCGGTGTCTGGGCATGACCACTACCTCGAGCACGATCGATCGGAGACCACGCATGGACAACCTGACCTTCGCGCTGGCCGTCGCAGCGACCGTCGGCACGGCAGCGATCGGCGGGACCTTCTTCGCCTTCTCCACCTTCGTGACACAGTCGCTGATGAAGCGGCCGGCCGCCGAGGGCGCGGCGGCGATGCAAGAGATCAACCGCACCATCTTGAGCTCGGCGTTCATGCCGGTGTTCCTCGGCACCGCCCTGCTCAGCATGGTCGCAGTGGTTGTCGCGTTGGTGCGCTGGGGCGAGCCGTGCTCGATCTGGCTGCTGGTCGGCGGCCTGCTGTACCTGCTCGGCAACATCCTCGTCACCGGCGCCTACAACGTGCCACGCAACAACGCCCTGGACGCGCTGGACGCGAACGCGATGACCGCCGCCGAGTGGACCAGCTGGGCCAAGAGCTGGCTGGCCGGCAACCACATCCGCACCCTGACCGGCCTGGCCGCCACCGCCGCCTTCCTGCTCGCCGCCCGCGGCTAGCCCATCGCCAGCCGGAAGTCGTGCACCACGTCGTACCGCTTGTCGGTGACCAGCCGTACCTCGCCGCTGCGGAGGCCGTAGACCACGGACCACTGGGTGTGGCCCTGGGCTACGGCCTTCAGCAGGTTCATCGCCTCCCGGGCGGCGAGTGTCCCGCCGGTCCGGCGCAGCGTGTCGGTGGCGGTCCGGTACCGGTCGTCGGCCTGGCGAACCCGCTCGTCGGACCCGGCGAGGGTGAAGTTCACCACCGCGTTCCACGGCTCGCTGTTGCGCTGGGCAACGATCTTCCCGTCGACCAGCTCGACCACGGCGGAGCCGCCGTTCGCGTCCGCGACCAAGTAGTGCAGCGGCGGACCGCCGGAGAAGTCGACGTTGTGCGACTCGAACACCTTCAGCGCCTCGTCCACGGTCGCCGCGGTGTCCAGTACCAGCCGGATGATCCGCACGCTGCCGACCGTGGGTCGTTCCGGCCGGGTCCCGCCGTCCGCGTCCGGTACCGCGGCCATTCCGATCGCCAGGCCCTTCTCGTTCATCCCGTCGAACGGCAGCAGCGGCGCATCCAGCAAGGCCTGCTGTTCGCCGGCGGTGTCCGGGTCGCCCTGCACCCCGAGGTACGCCGCGTCCACCATCGACACCGACGCGTGCCCGTCCGGCGGGTCGGTGAACAGCAGCAGTGCCGGGTTGTGGTCCCAGTCGAAGTTCCGGGCGAACACCGGGTTCGCGCGGTCGCCGTACGCGACGAACAGCGAGCACCCGTACGGCGACGGTGCGGCCGGCTGGTCGACGCCCTTCATCCGGTCGTACCCGCCGCGGTAGGTCATCGTCCACAGCGGATGGTCGTCCACCTTCCGCACACTCGCCAGCGAAGCAGTCTGCTCGGCCGACACAGCCCGCTCCGGTACGGCGGGCGGGCGCTCGCTACATCCGAGCAGCGCCGCCGCGCACAGCATCAGGGCTGTCGCGGCGGCGGCGGTCCGGAGGCTCATGCCCCGATCATCGGTTCGCCCTCACGGAATCGCAACGGTCCCGTCGAACCAGGTCGACTCGTCCAGCGGATCCGCCGCGAGGACGAGTCCCTCGGCGATCCGGAGTACCTCCTGCTCATCGACACCGACAACATCGTTCGGCGAGATCACCGCGACCTCGTATCCGGATCCGCGGACCACGACCGTGGTCACGTTGTTGTCATCGGTGTGGATCCATGCCGGACGGTCGTGGACCGTGATCGCCCGGCTTCCGCTCGGCGCGGTCGACCAGGGTCCGCGGCGGAAGCTGATCGGGATGCTGTGTCCCTTCGATCTGCCGTAGGGGTCGCCGGCTCTCGCGAGATGGACGCCCGCGTGCGTATTCACTCCCGGCATGGTGTCGGGCTGCCGGCCGGCACTGGGCGGGCTGTAGTCAGCCGACTCGGTGATGAACCCGGCCGGCAGGTGTCCGATCCGGAA
>DASRHY010000159.1:0-17438 GCA_035650275.1 Kribbellaceae bacterium | reverse complement strand
AGCGGAAATGGGTGGACGAGCCGAAGATCGACTCCTGCCACACGGTCTGGTTCGAGCTGCACGAGGACCTGCTGGCCACCCTGGGGCTGACGCGCGAGAGCACCATATGACCAGCGACGCCGGGTGAGATCGTCCACGACGATCAGGAAGTGGGGTCGTCGTTCGTCAGGCACCGCGGTGGGCTGGTCGGCGAGACACTTCAGCAAGGTGTCCCGCAGCTGCGCCGCGGTCGACACAGACAGCACCCCGACGGCGTCACGACGGTGGCCTCACCGCTGGTGTCGACCCCGATATGCAGGATCCCGCTCACCGCCGGCGTGCCGGACGAGCCAGGGCCACGCTCCACCACCTCTCCGCGTCCTGCCACCGCCGAACGCGCCAGGCAGAACACTTCCGAGCCTCGCAGATAGAGCACGCGCTGTCACGTGTCGGTCACGCAACGATCCGGAAGGGGCGCCTGCGGCGGCCGTGTCGTGGGTAGAACGAACCACGGCAGCACCGCGCCGAGTGGATGGTTCTCCCGATCCGAACGCGCCGCCGCACGCATAGCCTGAAGCGGCAGGGGCCCCGAGGGGTGGAGGGATCGCCATGGCGCGCACCGGACCCGGGCACTTCGACACAGTGATCATCGGCGGCGGACAGGCCGGCCTGGCCGTGGGGTACCACCTGGTCGAACAGCAGCGGTCAGTGGTGATCCTGGACGCCGGCGAGCGCATCGGCGACACCTGGCGCAGCCGGTGGGACTCACTCCGTGTGTTCACGCCCGCCCGGTACGACGGGTTGCCCGGCTGGTCCTTCCCGGCGCCGGGATGGTCGTACCCGACGAAGAACGAGGTGGCCGACTACCTCGAGACGTACGCCGCCCGGTTCCGGCTGCCGGTCCGCACCGGGATCCGCGTCGACGGGCTGTCCCGCGAGAACGGCGGGTACGTCGTCACGTCCGGGTTGCAGCGGTACGACGCGGACAACGTCGTGGTGGCGACGGGCGGCTACCAGGCGCCACGGATCCCGGAGTTCGCGGCAGAGCTCGATCCGGGCATCGTGCAGCTCCACTCGAGTGAGTACCGCAACCCGTCCCAGCTCCGCGACGGCGGTGCCCTGGTCGTCGGCGCCGGCAACTCGGGTGCCGAGATCGCCCTCGAGGCGGCGGCGGAGCACCAAACCTGGCTGTCCGGCCGGGACACGGGTCAGGAGCCGGTCCGCGCCGGGGGGCTGCTGGACCGGCTCTTGACTCCCCCGTTCTGGTTCATGCTTTCGCACGTGTTGACCGTGCGGACACCGATCGGCCGACGGGCACGGCAGCAGCTGTCCGGCCGGGGGCTCCCGCTCGCCCGGGTCAGGCGCAAGGATCTGCTCCGTGCCGGTGTCGAGCGAGTGCCGCGCCTGACCGGCGTACGCGACGGTCTGCCGGTGACCGCGAACGGCGATGTCCTCGACGTCGCCACCGTGATCTGGTGCACAGGCTTCGTGCCCGACTTCCGCTGGATCGATCTGCCCGTCTTCGATGCCGGCGGCGAGCCGAGGCACGACCGCGGGGTCGTCAGATCGGCGCCCGGGCTCTACTTCATCGGCCTGTTCTTCCTGTCCGCGGGATCCTCGTCGTTGATCGGCGGCGTCGGAAGGGATGCGCGGCACATCGCCAAGCAGCTCGCCTCGCGGCACGCCCAGGATGGCCGGGCAGCGCCGCAGGCTGCCCGGACGCGCGAGCAGGCGCCGGACTAGCACGTTTGCCGGCCGAGTCAGCGGCGATGCACCATGTCGGGATGCGCTCCTCGATGCCGTGGAAGTACAGCAAGTGACACTCGAATGCATCGATCCCGCGGACCTGCCTGCGCCGTCGACGTACAGCCATGTCGTCGTCGCCACCGGCACCAGACTGGTGTTCATCGCGGGCCAGGAACCCGAGAACCTCGACGGCGAGCTCGTCGGTGCCGGCGATCTGGCGGCCCAGGCCAGGCAGGTGTTCGGCAATCTCGGTCGCGCGTTGGCCGCGGCCCGGGCCCGGCCGGACCAGGTCACCAAGCTGACGATCTTCGTCGCCGGCTACCGCCGCGAGTACCTCCCGGTGATCGAAGCGGCCCGGGTCGAGCTGTTCGGCGACCACAGACCGGTGGACACACTGGTCGGTGTGGCGACACTGTCCAATCCCGGCTTCATGATCGAGGTCGACGCGATCGCTGTCACCGACGCACACCGAGCGAGCTGAGGAGCCGATCATGTACGTGATCATCTACCGGTACGACGTGGACCCGGCGCAGCGAGAGCGTTTCATGCGGCAGCGCGGCGACGACTACCACGCCAGGAATGCGACAACCCGTGACCTGTACCGCGACGAGTGGCAGATCGCCGCGCTGGAGATCCCGGCCGATCCACTCACTCGCCGGTCGAGCGCGCACCCCGGCCAACGACTGTCCGGAGGACCCTCATGACCATGGCAACCCGGCCCCTCGGTCGCACCGGCGTGATGGTCAGCCCGTTCACACTCGGCTCGATGGAGTTCGGCAGCAAGACCAGCGAGGCGGAAGCGTCCCGCCTGTTCGACATGGCCCTGGACGCCGGCATCAATGCGGTCGATACGGCCGACGTGTACGCCGGCGGGCTGAGCGAGCAGATCGTCGGACGGCTCATCGGCGGGAGACGTGATGCGCTGGTGCTGGCGACGAAGTTCTCCGTTCCCCTCGACGAGGATGATCCGAACTCGGGAGGCACGTCCCGGCGCACGGTCATCGCCGCCTGCGAGGCAAGCCTCCGCCGGCTGCACACCGACTACATCGACATCTACTACATCCACCGGCCTTCGACCCAGACCGCCATCGACGAGACGCTCCGGGCACTCGACGACCTGGTGCGCGCCGGGAAGATCCGGTACGTCGGCACCTCGGGCTTCGCCGGCTGGCAGCTCGTCGAGGCGCTGTGGTGCGCGCACGACCTCCGGCTCAACCGGCCGGTCGTCGAGCAGACGGCCTACCACCTCCTCGACCGGCGCGCCGAACGTGATCTGGTGCCGGCCGCGCAGACACACGGAACCGCGATCACGGTCTGGTCCCCGCTCGCGGGCGGCCTGCTGACAGGTAAGTACCTCGACGCCGGCGCGACAGCGGGCGGACGCCTCTCGCCGGACAACCCCTGGGGCGCGAAGCACTTCACCCCTGCCGCTACCGCAGCCGTTACGGCACTCGCCGACTGCGCGAGGCGTTACGACGTGTCCCTTGCCGCCCTCAGCCTCGCCTGGACCCTGCAGCGTCCAGGAGTCGCGAGCATCGTCATGGGCCTGCGCAACGCCGAGCAGCTCAAGGCGCAGCTGGCGGCGCTGGACGTGCTGCTGGGCCCGGAGATGCTCGAGGAGATCGATCGCATCGTCGCGCCGGGAGGGGTCACCGTGCCCTACTACCTTGACGACGAGTTCGCCGACTTCCGGCCACTTCCGCACCACTGGTGACAGCCCCGTGAGCACGCGATCGAGGATCGGCATCCTGGGCTCCGGGTCGGCGGCCCAGACGCTCGGTACGGCGTTCCTAGAGCGGGGGCATCCCGTCATGCTCGGCTCGCGCGACCCGCTCAAGCTGGAGCCCTGGCGCACCGGCGCGGGCCCGGACGCTCACGCCGGCACCTTCGAGCAGGCCGCGCGGTTCGGCGAGCTCGTCGTCTTGTCGGTCCTCGGCAGTGCGGCCGAGGACGTCGTCCGGCTCGCGGGGATCGAGAGCTTCGACGGCAAGGTCGTCCTCGACGCCAGCGACCCGCTGGACTTCTCCTCCGGACGGCCCGGCCTCTTCGTCGGCACCACCGACTCGCTCGGCGAGCGCATCCAGCGCCTGCTGCCACTGGCTCGCGTCGTGAAGGGACTGAACACCGTCATCGCGGAGGTCATGGTCGACCCCACTCGGAGCGGCGGGGACCCTGACATGTTCATCGCCGGCGACGACGAGCACGCCAAGCAGACGGTCACCGCCCTGCTCGAGGAGTTCGGCTGGCCGGTCGTCGACCTGGGTGGCATCGAGAGTGCGCGCTGGCTCGAAGCGTTGAGCCTCGCCTGGGTCGTGTACTCGCACCGAACCGGGAAGACACGTCACGCATTCAAGCTCGTCGGCAAGTAGTGCTCACCTGGAACCGGCCTCCGCCACCTGGCGGCGGAGCTGTTCCAGCACGACCGGGTCGAGCTTGCCAGGCACCAGCCGCTCCTCGAAGTTCTCCGTGCTCGCCCAGGTGTCGAGCGCCTCCGCAAGCCCTCCGTCATCGGCGCTGGGATGGCCGAGCCGGTCCAGGCTGACGGCCACCTCGGCGGCCAGTGGCCCTTCAAGCGGCAGCAGGCTCGCAGGGTCTGGCTTGCCGAAGTACAGCTCGTGCAGATCGAGCAGGCGGCCCAGCTCGTCGACCGGTGCCCGGTGGTCATCGACGCGCAGGTCGACGGCAGTGTCGAGGACCCCGCCGTAGGCGGCCCCCTCGCGCCACACGCGCAGCGCGGCGCTCTGCCGGCCGCGCCGGTCACCGCCGGCCTGGTCGCCGGCCGCCAGCACCGCCAGCAGCCGTCGCTCGAACGCCACAGCGGCATGCGCCTGCCACGCATCGAGCATCGCCGACACCACCTGTGGACCGGCCAGGATGTTGCCCTGCACCGCGTAGCCGTCGCCGGCCACGCCACCCGCCCAGTCCAGGCAGGAGGCACCCGTGAAGGTGGCGCCCCGGCCCCGGGCGTCGACCATCCCGACCTGGCGGTGCTCGCGCTCGTCGTCGGCACCGGTCAGCTGCGCCACCACCTGGTCGGCCGCGACGTCGCCGGCGAGCAGGTCGAGGCCGCCAGGGCCATAGGCGAGGTTGGACATCGCCTGGGTGGCGACCGCACCGGCGCCGGCCCGTCCCCAGGGCACCACGGCGCCGACCGCCAGGAACTTCGACGCGACTGCGATCCCCCACGAGTCGGACTCTGTATCGAACGCCACGATCGAGAAGGTCATCGCATGCTCCAGAGCAAGCCCCGCCCACGGGACTCTCGCTGTTCGTACTGGCTAGGTGGACGCCAGGCAGTCTAGGCGCCGGCTAGCTCCCGGTCACGGGGGGGAAATCGTTGCTGAAGGCAATGACCACGGCCCCCGATCAGGCCGCTGCAGGCCAGGTGATGACACTACTCAGGGTCGCGCGCGCAGCGGGACGACTATCCACAGCATGAGGTAGCCGATGAACGCGACGAGCGCCGCCACGATGCCGCCAGTCCGTCCGACGGTCAGGTCGAAGGTCAGGAAGACGACCCCGCAGGTCGTCAACGCCACCAGCACCAGCCCGGTCCTTGCGACCCGGTTGGCCGTCGCGACCAGCCACGGCCGCCGACCGCGTCGGAACAGGATGCGGTGATAGGCGATCGGCGACAGGATGGCCGCGGTGGCGGTGACAGCTCCGGACAACACGAGCAGGTACGCCGTCCGCTGCACGTGGTCGAGAGTGTCGAACCGGTCGCTGAACGGCACCGTCAGCAGGAATCCGGTCAGAACCTGTACGCCGGTCTGCGTGGACCGCAGCTCCTGGACCAGCTCGGTCCAGTTGCGGTTGATCGTCTGTTCGGGGATGCCGTCAGACGGCTGGTCGGACTCCGTGGGCTGCACATGCAGAAACTACTCCGACGAGTCAGCTTCGGGCGGTTACTCACAGACGGTCCGTTGTAACGGGGACGTCGAGCTCGGTGAGAAGCTGGCGGACGCGGCGCTCGATCTCGTCGCGCACCGGCCGCACATCGGCGACGTCGAGGCCCGCTGGGTCGTCGAGAACCCAGTCCTCGTAGCGCTTGCCGGGGAAGATCGGGCAGGCGTCGCCGCAGCCCATGGTGATCACGACGTCGGCGGCGCGAACCACCTCGTCGGTCCACGGCTTGGGGTACTCGCCGGAGATGTCGATGCCGCGTTCAGCCATCGCGGCGACCGCGGCCGGATTCACCTCGGCACCGGGCTCGGAGCCGCCGGACCAGGCCATGGCGCGGTCGCCGGCCAGATGCTGGAAGAACCCGAGCGCCATCTGGCTGCGGCCGGCGTTGTGCACGCACAGGAACAGGACGACCGGGCGGCCGTCGTTGGTGAGGCCTTCGACCCTTGCGAGCGCGGTCAGCCGCTGCCGCGCGAACCGCTCCGCGAGCAGGGGAAGAAAGTTCGGCACGGTGCTGCCGGTGGCGAACTGGTCGTAGCTGGTGTGGAGGAACCTTTCGATCGTCTCCGGTCCGTACAGACCGGAGAACTCCTTGCCCAGTCTGGTTGCGGCGGTACGCAGGGCGAGCTGCTGGTCTATGGACAGGTTGTCGCGCCGGTGCCCGGCGAGTTCGGTCATGGACGGCTCCTGGGAACGTCGGTCGCCCCAGAGATGGGTGCGAGGATGGGTGCCAGCCGTGCGATCCGCGCGGCGATGTCGGTGTACGCGGCTTCGAAGGCCGCGTCGGTGCCGGCAGGGGCGGGGTCGGGAACCGACCAGTGCAACCTGGGCCGGGCGGTTTCGGGCAGGTGCTCATAGGCGTTGTCGCAGACCGCGATGACCAGGTCGTCGCGCTTCACGACGTCGCTGAGCCGAGAGGTGTGCCAGACCTGAGGGTCGAGCCCGTGGCGGCGGGCGACGCGGGCGGCCCGCGGGTGCACGCGGTCGGCTGGTTGGGTCCCGGCCGACCGCACGGGCACATGGCTTCGCCGGGCCCAGATCGCGGCGGCCAGCTGGGAGCGCGCCGAGTTCTGCGTGCAGACGAACACGACCCGCGGAACCGGACGCAGGGACGGTGCCGCGATCGACTCGAGGGCCTCGTTGACCAGCCGGACGTAGGTCCGGCGCCGATCACCCTCGGACCGGGTCCGGACCACGAGCCCGGCACCCTCGAGCACCTTCAAGTGATGCGCGATGAGGTTGGTTGCCATGTCCAGGGCGGCGCCCAGCTCGCCGGGAGCCGCATCGCCGGCGATCAGTGTGTCCACGATTCCCAGACGAGCTGGATCACCGAGCGCGGCATGGACCCGCGCCCGCGCGGCCAAGGACGATTGCTCGGTGTTCATTGACTCAATATCTGCTGAGCGATTGCCGGACGTCAAGCTCGCGGCCCTTCCTCGTTTCGCGGCGTTTCAGTGGCGGCCCTCAAGGCCGATGGCGTCGCGCAGTTTCTGGGTGGCTTCATCGAGGCCGGGGTCGCTGCGGGCCTGCGATGCCATCAGGCCGGCCAGCGCCTCGGCGATCACGTTGAGCTTCTCCTGGGATGCCTCCTCGGCCCGGCGAGCGGCGTTCTCGAGCAGAACCAGTAGCAGCAAGGTGACGACGCTGGCCACGGTGTGGATCGCCACCTGCCACGCCTTCAGGTCCGCCCAGAGCGGCAGGCTGACAAGCCAGAGAACAACGATGCCGCCGCAGAGGAAGAAGAACGGCGCCTGGCTGACCCGTAGGTAGGCCGACTGCACGAACCGGTCGAACCACGACCGCCGATCACCCTTGCGGCGGGTCTCAGCCGCTTCACTTCGCTCCATTGCCGGAGACTAGTGCGGTCCTCACCATCTGGGGATAGCGCGGCGGCCCAGAATCGACGTACCAGGAGCGGCGACCGAAGGTCACCCGTTGCGGATGAGGCCGGCTCACGGGGGCCGGGTGACTGTTGACGCAGGCGGAGTCGCTCGGCAGCGACTGGCTCGGGCCCGCGATCCGCAGAGTCCGTTGCGATCTTGGAAGGACGGCGACCGGCGTGCATGCGCAGAACGAGCAGCCACAGCGCGGTCACCGGCTTCGGCACCCGGTAGTCCTGGCCACCGTCGCAGTGGCCATCCTCGTGGTCATCATCATCGCGCTGCAGATCGTCAGCGGCGGCGACGGCTTCTCCATGATCGACCAAGCCAGTGGCGACTGGGCCTACCTGGCTGTCTTTCTGCTGGTGGTCGGCGACGCACTGTGCGCAGTGTTTCCCGGTGAGACGACGCTGAATGCCGCGTCCACGCTGGCATCCCAGGGGGTGCTGAACCTCGCCCTGGTCATGCTCGCCGGGGCAGCCGGAGCCGTCGCCGGTGACTCGGCGTTGTACTGGATCGCCCGGCGCAACAGGCAGAGGTTCCAGCCTCGAATGGACGCGGCGATGCGCAACGACAAGGTCGCGGCCGCCATGAGCTTCATCGGCTCCAGCGCCGCCATGCTGCTGGTCTTCGGTCGCTACGTGCCCGGACTACGGTTCGTCGTCAACGCGACCCTCGGCCTCGCGGCCCACCCGTACAAGCACTTCCTGTTATGGTCCGCCATCGGCGGGACCACCTGGTCGGTCTACACCTGCGGCCTCGCCTATCTGGTCGGCACAGCCTTGGCGGGCTTCCCTCTCGCCTCGGTGATCATCTCCGGACTCCTCACCACGATCGCGGTCGGCGTCGTCTTCATCACCGCCAGGCGGCGCCGCACCACCGGTACAGCGCCCGCACACACCTGACCGACCGACGAAGGCAGTCGATGGACGCGAAGGGGTAGCAGACCTCGTCCCGCATCCATCCTCAACTCGAGGTGGGAGCGGCCGCCCTTGACTGCGGGACTGTCGTCGGTATGGGCGGGATGAAGGCCGCGAAGGGGCTCGTGCGGAACCAGTTTCGGAACTGACGGGTGAGGCGGGGCGGGCCGAGCAGCTCGAGGCGGTTGGCGCGGATCGCGGCGGCGTAGGTCATTCGCTTCAGGTGCAGGTCGACGAGCGTGTTCGAGTCGGTGCGGCACACCAGGTCTTCGGAGTACCCGCTGGGGCGGGTGCAGAGTTCCGGTTGCGCGCGGCGCAGGATCAGCCAATAGCCTTCCGCCGGCCGGTCGCTCAGCTCGAACCGGACCACCGTGGTCTGCGCGGGGATGCGGTCGACGTCGATGAGCTTAAGGGTGGCCCAGAGCACATACGCCGGGTCGACGTGACGTGGTTCGATCTCCAGCCACTGGGCGCCCCACTGCCCCATCGCGTCCAGGACCGCCCGCAGAGCCAGCCCCATCGCGGTCGGCTCGTACGTCACGCCACGGCCGGATGGTTTCACCGTGCGCACGAGCACTCCGTGCCGCTCCAAGGTGTCGAGTCGCTGTGCCAGCAGGGCGGTCGAGATGCCCGGCGCTCCCTGCCGGATCTCGTTGAAAGTGCGGCAGCCGTTGAGCAGGTTGCGGACGATGATCGGCGTCCAGCGTTCCGCCAGCAACTCGGAGCTCCTGGCGATCGGACAGAACTGACCGTAGTTCCGCACCCTGCCAGCGTCGCCCCGGCGTCGCCGGATGGCAACTTCAGATTTTGATGTTGCTCGGCCGCGGGATCGGCGGGACCTTGAGAGCAGCGGCCGGCGTCGTGCCGGCCCTTCGGAGAACTGAGGGTGGGTCACATGATCATGCCGGGACAGGCGCATGTCGTGACGTCTGGGCAAGGGCGCACCGTAGATCTCGGGGTGGCGCGGATGCGGCTGCTGGCCGGCGCCGAGAGCACGGACGCCTTCGCGCTGACGGAGTTCTGGGGCACCAGCGAGGGCGCCTGGACGGTGCCGCACGTGCATCGCGAGTTCGAGGAGTCGTTCTTCGTCCTGGACGGCCGGTTCACGTTCACCGTCGGGGAGGAAGCGATCGTGGCCGAACCGGGAACCTATGTTCTGGTATCGCGCGGGACGGCGCACACGATCACCGCGGCCGAGGGTGGCGGCCGGTTCCTGACGTTGATGGTGCCGGGTGGGCTCGAGGAGATGTTCTTCGAGCTGGGCGAGCTGCCACCGAACGCAATCCGCGACCCGGCCGCCCGCACAGCGATCTCTGCCCGCTACGACTCGATCCCGGTATGACCCATAGCCGCAGGTATCGCGGGAGACGAACAGCAGGCCTAGCAGCCAATCGTACGATCAAACGGTGCTGATCGGCCGGGACGACGAACAGCGTCGCATCGAAGGCTTGATCGACGACGTCCGCAATCGGCGAGGACGCGCTCTCGTGCTGCGAGGCGAAGCGGGCGTGGGCAAGACCGCCCTCCTGGAGCATGCCGCCGGCGCTGCCTCCGAGTTCCGGATCCTCCGGTCGATGGGCATCCAATCAGAGTCCGAGCTCGCGTTCGCCACGCTGCACGCCCTGCTGCACCCGCTGACGGCTGAGCTCGAGTCCCTGCCCCGCCCACAGGCCGATGCCCTCCGCAGCGCCCTGGCGCTCGGCCCGTCCGCGCCAGGTGACGCGTTCGTGACATTCGCCGGGGTCCTCGGGCTGCTGGTCGCGGCCGCCGATCGTCAGCCGGTACTGGTGCTGCTCGACGACGCGCACCTCGTGGACAGATCCTCAGCTCACGCCCTCGGGTTTGCTGTCCGCCGCCTTCGGGACGAGCCGGTCGGCGTCCTGTTGGCGATTCGGGATGGGGAGCCGTCCACCTTCGACACCGAGGGCTTGCCAGAGCTCGTCGTCAATGCGTTGGGTGATGACGACGCCCGCGAGCTGCTGAACCGCCTCGCGCCCGCGGCCAGCCCCGAAGGGTTTCGGCGGATCCTCGAGCTCGCCCGCGGCAACCCGCTCGCGCTGCTGGAGCTGCCCACGCTCGTCGGGCCGGACGCACCGACCGTCGATGCCCTGCGCGATCCGCCACGGACCAGTGCGCTGCTATCACGCGCGTTCGGACGTCGCATCGAGGGTCTGCCGGAGGCGACACGGACGGCTCTGGTCGTGTCGGCGGCCAGCGACGACGATCGTTTGAACCTCATTCTTCGGGCATGCGGCGTGCTGGGCATCGACGCCCGGGCGCTGGGTCCGGCGGAGGCCACCGGCGTCGTCCGGGTCGAAGGCGAGCGGCTCGAGTTCCGCCACCCGCTCGTGCGAGCGGTCGCGTACTCGGACGCCACGCCGGCCGTCCGTCGCGACGCCCATCGGGCCCTCGCGGAGGCACTCGTCGACCGCCAGACGGAAGCGCGCTGGGCGTGGCACCGGGCGCTCGCAGCGCTCGGCCCGGACGAAGTTGCGGCCGGCGCGCTGGAGCTCGTCGGCCGCCGAAGCACCGGGCGAAGCTCGAGCGCGGCGGCGCGCGCCTTCGAGCAGGCGGCCAAGCTGAGCGTGCGCGACGCCGACCGCGCCCGGCGGCTCCTCGAAGCCGCGCGGGCTGCCGAGGATGCCGGCCGTCTCGAGGCATCCGCGGCGCTGGCGGATGAGGCCGGCCGACTCACGACGAACGATCTCGAGGCAGCCGAGATCGCGTACGTGCTGGGCCGTGCGACGGCTCGTCTCGGTGAGGGCGGCGATGCGGTTGAGATCCTGACCGGCGCGGCCGATCGTGCGCGGGCGATCGACCCCGAGCGCGCGGCCCTGATGCTGGCCGACGCCGTCGACGTGGCCATCGACGTTGATCCGCCTCGAGCCGAGTCGCTCGCCCGGTCCGCATGGGAGCTCCCGTGGCCGAAGGGCGGTCTGACGGAGCAGCTCGTCACCCTGCGATTTGCCGATGTCCACGGCTGGCGGGGCGACGCGAAGCTCGCTGCGGAACTGTGGCGGCGGTCCGCCAGGGTCGCCGATCCGGAGGATCCCGCGCGGCTCCGCCTGGCCGGGGAGGCACTCTTCAGCGCCGGCGATGACGCCGAGGCCGTCGACGTACTGCAGCGAGCGGTCGAGCTAGCGCGACGCCGGAGCGCGCTCAACGTGCTGACGCAGAGCCTCGAGTTCATCGCCCTCGCCGAAGCCCGGCGAGGGCACCTTCAGTCTGCCCTCGATGCGGTGTCCGAGGAGCTCGACCTGCTGGCCGCGCTGCGGCAGCCGCGCGAGGAGCTGTACGCGTGCGGTGTGATCGCGTGGATCGAGGCGGCACTCGGGCGTGAGGTGGATTGTCGGGCCCACGTCGCGCAAGCCGCCAACCTCGGACGCCGGCTCGGACGGTCCGTGCGGACCGGGGCTGCGCTCGGCGTCCTCGAGCTCGGCCTGGGCCATGCGAGCGCGGCAGCGACCGAGCTCGAGCGTCGCGCAGCCGAATCCGGTTCGAAGCTAGTGGGCGACGCCATCGCACCCCGACCCATCGTGCCTGCCCTCGTCGAGGCGTTGGTCCGTGCGGGCCGGTCTCCGGAAGCAGAGCCGTTGGTCCCGCCCTTCGAGGCTGTTGCCGTCGCGAGCGGCCGGCCACTCCCGCTCGGGCTGGCGCGGCGAATGCGAGGCCTGGTCGATGGTTCGACCGAGCAACTCGAGTCGTCGGTCGCAATGCTCGCGGCGGCCGGGAACCGATACGAGCAGGCGCGCTCGGAGCTACTGCTCGGCGAAGCCAGGCGGCGGGAGCGGCAGCGCGGCGCGGCACGGGTTGCGCTGCGCTCGGCCATCGCCGGATTCGAGAGCGCGGGCGCCACGACCTGGGCCGAGCGAGCGCGCTCCGAGCTCGCGGCCACCGGTGAGACGGCGCGACGGCGAGAGCCGTCCGCCATCGGCGAGCTGACGCCGCAGGAGCGCAACGTGGCGCGGCTGGTGACCCGGGGCCTGTCCAACCGGCAGATCGCCGAGCAGCTGTTCCTGAGCCCGAACACGATCGAGACCCATCTTCGGCACATCTTCCAGAAGGCCGACGTGACGTCGAGGACTCAGCTCGCCCTCGCCTTTGCGGCCAAAGACTGAGGGCCCGAAATTCACGGATTTCCGTGATTTCACCAGCCGGGATCGTCTCTACGGTTTGACTCGTTCGCGAACACGACCAGAGCGATCAGATGTGTGTCGCCATCCCGATAGGAGCTTCTCGATGTCCCGAACTCGATTGACCGCGGCGGCCGCACTGGCCGCACTCCCGCTCGCCCTCCCGGCTACCGCCTCGGCGGCGGGGCCCGAGCACTTCGAAACCTCGTCCACCTACACGCTCGCCGATGCCGTCGCCGACTACCGGGCCTTCGGCGAGCATTCCGGCGATTGCGGTGACTTCGTCCTGCTCGTCGATTTCACCGTTGAGCGCAACGTCGCCCGTTGGCCCGATCGCGAGGTCCGCCACATCCAGTACATCGGGCACGTCTACTCGTCTGCCGACACGTCTCGCTCGATCGTCCGTGGTGGCGATTTCAATCTGACCGTATGGCTCGACTCGAACGGGGCGCCCTATGCCATCACGCGAACCGGGGTGTTCGAGTACGTGGAGATCGACGGTCGGCGCGTCGTGACCCACGTCGGCCGCGACGAGCTCGATTTCGCGACCGGCCCGATCAGCGCCACCCCGAAGGCCGGGGACGCCGTCAGGCACGCTGTGTGCGACGCGCTCAGCTGAGCCCGTGGCCCAGAAGCCGAGCGGAACGTCGAGGACGGCGCGGGCGCGATGAGCGTGCCGCAACATTGACTATGGCCTAACCATAGTCAACACTGCTCTCTGTGGTTTCTGTCGAGCGTGCGTCTCGTGCCTATCGGTCGAGCGGTCGGCGGGCCCAGGCCCGGCTTACGCGTCGTCGTGTCGTGGAGGCCGCGACGGCGGTGTTCCTCGAGCGCGGGTTTGCCGGTTCCACCATGCGCGTGATCGCCAGCCGCGCGGGTGTGTCAGTGCCGACGGTGGAGTTGCTGTTCGGCACCAAGGGGCGACTGCTCAAGGCGGCGATCGACGTCGCCATCGTCGGCGACGATGAGCCTGTGCCCGTTCTCGACCGCAGCTGGACCGATGTGGCGGTCCAGGCGGACACCATCGAAGAGTTCCTCGCCACCGTGGCCAGCGTGCTCGGACCGGCCCAACAACGATCAGCCGGCCTCGTCTTGGCGGTGTTCGAAGCAGCTGTCAGCGACACCGAGCTCGCCGAACTCGCCCGGGAGATGACCGCGCAGCGCGCAACCACGGCGGGATGGATCGTCGAACAGCTGATCCGCAAGGCACCGCTGCGTGATGGATGCAGCAGACAGGAGGCCGTCGACACGGTGTGGATCCTCATGGATCCCGCGGTCTTCGACCGGCTCACTCGCCAACGTGACTGGACCCTCCAGCAGTACCGGCGCTGGTTCGCCGGCTCCGTCGGCCGGCTGCTGATCGGCGACACCTCGTCCCCTCAACCCACCGCGACTGCTAGGAGGCGCTCGACATGAGCAGACAGAACAACCGTCACCTGGCGCAGCACCCACCACACGGCCAGGTTGGGTACCTCCAGCTGCCTGCGGTCGACGTCGCACGCTCGGCGGCCTTCTATGAGTCGGTCTTCGGCTGGTCGACCGACACCACCTACGGCAGCTTCGAAGCGCCCGGGATGATCGGCCAGTGGACCACCGACCGACCGCCGGCCACCACGACCGGGCCGGTCGTGTGGATCTGCGCCGACGACCTGTTCCCCACACTCGAGCGTGCGGTCGCCAGCGGCGGCACGGTGCAGAGCCGACCGCAGCTGGACAGCGGCGAACGTTGGCTCGCCGAGATCGACGACCCGGCCGGGAACCGGATAGGCATCGTCGTGCCGGTCCGCCCCGCGCAGGCGCAGCCGATGATCGCGGTACGCGATGTCGAGGCATCGAGTCGCTGGTACCAGCAGCTCCTCGGCCTGCAGAGCGACCACGGCGGCCCAGAGTACGAACGACTACTCGCCGACGGGGTTCTGGTGCTGCAGCTTCACCACTTCGAGGTCGGACACCACCACGGGCCAATCGGCGACCCGGACCGCGAGGTCGGCAACGGCGTCCTGCTGTGGTTCGGTGACATCTCCGACTTCGACGATGCTGTGGCACGCGCACAGCAGCTCGCCGCACCCGTCGTGCTACCACCTCATCGGAACCCACCCGAAGGCGAGGGCAACGGGCCAGGACATCGCGAAATCTGGCTCAAGGACCCCGACGGATACACCGTCGTCATCGCCAGCCCCGACGGTGAGGCGTACGAGCCGCGCTGACGCAGCGAATCCTCGCAGCCGAAGACCGGCACGCAAATGCCGCTCGTCTGTTGGACTCGACCCCGTTGTCATGACCTTCACCCGTGCCGACACAGTGATGCTCGACCTGGAGGTCGCCGTACCCCCTCCGGTTCGCCCGTGATCGACCGTAGCCCTGCTTCGCGGTTGCGCTTCTCGTCCACCTGACGAGGTCGTACGGAATGCCTACTGCCTGAGCGGAAGTGGACGTGGCGGCACGGGGGTGGAGACGACGAACGAGCTGGTCGTCTGGCCATGCAGGAGGAAGCGGTCGAGTAGGTCTTCGAGAGCCGCGATGCTGCTCACCTGGACCCGCATCAGGAAGCAGTCCTCTCCGGAGATGCGATGGCATTCGACGACCTCAGGTGTACGGCCGGCCAGCTCGGCGATCTTGCTCAGCTGTCCTGGGCCGGGACGCAACCGGACCCAGGCGGCCACCGGCAGACCAAGCGCCGCCGGGTCGACGTCCAGGCGGTAGCCGCGGATCACACCGGCTGCCTCGAGCCGCCCGACCCGTTCGCGGACCGTCGGCGCCGAGACGCCGAGCCGGCGGGCGAGCTCGGTGGTGCGCAGGCGCGGATCTGCGGTCAACTCGGTGAGTATCCGGAGGTTGAGCCCGTCGAGCAGTGAGTTCTCGGTCTGTACGGAGACTTCCGATCTGTCGTTCGTTTTGGTAGGCATTGACGTCCTCCGTTGACCATTTCGGCATGGGAGATCGAAGACCTCCTTCCTAAGATAGAGGACGTGACTTCGACCGAGGCCGCCGGGCGCTACACGGTCTTTGATCGAGTTCCGGCACACGCCTTCTTCGTGCTCAGCGCCGTCTTCCACTACCTGGGTCCGGCGTTCGCCGTATTGCTCTTCAGCCGAGTCGAACCTCTGGGCGTCGCCTGGCTGCGGATCATCTCGGCCGCCGCAATCTTCTGGGTGTGGCGCCGTCCATGGCGGATCTGGTGTGGTCTCGGCGCGACTGCGCGGCGGCTGCTACTTGGTTGGGCCGCCGTCCTCGCGGCGATGAACGCGACGTTCTACGTCGCGATCGACCGACTCCCACTCGGCACGGTCGCCGCCGTCGAGTTCGCGCCCGTGATCCTGCTCGCCGCCCTAGCTCTGCGCACGATGCGAAACGGCATCGCGCTCGTCCTCGCCGTAGGCGGCGTCTATCTGCTGACCGAAGTGCAGCTCGCGACGAACCTGCTCGGCCTCATCTGCGCCGGCGTCAATGCCGTGCTGTTCGCCGGTTACATCGTGCTCGGACACCGGGTCTCGCGGAATAGGACATTGCGCGGCATCGACGCTCTGGCCCTCGCGATGGGTATCGCCGCCCTACTCGCTCTGCCGTTCGGCATCGCCGCGGCCGGACCGGCGTTAGCGGATCCGCGCCTGCTGGCAGCAGCGGCCGGTGTCGGCGTCTGCTCCTCGGTGATCCCATACGTCAGCGACCAGCTCGCGATGGCCCGGCTGAGCAGAGGCACCTACGCGCTGATGTTGTCGTTGCTCCCGGCAACAGCTGCGGTGATCGGCGCTCTGGTGCTCGGCCAGTGGCCGGCGTGGCTCGAGGTACTCGGCATCGCGCTGGTGGTGGCTGCCATGGGCGTACACAGAAGGGAGCTGTCCAGATGAGCGTCCGGTTCGGTGTGTTCGTTCCGCAGGGATGGCGGATGGATCTGGTCGACATCGCGGACCCGGTCGAGCAGTTCGAGGCGATGACAGCGGTCGCTCGAGCGGCTGATCGTGGGCCGTGGGACTCGATCTGGTTGTTCGACCACTTCCATACCGTGCCCGAGCCCAGCAAGGAGACGGTCTTCGAGTGCTGGACCACGACGGCCGCGCTGGCCCGGGACACCGCCCGGGTGAACATCGGCCAGATGGTCGGATGCAACGGCTACCGGAATCCGGCCCTGTACGCCAAGATGGCAGCCACCGTTGACGTCGCCAGCCACGGACGCCTGTACGCCGGCATCGGCGCGGGCTGGTTCGAGCACGAGTGGAAGGCGTACGGGTTCCCATGGCCCGACCTGAAGACTCGAATGAACGCCTTCAGTGAGGCAGTCCAGCTCATTCACCGTTTGTGGACCGAGGACGACGTCGTATTCGGCGGCCACCACTACTCAGTCGACCGGCCGATCGTCGAACCGAAGGGCGTGCGCATGCCTCACCCGTCCCTGTGGATCGGTGGCGGAGGCGAGAAGGTAACCCTCAAGCTCGTGGCGCAGTACGCCGACGCATGCAACTTCGGAACCGGAGATCCCGACACGATCAAGCGCAAGCTCGCAGTCCTGAAACAGCACTGCGAATCCGTGGGTCGCGACTACACCGAGATCATCAAGTCCACCAGCATCAACGTGTTCCCGATCGAAGCGGGCGCAGACCCGGACACCGCGACCGCGAAGGCGCGTGGACGATACAGCCTCGACGAGTTCACCCGTAACGGTGCCGGCGGCGGTATCGAGGGCGGCCGAGCGGCAGTCGTCACCACGAAGCAGATCGCGACGCACGTCGAGCAACTCGTCGAAGCCGGAGTGGACTACGTAATCGCCTATATCCCCGGTGTCGCCTACGACCACGAACCGCTACACCGGTTCGCCGGAGACGTCGTCTGCCGATTCGCCTGAAAACTCAGATCCCGTGAGCTGGCAAGAACTGTTTGAC
>DASRHY010000158.1:0-78506 GCA_035650275.1 Kribbellaceae bacterium | reverse complement strand
CGGAGCAGGACAAGGTCCGGGTGACGGCGTACTTCCCGCGCACGGTCAGCCTCTACCCGGGCTCGGACGTCCGCATCCTCGGCGTCAAGGTCGGCGAGGTCGAGCAGGTGACCCCGGCCGGGCGGTCGGTCCGGGTGAGCTTCTGGTGGGAGTCCGAGCACAAGGTGCCCGCGGATGCCAAGGCAGTGATCGCGACACCGTCGATCGTGGCCGACCGGTACATCCAGCTCACGCCGGCCTACAAGGGCGGGGCGATCATGGCCGACGGCGCGCAGATCCCGCTGGACCGGACCGCGGTTCCGCTGGAGCTGGACCAGATCTACCGCAGCCTGAACGACCTGTCGGTCGCCCTCGGTCCGAAGGGCGCGAACGACCGCGGCGCGCTGTCCCGGCTGCTGGACGTGTCCGCCCGCAACCTGAATGGCCAGGGCGCGAAGCTGAACCAGACGATCACCGACGTCTCGACGCTGACCCAGACGCTGGCCGGCAACTCGAACCAGCTGTTCACCACGATCCGGCAGCTGCAGACGTTCGTGTCCGCGCTGGCCGCGAACGACCAGCTGGTCCGGCAGTTCAACACCAACTTCGCCACCGTGTCGACGACCCTGGCCGGGGAGCGGCAGGACCTGGCCAAGGCGCTGTCCTCGCTGGCCGTCGCGCTCGGCGAGGTGAGCACGTTCGTGAAGGACAACCGCGCGCTGGTCCGCACCACGGTGAAGTCGGCGACCGAGCTGTCGCAGATCCTGGTGAACGAGAAGGAAGCGGTCACCGAGGTGCTGGACACCGCGCCGCTCGGCATCGGGAACCTGGCCCGGGTCTACAACCCGCAGTACGGCACGCTGGACCAGCGGATCAACCTGGCCCAGCTGGACGACCCGATCCAGTTCATCTGCTCGCTGCTGCTGCAGGCCAAGCAGCCGCTGTCCACCTGCTCGGCGCTCAAGCCGGTGTTCGACCTGCTGCCGAAGCTGCCGGCGTCCCCGCCGTCGGTGCCCGGCCTCGCGCCCGCGAACGGCGAGCTGCCGAGCCCCGATCCGGTGGACAAGACGCTCGGCGGCATCGTGCGCGGTGACCGCTGATGGCCAGGGCGAGAAGGCGTTTCGGCGCGGTCGCCAGTGTGACCGCGCTGGCAATGCTCGTCGGCGGCTGCGATTTCAGCGTGTTCTCGCTGCCGCTGCCCGGCGGCGCGAAGATCGACGGCCCGTCGTACACGGTGACGGCCGAGTTCGCCGACGTGCTCGACCTGGTGCCGAAGTCGTCGGTCAAGGTGGACGACGTCACCGTCGGCACGGTGGAGAAGGTCTGGCTCGAGGGGTACGTCGCGAAGGTGCGGCTGCGTCTGCCGGAGAATTTGCCGCTGCCGGACAACGCCCGGGCGACGATCCGGCAGACCAGCCTGCTGGGTGAGAAGTTCGTCTCGCTCGCGCCGCCATCCGGCGACGAGCAGCCGCGCGGCACCCTGTCCGACGGCGAGCTGATCCCGCTCACCCGGACCACCAGCAACGTCGAGGTGGAGGAGGTGCTGGCGGCGTTGTCGCTGCTGCTGAACGGCGGCGGCGTCGCGCAGCTGCAGACCATCACCCGCGAGCTGAACAACGCGCTGACCGGCAACGAGCCCGCGATCAAGAGCGTGCTCAGCCAGCTGAACACGTTCGCCGGCACGCTGGACAAGAACAAGCAGAGCATCGTCGCCGCGATCAGCGCGGTCGACAACCTGGCGAGGAAGCTGAACGCCCAGAAGGCCACCCTGGCCACCGCGATCGACTCGCTGCCGAAGTCGATCGCGACGCTGGACAAGCAGCGTGCCGCGTTGGTCCGCACCCTGCAGGCGCTGGCGAAGCTGGGCAACACCGCGGTCCGGGTGATCAACGCGTCCGAGAAGGACCTGGTGCACAACCTGCGCACCCTCTACCCGACGCTGACCGCGCTCGCGAAGGCCGGTGACAGCCTGCCGAAGTCACTGGAGCTGCTGCTCACGTACCCGTTCCCGAACGGCGCGATGAACGCGGTCAAGGGTGACTTCACCAACCTGCACATCACCCTCGACGTGGACACCCAGGAAGCGCTGAAGCAGCTCACCCTGCCGGTCACGCTGCCGACCGTCTCGCTGCCGGTGCCGACCATCACCGGGAACGTCCCGACGCTGCCGGTCCCGACCGGCGTGCCGACCCGGCTGCCGTCGCTGCCGGTGCCCAGCCTGCCGCCCGTGGGTGGCTGCGTGACGATCCTGGTCCCGATCAACTGCCCGGCCGGCGGCGCACCGGCCGGCGGCGGGGCGCCGGACAGCGGCCTGGCCGGACTGATGATGCCGGGGGTGATCCGGTGATCACCACCCGGACCAAGCTGCAGCTGATGGTGTTCCTGCTGATCACCGTCGTCGGCTGCGCGTTCGTCGGCGCCCGCTACGCGCAGGTGGACCGGCTGTTCATGGACGACAGGTACACGGTCACCGCGAGCTTCGCCGAGTCCGGCGGCATCTTCAGCGGTGCCGAGGTCACCTACCGCGGCCAGCCGGTCGGCCGGGTCGGCGCCCTGAAGCTGGAGTCCGACGGTGTGCTGGTCGACCTCGACATCGACGAGGACTTCCGGGTCCCCGCGGACGTCAAGGCCGTGGTCGCGAACCGGTCCGCGATCGGCGAGCAGTACGTCGATCTGCAGCCGCGCTCCGGTGACGCGCCGTACCTCGAGGACAGGTCCCGGATCGACCGGCAGGACACCGAGCTGCCGATCACCACCACCGAGCTGCTGCTGAACCTCGACCAGCTGGTGAGCTCCGTCGACCGCGACGACCTGCGGGCGACGGTGCACGAGCTCGGAACCGCGCTGCGTGGCAAGGGTACGGACCTGCAGAAGATCATCGACAGCTCCGGCGTGCTGATCGACGCCGCGGACGCGAACATCAGCCAGACGATCAAGCTGATCAAGGACGGCAACACGGCCCTGACGACACAGGTTGCCAGCGGCAACCACATCAAGACCTGGGCGAAGAACGTCGCGCTGCTGTCCGGCACCCTGTCGAGCTCGGACGCGAACCTGCGGGCGGTCATCGACAACGGCTCCGTGGCCGGCCAGCAGGTCAATGCCCTGATCACCGAGAACCAGGCCGAGATCGCCGTACTGCTCGGCAACCTGCTGACCATGGGCCAGATCACCGCGGTCCGGCTGGACGGAGTCGAGCAGCTGCTGATCCTCTACCCGGCCGCGGTGATGGGCGGCTACATCGTCCCGGCCCGGGACTCCGGCACCGGGCACTACGACGCCCACTTCGGCATGGTGCTCGGGATCTCGCCGGCTGCCTGCCGGGAAGGGTACGGCGGCACCGACAAGCGGGAACCGCAGGACACCTCCGACGTCCCGGCGAACACCAAGGCCTCGTGCACGGCGGCTCGCAGCACCGGCACCAACGTGCGCGGCGCCCAGAACGCGCCGACACCGCACTCGTCGGTCCCGTCGAACCGCGCCGGGCTGCCCGCTGCATACGATCCGGCCACCCGGACGGTCGACCCGCGGTCGGGCGTCCCCGAGATAGTGATCGGGTCGACCGGAGGCCAGCAACGCGTACTGGGGAAGGAATCATGGCAATGGTTGATGCTCGGTCCGGTGAGCAAGTGAAGGACTCGGCCGGGAACACCGGCCAGCAGGAGGTATCGCGTACGTCGCGTGGCACCCTGCTGCTGGCCTGGGGACTCAGCGTGCTGCTGATCGCCTCGCTCGGCGGCCTGGTCGTCGCCGTGGTCGCGATCCGGAACCAGGACTCGCGTGACGACGCCCGGCTGGCCGTGATGCGAGCCGGGCGCCAGACCGCCCTGGACTTCACCACCTACAAGTACGAGACCTGGGACGCGGATGTGAAGCGCGTGCTGGACGGCGCCACCGGCCCGTTCAAGGAGGAGTTCAGCCAGGCGTCCACCTCGGTCAAGGCCCAGGTGGTCGTGAACAAGGCCAGCTCGGCCGGCGAGGTGATCGACGCCGCCGTCGTCTCGATGGACACCGACTCCGCCCAGGTCCTGGTCGTCGCGGACGCGGCCGTTACGAACACGGCGGTCCCGGACGGCCAGCGCCGGCACTACCGGATGAAGCTGGAGCTGGTCCGCGAGGGCGAGACCTGGCGTACCGCAGACCTCGAGGCGGTCGGCTGATGACCGAGACCTCGAGCACCGTCCGCCCGGGCCGCCGCCGCATCGCCGGCCAGCGCCGCCGCCCGGCCGACATCCCCGGTACGACGCCCGCACCCGCCGATGACCGCAGCGCGGAGGACACCCGGGTCGAGGCACCGGCGCCCGCCGTTGACGCCACCGTAGAGGCGCCCGCGGAGGGTGGGCGTGCGCGGGCTCAGCGGTTGCTGGCCGGGGTGCTCGGCGTAATCGTCGTCCTGACGCTCGCCGGAGGGTTGTTCCTCGGGCAGAAGGCGTGGCAGGGCCGGAACACCGAACAGGCCCGGGCCGGAGCGAGCGCCACCGCGCGGACGGCCGCCGAGCTGGTGCTCTCGTACGACTACCGGCAGCTGGACAAGAGCTTCGCGGCCGCCCGGGCGACGCTGTCGCCGGACTTCGCGGACGACTTCGACCAGACCGCCAAGGTGGTCGGCGAGCAGGCGACCAAGACCAAGGCCACGGTCCGTGCCGACGTACGCGAGGTCGCGGTCCGCGACGGCGACGCCGACCGGGTCACGCTGCTGGTGTTCGTGAACCAGACCACGACCAGCACGATCACCCAGGGCAAGCCCCGGATCGACCTCAACCGTGCCCGGTTCACGATGGTCCGCAGCGGCGACACCTGGCAGGTCCAGCAGATCGAAGGCCTCTGAAGCCGGCGTCATCGACGGGCCCGGGCTCCGAGCGGCGACAGCCGGCAGATCGGAGCCTCTGAGGCCGCCACGGGGAACTTCTTCGTCACCCAGCGACGAAAAGTTTCCCCATCCCCGCGGCCCGGCCGCGTCACCTTGCGGGACTAACACGGGTTGTAGTGGTGTCACCACGCAAGATCACGAGTAGAGTGGGAACGGCCGCAGATGCTGGCAGAGAAGCGCCGGATCAAGCCGCTGGTTCTTGACGCGGGCTTGGCCGGACGGCATAGTTCTGTGGCCCACTTGGCATGTCTGCCGATTTCGGGTAGTGTTGCTCTTTGCGCTGCCTTCAACCTTGCCCTCTGGCCTGCCCAAAACTTGACAGGGGCGGTTCGGCGTGCGCTCCCAGCGCCAGTGTTGAGTATGCGAGACCGTGGAAGGACCCCCCTTGGTCGCCTCGCGCAACCCCAAGTCCAAGAGCAACACCAACGTTAACGGCTCCCGCCGCATCTCCTTCGCAAAGATCTCAGAACCTCTCGAGGTTCCGGATCTGCTTGCGTTGCAGGTGGACAGTTTCGACTGGCTGGTCGGTAACGAAACCTGGCAGAACCGAGTGGCGGCCGCTGAGGCAGAGGGCCGTACGGATCTGTCCTCCCCGTCGGGCCTGGAGGAGATCTTCGAGGAGATCTCCCCGATCGAGGACTTCAGCGGCACCATGTCGCTGTCGTTCCGGGACCATCGCTTCGAGCCGCCGAAGAACACCGTCGACGAGTGCAAGGAGCGCGACGTCACGTACTCGGCGCCGCTGTTCGTCACCGCCGAGTTCATGAACAACGAGACCGGCGAGATCAAGAGCCAGACCGTCTTCATGGGCGACTTCCCGCTGATGACCAAGAAGGGCACGTTCGTCATCAACGGCACCGAGCGTGTCGTCGTGTCCCAGCTGGTCCGCTCGCCCGGCGTCTACTTCGAGCGCAGCCCGGACAAGACGTCGGACAAGGACATCTTCACCGCCAAGATCATCCCGTCGCGCGGCGCGTGGCTGGAGTTCGAGGTCGACAAGCGCGACATGGTCGGCGTCCGGCTGGACCGCAAGCGCAAGCAGAACGTCACCGTGCTGCTCAAGGCGCTCGGCTGGACCGACGCGCAGATCCTCGAGGAGTTCGGCGAGTACGAGTCGATCCGGCTCACCCTGGAGAAGGACCACACCTCCGGGCAGGACGACGCGCTGCTGGACATCTATCGCAAGCTGCGGCCGGGTGAGCCGCCGACGCGTGAGGCGGCGCAGGCGCTGCTGGACAACTACTACTTCAACGGCAAGCGCTACGACCTGGCCAAGGTCGGCCGGTACAAGATCAACAAGAAGCTCGGCCGCGACGAGGCGCACGACACCGCGGTGCTGACGATCGACGACATCGTCGCCTCGATCAAGTACCTGGTCGCGCTGCACGAGGGCAAGACCGAGCTCGCGGCGCCGACCGGCGAGATCGTCGTCGAGGAGGACGACATCGACCACTTCGGCAACCGCCGTCTGCGCACGGTCGGTGAGCTGATCCAGAACCAGCTGCGCACCGGCCTGGCCCGGATGGAGCGGGTGGTCCGGGAGCGGATGACGACCCAGGACGTCGAGGCGATCACGCCGCAGACCCTGATCAACATCCGCCCGGTGGTCGCGGCGCTGAAGGAGTTCTTCGGTACGTCGCAGCTGTCGCAGTTCATGGACCAGACCAACCCGATCGCGGGTCTGACCCACAAGCGCCGGCTGTCCGCACTTGGTCCGGGTGGTCTGAGCCGTGAGCGGGCCGGCTTCGAGGTCCGCGACGTGCACCCGTCGCACTACGGCCGGATGTGCCCGATCGAGACACCGGAGGGCCCGAACATCGGTCTGATCGGCTCGCTGTCGACGTACGGGCGGGTGAACCCGTTCGGCTTCGTCGAGACGCCGTACCGGAAGATCGTCAAGGGCAAGGTCAGCGACCAGGTCGACTACCTGACCGCCGACGAGGAGGACCGGTTCGTCATCGCGCAGGCCAACGCGCCGCTGACCGACGACAACCGGTTCGCCGAGGACCGCGTGCTGGTCCGCCGTCGCCACGGTGAGGTCGACTTCGTGCCCGCCGAGGACGTGGACTACATGGACGTCTCGCCGCGCCAGATGGTGTCGGTGGCGACCGCGATGATCCCGTTCCTGGAGCACGACGACGCGAACCGCGCGCTGATGGGGTCCAACATGCAGCGCCAGGCGGTGCCGCTGATCACCGCGGACGCCCCACTGGTCGGTACCGGTATGGAGTACCGCGGTGCGGTCGACGCCGGTGACGTGCTGGTCGCCGACAAGGCCGGTGTGGTCAAGGAGGTCTCGGCCGACCTGATCGAGGTCGCCGCCGACGACGGTACGTACCAGGTCTACCGGCTGGCGAAGTTCCGCCGCTCGAACCAGGGCACCTGCATCAACCAGCGGCCGCTGGTGGACGAGGGCCAGCGGGTCGAGGAGGGAGCGCCGCTCGCCGACGGTCCCTGCACCGACGAGGGCGAGATGGCCCTCGGCCGGAACCTGCTGGTGGCGTTCATGCCGTGGGAGGGCCATAACTACGAGGACGCGATCATCCTCAGCCAGCGCGTCGTGCAGCAGGACCTGCTGACCTCGATCCACATCGAGGAGCACGAGGTCGACGCCCGCGACACCAAGCTGGGTCCGGAGGAGATCACCCGGGACATCCCGAACGTCTCCGACGAGATGCTCGCGGACCTGGACGAGCGCGGCATCATCCGGATCGGCGCCGAGGTCACCACGGGCGACATCCTGGTCGGCAAGGTGACCCCGAAGGGCGAGACCGAGCTGACCCCGGAGGAGCGGCTGCTGCGGGCGATCTTCGGTGAGAAGGCCCGTGAGGTCCGCGACACCTCGCTGAAGGTCCCGCACGGCGAGAACGGCACCGTGATCGGTGTCCGCGTCTTCGACCGCGAGAACGGCGACGAGCTGCCGCCGGGCGTGAACCAGCTGGTCCGCGTCTACGTGGCGCAGAAGCGCAAGATCTCCGTCGGGGACAAGCTCGCCGGCCGGCACGGCAACAAGGGCGTCATCTCCAAGATCCTGCCGGTCGAGGACATGCCGTTCCTCGAGGACGGCACCCAGGTCGACATCATCCTGAACCCGCTGGGCGTGCCCGGCCGGATGAACGTCGGCCAGGTCCTGGAGACCCACCTCGGGTGGGTCGCCAGCCGCGGCTGGGAGATCGACGAGAAGAACAAGGAAGAGTGGGCGCAGCGGCTGATCAAGATCGGCGCCGGCAAGGCGGAGCCGTACACGCACGTCGCCACCCCGGTCTTCGACGGCGCCAAGGAGGAGGAGATCACCGGCCTGCTCGGCTCGACCATCCCGAACCGGGACGGCGACCGGCTGGTCGACTCCAGCGGCAAGGCGCAGCTGTTCGACGGTCGTTCGGGTGAGCCGTTCCCGGAGCCGGTCGGTGTCGGCTACATGTACATGCTGAAGCTGCACCACCTGGTGGACGACAAGATCCACGCCCGCTCGACCGGTCCGTACTCGATGATCACCCAGCAGCCGCTGGGTGGAAAGGCGCAGTTCGGCGGTCAGCGCTTCGGCGAGATGGAGGTGTGGGCGCTGGAGGCGTACGGCGCCGCCTTCGCCCTGCAGGAGCTGCTGACGATCAAGTCGGACGACGTGGTCGGACGGGTGAAGGTCTACGAAGCCATCGTGAAGGGCGAGAACATCCCGGAGCCCGGTATCCCGGAGTCGTTCAAGGTTCTCGTCAAGGAAATGCAGTCCCTGTGTCTGAACGTCGAAGTGCTCTCCTCCGACGGCGTTGCCGTGGAGATGCGCGACAGCGAGGAGGACGTCTTCCGTGCCGCGGAGGAGCTGGGCATCGACCTGTCCCGGCGTGAGCCGAACAGCGTCGAGGAGGTCTGAGCGGGGTTAGTACCGCCGCTGAGCTTCAAGAGCACCGCTAACTCAACTCAGACCACCATCGAGACACTTTCAGGAGAGAACACATCGTGCTCGACGTGAACTTCTTCGACGAGCTTCGGATCGGACTGGCGACGGCGGACGAGATCCGCCAATGGTCGCACGGCGAGGTCAAGAAGCCGGAGACGATCAACTACCGGACGCTCAAGCCCGAGCGTGACGGTCTGTTCTGCGAGAAGATCTTCGGTCCCACCCGGGACTGGGAGTGCTACTGCGGCAAGTACAAGCGCGTCCGGTTCAAGGGCATCATCTGCGAGCGGTGTGGCGTCGAGGTCACCCGCTCCAAGGTGCGCCGTGAGCGGATGGGCCACATCGAGCTGGCCGCCCCGGTCACCCACATCTGGTACTTCAAGGGTGTCCCGTCGCGGCTCGGCTATCTGCTCGACCTCGCCCCGAAGGACCTGGAGAAGGTCATCTACTTCGCGGCGTACATGATCACGTCCGTCGACGAGGACGCGCGGCACCGCGACCTGTCCTCGCTCGAGGGCCGGACCGATGTCGAGCGCAAGCAGCTCGAGCAGCGCCGGGACAACGAGGTCGAGACCCGGATGAAGAAGCTCGAGGAGGACCTGGCCCAGCTGGAGGCCGAGGGCGCCAAGAGCGACGTACGGCGCAAGGTGAAGGAAGGCGCCGAGCGGGAGATCAAGCAGCTGCGGGACCGTGCGCAGCGCGAGATCGACCGGCTCGACGAGGTCTGGAGCCGGTTCAAGAACCTCAAGGTCCAGGACCTCGAGGGCGACGAGGTGCTGTACCGCGAGATGAAGATGCGGTTCGGCAAGTACTTCGAGGGTGCGATGGGCGCGGCCGCGATCCAGAAGCGGCTGGAGAACTTCGACCTCGACGCCGAGGCGGAGAACCTGCGCGAGACGATCAAGACCGGCAAGGGCCAGCGCAAGACCCGGGCCCTGAAGCGGCTCAAGGTCGTCACCGCGTTCCTGCAGACCAAGAACAGCCCGCTGGGCATGGTGCTGGACTGCGTCCCGGTGATCCCGCCGGACCTGCGCCCGATGGTGCAGCTGGACGGTGGCCGGTTCGCGACCAGCGACCTGAACGACCTGTACCGCCGGGTGATCAACCGGAACAACCGGCTCAAGCGACTGCTCGACCTGGGCGCGCCGGAGATCATCGTCAACAACGAGAAGCGGATGCTGCAGGAGGCCGTCGACGCGCTGTTCGACAACGGCCGCCGCGGCCGGCCGGTCACCGGCCCGGGTAACCGCCCGCTCAAGTCGCTGTCCGACATGCTCAAGGGCAAGCAGGGCCGGTTCCGCCAGAACCTGCTCGGCAAGCGTGTCGACTACTCCGGCCGTTCGGTCATCGTGGTCGGCCCGCAGCTGAAGCTGCACCAGTGCGGTCTGCCGAAGGCGATGGCGCTGGAGCTGTTCAAGCCGTTCGTGATGAAGCGGCTGGTCGACCTGAACCACTCGCAGAACATCAAGTCGGCGAAGCGGATGGTCGAGCGGCAGCGTCCGGTCGTGTGGGACGTGCTCGAGGAGGTCATCACCGAGCACCCGGTGCTGCTGAACCGCGCACCGACCCTGCACCGGCTGGGCATCCAGGCGTTCGAGCCGCAGCTGATCGAGGGCAAGGCGATCCAGATCCACCCGCTGGTCTGCTCGGCGTTCAACGCGGACTTCGACGGTGACCAGATGGCGGTGCACCTGCCGCTGTCCGCCGAGGCCCAGGCCGAGGCGCGGATCCTGATGCTGTCGACGAACAACATCCTGAAGCCGGCCGACGGCCGACCGGTCACGATGCCGACGCAGGACATGATCATCGGCATCTACTTCCTGACCATGCTGAAGGAAGGCGCGCTGGGCGAGGGCCGGGCGTTCGGCTCGATCGCCGAGGCGCTGATGGCGTTCGACCGCGGTGAGCTCGCGCTGCAGGCGAAGGTGACGATCCGGCTGGGCGACGCCGGCATCCCCGAGGGTGCGACCGAGCTGCCGGACGGCGGCTTCTCGCTGGAGACGACGCTGGGCCGCGCGCTGTTCAACGACGCGCTGCCGAGCGACTACACCTTCGTCGACACCGAGGTGGGCAAGAAGCAGCTCGGCGTGATCGTGAACGACCTCGCCGAGCGCTACACCAAGGTGCACGTCGCGGCCTGCCTGGACGCGCTGAAGGACCTCGGCTTCTACTGGGCCACCCGCTCGGGTGTCACGGTGTCGATCGAGGACTTCCTGACGCCGCCGAGCAAGCCGGAGATCCTCGCGCGCTACGAGGGCCAGGCCGAGAAGGTCCAGAAGCAGTTCGAGCGTGGTCTGATCACCACGGCCGAGCGGCGGCAGGAGCTGATCGAGATCTGGACCGGGGCGAACGCCGAGGTCGGGAAGGCGATGGAGGAGAACTTCCACAAGACCAACCCGATCTTCATGATGGTCCACTCGGGTGCCCGAGGGAACATGATGCAGGTCCGGCAGATCGCCGGTATGCGTGGTCTGGTGGCCAACCCGAAGGGCGAGATCATCGCCCGCCCGATCAAGTCCAACTTCCGTGAGGGTCTGTCGGTGGTCGAGTACTTCATCGCCACCCACGGCGCCCGGAAGGGTCTGGCCGACACCGCGCTGCGGACCGCCGACTCGGGGTACCTGACCCGTCGTCTGGTGGACGTCTCCCAGGACGTCATCATCCGCGAGGAGGACTGCGGCACCGAGCGCGGCCTGCCCAAGAAGATCGGCGAGAAGACCGCGGACGGCACGGTGGTCAAGGCGGAGAACGTCGAGACCAGCGCGTACGCCCGGACCCTTGCGACCGACGTGGTCGGCGCCGACGGCAAGGTCATCCTCGCCGGCGGCAGCGACCTCGGCGACGTGCCGATCGCGGAACTGGTCGCGCAGGGCGTCGAGGAGGTCAAGGTCCGCAGCGTGCTGACCTGTGACGCCAAGACCGGTACCTGCGCGAAGTGCTACGGCCGTTCGCTCGCGACCGGCAAGACCGTCGACATCGGTGAGGCCGTCGGCATCATCGCGGCGCAGTCCATCGGTGAGCCGGGTACGCAGCTGACCATGCGTACCTTCCACACCGGTGGCGTCGCGGGTGACGACATCACCCATGGTCTGCCGCGTGTGGTCGAGCTGTTCGAAGCCCGGCAGCCCAAGGGCAAGGCGCCGATCGCCGAGGCGGCCGGCCGGATCGCGATCGAGGACACCGAGAAGACCCGGAAGCTGGTGCTCACGCCGGACGACGGGTCCGACGAGGTCTCCTACCCGGTGTCGAAGCGGACCCGGCTGCTGGTCGAGGAAGGCCAGCACGTCGAGGTCGGTCAGCAGCTGACGCACGGCACGCCGGACCCGCAGGAGGTGCTGCGCATCCTCGGCGTCCGCAAGGCGCAGGAGCACCTGGTGGACGAGGTCCAGGAGGTGTACCGGTCGCAGGGTGTGGCCATCCACGACAAGCACATCGAGATCATCGTCCGGCAGATGCTGCGCCGGGTCACGGTGATCGAGTCGGGCGACGCCCACCTGCTGCCGGGTGAGCTCGCGGACCGGCTGATGTTCGAGGCGGAGAACCGCCGCGTCGTCGCCGAGGGCGGTACGCCGGCCTCGGGTCGTCCGGTGCTGATGGGTATCACGAAGGCCTCGCTGGCAACGGAGTCGTGGCTGTCCGCGGCGTCGTTCCAGGAGACCACCCGGGTGCTCACCGAGGCCGCGATCCACGGCAAGAGCGACTCCCTGATGGGCCTCAAGGAGAACGTCATCATCGGCAAGCTGATCCCGGCCGGTACCGGTATGGACCGCTACCGCAACATCCGGGTGGAGCCGACCGAGGAGGCGAAGGCCGCGATGTACTCGATGGTCGGTTACGAGTCGTACGACTACGACTTCGGGCCGAGCTCGGGCCAGTCGGTCCCGCTGGACGACTTCGACCTGGGTTCCTACCAGAACTGAGTCACCCGCGCGACGGAGGGCGGCACCCCGACCACGGGGGGTGCCGCCCTCCGTACGTCCACGGTCTGGACAGGTGATGGCCGGGAGTCGGAGGATCACCCTGCAGCGGATGGAGGGACGATGGCCGACAAACAGGCCCAGAACGAGACCATGGCCAACGATGCCAGCGTGGACACCTCGGTACGGAATGTCCGTGCCCGGTGAGCGCGGTGCCCTCCCGGTCGTACAGGATGTGTCCGTGACCCAGACGCCGCAGCCGTACCTGGAACCCTTCGTCCTCGACGTTCCCGCCCGGGTGCCGGAGCGGAACGGCGTACTCGACTTCTACCGGCCGGCGTCCGCCAGCCGCAGCGCGGCGATCCTGTTCGTGCACGGTGGACCGGCCCGCCCGGACCTGAAGGCGCAGCCGCGGGACTGGCCGGTCTACCGCGGGTACGGCGCGGCCGCCGCGGACCGGGGCTTCGTCGGCGTCACGGTCGGGCACAGCCTGATCCGCGGCTGGGACCGGATCGGACAGGCTGCCGCGGAGGTGGTCGCGGCCGCGGACCTGGTCCGTGCGGACCCGCAGGTGGACCCGGACCGGATCGCCCTGTGGTTCTTCTCCGGTTCCGGCATGCTGATGGGGGAGTGGCTGGCCCGCAGCCCGGAGTGGCTGCGCTGTGTCGCGGCGACGTACCCGCTCCTCACCGAGCCCGGCGTCGGCCGGACCTCGGCGCTCGACGTGGCGAGCCGCGGCAGCAAGGTGCCGGTGCTGCTCACCCGGGTGGGGCTGGAGCGCGAGGAGCGCGCGGCCGGCGTGGACAAGTTCGTCGCGGCCGCGGCCGAGGGGGGCACCGAGCTGGACGTGATCGACGTACCGGAGGGTCGGCACGGGTTCGACTACCTGGACCACACCGAGGCGTCCCGGACCGCGGTGGAGAAGGCGCTGGACTGGGTGATCGCGCGGCTGCCGGCCGCACCGCCGCCGCCGTCGCCGTACCCGGCGCCGGTCGAGGTGGTGTCGCGCCAGCTCGAGGCCTACAACCGGCACGATCTGGAGGCCTTCCTCGCCGCCTTCGCGCCGAACGTCCGGATGTACAGCCGGGACGGCTCGGTGATGTCCGGCCGGCGGACGCTGCGGGAGACCTACGGTCCGCGGCTCGCGGCCGGGCGCTGCCGGGCCGAGATCGTGAACCGGATCGCCGAGGGCAGCTGGGTGGTCGACCAGGAGATCGCGCACGGGATCGAGCCGCAGCCGATTCGCGTACTGGCGGCGTACCGGGTTGTCGAGGGCCTGATCGCCGAGGTCAGGTTCCTGGTGTGACCGAGGGTGACGAGTCGCGGGCGCCTTGTTCCTGGGCGGTACACTGACTCCGTAGCGGTGCTCCGTGTAGTGGCCGTTTTGACCGGCTTGGGACCAGCCGCTAGGCTTATCGATCGTGCCTGGGTTCTCCCCGGGCCGTCATGCGTGCCCTTCGTTGACGGGACAGCGCGCGTGGCGCGAACCTCCGTTGATCAGACCGCTGGATCACGTTTTCCGGAGAGGCGCGCCTGCGCGACACACCCGACCGCGGGGGTCGCGTGAGCAGCATTCACAGCCGGACGACAGAAAGAGAAGTGCGGGTGCCCACCATCCAGCAGTTGGTCCGCAAGGGCCGCCAGGACAAGGTGTCGAAGAACAAGACGCCGGCTCTGAAGGGTTCTCCTCAGCGCCGTGGTGTGTGCACGCGCGTCTACACGACGACGCCCAAGAAGCCGAACTCAGCGCTGCGCAAGGTCGCTCGTGTCCGCCTCACCAGCGGCATCGAGGTCACCGCGTACATCCCGGGTGTCGGCCACAACCTGCAGGAGCACTCGATCGTGCTCGTGCGTGGCGGTCGTGTGAAGGACCTGCCCGGTGTCCGGTACAAGATCATCCGCGGTTCGCTCGACACCCAGGGTGTGAAGAACCGTAAGCAGGCTCGCAGCCGGTACGGCGCGAAGAAGGAGAAGAGCTGATGCCCCGCAAGGGCCCCGCGCCGAAGCGCCCCGTGATCGTCGACCCGGTCTACAACTCGCCGCTCGTCACCCAGCTGATCAGCAAGATCCTGACCGACGGCAAGAAGCAGATCGCGCAGAACATCGTCTACACCGCCCTGGAGGGCACCCGGACGAAGACCGGCACCGACCCGGTCATCACGCTGAAGCGCGCGCTGGACAACGTGAAGCCGGCGATCGAGGTGAAGAGCCGCCGGGTCGGTGGCGCCACCTACCAGGTGCCGATCGAGGTGAAGCCCGGCCG
Organism: Kribbellaceae bacterium; assembly: GCA_035650275.1. Classification (GTDB taxonomy): domain Bacteria; phylum Actinomycetota; class Actinomycetes; order Propionibacteriales; family Kribbellaceae; genus DASRHY01. The sequence goes on along the minus strand of DASRHY010000158.1, from coordinate 63,582 downwards.
CTCGACCACGCTCGCGCTGCGCTGGCTCACGTCGTACTCGCGCGCCCGTCGCGAGAAGACCATGTCCGAGCGCCTGATGAACGAGATCCTGGACGCGTCGAACGGTCTGGGTGCGTCGGTGAAGCGCCGCGAGGACACGCACAAGATGGCCGAGGCCAACAAGGCCTTCGCCCACTACCGCTGGTGACACTCCAGAACCGCTGGAAGCAGAGTCCCAGCCCCCTGACTACGCGAGAAGCGAGGTAGACGGCAAGGTGGCCGTTGACATCACCACCGACCTGAGCAAGGTCCGCAACATCGGCATCATGGCCCACATCGACGCGGGCAAGACGACGACGACCGAGCGGATCCTGTTCTACACCGGCATCAACTACAAGATCGGTGAGGTCCACGAGGGCGCCGCCACGATGGACTGGATGGAGCAGGAGCAGGAGCGCGGCATCACGATCACGTCCGCCGCGACGACGTGTACCTGGAAAGACCACACGATCAACATCATCGACACCCCGGGCCACGTCGACTTCACCGTCGAGGTGGAGCGCAACCTGCGCGTGCTGGACGGTGCGATCGCGGTGTTCGACGGTGTCGCCGGCGTGGAGCCGCAGTCCGAGACCGTCTGGCGTCAGGCCGACCGCTACGGCGTGCCGCGGATCTGCTTCGTGAACAAGCTGGACCGCACCGGCGCCGAGTTCATGCGCTGCGTCGACATGATCCGTACCCGGCTGGGCGCGGTGCCGCTGGTGCTGCAGCTGCCGATCGGCGCGGAGTCCGACTTCATCGGCGTCGTCGACCTGGTCGGCATGCGCGCGCTCACCTGGCGCGGCGAGACCAAGATGGGCGAGGACTACTCGATCGAGGAGATCCCGGCGTCGCACACCGACATCGCCGCCGAGTGGCACGACAAGCTGATCGAGACGGTCGCGGAGGCCGACGACGAGATCATGGAGCTGTACCTCGAGGGCGAGACCCCGACCGAGGAGCAGCTGGTCGCGGGCATCCGCCGGGCCACGATCGCGAGCAAGCTGACCCCGGTGCTGACCGGTACGGCGTTCAAGAACAAGGGCGTGCAGCCGCTGCTGGACGCGGTGCTCGCGTACCTGCCGAGCCCGGTCGACGTCACCGCGATCGAGGGTCACGATGTCAAGCACCCCGAGGTCGTGGTGGAGCGCAAGCCGAGCGACGACGAGCCGTTCTCCGCTCTCGCGTTCAAGATCATGGCCGACCCGCACCTGGGCAAGCTGACCTACCTGCGGGTGTACTCCGGCAAGCTCGAGACCGGTACCCAGGTCCTCAACCCCACCAAGGGGCGGAAGGAGCGGATCGGCAAGATCTACCGGATGCACGCGAACAAGCGGCAGGAGATCGCCTCGATCGGTGCCGGCCACATCGTCGCCGTGATGGGTCTGAAGGACACCACCACGGGCGAGACGCTGAGCGACCAGGCCCACCCGGTCGTGCTCGAGTCGATGGAGTTCCCAGACCCGGTGATCTCGGTCGCGATCGAGCCGAAGTCGAAGGGCGACCAGGAGAAGCTGGGCATTGCGATCCAGCGGCTGGCCGACGAGGACCCGACGTTCCAGGTCCGCACCGACGAGGAGACCGGCCAGACCATCATCGCCGGTATGGGCGAGCTGCACCTCGAGGTGCTGGTCGACCGGATGAAGCGCGAGTTCCGGGTCGAGGCGAACGTCGGCAAGCCGCAGGTCGCCTACCGCGAGACCATCACCAAGAAGGTCGAGAAGGTCGAGTACACGCACAAGAAGCAGACCGGCGGCTCCGGCCAGTTCGGTCGCGTGATCATCGACATCGAGCCGACCTCGGTCGAGCTCGGTGGCGAGGGTGGCTACGAGTTCGTCAACAACGTCACCGGTGGCCGGATCCCGCGGGAGTACATCCCGTCCGTGGACGAGGGCGCGCAGGAGGCGATGGAGTTCGGTGTGCTCGCCGGCTACCCGATGGTCAACGTCAAGGTGACGCTGCAGGACGGCGCCTACCACGACGTCGACTCGTCCGAGCTCGCGTTCAAGATCGCCGGTTCGATGGCCTTCAAGGAAGCCGCCCGCAAGGCCGGTCCGGTGATCCTCGAGCCGATGTTCGCAGTCGAGGTCACCACGCCCGAGGACTACATGGGCGACGTGATCGGTGACCTCAACTCTCGCCGTGGCCACATCCAGTCGATGGACGACGGTCCCGGTGGCAGCAGGGTGATCAAGGCCCTGACGCCGTTGTCGGAGATGTTCGGGTACGTCGGCGACCTGCGTTCCAAGACGCAGGGCCGGGCGTCGTACTCGATGCAGTTCGACTCCTACGCCGAGGTTCCGAAGAACGTGGCGGAAGAGATCATCAAGAAGGCCCGGGGCGAGTAGTCCCTCACCCCGGGACAAGTCCAACCCGAAACGTCGTACGGCGTAGCTAACCAGTAACTAGGAGGGCCCCAGTGGCGAAGGCGAAGTTCGAGCGGACTAAGCCGCACGTCAACATCGGCACCATCGGTCACATCGACCACGGGAAGACGACTCTGACCGCGGCGATCACCAAGGTGCTGCACGACAAGTTCCCGGACCTCAACGAGGTGTCGGCCTTCGATCAGATCGACAAGGCGCCCGAAGAGCGCCAGCGCGGTATCACCATCTCGATCGCGCACGTCGAGTACACGACCGAGGCGCGGCACTACGCCCACGTCGACTGCCCGGGGCACGCGGACTACATCAAGAACATGATCACCGGCGCGGCCCAGATGGACGGTGCGATCCTCGTGGTCGCGGCGACCGACGGCCCGATGCCGCAGACCAAGGAGCACGTGCTGCTCGCCCGCCAGGTCGGTGTGCCGGCCATGGTCGTCGCGCTGAACAAGTGCGACATGGTCGACGACGAGGAGATCCTGGAGCTCGTCGAGCTCGAGGTTCGCGAGCTGCTCAGCGAGTACGAGTTCGACGGCGACAACGCTCCGGTGATCCAGGTCGCGGCGCATCCCGCCCTGCAGGGCGACGCCAAGTGGGGTGAGTCGATCGTCGAGCTGATGAACGCCGTGGACGAGTACATCCCGCAGCCGGTGCGCGAGATCGACAAGCCGTTCCTGATGCCGGTCGAGGATGTCTTCACCATCACCGGTCGCGGTACGGTCGTCACCGGCCGGATCGAGCGCGGTGTGGTGAAGGTCAACGAGACCGTCGACATCATCGGCATCCGTCCGGAGAAGCAGACCACCACCATCACCGGTGTCGAGATGTTCCGGAAGCTGCTGGACGAGGGCCAGGCCGGTGAGAACGTCGGTCTGCTGCTCCGCGGTACCAAGCGCGAGGACGTCGAGCGCGGCATGGTCATCATCAAGCCGGGCAGCACCACGCCGCACACGAACTTCGACGCGTCGGTGTACATCCTGTCCAAGGAGGAGGGCGGCCGTCACACGCCGTTCTTCAACAACTACCGGCCCCAGTTCTACTTCCGTACCACGGATGTGACCGGTGTCGTCACGCTGCCCGAGGGCACCGAGATGGTCATGCCGGGCGACAACACCGACATGTCGGTCGAGCTGATCCAGCCGATCGCCATGGAGGAGGGCCTGAAGTTCGCGATCCGCGAAGGTGGCCGCACCGTCGGCGCCGGCCGGGTCACCAAGATCAACAAGTGATGTGACGAGGCCGGTCATCCCGGGTCACGGGGTGGCCGGCCTCGCGCACGCCACCGATTGGCAATCCACAGCCGATCTCTGGCACAATGTCCAGGTTGCTCAGGCGAGGCCGCCGGGGCGCTCCGTTATGGTGCGCCGGACCGGAGACCACGCCGAAGGTCAGGTCCCGGTCTAGGTAAGGGACTCGGCCCCGACACCATCCCAGGCAAGAAGTGCTGTGGTCACGTGCGTTCAGCGCACGCGACACACCCGACCGCGGGGGTCGGAGAGCAGCGCAACGAAGACGAAGAGAAGGACGAAGCGAAGCGATGGCGGGACAGAAGATCCGCATCCGGCTGAAGGCCTACGACCACGAGGTCATCGACAGCTCGGCGCGCAAGATTGTCGACACGGTGACGCGTACTGGTGCGAAGGTTGCTGGCCCGGTGCCGTTGCCGACGGAAAAGAACGTGTTCTGCGTCATCCGCTCGCCGCACAAGTACAAGGACAGCCGCGAGCACTTCGAGATGCGCACCCACAAGCGGCTCATCGACATCATCGACCCCACCCCGAAGACCGTCGACTCCCTGATGCGGCTCGACCTTCCGGCCGGTGTCGACATCGAGATCAAGCTCTGAGGGAAACGCGAAACCAATGAGCATTCAGCGAAACACGAAGGGCCTGCTGGGCACCAAGCTCGGCATGACCCAGACCTGGGACGAGAACAACCGCGTCGTCCCGGTGACCGTGATCCAGGCCGGTCCCTGTGTGGTGACCGAGGTCCGGACGTCGGACAGCCACGGGTACGACGGTGTGCAGATCGCCTTCGGCGACATCGACCCGCGCAAGGTGAACAAGCCGATGCGCGGTCACTTCGACAACGCCGGCGTGACCCCGCGGCGGCACCTGCTCGAGCTGCGCACCGCCGACGCGAGCGAGTACACCCTCGGCCAGGAGCTGACCGCGGAGACGTTCGCCGCCGGCGAGACCGTCGACGTGTCCGCCACCACCAAGGGCAAGGGCTTCGCCGGTGTGATGAAGCGGCACGGCTTCGGCGGTCTGCGCGCCAGCCACGGTGTGCACAAGAAGCACCGCTCGCCGGGCTCGATCGGTGGCTGCGCCACCCCGGGCCGCGTCTTCAAGGGCGTGCGGATGGCCGGCCGGATGGGCGCCGAGAAGGTCACCACCCAGAACATCACCGTGCACCAGGTCGACACCGACAGGGGCCTGATCCTGCTCAAGGGCGCGGTTCCCGGCCCGAAGGGCGGCCTGGTGCTGATCCGCAACGCCGCCAAGGCCGGCGCCGCGAAGGGAGCTGACCAGTGACGAGCATCGACGTCGTCGCCGTCAAGGGCGACAAGGTCGCGAAGTCCGGCTCGGTCGAGCTGCCCGCGGAGATCTTCGACGTACAGGTCAACATCCCGCTGATCCACCAGGTCGTCGTCGGCCAGCTGGCCGCGGCCCGCCAGGGCACGCACAAGACCAAGACCCGGGCCGAGGTCCGCGGCGGTGGCGCCAAGCCGTACCGGCAGAAGGGCACCGGTCGCGCCCGGCAGGGCTCGATCCGCGCACCGCAGTTCACCGGCGGTGGCGTCGTGCACGGCCCGGTGCCGCGGGACTACAGCCAGCGGACCCCGAAGAAGATGAAGGCGGCCGCACTGCGCGGCGCGCTGTCGGACCGGGCCCGGGACGGCCGGGTGCACGTGGTGGCGAGCTTCGGCGACAGCGACACCCCGTCCACCAAGACCGCGCTCAAGGTGCTGGCCAAGGTCACCGAGCGCCCGCGCCCGCTGGTGGTGCTGGACCGCGCCGAGGAGACGGTGTGGCTGAGCCTGCGCAACGCGCCGGCCGTGCACCTGATCGCGGTCGACCAGCTGAACCCGTACGACGTGCTCTGCAGTGACGACGTGGTCTTCACCCGCGCCGCGTTCGACGCGTTCGTCGCGGGTGCTCCCAAGGGCAAGTCGGTCAAGGCCACTGCCACCGAGAGCGAAGCCGTCGAGGCAGGGGCCGAGGAGGAGAAGGCATGAGCCACGGAGTCAACAAGGATCCGCGGGACGTGCTGCTGCGGCCGGTCGTGAGCGAGAAGAGCTACGGCCTGCTGGACGAGCAGAAATACACGTTCGAGGTCGCGCCGGACGCCAACAAGACCGAGATCAAGCTCGCGGTCGAGAAGGTGTTCAAGGTCAAGGTCAGCGACGTCAACACCATCAACCGCAAGGGCAAGCGCCGTCGTACCCGGTACGGCTGGGGCAAGCGCCCGGACAGCAAGCGGGCGATCGTCACGCTCAAGGGTGACGACCGCATCGACATCTTCGGAGGCCAGTCGTAATGGGTATCCGCAAATACAAGCCGACGACGCCGGGCCGCCGTGGCTCGAGCGTGGCCGACTTCGTCGAGCTCACCCGTTCGACCCCGGAGAAGTCGCTGCTGCGCCCGCTGCCGAAGTCCGGTGGCCGGAACACGACCGGCAAGATCACCAGCCGGCACAAGGGCGGCGGTCACAAGCGCGCCTACCGGCTGATCGACTTCAAGCGGTACGACAAGGACGGTGTGCCGGCCAAGGTCGCGCACATCGAGTACGACCCGAACCGCACCGCGCGGATCGCGCTGCTGCACTACGTCGACGGCGAGAAGCGCTACATCCTCGCGCCGGCGAACCTGAGGCAGGGCACGATGGTCGAGAACGGCGCGTCCGCCGACATCAAGCCGGGCAACAACCTGCCGCTGCGCAACATCCCGGTCGGTACCACGGTGCACGCCGTGGAGCTGCGCCCGGGTGGCGGCGCGAAGATGGCCCGCTCCGCCGGTGCGAGCATCCAGCTCGTCGCCAAGGAGGGCAAGCTCGCCACGCTGCGGATGCCGTCCGGTGAGATGCGGATGGTCGACGTGCGCTGCCGCGCGACCGTCGGCGAGGTAGGCAACGCCGACCAGTCGAACATCAACTGGGGCAAGGCCGGCCGGATGCGGTGGAAGGGCAAGCGCCCGACCGTGCGCGGTGTGGCGATGAACCCGGTGGACCACCCCCACGGCGGTGGTGAGGGCAAGACCTCCGGTGGTCGCCACCCGGTCTCGCCGTGGGGCAAGCCCGAGGGCCGTACCCGTACCCGTAAGGAAAGCGACCGCATGATCGTCCGGCGCCGCAAGGCCGGCAAGAAGCGCTGAGTAAGGAGCCGGACAGATGCCACGCAGCCTGAAGAAGGGCCCGTTCGTCGACCACCACCTGATGAAGAAGGTGGAGGTGCAGAACGAGAAGGGCACCAAGAACGTCATCAAGACCTGGTCCCGCCGATCGATGATCGTGCCGGACATGATCGGCCACACGCTGGCGGTGCACGACGGCCGCAAGCACGTGCCGGTGTTCGTGACGGACTCGATGGTCGGGCACAAGCTCGGCGAGTTCGCCCCGACCCGGACGTTCCGGGGCCACGAGAAGGACGACCGCAAGGCACGGCGTCGCTGACCTCGGTCGGTGACGAAGCGCAAGCAACCTACGGAGAGATTCGAACATCATGAGCGTTATGGAGCGTAGGGCCACCAGCGCCCGTCGCGAGAGCCTGCTGGGCGAGGAGCCCGGCGCCTTCGCGGTCGCGCGCTTCGTCCGCGTGACGCCGATGAAGGCGCGTCGCGTGGTCGACCTGGTGCGCGGCATGGGCGTCGACGACGCGCTCGCGACTCTGAAGTTCGCCCCGCAGGCCGCTGCCGCGACCGTGTACAAGGTCGTCGACAGCGCCGCGGCGAACGCGGAGAGCACCGAGCACCTCAGCCGTGGCGACCTGGTCGTGGCCAAGGCCTTCGTGGACGAGGGACCGACCCTGAAGCGGCACCGGCCGCGAGCGCAGGGCCGGGCCACCCGGATCGACAAGCGGACCAGCCACATCACCGTCGTGGTGCAGCCGCGGCTGGACGACGACGAGCCGAAGCCGGAGCCGAAGGCCGCCAAGAAGGCGACCAAGGCGACCGCCAAGAAGGCGGCCGACGAGGCACCGGCCAAGAAGAGCGCAGCCAAGAAGTCGACGGCCGAGAAGTCGACCGCGAAGAAGTCGACGGCGAAGAAGAGCACGGTCAAGGCCGAGGACAAGGCGCCGGCGAAGAAGACCGCGAAGAAGACGGCCGCGAAGTCGGCCGACACCGAGAAGAAGGAGAGGACCCGATAGTGGGGCAGAAGGTCAACCCGCACGGGTTCCGCCTCGGTATCACCACCGACCACAAGAGCCGGTGGTACGCCGACAAGCTGTACCGGGACTACGTGGGTGAGGACGTCAAGATCCGCCGCCTGCTGAGCAAGGGCATGGAGCGCGCCGGCATCTCCAGAGTGGAGATCGAGCGCACCCGTGACCGGGTCCGGGTGGACATCCACACTGCGCGGCCGGGCATCGTGATCGGCCGCCGGGGTGCGGAGGCCGACCGGATCCGCGGCAGCCTTGAGCAGCTCACCGGCAAGCAGGTGCAGCTGAACATCCTCGAGGTGAAGAACGCCGAGATCGACGCGCAGCTGGTGGCGCAGGGCGTGGCCGAGCAGCTGTCCGGCCGGGTCGCGTTCCGCCGGGCGATGCGCAAGGCGATGCAGACCTCGATGCGCGGCGGCGCGAAGGGCATCCGGATCCAGTGCTCCGGTCGCCTCGGTGGCGCCGAGATGTCGCGGTCGGAGTTCTACCGCGAGGGCCAGGTGCCGCTGCACACGCTGCGCGCGGACATCGACTACGGCTTCTACGAGGCCCGCACGACCTTCGGCCGGATCGGCGTGAAGGTCTGGATCTACAAGGGCGACGTCGCCGGTACCCGCGCCGAGCGTGAGGCGCAGGCCGCGGCCCGCGCCGCGCAGCAGCAGCGCACCCGTCCGCCGCGTCGTGGTGACCGTGCTGACCGTGGTGACCGGGGTGACCGCGGCGACCGTGGTGGTCGGGGCCGTGACGACCGCCGTGACGACCGTCGTGACGCCGGTGCCGAGCGCGCCAAGGCGGAGGCCCCCGCGGCCGACGCCGTGCAGTCGGCGCCGGCCGAGACCGGCCAGAAGGAGAGCTGAACCGTGCTCATCCCACGCAAGGTCAAGCACCGCAAGCAGCACCACCCGAAGCGGACCGGTGTTGCCAAGGGCGGTACGACGCTGGCCTTCGGTGACTTCGGCATCCAGGCGCTGGAGAGCCACTACGTCACCAACCGGCAGATCGAGTCCGCTCGTATCGCCATGACCCGGCACATCAAGCGTGGCGGAAAGGTCTGGATCAACATCTACCCGGACCGCCCGCTGACCAAGAAGCCCGCCGAGACCCGGATGGGTTCCGGCAAGGGCTCGCCGGAGTGGTGGGTCGCCAACGTCAAGGCCGGCCGGGTGATGTTCGAGCTGTCCGGTGTACCGGAGGAAGTCGCTCGCGAGGCCCTGCGCCGCGCGATCCACAAGCTGCCGATGAAGTGCCGCTTCGTCAGCCGTGAGGCAGGTGAGTACTGATGGCCACCCTGACCGCCGCAGAGCTGCGGAACCTGGGTCGCGACGAGCTGCTCGAGAAGCTGGGCAGCGCCAAGGAGGAGCTGTTCAACCTCCGCTTCCAGGCGGCCACCGGCCAGCTGGAGTCGCACGGCCGGCTGCGCGCCGTCCGCAAGGACATCGCGCGGATCTACACCGTGCTCACGGAGCGGGCGCTCGGTATCACCGACGACGTCGACGGTGACAGCGTCCCCGCGCTCGCTGACGACAGCGCCGCTGAGGATGCCGAGTCCGAGACCCGTGAAGAGGCCAAGGCATGACCGAGAACACTGTGAACGAGACCGCGAAGGACGCTGTGCAGAACGTGACCACGACCGAGGCGCGCGGCCGCCGCAAGACCCGTGAGGGTCTGGTGCTGAGCGACAAGATGGACAAGACGGTCACGGTCGAGGTCGAGGACCGCGTGAAGCACCCGCTGTACGGCAAGGTCATCCGCCGTACCAGCAAGCTGAAGGCCCACGACGAGCAGAACGCCTGTGGCACCGGCGACCGGGTCCTCCTGATGGAGACCCGGCCGCTGTCGGCCACCAAGCGCTGGCGGGTCGTAGAGATTTTGGAGAAGGCCAAATGATCCAGCAGGAGTCGCGACTCAAGGTCGCCGACAACACTGGTGCCAAGGAGATCTTGTGCATCCGCGTTCTCGGTGGCTCGGGCCGGCGCTACGCCGGTGTCGGTGACACGATCGTCGCCACCGTCAAGGACGCGATCCCGGGCGGCGGCGTGAAGAAGGGCGACGTCGTGAAGGCGGTCATCGTCCGTACGGTGAAGGAGCGCCGGCGTCCGGACGGCTCCTACATCCGGTTCGACGAGAACGCCGCGGTGATCCTGAACCCGAACGGCGAGCCGCGTGGTACCCGAATCTTCGGCCCGGTCGGCCGGGAGCTGCGCGAGAAGCGCTACATGAAGATCGTCTCGCTCGCGCCGGAGGTGCTCTGATGGCTCAGAACGGTAACCGGCGCACACTGCACGTGAAGAAGGGCGACACGGTCCGCGTCGTCTCCGGCAAGGCGAAGGGTCTCGAGGGCAAGGTCATCTCGGTGCTGCCGGAGGCCGAGCGCGTGATCGTCGAGGGCGTGAACCGGGTCAAGAAGCACACCAAGGTGCAGCAGACCCAGCGCGGCGGCACCACCGGCGGCATCGTCACCCAGGAGGCTCCGATCCACGCCTCCAACGTGATGCTGCTGGTCGAGGTGACCGACGACGACGGCAAGAAGCGCAAGGTGACGACCCGCGTCGGCTACAACCGCGTCGAGGTCCAGAAGCGTCGGCCCGACGGCTCGACGTACACCGGCTACCGCAGCGTGCGGATCGCGCGGCGGACCGGCGAGGAGATCTGATGAGTGCAACCGCTGCCGAGACCAAGGTTCAGCCGCGGCTGAAGACCAAGTACCGCGAGGAGATCGTCGCGAAGCTCCGCGAGGAGTTCGGGTTCGAGAACGTCATGCAGGTGCCCGCGCTCACCAAGATCGTGGTGAACATGGGCGTCGGCGAGGCGGCCCGGGACTCGAAGCTGATCGACGGCGCGGTGAAGGACCTGGCCGCGATCACCGGCCAGAAGCCGACCGTGACCAAGGCCCGCAAGTCGATCGCGCAGTTCAAGCTCCGCGAGGGGATGCCGATCGGTGCGCACGTGACGCTGCGCGGCGACCGGATGTGGGAGTTCCTGGACCGGCTGCTGGCGCTCGCGCTGCCGCGGATCCGTGACTTCCGCGGGCTGTCGCCCAAGCAGTTCGACGGCAACGGGAACTACACCTTCGGCCTGACCGAGCAGGTGATGTTCCACGAGATCAACCAGGACAAGATCGACCGGTCCCGGGGCATGGACATCACCGTGGTGACCACCGCGAAGAACGACGACGAGGGGCGGGCCCTGTTGCGGGCGCTCGGCTTCCCGTTCAAGGAGAACTGACGTGGCGAAGACAGCACTGATCGTCAAGCAGGCCCGCAAGCCGAAGTTCGCCGTCCGCGGCTACACGCGCTGCCAGCGCTGCGGCCGGCCGAAGGCGGTCTTCCGCAAGTTCGGCCTGTGCCGGATCTGCCTGCGGGAGATGGCGCACCGCGGCGAGCTGCCCGGCGTGACCAAGTCCAGCTGGTAACCCCCTAAGACCACCACGACAACCGCAGGTCGCCACGGCGCGAAACCGCGGTGAGAAAGAGGCCCCAGGCCATGACAATGACCGACCCGATCGCAGACATGCTGACCCGTCTGCGTAACGCCAACCAGGCGTACCACGAGTCGACCTCGATGCCGTACAGCAAGATCAAGGCCGGCATCGCCGACATCCTTCAGCAGGAGGGCTACATCTCGTCCTACAAGGTCGAGGAGCCCAAGGAGGGTGCGGTGGGCAAGACCCTGGTCGTCGACCTGAAGTTCGGCCCGAGCCGTGAGCGCTCGATCGCCGGGGTCCGGCGGATCAGCAAGCCAGGGCTTCGCGTGTACGCGAAGTCGACCAACCTGCCCAAGGTGCTCGGTGGCCTCGGCGTCGCGATCATCTCGACGTCGCACGGGCTGTTGACCGACAAGCAGGCCAAGAACAAGGGCGTGGGCGGAGAAGTTCTCGCCTACGTCTGGTGACGGAAGAACCGGAAGGAGGACCACAGCCATGTCTCGTATCGGCAAGCTGCCCATCACGGTCCCGTCCGGCGTCGACGTCACGATCGACGGCCAGACGGTCACGGTGAAGGGCCCCAAGGGCGAGCTCTCGCACACTGTTGCGGAGCCGATCACGGTCGCGAAGGACGACGACGGCGCACTCGCCGTGTCGCGTCCGGACGACCAGCGCAAGAGCAAGGAACTGCACGGACTGTCCCGCACGTTGGTCTCTAACATGGTGATCGGTGTGACGCAGGGCTACGAGAAGAAGCTCGAGATCGTCGGCGTGGGCTACCGCGTCCAGGCCAAGGGCCCGACGACGCTCGAGTTCGCGCTCGGCTACAGCCACTCGATCACGGTGCAGGCGCCGGACGGCATCACCTTCACGGTGGAGACGCCGACCCGGTTCTCGGTGCAGGGGATCGACAAGCAGTCGGTCGGTGAGGTGGCCGCGAACATCCGCAAGTTGCGGAAGCCGGAGCCCTACAAGGGCAAGGGCGTGCGGTACGCGGGCGAGCAGGTCCGCCGCAAGGTCGGAAAGGCTGGTAAGTGACGATGGCCGTTGGGCTGCGTGCACACAAGCACACGTCGAAGAAGACCGCGTCCCGGCTGCGTCGGCAGATCCGGGTCCGGAAGAAGATCTCCGGTACGCCGGAGCGGCCGCGGCTGGTCGTCACCAAGTCGTCCCGGCACCTGTTCGTGCAGGTCATCGACGACATCGCCGGTACGACGCTGGCGTCGGCTTCCACGATGGAGGCCGACCTGCGCGGCAGCGGCGACGACAAGACCTCGAAGGCCAAGACGATCGGCGGCCTGATCGCCGAACGTGCCAAGGCCGCCGGGGTGGAGTCGGTCGTCTTCGACCGCGCCGGGAACAAGTACCACGGCCGCATCGCGGCCCTTGCCGATGGCGCCCGCGAGGGCGGCCTCGGATTCTGACGACACGATTGAAGGAAGGTAGTTCGACATGAGCGGAGGCCAGCAGCGCCGCGGAGGCGGTGCCGGTGGCGACCGTCGAGGTCGCGACGGTGGTCGCGGTCAAGCGGCGGACAAGACCGCCTACATCGAGCGCGTGGTAGCCATCAACCGTGTCGCCAAGGTCGTGAAGGGTGGTCGTCGCTTCAGCTTCACCGCCCTCGTGGTCGTCGGCGACGGTGACGGCACCGTCGGTGTGGGGTACGGCAAGGCCAAGGAGGTGCCGGCGGCGATCGCCAAGGGTGTCGAGGAGGCCAAGAAGGCGTTCTTCAAGGTGCCGCGGATCCAGGGCACCATCCCGCACCCGGTCCAGGGTGAGAAGGCCGCCGGCGTGGTACTGCTGCGCCCGGCCGCTCCCGGTACCGGTGTGATCGCGGGTGGTTCGGCTCGCGCCGTGCTGGAGTGCGCCGGCATCCACGACGTACTCAGCAAGTCGCTGGGCTCTGCCAACGCCATCAACGTGGTGCACGCCACGGTGGCGGCGCTGCGCAGCCTGGAGACCCCGGAGGCCGTCGCCGCCCGGCGCGGCCTGCCGGTCGAGCACGTCGCCCCGGCGGCCCTGTTGAAGGCCCGGGGGGAGGTGTCGTCCTGATGGCTCGCCTGAAGGTGACCCAGACCCGTTCCGGGATCGGTGGCAAGCAGAACCAGCGCGACACCCTGCGCACCCTGGGCATGAAGCGGATCGGTGACGTCGCCGTACACGACGACCGTCCGGAGGTCCGCGGCATGCTGCGTGCGGTTCGCCACCTCATCACCGTCGAGGAGGTCGACTGACATGACGCTGAAGGTTCATCACCTGCGTCCGGCGCCCGGTGCCAAGACCGTGAAGACCCGTGTGGGTCGCGGTGAGGGCAGCAAGGGCAAGACCGCCGGCCGCGGGACCAAGGGCTCGAAGGCCCGCAACAACATCCCCGAGTCCTTCGAGGGCGGGCAGATGCCGCTGCACATGCGGCTGCCCAAGCTCAAGGGCTTCAAGAACCGCAACCGGGTGGAGTTCCAGGTCGTGAACCTGGACAAGCTCGGCGTGCTGTTCCCGGAGCCCGGCGAGGTCGGCGTGGCCGACCTGGTCGCGAAGGGCGCGGTCCGTGAAGGCCACCCGGTCAAGATCCTCGGCGACGGCGAGCTGGAGGTGGCGCTGCAGGTGAGCGCGCACGCCTTCTCGAAGTCGGCGAAGGACAAGATCGCGGCGGCCGGGGGCGCGACCACCGAGCTGTGATCGGACAGGGCTCGTGCGGCACTGTGTTGGCAGAGTTTGTTATTGTCACGCGGTGATCCGCACGGGCCCTGCTCCGTCGCGTACTGGGCCCGACCTTGGGCCCACTGACAAGTCCGCCGCCCCCGACCGGGTGCGGGCAACATGTGGGAGGACAGGGTGTTAGGCGCCTTCGCGAACGCGTTCAAGACTCCGGACCTGCGCCGGAAGCTCCTGTTCGTGTTCTTCATCATCGTCATCTTCCGGATCGGGTCCGTGGTGCCCGCTCCCGGCGTCAACGTCGGCTCCATCGACACCTGCCTGAAGCAGGCCCAGTCCGGTGAGAACCAGAGCCTGTACTCCCTGATCAACCTGTTCTCGGGTGGCGCGCTGCTCCAGCTCGCGATCTTCGCGCTCGGGATCATGCCGTACATCACCGCCAGCATCATCCTGCAGCTGCTCACCGTGGTCATCCCACGGCTGGAGACGCTGAAGAAGGAGGGCCAGGCGGGTCAGGGGAAGATCACCCAGTACACCCGGTTCCTGACCGTGGGCCTCGCGGTCCTGCAGGCGACCGCGTTCGTCGCCCTGGCGCGCTCCGGCCAGCTGTTCCCGGCCTGCGACCTGCCGCTGCTGTACAAGGAGGACTGGTTCACGATCAGCGTGATCGTGCTGACCATGACCGCCGGTACCGGCGTGATCATGTGGCTCGGCGAGCTGATCACCGACCGCGGCATCGGCAACGGCATGTCGATCCTGATCTTCACCCAGATCGGCGCCACGTTCCCGGCGTCGCTGTGGGCGATCCGCAAGTCCAACGGCTTTGCGACCTTCCTGATGGTGGTCGGCATCGGCCTGGTGATCATGGCCGCCGTCGTCTTCATCGAGCAGGCTCAGCGCCGGATCCCGGTGCAGTACGCCAAGCGGATGGTCGGCCGGCGGATGTTCGGCGGCACCTCGACGTACATCCCGCTGAAGGTGAACCAGGCCGGCGTCATCCCGGTGATCTTCGCGTCCAGCCTGATGTACCTGCCGGTGCTGCTCAGCCAGTTCCGGGCCGGTGAGGGCTGGGCAACCTGGATCCAGAACCACTTCGTGCGCGGTGACCACCCGCTCTACATGCTCACCTTCGTCGCACTGATCATCTTCTTCACGTACTTCTACGTCTCGATCACCTTCAACCCGAAGGAAGTCGCGGACAACATGAAGAAGTACGGCGGCTTCATACCCGGGATCCGGGCGGGCCGGCCGACCGAGGAGTACCTCTCCTACGTCCTGTCCCGCATCACGCTGCCCGGGGCGCTGTACCTCGCCCTGATCTCGCTGGTCCCGCTTATCGCGATCGCCCTCGTCAACGCGAACCAGAACTTCCCGTTCGGCGGTACGTCGATCCTGATCATCGTCGGTGTCGGTCTGGACACCGTGAAGCAGATCGAGAGCCAGCTCCAGCAGCGCAACTACGAAGGGTTCCTGCGCTGATGATGAGGATGCTGTTGATGGGGCCGCCGGGTGCCGGCAAGGGCACCCAGGCGAAGGTGCTGGCGCAGCGGCTCGGGATTCCGGCGATCTCCACCGGCGACATCTTCCGGGCCAACATGGCCGAGGAGACCGACCTGGGCCTGGAGGCCAAGCGGTACGTCGACGCCGGCGAGTACGTGCCGGACGACGTCACCAACCGGATGGTGCGGGCCCGGCTGGCAGAGCCGGACGCGGCGAAGGGATTCCTGCTGGACGGGTACCCGCGGACGGTCGCGCAGGTGGAGAACCTGGACGAGTTCCTGGCCGAGACCGGCAAGGCGCTGAACGCCGTCGTGGTGATCAAGGCCGACCCGGACGAGATCGTGCGGCGGCTGCTGAAGCGCGCCGAGGTCGAGGGCCGCAGCGACGACACCGAAGAGGTGATCCGCCGCCGCCAGGAGGTGTACTCCGAGCAGACCGCGCCGCTGCTCGAGGTGTACGCCGATCACGGCGTGCTGGTCGAGGTGAACGGCGTCGGTGACGTCGAGGACGTGAGCGAGCGGGTGCTGAAGGCGATCGCACCGCTCGAGACCGAACAGTAAGCCTCACGGCTGATGGGGCTCAGGGACCGCGGGATCGAGATCAAGACCCGCGAGCAGATCATCTCCATGCGCGCGGCCGGTCTGGTGGTCGGCCGCACGCTGGAGGTGCTGCGGGAAGCGGTTCGCCCCGGGATCAGCACCGGCGAGCTGGACGCGATCGCGGAGGACCACATCCGGTCGGCCGGCGCGGTGCCGTCGTTCAAGGGCTACCACGGCTTCACCGGCTCGATCTGCGCGTCGGTCAACGAGGAGATCGTGCACGGCATACCGGGTGGCCGGATCCTCGCCGCGGGCGACCTGATCTCGATCGACTGCGGTGCGATCGTGGACGGCTGGCACGGCGACGCGGCGATCACGGTTCCGGTCGGTCCTGTGAAGGATATCGACCCGAAGCTGCTGGAGCTCGCGACGGTGTGCGAGGACGCGATGTGGAAGGGTTTCGCGGCCGCGAAACTGGGCGGCCGGCTGACCGACATCTCGGCCGCGATCGAGGAGCACGTCCGCGCCAAGTCGTCGTACGGGATCGTGACGGACTTCGTCGGGCACGGTATCGGGAGCGCGATGCACCAGCCGCCGAACGTGCCGAACTACGGCAAGCCGGGCCGCGGCCCGAAGCTGGTCGAGGGGATGGCGCTGGCGGTCGAGCCGATGCTCACACTCGGCCGGCAGGACAACCACACCCTGGCCGACGACTGGACCGTGGTCACCGACGACGGCCTGCCCGCGGCCCACACCGAGCACACGTTCACGCTGACGCCGCAGGGCCCGTGGATCCTCACCGCGCTCGACGGCGGCGAGGCCAGGCTCGCCGAGCTCGGGACCAGATGCGGCGCCCTGGCCGACTAGAGCCCTGGCAGACTAGACCCCGTGCCTCAGTACCAGCCGCATCAGCGGTTCACCGAGACCGACCGGGACAAGATCGCCGGACGGCTGCGGGACGCGTTCGCCGACGGCCGGCTGGACCAGCCCGAGTTCAACAACCGGCTGGACAAGCTCTACGAGGTGACCACGTACGGCGAGCTGGAGCCGCTGGTGCGGGATCTTCCGCCGGTGCGGACGCACAGCACGCCCGCGGTGGCCAGGAGTACGACGCCCACGCCGAAGCCGGGGCAGTTCCCGGAGCGGCCGAAGCAGCGGCACCCGGTGCTGAGCGCGGCCGGCGGGTTCGGGTCCATCGTGGTGATCAACGTGGTGATCTGGGGCGTGATCGGGATCGCGAACGGGGGCAACTTCCCGTACTTCTGGCCGATCTGGTTGCTGATCCCGTGGGTGGTCGTCACGCTCGGTGCACTCGGTGGTAAGAAGCGCTGAGCCCGGTTGGATTTCCCGACCGCGGATCGCGTAGACTCTTTCCTTGGCCCTTCGTGGCCTCTGCTCATGCTGCCCGCGGCTGCCTGACCCGTTCCGGATCAGGAGGGTGGCTCACGGCCAGAGGCACGGTGGCCGAACCAATATCGACGATCAGATTTGCGAGGACATGCCCAAGAAAGAGGGAGTCATCGAGCTCGAGGGCACCATCGTGGAGGCCCTGCCGAACGCGATGTTCCGCGTTGAGCTGTCCAACGGGCACAAGGTGCTCGCGCACATCAGCGGCAAGATGCGGCAGCACTACATCCGGATCCTCCCCGAGGACCGGGTCGTGGTGGAGCTGTCGCCGTACGACCTCACCCGGGGTCGGATCGTCTACCGCTACAAGTAAACGCACCTACCACCCGTTCACAGATCAAGAAAGCAGCTCGATGAAGGTCAATCCGAGCGTCAAGAAGATCTGCGACAAGTGCAAGGTGATCCGCCGTCACGGCCGGGTCATGGTGATCTGCGAGAACCCGCGGCACAAGCAGCGGCAGGGCTGATCACAGGTACTTCTCGCAACGACGCGCGTCTGCTCGTCCAGGCCTGACGGCCCGGACGTCGCCCCCGGAACAGAGGCCGGGGCCCTGCCGGTGAACAACAAAAAGCTCACCGAGGCGGGCAGGGACGCACCGCGCGGCCACACCTCTGCCGACGAAAGGAACACCGCCACATGGCACGCCTCGTTGGGGTCGACCTGCCGCGCGACAAGCGCATCGAGGTCGCTCTCACCTACATCTTCGGTGTGGGTCGCACTCGCGCCCTGCAGACTCTGGAAGCGACCGGGATCTCCGGTGACAAGCGCGTCCACGAGCTGGGTGACGAGGAGCTCGTCAAGCTCCGTGACTGGATCGAGGGCAACTACAAGATCGAAGGTGACCTCCGTCGTGAGGTGACCGCCGACATCCGCCGGAAGATCGAGATCGGCTCGTACCAGGGCCGCCGGCACCGCAGCGGCCTGCCGGTCCGTGGTCAGCGGACCCGGACCAACGCCCGCAGCCGCAAGGGCCGTCGCAAGGCGATCGCCGGCAAGAAGAAGGTGAAGTGATCGCCGTGCCCACCCCAGTCCAGAGCCTGTCTAGGAGCCACTGACCCATGCCACCCAAGAGCCGCACCGCGGCCGGCGCCAAGAAGGTGCGCCGCAAGGAGAAGAAGAACGTGGCCGCCGGCCACGCGCACATCAAGAGCACGTTCAACAACACGATCGTCACGATCACCGACCCGTCCGGTGCGGTGATCTCGTGGGCCTCGGCCGGCACCGTCGGCTTCAAGGGCTCCCGCAAGTCGACCCCGTTCGCCGCGCAGATGGCCGCCGAGGCCGCCGGCCGGCGTGCGATGGAGCACGGCATGCGCAAGATCGACGTCTTCGTCAAGGGTCCCGGCTCCGGCCGTGAGACCGCGATCCGTTCGCTGGGTGCCGTCGGCCTCGAGGTCGGCACCATCCAGGACGTCACCCCGACCGCCCACAACGGCTGCCGCCCGCCCAAGCGGCGCCGGGTCTGACCGCCCCGAGACAGAGAGAGGAGCGCATTCAATGGCCCGTTACACCGGACCCATGACCAAGAAGTCGCGCCGGCTCGGGGTCGACCTCGTCGGCGGCGACAAGGCCTTCGAGCGCCGTCCGTACCCGCCGGGTGTGCACGGCCGCGGCCGTCCCAAGGAGAGCGAGTACCTGCTCCAGCTGCGTGAGAAGCAGAAGGCGCGTTACTCGTACGGCGTGCTGGAGAAGCAGTTCCGCCGGTACTACGAGGAGGCCTCGCGGCGTCCCGGCAAGACCGGTGACAACCTGCTGCAGATCCTCGAGTCCCGGCTGGACAACGTGGTGTACCGCTCCGGCCTGGCCCGTACCCGCCGGCAGGCCCGTCAGCTCGTCGTGCACGGCCACTTCACCGTGAACGGCGTCAAGGTGAACATCCCGTCGTACCGGGTGGCTCCGCACGACGTCATCGACGTCAAGCAGAAGTCGGCCGAGACGACGCCGTTCATCATCGCCCGCGAGACCCACTCCGAGCGTGTGGTTCCCGCCTGGCTCGAGGTGCTGCCCGAGCGGCTGCGCATCCTCGTCCACCAGCTGCCCACCCGGCAGCAGATCGACACCCAGGTCGCCGAGCACCTGATCGTCGAGCTCTACTCGAAGAACTAGGCAACACGCCACACTCGCGATTGGACGCATGTTTCAAGCCCACGAAGGCGTCCAACACCAGGCCCGCTGTCGGGGCTTGAAACATGCGTCCAATCGCGAGCCCGAGTCTGCGGCCTCATATAGCGGTCGTCGCGGAAAGGAAGAAACACAGTGCTTATCGCACAGCGCCCCACCCTCACCGAAGATGTCGTCGAGGAGCACCGGTCGCGGTTCGTGATCGAGCCGCTCGAGCCGGGCTTCGGTTACACCCTCGGCAACTCGATCCGCCGTACCCTGCTGTCCTCCATCCCGGGGGCCGCCGTCACCAGCATCAAGATCGACGGCGTCCTGCACGAGTTCTCCACCGTGGCCGGGGTCAAGGAGGACGCCACCCAGCTGATCCTGAACCTCAAGGACCTGGTCGTCTCCTCCGAGCACGACGAGCCGGTCACCATGTACCTGCGCAAGCAGGGCCCCGGTGACGTCACCGCCGCCGACATCGCGCCGCCGGCCGGTGTCGAGGTGCACAACCCGGACCTGAAGATCGCCACCCTGAACGAGAAGGGCCGGCTCGAGATGGAGCTGGTCGTCGAGCGCGGCCGTGGCTACGTCTCCGCGGTGCAGAACAAGTCCGCGGACGCCGAGATCGGCCGGATGCCGGTCGACTCGATCTACTCGCCGGTGCTGAAGGTGACCTACAAGGTCGAGGCCACCCGTGTCGAGCAGCGCACCGACTTCGACCGGCTGGTCGTGGACGTCGAGACCAAGCCGTCGATGCTGCCGCGGGACGCCGTCGCGTCGGCCGGCAAGACCCTGGTCGAGCTGTTCGGCCTGGCCCGTGAGCTGAATGTCGAGGCCGAGGGCATCGACATCGGCCCGTCGCCGGTGGACGAGCAGATGGCGGCCGACCTGGCGCTGCCGGTCGAGGACCTGCAGCTGACGGTCCGCTCGTACAACTGCCTGAAGCGCGAGGGCATCCACACCGTCGGCGAGCTGATCGGCCGCAGCGAGCAGGACCTGCTGGACATCCGAAACTTCGGCTCCAAGTCCATCGACGAGGTGAAGCTGAAGCTGGCCGAGATGGGTCTGTCGCTGAAGGACTCCCCGCCCGGGTTCGACCTGCGCGCCGCCGCTGAGGCGTACGGCGACGACGCCGAGGACGAGGACGAGAGCTTCGCCGAGACCGAGCAGTACTGACCACCTGCAGCGGGCCGACCAGGCCCTCCGACCTGGAGTAACTGAACCATGCCTACCCCTAAGAAGGGCCCCCGTCTCGGTGGCAGCCCGGCGCACGAGCGGCTGATCCTCAGCAACCTCGCGACGTCGCTGTTCGAGCACGGCTCGATCACCACCACGCAGGCCAAGGCGAAGCGGCTGCAACCGCTGGCCGAGTCGCTGATCACCAAGGCCAAGCGCGGTGACCTGTCGGCGCGCCGGCACGTGATGCGGACGATCCGGGACAAGACCGTCGTGCACGTGCTCTTCACCGAGATCGGCGAACGGTTCGCGGAGCGCCCGGGTGGCTACACCCGGATCACCAAGCTCGGCCCGCGCAAGGGTGACAACGCCCCGATGGTCGTGATCGAGCTGGTCGAGGCGATGGCGGACTCGAAGAAGAAGGCCAGGCCGGCCGCCAAGAAGGCGGACAAGGCGGCCGAGAAGCCCGCCAAGAAGGCCGAGGCCAGGGACGAGCCGAAGGTGGAGGAGACCGCGGAGGCGGAGACCCTCGCCGAGGGTGAGTTCGGCAAGGGCTCGGCCGCCCCGAACGAGGACGGCTCGGCGCCGGCCGGGTTCGACATCAAGGGCAACAAGGACTCGATGAAGTACCACACGCCCGACGGGCAGTGGTACGACCAGACCGAGGCCGAGGTCTGGTTCGACAGCGAGGAGTCCGCGCAGCAGGCGGGCTTCGAGAAGGCCGGCGGCTGACCCCCTCGCCTTCTAGAGTCGCAACCGCGACATCTGCCACAGGCGCCCCCTCCGTCCGCGGAGGGGGCGCTTTGGCGTTCCGGAGCGCTCCGCCCGTACGGTGGGGCTGTGCGGTGGCGGATCGACGTGCGGTACGACGGGGGCGGTTTCCACGGCTGGGCGCGCCAGGACGGGCCGCGTACCGTCCAGGGGGTGCTGGAGGAGGCCCTCGGCACGGTCCTGCGGCTGCCGCTGCGACCGGCGGTGACCTGCGCCGGGCGGACCGACACCGGTGTGCATGCGCGCGGCCAGGTGGTGCACGTCGACCTGGACGTCGAGACGGCTGACACCGACCTGCTGCGGCGGCTGAACGGCGTACTGCCCGGCGATGTCGCGGTGACCGCGGTGGCCGCGGCGGCTCCCGGCTTCGACGCCCGCTTCTCCGCACTGTCCCGGCGGTACGTGTACCGGCTCTGCGACGACCCGCAAGCCTGGGACCCGCTGCGCCGCGGTGAGGTGCTCCGGGTCGGCCGCCGGCTCGACGTGGACCGGATGGACGAGGCCGCGGGCAAGTTGCTCGGCGAGCACGACTTCGCCGCCTTCTGCCGCAAGCGCGAGGGCGCCAGCACGGTCCGGGCACTGCTCGAGTTCGGCTGGAGCAGGACCGGCGACGGACTGGTCGAGGGCACCGTGGTCGCGGACGCGTTCTGCCACTCGATGGTGCGCGCCCTGGTCGGCTCGATGATCCCGGTCGGCGACGGCCGCCGCGAGGTGACCTGGCCGGCCGCCGTCCTGGCCGCCGGGGTCCGCGACTCCGCGGTCGCGGTGGTGCCGGCGCACGGGCTGACGCTGGAGGAGGTCCGGTACCCGCCGGACGACGAGCTGACCCGGCGGGCCGAGCAGTCCCGCCAGGTCCGGGGCGTGGTGCACGGTGGCTGAGCAGTACTTCTCCGCGCAACCGTCCTCGGACGAGGTACGACGGGTCGTACCGGCCCGGATCTGGAACCGCGACTACGAGTTCGTCACCGCGTCCGGGGTGTTCTCCCGCGACCGGCTGGACCTCGGTACGTCGGTGCTGCTGCGCGAGGTCGACCCGCCGCGGCTCGAAGAAGGGGCCGGGGGCACCTATCTCGACCTGGGTTGCGGCTACGGCCCGATCGGCTGCGCGCTCGCCGTCGAGTCGCCCGCAGCCGACGTGTGGGCGGTGGACGTGAACCAGCGGGCGCTGCAGCTGACCGCCGAGAACGCGTCCCGGCTGCAGGTCGCGGACCGGCTGCACCCAGCGCTGCCGGACGACGTACCCGGTGACGTCCGGTTCGACCAGATCTGGTCGAACCCCGCGATCCGGATCGGCAAGCCGGAGCTGCACCGGATGCTGCTGACCTGGTTGCCACGGCTCGCGCCCGGTGGGATCGCCTGGCTGGTGGTCGGCAAGAACCTCGGCGCCGACTCGTTGCAGCGCTGGCTGATCGAGCAGGGGTTCGGCTGCACCCGGCACGCCAGCGCGAAGGGCTTCCGGGTGCTGCGGGTCACGCCGGGCTGAGTCACCCGCGTCGGCGTCGCCAGCGCGTCTGCTGCTCGCCCGGTGGCGGGACCCGTTGCGGTTGCCCGGCAGGTTGCCGGCCTCCCTGCGGCAGGATCCAGCGGCGTTTCCGCTTCCGGCCCTCGCGGTACGGCGCCGGCTGGAACTCGCTGCGCTGCTGCTCGCGGCGGGCCTGCTGCTCGACGTCCGGCCGGGTCTGCTGCGCCTGCTGCCAGTGCCAGTCCCGGTAATGCTGCTCGATCCGGGTCACGGCCGCGTCCAGCGCACCGAGCGCACTGATCGTCGCCCGCCGGGAGCGGACGCGTTTCACGGCACCGACCAGGCTGCGGTCCTGCTGCATCGCCTGGACTGCCGCGAACGCCATCCGCATCGGCGCGACGAGCTGGTGCCGGACGGTCTGCCGGTGCTCCTCCGGCATCAGGCCGGCGAACCGGTTGTCGATGACGAGGTCCGCGGCGGCGTTCCAGCGCTGCGACCGGTCGGTCCGGACCAGCTGCCTGGCCACCTGGTCGCTGGACAGCTGGCCGCTGCGCCGGGCCAGGCCGTCCACCAGCTCGCGGGCCGCGCCGGAGTAGCCCGGGTACGCATCGGTCCCGCGATGGTTGAGTACGCCCGGGGCGGTCCGGTCCAGACCGACGTCGTAGATCACGCTGTCGACGTTCTCGTGTGCCCAGTTCTCGATCAGGCCTTCCTCGAGAGTGCGCCCGGCCACGTCGTGCGCCGGATGCGAGCCGCGCACAGCCTCGTCGCCGGGCCGCGAGCACAGGTGCGCCGCCTCGTGCACGACGGTGACCACCGCGTCCCGGGCGCGGAACTCCTCGTCCGGGCTGAGCGGGCGGCCGGCCGTGTAGGCGATCCGTACCGGGTCGAGGACCTTCGCGAGGTTGAGCGTCATGCTGCCGTCGGGGTGCGCGGCGCCGAGGAAGTTCTGGTTCTCCTCCTCGTACACCGTGCCGTTCCAGCGGGTCGGCGAGCCGGTACGGCGTTCGACGGACCGGATCACCCGCGCCACCCATTGGTACTCGGGCGAGCGCGGGTCGAGCGCCGCGCCCTTCCGGCTGGTCATCCGGTCAGGCCTCCGCGCGCTGCTCTTCGATCCGTAGCTCCTCGATCAACCGGGCCAGGGCGCTGTTCATCCGCAGGATCGTGCCGGACTCCGGCGCCGGCGCCTGGTCGGCCAGCCCGGCCACGGTGGCGGCGGTTCGTTCCGCCTGCTCGATCCGCTCGGCAGGCGAACCGGTCGCGCCCAGCGCCTCGGCGACCAGCGCGGACGCCTCGTCGTACTGCGGACTGGTGCCGGTCTGCGGGCCGGCGATCAGGTCGGGCAGCCGCCGTACCCGGGCGAGCGCGCGCTCCCGCCAGACCTCGTCGGCGATCTGCTCGGCGAGCTCGGTGAGCCGGGCTGTCTCCGTGGCGAGGGCGGGGTCGTCGGGGTCGCTGAGCTTGTGCGCCAGCTCGCGGACCTCGGCATCCACGGTGTCGTAGTCCATGGCCGACCAGGCTACGGTGCAACGAACCCGGCCGGACAGGCGTCCTCTGGGTGTGGAGGCAGTCGCGGCCATGCAGACGGCGGTGGAGAACGGGACTGAGACCGCGGACGTCGACTTCGAGACCTGGGTCGCCGCCCGCGGTGATGCCCTGCTCCGGTTCGCCTACGTGCTCACCGGTGACGCGGTGCTCGGCGAGGACGCCGTCCAGGACGCGCTGACGACGGCCTGCGCGAAGTGGTCGCGGATCCGCCGCGCCGACGACCCGGACGCGTACGTACGGCGGATGATCGTGAACGCGCACGTGTCCTGGTGGCGCCGGTTCCGGCGCCGCGAGGCGCCGGTCGCCGAACCGGACCTCGGCGCGCCGGTGTCACCGGACGGCGCCGGGGAACGGGCTGAGGCGGACGCGGTCTGGGCGCTGTGCGCGACGCTGCCGACCCAGCAGCGCGCGGCGGTGGTGCTGCGGTACTACGAAGGGCTCTCGTACGCCGAGATCGGCGAGGTGCTCGGCTGTGCGGAGGCCACCGCGCGGTCCAGGGTGTACCGCGCACTCGGGACGTTGAAGACCGCCCTGACGAACGGAGGTGACGACGATGACTGATGAGCATGACGAGCTGGGCGACCTGGTCGCGACCGCGCTGCGCCGGCACGCGGGCGACGCACCCCGCGCCGTGGATCTGGCGGGTACCGCCCGCCGGCGCGTGCATCGACGGCGGAAGCGGGTGATGGGCGCGGCCGCGGCGGCGGTCGCCGTCGTCGCCATCGGGTCGGCGATCGCCACCAACGGCCTGCCATCGATGGAGACGGCGGAGCCGAACACTGCTGCTGGTGCGGACGGCGCCGCGAAGGACAACGCCGTGCCGGACGCGCGAATGGAGTCTGGATCGGCCGGCGGCGGCTGGCGCTGGGAGTCGTTCGGCGGGATCGAGGTCTCGGTACCGGCGACCTGGTCGTACGGCGTGACGAACCGCCCGTGGTGCGTCGCCGTCCCGGCCGGGAAGCAGGGCCAGCCGGACGGCGAGGTCGGCCGTCCCGGCCCGATCGGGTACGTCAAGTGCCCGGCCCCCATCCCGGCGGCAGCTCTCGGTCAGCACGTCTGGCTCAGCCAGGCCGGCGACTATGCGGCGACGACCGCGCGTCAGACCCTCGGCGGTGGATGGACCAACGTGGTGCGCGTGCTCGGCGGCGTACGGATCGAGGTGCAGACGAGGGATGCGGTGCTGCGTGACCGCATCCTCGGCTCGATCCGGCAGGTGTCGACCGACGCGAACGGCTGCCCGGTCCGGCACCCGGCCAGCGCGGACCGGCCCGTCCGGCCCGCCCAGGGCCTGGCCTGGGACACCCGGGTGACCGGCCTCTCGGCCTGTCAGTACCGCATCGACCGCACGGGTGCGGGCCTGCCGGCGCTGGTCGGGTCCCAGCGGTACGCCGCGGCTGCCGCGACCGCGATCCTGGACCGGATCCGGCACGCGCCCGCGGACGCCGGCCAGGGCGACCCGCGGGCGGCCTCCGGCGGATCGCCGCTCGGTGACGAGGTGGTCGTGCTGCGCTGGACCACTGCGGACGGTGTCCGGGAGGTCTACCTGCGCTACAGCGGCTCGGAGCGCAACGGGTTCGACAACGGCACCGAGGTACGACGTGTCACCCGCGACGCGGTGACCTTCATGACCGGACCGCTGACGGTAAGGAGCGCTCAGACCCAGCTCGGCACGCTCTTCCCGCTGCCCCGCTGAACGCCGGGCATGCCCGGATAACGGGTCGCGCCTGTGGACAACCGGCGTACAGACTGGAGCTCATGGGTCACGTGGACGTCGCAGGCATCGGATTCCAGCTCCCGGACGGTCGGGTGCTGCTGGACGACGTCACGTTCCGGGTCGGCGACGGCGCCAAGGTGGCGCTGGTCGGCGCGAACGGGTCCGGCAAGACCACGCTGGTGCGGATCATCGCCGACGACCTGAAGGCGCACAGCGGCAGCATCAGCCGTTCCGGCGGGCTGGGCGTGATGCGCCAGTTCGTCGGCTCGGTCCGGGACGAGAGCACGGTGCGGGACCTGCTGCTAAGCGTCGCGCCACCCGCCGTACGCGAGGCCGCGGCGAAGCTGGAGGCGGCTGAGCTGGCGATGATGGACGCCGACGACGAGCCGACCCAGCTGAAGTACGCGCAGGCGGTGGCCGACTGGGGTGAGGCCGGCGGGTACGAGGCCGAGGTGCTGTGGGACGTGTGTACGACGGCCGCGCTCGGCATCTCCTTCGACCGCTGCCAGTGGCGGCAGGTCCGGACCCTGTCCGGGGGTGAGCAGAAGCGGCTGGTGCTGGAGGCGCTGCTGCGCGGGCCGGACCAGGTGCTGCTGCTGGACGAGCCGGACAACTACCTCGACGTGCCGGGCAAGCGCTGGCTGGAGGAACAGCTGAACGCGACCCAGAAGACCGTGCTCTACATCAGCCACGACCGCCAGCTGCTGGCGAACACCGCGACCCGGATCGTCACCGTCGAGCTGGGTGCCGCGGGCAACACCGTGTGGACGCACGGCGGCGGTTTCGCGACATACCACGAGGCGCGCACGCACCGGTTCGAGCGGTTCGAGGAGCTGCGCAAGCGCTGGGACGAGGAACACGCCAAGCTGCGCGCGCAGATGCTGATGTACAAGCAGAAGGCGGCGTACAACTCCGACATGGCGTCGCGCTACCGGGCGGCGCAGACCCGGCTGCGCAAGTTCGAGGAGGCCGGTCCGCCGCAGGCGATCCCGCGCGAGCAGAACGTGAACATGCGGCTCACCGGCGGCCGCACCGGCAAGCGTGCGGTGATCTGCGAGAACCTCGAGCTGACCGGACTGATGAAGCCGTTCGACCTCGAGGTCTGGTACCGCGAGCGCGTCGCCGTGCTCGGCTCGAACGGCTCCGGCAAGTCGCACTTCCTGCGGCTGCTCGCGGTCGGCGGCAGCGACCCCGATGTCGAGCACCAGCCGGTCGGAGAGGTCGAGATCGCCGCGGTGAACCACACCGGCAAGGCCAGGCTCGGCGCCCGGGTCCGGCCCGGCTGGTTCGCGCAGACCCACGAGCACCCGGAGCTGAGCGGGCGCACGCTGCTGGAGATCCTTCACCGCGGCGACCAGCACCGCGACGGGATGGGTCGCGAGCAGGCGTCGCGGAAGCTGGACCGCTACGAGCTCGCGTACGCCGCGGAGCAGACCTTCGACAGCCTGTCCGGCGGCCAGCAGGCGCGGTTCCAGATCCTGCTGCTGGAGCTGTCCGGTGCGACCCTGCTGCTGCTCGACGAGCCGACCGACAACCTGGACGTCGAGTCGGCCGAGGCGCTGGAGGAGGGGCTGGACGCGTTCGATGGCACCGTGCTCGCGGTCACCCATGACCGCTGGTTCGCCCGCGGGTTCGACCGGTTCCTGGTGTTCGGCGCGGACGGCTCGGTCTATGAGTCCGACGAGCCGGTCTGGGACGAGGGCCGGGTGCAGCGCGCCCGCTGAGCCTGCTCCGCGGTGTCGCTGGGCAGGACACG
Organism: Kribbellaceae bacterium; assembly: GCA_035650275.1. GTDB lineage: Bacteria > Actinomycetota > Actinomycetes > Propionibacteriales > Kribbellaceae > DASRHY01. The sequence continues at coordinate 35,744 of DASRHY010000158.1, read as the reverse complement.
GATCACGCGCTCACACGGCCGACAACTATCGGTGTCGTGTCGTGAGCCCGTCGAAGACGACCCCGAGAGCCTTGTCGCGGACCGCCGCCTCGCTGAGCGCGGAGCGCGTCGCACGAGAGATGCCGATCATCAGACCGAACACCTCCGGCGCCGCAACGTCTCGTCGTACCGCTCCGGCGGCCTGCGCACGCTCCAGCAGTACGCCGAACGCCTCGCGCAGCTCGCTGCCGGCCTCGGCGGCGCCGGTCGGGTCGGTGAGCGACTCGGCGATCGCCAGCTTGCTCGGCGCACCCGCGACCACCTCCCGGAAGAACGTGTCGAACGCCTCGCCGGGATCGGTCGCCGCGGCGAGCTCGCGGGCGCGGTCGCGCAGCTGCTCCAGCCGGGTGGTGAAGACGGCGTTGAGCAGGTCCTGCTTGGTCGGGAAGTGCCGGAACACCGTGCCGATCCCGACCCCGGCACGCCGCGCCACCTCCTCGGTGGAAGCCGCCGGTCCCTCGGTGCCGAACACCTCGGTGCCGGCGCGCAGGATCCGTGCGCGGTTGTCCCGCGCGTCGGCCCGCAACGGTCGCGTCGTCATCACCGGAATCCTCGCAGGTGTCAGCGATCGGTTGTAACCGGAGTCGATGCTCCGTATATTCGGAGTCGCTACTCCGGTTAAATCCGTGCAGTACTAAGTTGCAGTACTAAGGAGAGAGAGTATGGCTGCAGTACCTGGGCCGCGGGAGGTGTTCCTGCGTGTGGTGAACGGGGTCGCGGAGCGGCGGTACGCCGAGCTACACGAGCTGTACGCCGAGACGACCGACGTCCGGCACCCGATGTCGCCGTACGGCGACAACCCGCTGCTGTCCCGTGACGACGTGCGCAAGCACTTCGGTGCCGCCGGGGCCCGGGTGGCCACCGTACGGTTCCGGCCGGAGAACATCGTCGTGCACGAGACCACCGACCCCGAGGTGATCGTCGCGGAGTTCGAGTACCGCGGCACCGGGGTCGAGTCAGGTGAACCGTTCGCCGCCGCGTGCGTGTTCGTGGTCCGGGTCCGCGACGGCGAGATCGTCGAGTCCCGCGACTACATCGACCACCTGGCGATGGCGAAGGCCCGTGGCGAGCTCGAGCCGCTGATCGAGGCGCTCCGGCCCGCCTGAGCTCGGCCGGCCTGAGCGGAACCGCCGCACCTGCGGATGGCGTCGTACGCGCAGATCCAGTACCACCAGCAACGGCCCCGGTCCGCGGCAACTCTGCCGGACCGGGGCCGTTCCCAATCTGCGGTGACTAGCGGTCGCCCATCGGGACGTAGTCGGTGCCGCGGGAGCCGGTGTAGATCTGCTTCGGCCGGGCGATCTTCTGCTCGGAGTCGCCGAGCATCTCCAGCCACTGCGCCAGCCAGCCCGAGGTCCGCGGGATCGCGAACAGCACGGTGAACATCTCCGGCGGGAACTCCAGCGCCTCGTAGATCAGGCCGGAGTAGAAGTCCACGTTCGGGTAGAGCTTGCGGGAGACGAAGTACTCGTCCTCGAGCGCGATCTTCTCCAGCTCGACCGCGATCTTCAGCAGCGGGTTGACGCCGGTCACCTCGAAGACGTCCTCGGTGGCCTTCTTGATGATCGTGGCCCGCGGGTCGTAGTTCTTGTAGACCCGGTGGCCGAAGCCCATCAGCCGTTCCTCGCCGGCCTTCACGCCCTCGATGAACGAGGGGATGTTGTCCTGGGTGCCGATCCGGCGCAGCATCTTCAGGACCGCCTCGTTGGCGCCGCCGTGCAGCGGGCCGTAGAGGGCGCCGATGCCGCCGGCAACGGCCGTGTACGGGTCCACCTGGGACGACCCGATCGAGCGGACCGCGTTGGTCGAGCAGTTCTGCTCGTGGTCGGCGTGCAGGATGAACAGGATCTCCAGTGCGCGGACCAGCCGGTCGTCCGCGGCGTACTTCGGCTCGCTCATCTTGAACAGCATGGACAGGAAGTTCGCCGCGTAGCTGAGCTCGTTGTCCGGGTACACGTACGGCTTGCCCTGCGCGTGCCGGAACGCGAACGCGCCGAGCGTAGGCATCTTGGCGATCAGCCGGCAGATCTGCAGCCGCCGGGACTCCTCGTCGAAGATGTCGCGCGACTCCGGGTAGAAGGTGGACAGCGCGCCGACCGAGGCCAGCAGCATGCCCATCGGATGCGCGTCGTACCGGAAGCCCTGCATGAACGTCTTGAGGTTCTCGTGCACGAACGTGTGATACGTCACGTCATGCACCCACTGCTCGTACTCGGCCTTGTTCGGCAGCTGGCCGTGCACCAGCAGGTAGGCCACCTCGAGGTAGTTCGACTGCTCGGCGAGCTGCTCGATCGGGTATCCGCGGTACTCCAGGATCCCCTTGTCGCCGTCGATGAAGGTCACCGAGGAGCGGCAGGACGCAGTGTTCACGAAGCCGGGGTCGTACGACGCGATGCCGCCGTCACCGTCATCCGCACTGATCTGCTTGAGGTCCGCGGCACGGATGGTGCCGTCGGTGATGGCAAGGTCGTAATCCTTGCCGGTCCGGTTGTCCCGGACGGTGAGCGACTGTTCGGTCACCATGCTCATGTGGGCCCTCTTCGTAGCCGGCGTCAGCGGCCGGAGAGTGAGGGTTATCGTCGCCGGCGGGACGCGATGTGGACTGCGATCTTTCCCGCTACGCTAATCCGCAGCGCGTTCTAGTCCAAGCCGGGGCCCGCGCGCCGTTCGTGCTCACTTTGACCGGGAGCGTGCCGCGCCGGTATTCTGGGCGGTCGTTGTGCATTCCCGGTTGCGCACGCCTCTCAGGCACGCCGTCCCGGGCTCGCCAGCTTCCAGAATGTCAACCTCTTGAGAACGAAGGTCAACGACCGTGCGCACGTACAGCCCGAAGCCTGCTGACGTCACCCGTGAGTGGCACGTGATCGACGCAGAAGACGTCGTGCTCGGTAGGCTCGCCGTTCAGGCGGCCACGCTGCTGCGCGGCAAGCACAAGCCGACGTACGCGCCGCATGTCGACGGCGGTGACTTCGTGGTCATCGTGAACGCCTCCAAGCTCGCGCTGTCCGGCACCAAGCGAACCGACAAGCTCGTCTACCGGCACTCGGGTCACCCGGGCGGCCTGTCCGCCACCCCGGTCGGCGACATCCTGGACGCCGACCCGCGCAAGGTCGTCGAGAAGGCCGTCTGGGGGATGCTCCCGAAGAACCGTCTCGGCCGGAAGATGCTGAAGAAGCTCAAGGTGTACGCCGGTCCCGAGCACCCGCACACCGCCCAGCAGCCCAAGTCGTTCGAGATCACCCAGATCTCCCAGTAAGCCCGATAGAGGACATCAGACGCCGTGACCGAGAACATCACCGAGCAGGCCAGCGACGCCGTCGACACCGAGGTGCCGATCGACTCCGAGGGACCGGTTGCCTACAGCACCGAGAGCTCGCCGACCCCGGAGCAGAAGGAGGCCGCCCGGGTCGCGGTGATCAACCCCGCGGGCGCCACCGGCCGTCGCAAGGAGGCCGTCGCGCGTGTCCGGCTGGTCCCCGGCACCGGCAACTGGACCATCAACGGGAAGGCGCTGGACGTCTACTTCCCGAACAAGGTGCACCAGCAGATCGTGAACGAGCCGTTCGTGACCACCGGGCTCGAGGGCTCGTACGACGTGATCGCGCGGATCAACGGCGGCGGCATCACCGGCCAGGCCGGCGCGCTGCAGCTCGGCGTGGCCCGTGCGCTCAACGCCGCTGACGTCGACGTGAACCGTCCGACGCTGAAGAAGGCCGGTCTGCTCACCCGCGATGCGCGGATCAAGGAGCGGAAGAAGGCCGGTCTGAAGAAGGCCCGCAAGGCTCCGCAGTACTCCAAGCGCTGATCGGGCGCCGCGGATGCCGCGCTTGTTCGGCACGGACGGCGTTCGTGGTCTGGCGAACGGGGAGCTGACCGCGGAGCTGGCACTCGACCTGTCGGTCGCGGCAGCACATGTTCTCGGCGAGGCCGGTGCCTTCGAGGGGCACCGGCCGCGCGCTGTCGTGGGCCGGGACCCGCGGGCCAGTGGCGAGTTCCTGGAAGCGGCGGTGGTGGCCGGGCTGGCCAGCGCCGGCGTCGACGTCACCCGGCTCGGTGTGCTGCCGACCCCGGCGGTCGCTCATCTGACCGCCGCCACCGGCGCCGATCTGGGCGTGATGCTGTCCGCCAGCCACAACCCGATGCCCGACAACGGGATCAAGTTCTTCGCCCGCGGAGGCGTCAAGCTCGACGACGCGATCGAGGACGCGATCGAGTCCCGGATGGGCGAGGGCTGGCAGCGCCCCACCGGGCACGGCGTCGGCCGGATCACGGAGGACGGTCGGGGGGACATCACTGGCTTCGAGACCTACGTCAGCCACCTGGTCAGGTCCGCACCGAACCGGTTCGACGGGCTGACCGTCGTGGTCGACTGCGCGAACGGCGCCGCCTCGAATACCGCGCCAGAGGCGCTGCGCCGGCTCGGCGCCACCGTGATCACGCACGCGGCCGAACCGGACGGGCTGAACATCAATGACGAATGCGGCTCCACCCACATGGACGGCCTGCAGCGCGCGGTGATAGGGCATGGCGCGGATGTCGGCATCGCGCTGGACGGCGACGCGGACCGCTGCCTGGCGGTCGACGCCGGCGGTGAGCTGGTGGACGGCGACCAGATCCTGGCCATCCTGGCGCTGGCGATGCGAGACGCCGACCGGCTGGTCCGTGACACCGTGGTAGCGACCGTGATGAGCAACCTCGGCTTCGTCCAGGCGATGGTCCGGGAGCGGATCGCGGTCGAGCAGACCAAGGTCGGCGACCGGTACGTGCTGGAGGCGATGAAGGCCGGCGGCTACACGCTCGGTGGTGAGCAGTCCGGGCACGTGGTGCTCTCCGACCACGCCACCACCGGCGACGGCACACTGACCGCGCTGATGCTGCTGGCCCGGCTGGCCCAGACCGGCAAGGCGCTGGCCGACCTGGCCGGGGTGATGACGCGGCTGCCGCAGGTGCTGGTCAACGTGAAGAACGTGGACAAGTCCCGGGCCGACTCCGACCCTGCCGTGCAGGCGGCGGTGTCCGCCGCGACGAGCACGCTCGGCGACAGCGGCCGGGTACTGCTGCGGCCGTCCGGCACCGAGCCGCTCGTCCGAGTGATGGTCGAGGCCGAGTCCGGCGAGGCCGCGCAGGACATCGCCGATGAGCTCGCCGCCGTCGTCGCGGAGTCCCTCGCACTGTAATCCGGACGATCCGGACGACAATCCGGACGATCCGGGCCGTCGCACGCTGCGACGCGCCGCATGCGTTGCGAGACATGGGTATAGGACGGACGATGCGGAGGACATGTTTGGCCTTGACCGCGCCCGAGATTCGTAGGTAACTTTCCCGAGCGGGGGCAAGTATCGTAATTCTCTTCCCGAAGGGACGGTCATGTCCGCCATCCGCCGCTTCGCACTCGCAGCGCTCGCGACGACGACCGCCCTGGCCGCGGCCACCGTCGTGCCGAGCGCAGCCACCAGCGCTCCGCCGCCCGACACCCCCGCCGCCGAAAGTCCGGGCAGCCGCGTCGCGACGGCCATGCAGGGCATGTCGCTGGAGGAGAAGGTCGGGCAGATGTTCGTCCTCTTCGCGTACGGCCCGAAGGCCGACGCGCCGGATGCGCGCAACACCGCGCTGTACGGCGTGGCCACGCCCGCCGAGGTGGTCCGGAAGTACAACCCGGGCGGCTGGATCTACTTCTCCGCCCGCGGCAACGTGACCGACCCGGTCCAGCTCGCGACGTACTCGAACGACCTGCAGCGGGCCGCGATCGGCACCGGGGTGCACGTGCCGCTGCTGATCGCCACCGATCAGGAGCAGGGTGTGGTGGTCCGGGTCGGGCCGCCGGCCACCCAGTTCGGCGGCAACATGGCCCAGGGCGCCTCTCGCAGCGTGGAGGACGCGCGCACCGTCGGGGCCGTCACCGGGCGTGAGCTGCGGGCGATGGGCATCCACCAGGACTACGCCCCGGTGGCGGACGTGAACGTGAACCCGCTGAACCCGGTGATCGGCGTCCGGTCGTTCTCCAGTGACCCGAAGCTGGCGTCCGACCTGACCGCGGCCATGACGCTCGGCATCGAGAAGGACGCCGACGCGATCGCCACCGCGAAGCACTTCCCGGGACACGGTGACACCAAGGACGACAGCCACTTCGCGATCCCGACCATCAACCACACCAAGGAGCAGTGGGACGCGATCGACGCGCCACCGTTCAAGGCCGCCATCGCGGCCGGCATCGACACGATCATGACCGCGCACATCGTGGTCCCGGCGCTCGACCCGTCGGAGGACCCGGCGACGCTGAGCAAGCCGATCCTGACCGGTGTGCTGCGCGAGCAGCTCGGGTTCAAGGGCGTTGTGGTCACCGACGCGCTCGAGATGGCCGGCGTCCGGGCGAAGTACGGCGACGCCGAGGCGGTCGTGCGGGCGATCGAGGCCGGCGCCGACCAGGTCCTGCTGCCGCCGGCGCCGGACCTTCAGTTCAACGCCGTGCTCGACGCGGTCCGGTCGGGCCGGATCAGCGAGCAGCGGATCAACGAGAGCGTGGCCCGGCTGCTGCTGCTCAAGGTCACCCGTGGCGTGATCACCAAGCCGTTCGTGGACACCAGCAAGGTGATGAGCATCGTCGGTACGCCGGCCAGTCTGGCCACCGCCCAGAGGATCACCGACAAGACCACCACGCTGGTCAAGAACGACGCCGACATACTGCCGCTGAGCAAGGACCCGCGCTCGGTCCTGGTGACCGGCTGGGGCGTCACCACCACCCAGACGCTCGCAGGACGGCTGGCCGCCCGCGGCGCGACGACCACGGTCCGGGAGACCGGTGCCGCACCGACCGACGCGGCGATCGCCGACGCGGTCGCGAAGTCGCAAGCCAACGACCTGACCGTGGTGCTGACCATGAAGGCCTGGGACACCACGGTGACCGACAAGCTGGCCAAGCAGCAGAAGCTGGTCAAGGACCTGCTCGCCACCGGCAAACCGGTTGTCGTGGTCGCGGTGCGGGACCCGTATGACATCGCCTACTTCGATGCCGCCCCCACGTACCTCGCGACGTACTCCTTCACCGGTGTCGCGATCGAGTCACTGGCGAAGGTGCTGTACGGCGAGACCAGCCCGCAGGGCAAGCTGCCCGTGGACATCCCGGTGGCGGGCGACCCGAGCACGGCGCTGTACCCGTTCGGGCATGGACTGACCTGGTGACTGGCATGGTGAGGAAGCTCGCGGCCGTCCTGGCAGCACTGCTGTTGCTCGCCGTCGCCGCACCGGTTGCCAAAGGCAACGAGTCGCCCGACGTCCGGTTGCGCGTCGCGACGTACAACATCCATGCGGGCGCCGGGCATGACAACGTGTTCGACCTGGATCGCACCACCCGCACCCTGCGGTCGTTCGACGCGGATGTGATCGGCCTGCAGGAGGTCGACGTGCACTGGAGCGCGCGCAGCGAGTGGCGGGACCTGGTCACCGAGCTGGCGCAGCGGCTCGGGATGCGGGCGGCGTTCGCGCCGATCTACGACTTCGACCCGCTCAACCCGGGTGAGCCGCGCCGGCAGTACGGCCTCGCGCTGCTGTCGCGGTACCCGATCCTGTCGGTGCAGAACCATGACCTGACCCGGCTGTCGACCCAGGACCCGAACCCGGTGCCGACACCGATGCCCGGCTTCCTCGAGGCCGTGGTCGAGGCAGAGGGTGCCTGGACGCACGTGTACGTCACCCACCTGGACTACCGGGCCGACCCGGAGCTGCGGCGGATCGAGGTGGACGAGACGCTCGACATCCTCGCCGCCGACCGTCCGGGCGCGAACCAGATCCTGATGGGCGACTTCAACGCGCCGCCGGACGCCCCCGAGCTGGCCCGGCTGTGGCCCGTGGTGACCGATGCCTGGGCCGCCGCGCCGGACACCTCCGGACAGCCGCTGACCTACCCGACCGTCAACCCGACCAAGCGGATCGACTACGTCACCGTCTCGCGTGGCGTCGAGGTGCTCCGCGCGCACGTCCCGGACGACCCGACCCTGCTCGCCGCCAGCGACCACCGGCCCGTGGTGGCCGACCTGTCGCTGAACCGTGGATGGAGGAACATCCCATGACCGTTCGCCGCAGAAACTTCCTCGCCGGAGCGGGCGCACTGTCCGCCGCCCCGCTGCTGGGGGCGACCACCCCGGCGCACGCCGATGTACGCCCGCCGCAGCGCCCGGTGAGCACCGGCGCACAGGTGCTGGCCGACAGCGGCTGGGCCGCGCTGGCCGGGCAGAAGGTCGGCGTCGTCTCGAACCCGACCGGCATCCTGGACGACCGGACCCACATCGTCGACACCATGCACGCCTCCGGCGCGGTCGACGTGGTCGCCGTGTTCGGGCCCGAGCACGGGTTCCGCGGCACCGCCCAGGCCGGCGACTCCGAGGGCAACCACATCGACCCGCGGACCGGGATCATGGTGTACGACGCGTTCGGCGCGGAGGCCCCGAAGCTGGAGGGGTTCTACCGCCAATCCGGTGTGGAGACCGTGGTCTTCGACATCCAGGACGTGGGCGCGCGGTTCTACACCTACATCTGGACGATGTACCGCGCGATGCACGCCGCGGCGATGACCGGCGCCCGGTTCGTCGTACTGGACCGGCCGAACCCGATCGGCGGCTACGCCCGCGGGCCGATGATGCAGCCCGGCTTCACCTCCGGCGTCGGCAAGGAGGAGATCCTGCTGCAGCACGGCATGACGGTCGGCGAGCTGGCGCTGATGTTCAACGCGGAGTACCTGCCGGCCGACACCGGCGGTCCGCGGGTCACCGACCTGGAGATCGTCCGGACCGAGGGCTGGCGGCGCGATGTGACCGCACACGGGACGACCGTGCCCTGGGTGTTGCCGAGCCCGAACATGCCCACGCCGGACACCGCCGTGGTGTATCCCGGCATGGGGTTGTTCGAGGCCACCAACATGTCCGAGGGACGGGGTACGACCAGGCCGTTCGAGCTGATCGGCGCGCCGTACATCGACTACCACTGGGCCGAGGCGCTGGCCACCAAGGACATCCCGGGGCTCGAGTTCCGGGAGGCCTACTTCACGCCGACGTTCAGCAAGAACGCGAACAAGCTGTGTGGCGGCGTGCAGGTGCACGTCACCGACCCGTCGCGGGCGGAGGCGCTCGTCGCGTCGGCCCACATGCTGGTCGAGGCGCGGCGGCTGTACAGCAGCGACCCCGACCCCGCGATGCGTTTCGACTGGCGCGGTGACGGCGGCCGCTGGATCGACCTGCTGAGCGGCTCGGACCGGTACCAGTCGATGCTGGAGGCGGGTGCGAGCGCCGAGGAGATCGTCGGTGCCTGGGCCGGCGAGACGGCGGCCTGGAACGCACGCCGCGAGCCGTACCTGCTCTACGAGGGGCCGAGCCGATGAGGCGGGTGGGTGCGGTCGCCGCAGCCGCTACCCTGGCGATGACGATGTCCACGACCCAAGCCGTTGCCGATGGCAACAACGGTGGCCGGTACGACCAGCCGTACCACGGGTTCGCGCCCGGGTCGACCGAGCTGCGCTGGTCGACGCCGCAGCAGGCTGGGCTGGACCCGGCGCCGATCGACGCGGCGCTGACCGCGGTGGACGGCTGGACCCGCCCGAACGGCACCGCGAAGCCGCTGTTCGCCGGCGCGGTCACGCTGCTCGCGCACAACGGCAAGATCGTCACCCGGACCGCCACCGGCAAGGCGCTCAAGTACGCCGACGGTGCCGGCACCGAGCTGCCCGCGGACCAGCAGGTCGCGATGCGTACCGACACGATCTTCGACATGGCCTCGGTGTCGAAGTTGTTCACCTCGATCGTGGTGATGCAGCAGGTCGAGGCCGGACGAGTCGATCTGGACGCGCCGGTCGCGACCTACGTGCCGGAGTTCGGGCAGAACGGCAAGGAGTCGATCACGGTCCGGCAGGCGCTCACGCACACCACCGGGCTGCCGGCCTGGCTGCCGCTGTGGAGCGCGCAGCCCGACCCACCGTCGCGGCTGCAGATGGCGCTCACCGCCGCGCTGCGCAACCCGCCGGGCAGCACCTACCTGTACAGCGACCTGAACCTGATCGCGCTCGGCGAGGTCGTGCACCGGGTCAGCGGCAAGCCGCTGGACGAGCTGGTCGCGGACGGCATCGCGGTCCCGCTTGCGATGCCGGACACGGGCTACAACCCGGACCCGGCCAAGCTGGACCGGATCGCCGCCACGGAGTACCAGGTCAGCCCGCCGCGCGGCATGGTGCGCGGCTCGGTGCACGACGAGAACGCCTGGTCACTGGACGGCGTCGCCGGCCACGCCGGGGTGTTCTCCACCGCCGACGACCTGGCCAAGCTGGCCCAGGCGCTGCTGAACGGCGGGACCTACGAGGGACAGCGGATCCTGTCCGAGGACTCGGTCGAGCTGATGATCACCAACTTCAACCAGGCATTCCCGGGCAACGACCACGGGCTCGGCTTCGAGCTGAACCAGCGCTGGTACATGTCGGGGCTGTCGGGGCCGCGGACCGCCGGGCACACCGGTTACACCGGGACGTCGATGGTGATCGACTTCGACTCGCGGTCGTTCGCGATCCTGCTCACCAACCGGGTGCACCCGAGCCGCAACTGGGGCAGCAACAACCCGGCCCGCCGGGCCGTCGCGCAGGGCCTGGCCGAGTCGCTGGCGGTCGACCCGCGGCACGGCAAGGACGCCTGGTTCACCGGCACCAAGGACGCCACCACCTCCACGCTGACCACGACGCTCGCGGTGCCCGCCGAGGGCGCCCGGGTCGGCTTCGACCTGTTCGTGGACAGCGAGCAGACAGACTGGCTGTACCTGGAGACGTCGGCCGACGGAGGCACCACCTGGACCAAGGTGCCGTTCGACGTCCGGGACCGCGACGAGGTCACCCAGACCGACGGCGCGTTCACGACGTCCGGCGACCGGCGCTGGCTGCAGGCCTCGGCGGCGCTTCCGGCCGGTCCGCAACAGCTGCGCTGGCGGTACACGACGGACTCGCTGTACGTCGGTCGCGGGGTGTTCGTGGACGGCGTGAAGGTGATCGCCGGTGACCAGCTGCTGCTCGACGGTGAGCGAAACCCGAGTGCTTTCGTTGCCAATGGGTGGAGGCTTGCGAATCGGTGAGCGTCGGTAGCACCAAACCCACGCAGCACGCCGTAACGTGGCGATATGACAGCATCATCTGCGCCGTCCGCCGGGCCGGCTAGGGTCTCAGGGCCGACGGGTCCGCTGCTGGTCAGGGTCCGTGCCGTGCTGCCCGCGTTGGCCCCTGCTGAGCAGCGGGTGGCCAACGCGGTGCTGGCGGATCCGGCCGGGGTGGCGGCGATGACGATCTCCGAGCTGGCGGTCCTGGCCTCCACCTCGGAGACCACGGTGATCCGGTTCTGCAAGCAGATCGGGGTGCCGGGCTACCCGCAGCTGCGGCTGCAGCTGGCGGCGCAGTCGGCGCAGACCGCCGATCAGCCCGAGGTCGGCGGTGACATCGAACCGGGCGACTCGCTCGCCGACGTGGTCGCGAAGGTGGCCTACGCCGACGAACGGGCGGTGAAGGAGACCGCTCAACAGCTCGACCCGGATGCACTCGCGGCGGTGGTGGCGGCGGTGGCCGCGGCCCCTCGGGTCGACCTGTACGGGTATGGCGCGAGCGCCTTCGTCGCGATGGACCTGCAGCAGAAGCTGCACCGGATCCGGCGGGTGTCGTTCGCCTGGAGCGACGCGCACATCTCGCTGACCAGTGCGGCGCTGCTGGGTGCGGGTGATGTCGCGATCGGCATCTCGCACACCGGTACCACCTCCGAGGTGGTCGAGACGCTGCAGGAGGCGGCCAAGCACGGCGCGACCACCGTCGCGATCACCAACTACCCACGCTCGCCGGTCGCACAGACCGCCCAGCTGCTGCTCACGACGGCGGCCCGCGAGACGACGTACCGGTCCGGCGCGATGGCCAGCCGGATCGCCCAGCTGATGGTCGTGGACTGCCTGTTCATCGGTGTCGCCCAACAGGTGCTGCCCGATGCCCGCAAGGCGCTCGAGACGACGTACACCGCGGTGCGCGGTCACCACCTCAAGCCGAGCAGCGGTGAATGATCACCAGTTTTGACAGTGCATTTGGTAGGAAAGTAACCTTACTGGTGTGATCGCCCCACCGACTGAAGATCGCAACCCCAACACCCTGGCGATCGACTCGCTCGGCACCATCCAGATCCTGGAACTGGTGAACGCCGAGGACGCGAGGGTCGCGGGTGCGGTGGAAGCGGCCATCCCCGAGCTGGCCAAGGCCGTCGACGCCGCGGTCGACGCCGTGCAGTCCGGCGGCCGCGTGCACTACTTCGGCGCCGGTACGTCGGGCCGGCTCGCGGTGCTGGACGCCGCCGAGCTGTTACCGACCTTCCACGCACCGCCCGACCTGGTCGTCGCGCACCACGCCGGCGGCACCGAGGCGCTGCTGCGCGCGGTCGAGAACGTCGAGGACTCCGAGGAGACCGGCGCCGCCGACGCCGCGGCGGTGACCGAGCGGGACGTGGTGCTGGGCCTGGCCGCGTCCGGCCGGACGCCGTACGTCGCCGGTGCCCTGCGCGCCGCCCGCGAGGCCGGTGCGACCACCGTGCTGGTGACCGCGAACCCGGACGCGCCGCTGCGCGAGCTCGCCGACATCGTCGTCGCCGCCGACACCGGTGCCGAGGTGATCGCGGGCTCCACCCGGCTCAAGGCCGGCACCGCGCAGAAGCTGATCCTGAACAGCTTCTCGACCACGCTGATGATCAAGCTCGGCCGGACCTGGTCGAACCTGATGGTCGACATGGTCGCCACCAACAACAAGTTGCGCGGCCGGATGCTGCGGATCCTGTCCGAGGCCACCGGCGCGGGTGACGACGCCTGCGCGGCGGCCCTGGCGGCCGCCGGCGGCGAGCTCAAGCCCGCCCTCGTGCACCTGCTCAGCGGCGCCCCCATCGACGAGGCCCGCGCCGCACTGGAGCAGGCCGACGGCCGGGTGGCCGCCGCCCTCTCCACCCTCACAGCTTCCTGAGCCGGACCCAGCGGACCGTGTGGTCGGCGCCCTTACGCAGCACCAAGGTGGCCCGGGACCTGGTCGGCAGGATGTTCTCGCGCAGGTTCGGGCCGTTGATGGTGTCCCAGAGCGACTCGGCCCGGGCGATCGCCTCGTCCCGGCTCAGGTCCCCGTACCGGCGGAAGTACGACTCGGGGTTGCGGAACGCGGTCTGCCACAGCTTCAGGAAGCGCGCGACGTACCACGAGCGGATGTCGTCCGCAGCCGCGTCGACGTACACGGAGAAGTCGAAGAAGTCGCTCACCGCGAGCCCGCTGCGGCCGTCGCCGTGCCGGGGTGCGGGCTGCAGCACGTTCAGGCCCTCGAGCAGCAGGATGTCCGGCTGCTCGACGGTGGTGCGTGCGTCCGGCAGCCGGTCGTAGTGCAGGTGCGAGTACACCGGCGCCTCGACGGCGTCCATGCCGGACTTCACCTCGACCACGAACCGCAGCAGCGCCTTGCGGTCGTACGACTCCGGGAAGCCCTTGCGCTGCAGCAGCCCGCGGCGTTCCAGCTCCGCGTTCGGCCACAGGAACCCGTCGGTGGTGACCAGCGCGACCCGCGGGTGCTCCGGCCAGCGGGCGAGCAGCTCGCGCATCAGCCGGGCGGTGGTGGACTTGCCGACGGCAACGGACCCGCCGATCCCGATCACGAACGGGGTCCGGGTGGCCGGCTCGCCGAGGAAGCCCTCGGTGTCGGCGTGCAGCGCGCGGGCGTGCCGGACGTACAGCGACAGGATCCGGGACAGCGGCAGGTACACCTCGCGGACCTCGGTCATGTCGATCTCGTCGCCGAGGCCGCGGAGCCGCTCGACCTCCTCGGCGGTCAGTGGCGACTCCGTGGTCTCCGCGAGCCGCGCCCATGCCGCGCGGTCCAGCTCGGTGTACGGCGTCACCTCGCGAGGCTGCTGCAGCATGGCCCCAATTGTGCCCATCCCGGATGCCGTTAGTCTGACGGCCATGTGCGGCATCGTGGGTTACGTCGGTGAGAAGTCGGCGCTGGATGTGGTTCTGGAGGGCCTCCGCAGGCTGGAGTACCGCGGGTACGACTCCGCCGGTGTGGCTCTCATCACAGATGGGAGACTGACCACCGCGAAGAAGGCGGGCAAGATCGCGAACCTGGACAAGGAGCTCGCGGACCGCCCGCTGCCGCCGTCCACCACCGGTATCGGTCACACCCGGTGGGCGACCCACGGGCCGCCGAACGACCGCAACGCCCACCCGCATCGGAACGGCGACCGGAAGGTCGCGGTCGTCCACAACGGCATCATCGAGAACTTCGCCTCGCTGCGCGCCGACCTGGAGTCGCGCGGCAACGAGATGGCCTCCGACACCGACACCGAAGTGGTCGCGCACCTCCTGGGCGAGGCGATGCAGACCACGGGTGGCGATCTCGCCGAGGCGATGCGCCAGACGTGCGCGCGCCTGGAAGGGGCCTTCACCCTGGTCGCCGTCCACAGTGACGCCCCGGACGTGGTGGTCGGCGCCCGCCGCAACTCGCCGCTGGTGGTCGGGGTCGGCGAGGGTGAGAACTTCCTCGCCTCCGACGTCTCGGCGTTCATCACGCACACCCGGGACGCGATAGAGCTCGGCCAGGACCAGGTGGTCGAGCTGCGCCGTTCCGGAGTGACCGTCACGAACTTCGACGGCTCGCCGGCGGACGTGACGCCATACCACGTGGACTGGGACATCTCGGCCGCCGAGAAGGGCGGCTACGACTACTTCATGCTGAAGGAGATCGCCGAGCAGCCGAAGGCGATCAGCGACACCCTGCTCGGCCGGTTCACCCCGGAGGGCCGGCTGCACCTGGACGAGATGCGGCTGAGCGACGACGAGCTGCGCGAGGTCGACAAGATCATCATCATCGCCTGCGGCACGTCGTTCCACGTCGGCCTGATCGCCAAGTACGCGATCGAGCACTGGACCCGGATCCCGTGCGAGGTGGAGCTGGCCAGCGAGTTCCGGTACCGGGACCCGATCGTCGACCCGACCACGATGGTGATCGCGATCAGCCAGTCCGGCGAGACGATGGACACGCTGATGGCGCTGCGGCACGCCCGCGAGCAGCGCGCCAAGGTGCTGGCGATCTGCAACACCAACGGCTCCACGATCCCGCGCGAGTCCGACGCGGTGGTCTACACCTACGCCGGCCCGGAGATCGCGGTCGCGTCGACGAAGGCGTTCCTGACCCAGATCGTCGCGACGTACGTGATCGCGCTGTACCTCGCCCAGGTCCGGGGCACCAAGTTCGGCGACGAGATCAAGTCCGTGATCGACGACCTGGAGGAGATCCCAGCCGCGGTCGCCAAGGTGCTGGAGGCGGTCGAGCCGGTCCGGCAGCTGGCCCGCGACCTCAAGGAGGCGCAGTCGGTGCTGTTCATCGGCCGGCACGTCGGGTACCCGGTGGCGCTCGAGGGCGCGCTGAAGCTCAAGGAGCTCGCCTACATGCACGCCGAGGGTTTCGCCGCCGGTGAGCTCAAGCACGGCCCGATCGCGCTGATCGAGGACGACCTGCCGGTGTTCGTCGTGATCCCGCCCAAAGGCCGGGACGTGCTGCACGACAAGATGGTCAGTAACGTCCAGGAGATCCGCGCCCGCGGCGCCCGCACGATCGTGGTCACCGAGGACGGCGACACCGCGGTCGAGCCGTACGCCGACCACCTGATCCGGCTGCCCAAGGTGCCGACGCTGCTGCAGCCGCTGGTGGCGACCGTGCCCCTGCAGGTGTTCGCCTGCGAGATGGCCACCGCCAAGGGGTACGACGTCGACCAGCCGCGCAACCTGGCGAAGTCGGTCACGGTCGAATAGTGAGCCGCGCATGATCATGGGGGTCGGGATCGACGTCGTCGACATCGCACGCTTCATGGAGACGCTGGAGCGGACCCCCGGTCTGCGTGCCCGGCTGTTCACCGCCACCGAGTCGGCGAAGCCGCCGTCGTCGCTGGCGGCCCGCTTCGCGGCCAAGGAGGCGCTGGCGAAGGCGCTCGGTGCGCCGGCCGGGATGCTCTGGCTCGACGCCGAGGTGACCACCGACGACGACGGCCGCCCCTGGCTGGAGATCAGCGGGACGGTCGCCGAACGCGCCTCCCAGCTCGGTGTCCAGAGCATGCACCTGTCGCTCAGCCACGACGCCGGGATCGCCTCCGCGGTCGTGGTGCTGGAAGGCTGAGATGCGGCGCGCCCATAGCGTCGAGCAGGTCCGGGCCGCCGAGCACGACCTGATGGCCCGGCTGCCCGAGGGCACGCTGATGCAGCGTGCCGCCCGCGGCCTCGCCGTCGCGGTGGCCGACTTCCTCGGCTTCTCGTACGGCGCGCGGGTGGTGCTGCTGGTCGGCTCCGGGGACAACGGCGGCGACACGCTGTACGCCGGCGCGCTGCTGGCCCGGCGCGGCGCCCGGGTCAGCGCCGTACTGCTGTCGGAGCACCCACATCCGGCCGGTCTCGCGGCGCTGCAGACGGCCGGTGGCCGGGTCGGGGCAGCGGACACCATCGCCGGGGCGGACGTCGTGGTCGACGGGATCGTCGGCATCGGCGGCCGGCCGGGCCTCAAACCGGCGGCAGCGCACACGATCGACCTCGCCGCCCAGCACGGTGTGCCCGTGGTCGCGGTCGACGTACCGTCCGGCGTCGACGTAGACACCGGTGCCACGCCCGCGAGACACGTCCGGGCCGCGCTCACCGTCACCTTCGGCACCCACAAGGTGTGTCACCTGATCGACCCGGCCGCGTCAGCGTGCGGACCGGTGCTCCTGGTCGACATCGGTCTCGACCTACCGTCGCCTGTCGTGGAGGCGCTGCAGCCCGCGGATGTGGCAGCGCTCTACCCGGTGCCGCGACGCGAGTCGGACAAGTACTCCCGCGGCGTGACCGGTCTGCTCGTCGGCTCCTCGCAGTACCCGGGCGCCGCCGTCCTCGCCACCGCGGGCGCGCTCGGCGGACCGCTCGGGATGGTCCGGTACGCCGGTCCCGACCCGGTCGCGGACGCCGTCCGGGCCGCGCACCCGGAGGTGGTCGCGGGCAGCGGCCGGGTGCAGTCCTGGGTGATCGGTTCCGGCCTCGGCGACCACGTGGACGCGCACCTGATCGGGGAGATCTACAGCGGCGACGAGCCGGTGCTGATCGACGCGGACGGCCTGCGGTACCTGCCGCTGCGGTTCACCCTGCCGGTACTGCTCACCCCGCACGCCGGCGAGCTGAGCCGGCTGCTCGACGTACCGCGGGACGAGATCGAGGCCAACCGGCTGCGGCACGCCCGGGCCGCGGCCGAGCGGTACCACGCCACCGTGCTGCTCAAGGGCTCGACCACCGTCGTCGCCGCGCCGGACGGCCGGGTCCGGGTCAACACGAACGCCACGCCCTGGCTCGCGACGGCCGGCGCCGGCGACGTCCTCGCGGGCCTGTGCGGCGCTCTTCTCGCGGGCGGGCTGGACCCGCTGGACGCCGGCAGCGTCGCCGCGCATCTGCATGCGGCCGCCGCCCGGCTGGCGTCGGCGGGCGGCCCGGTCAGCGCGAGCGCTGTCGCCGCGCACCTGCCTGTCGCGACCGCGGCGCTGCTGGCCGAGCACGGGTTCCGTGGGTTGCCGTGACTGGTCAGGCGCCGGTGAGGCCGAGGGCCTGGCCGCTCGGGTGCTTCAGGGTGAGCCGGGTGGAGTCGATCTCGAAGCCGACGGTGCCGTCGAGGACCGCGAGTACGGCGCGCTCGACGTCGGCGAGGCCGTCCGGGCAGCCCTTCCGGGTCCTGCCGATCGGACCGAAGGTGATCGTGCCGCCGTCGACGGCCGCGGTGCCGGACAGCTGGTTGCAGCCGGTCGAACCGGTGACCCTGCCGTCGGCGAAGACCAGGTAGGCCTTGTCGCTGCCGGCCGTGTTCGAGGCGACGTCGCCCTTGACGACCGTGTCCAGAGTCCAGCGGGTGCCGGTCAGCGCGAGATCGGGTTGAGCGGTCTGCTTGTCCAGCAGCGTCACCGTGGTGGTCCCGGACTCGAGCGTGAGGGTGTCCTGCGCAAGGCGCCAGGTCGGTTTCGCGGCGAGCAGCTTCGCCAGCCACTCGTCCTGCTTGTGCCGGGCCGCGTCACAGCCCATCTCGGTCATCGACAGATCCTCGACGCCGAGCCGGCCGTCGCCGGTGTCGACCGGCCCCTGCATCGTGTTGCAGCCCGCGTTCGCGACCAGCCGGCCGTCGTCGGCGAACCACAGCGAGACCCGGCTGTCGCCGGCCAGCGGCTTGGCCCGGCCGTCCTCTGTGACCGCGGTGGACAGGAAGGTCCGCCCGCGCAGTGAGTCCGAGCCACCGGCGCCCGGCTCGCTGCCACATCCGGCCGCGAGCATGAGCCCCGCCAGCAGAACGACCTGTGCTCTCCGCATGCCCTGTCGACGCTCAGTGGGTGGTGATGGTTGTCACGCGCGATCACCCTAGGCCCGGTTAGGGTGCAGCGGTGGAATGTCCGGACCTGGTGATCTTCGACAACGACGGCGTGCTGGTGGACTCCGAGCGGCTGGCGAACGGGATCCTCGCCGCGCTGCTGACCGAGGCCGGCCTGCCGTACACGCTGGAGCAGGCGGTGCACGAGTTCATGGGCGGGTCGCTGGCCCGGGTGCGGACCGCCGCCGAGGACCGTCTGGGTACGCCGCTGCCCACGGACTTCGAGGACCGTTACCACCAGCGCTTGTTCGAGGGGTTCGCCGAGCTCGTCGCGATAGACGGGGTCGCGCAGGTGCTGGATGAGCTGGACGCGGCCGGGACGGCGTACTGCGTGGCCTCGTCGGGTGATCACGAGCGGATCCGTACGGCGCTGACCGCGGTCAGGTTGTACGAGCGGTTCCAGGGGCACGTGTTCAGCGCCCAGGACGTGGCGCACGGCAAGCCGGCTCCAGATCTGTTCCTGCACGCGGCGGCCGCAATGGGGGTGGAGCCGGCCGGGTGCCTGGTCGTGGAGGACAGTCCGCTGGGCGTCGAGGCGGCCCGGGCGGCGGGCATGCGGGTGGTCGGTTACGCGGGGATGACCCCTGCGGAACGGCTGGCCGGCGCTGACGTCGTGATCGACAAGATGGGGGCTTTGACCGGTCTGTTCGGCCACTCCTGAGAGACTTTGAACGCTATGTCAACGAGTCAGGAGACGCGCCGGCCGAGGGCTGAGGCGGTCGTCGACCTCGCCGCGATCCGGCACAACGTCCGGACGCTGCGTGCGCACGTCGGCCCGGCCGAGGTGATGGTCGTGGTCAAGGCCGATGGGTACGGGCACGGCATCCTGCCGTCAGCGCGGGCGGCCCGGGCTGCCGGCGCGAGCTGGCTCGGCGTGGCCGTGGTCGAGGAGGCGCTGGCGCTGCGGGCGGCCGGTGACACCGGGCCGATCCTGTGCTGGCTGGCGGTACCGGGCGAGCGGCTCGCCGACGCGGTCGCGGCGGACATCGACCTGTCCGCGTCCGCGGTCTGGATGGTGGACGAGCTGGTCACCGCGGCCGGGATCGCCGGGCGGCCGGTGCGGGTGCACCTCAAGGTCGACACCGGTTTGAACCGTTCCGGCGCCACCGCGGCGGACTGGACGGACCTGGTCACCGCCGCCGCGAAGGCCCGGGCCGCGGGGCACCTGGAGATCATCGGCGTCTGGTCGCACCTGGCCTGCTCGGACGAGCCGGGGCATCCGGCGAACGCGGCCCAGGTCGCGGCGTTCGCCGACGCGCTCGAGGTCGCGGCCCGGCACGGGGTGCAACCGCCGCTGCGGCACCTGGCGAACTCCGGCGGCACGCTCGCGCTCCCGGATACCTGGTACGACCTGGTCCGCCCGGGCATCGCGTCGTACGGGCTGTCCCCGTTCGGGCCGGCCCGGCCGTCCGCCGAGCTCGGGCTGCGGCCCGCGATGACGCTGCGGGCCGGGCTCGCGGTGGTGAAGCGGGTCGGCGCCGGCGAGGGTGTCTCGTACGGGCACACCTATGTCACCTCGCAGCCGACCACGCTCGGACTGGTCCCGCTCGGGTACGGCGACGGCATCCCGCGGCACGCGTCCGGTCGCGGCCCGGTACTTGCCGCTGGCAAGCGTCGTACCATCGCCGGCCGGGTCTGCATGGACCAGTTCGTGCTCGACCTGGACGGCGACGACGCCGCCGCCGGTGACGACGTGGTGCTGTTCGGTCCGGGCGACGGCGGGGAGCCGACGGCGGACGACTGGGCGGTGGCCGCGGAGACGATCAACTACGAGATCGTCACCCGGATCGGTCCTCGGGTGCCGCGCTGCTACACCGGCGGTGACCCTCGCCATGACCCCCGCCATGACCCCCGCCCTGACACCGGCGAGGTGACCGGCTGATGGCACGGGCCGGACGGACCGCTGGCCTGCTCGGCGTCGCGGTCGGCGTGATCGCGGCCGGCGCCGCCGCGGGGGTCGCCGTCGAGCGGCAGCTGATCGGGCGGCGAGCCAGCCAGCGCGCGCAGCTGGAGGCGGAGCCGTTCGGGTCGGTCCGCGGTGAGCCGCACGTGTTCACCTCCGACGACGGCGTCGAGCTGTACGTCGAGACCGATGAGGGGCCGCCGGGGCCGACCGTGATCTTCGCGCACGGGTACGGGCTGAACCTCGACTGCTGGCACTTCCAGCGCAAGGGTCTGCGCGGCGCCGGGAAGCTGGTGTTCTATGACCAGCGGTCGCACGGCCGGTCCGGTCGGTCGCCGAAGGACGGCGTCACCATCGACCAGATCGGCCGGGATCTGTACGGGATCCTGAACGAGTTCGCGCCGAAGGGCCCGGTGGTGCTGATCGGGCACTCGATGGGCGGTATGGCGATCATGGCGCTGGCCGACCTGTACCCGGAGCTGTTCGGGACGCGGATCACCGGCGTCGGGCTGGTCTCGACGGCCGCCGGTGGCCTGGACGAGGCGTCGATCGTGCTGCCCGGGCTGCCGGGCCGGCTGATCCGCCGGTACGCGACCCCGACGCTGGCCGCGCTCGCCCGGGTGCCGACGCTGGTCGAAGGCAGCCGGCGGGCCGGAAGCGACATCAGCTACGTGCTGACCCGGATGTACTCGTTCGGGTCCGAGGTGCCGCCGTCGTACACCGAGTTCGTGAACGAGATGATCGCCGGGACGCCGATCTCGGTGATCTCGGACTTCTACCCGATCTTCGCGCTGCACGACAGGTACCACGCGTTGGAGGTGCTGCAGAAGGTGGAGTGCGTGGTGATCTGTGGTGATGATGACCACCTGACCCCGTTCCGGCACTCCGAGGAGATCGTCCGGCACGTGCCGGGTGCCGAGCTGGTGCACGTCGAGCAGTGCGGGCACATCGGCTTCCTGGAGCACCACGAGGAGTTCACCTCGGCGCTGCGGGCGATGGTCGAGCGAGCCGGCAGGTGATGGCGGGATGACGGATCTGCACGTGATCGACGCGACCGCGGTGGACGCCGTCGCGGTCACCGGGGTGATCCACCACGCGTTCTCGTCCCGCCGGGTGCTGGACCCGCCGTCCACCGCGCTGTCGGAGACGCCGCACTCGGTCGCTGTCGCGCTGGCCGAGCACGGCGGCTTGCTGGCGACTATCGACGGCCGGCCCGCGGGCGCGATGCTGTTCGCGGTCGACGGCGATGCGCTCGGGTTGCGCCGGGTGTCGGTCGACCCACGGTTCCAGGGCCGCGGGGTGGCGTCGGCGATGGTCGGCTGCGCGGAGGAGGTCGCGGTACGACGCGGGCTCGCCAGGGTTCGGCTGACCGCCCGCAGCGAGCTGCCGGAGACGGTGGAGTTCTGGTGCCGCCGTGGGTACTCCACGGTGCGGGAACAGGCGCACGGGCTGGTGCTGGCGAAGGCGATGCCGGTCGAGCTCACCGTGCCGACCGCGGAGGAGATGCGCGCGCTCGGCGTCGCGGTGGCGGCGCAGGTCCGGGCCGGCGACGTGCTGGTGTTGTCCGGTGACCTCGGTGCCGGCAAGACCACGTTCACCCAAGGGCTCGGCGCCGGGCTCGGCGTCCGTGGCGGGGTCACCTCGCCGACGTTCGTGATCTCCCGGGTGCATCCCTCGCTCGATGGCGGACCGGCGCTGGTGCATGTGGACGCGTATCGGCTCGGCGGGTTCGCCGAGCTGGACGCCCTGGACCTGGACGCGAGCCTGGACGAGGCTGTGACCGTCGTCGAGTGGGGGCACGGGCTGGCCGAAGGGCTCGCGGGTGACCGGCTCGACGTAACCATGACCCGGGGCGACGACGAGGAGGACGAGGTCCGGCAGGTGCGGATCGTCCCGGTCGGCCCGCGCTGGGCAGATGCCGGACTGCGCCTCGCGGGCGCTGTGGGCTCTGTGGGCGCTGCCGGCTCTGAGCAGGGGAGCGCGGATGCTGCTGGCGTTTGACACCTCGAGTGCGGCCGTCACGGTGGCGGTCGCGGATCCGGACACCGGCGAGGTGCTCGCCTCGTCGTCCACGCAGGACGCGCTGCGGCACGGCGAGCTGCTCGCACCGGCGATCCGTACCGCGCTGGCCGAGGCCGGCGTGCGGCCGTCCGACCTGACCCGGATCGCCGTCGGTGCCGGCCCCGGCCCCTTCACCGGGCTGCGGGTGGGTCTGGTCACGGCGCGGACGATGGCCGACCTGCTCGCGATCGAGGTCGTCGCCGTCTGCAGCCTGGACATCCTCGCGCTGGAGTCCGCCGAGGCCGGACCGGTCGCGGTCGCGACGGACGCGCGGCGCAAGGAGATCTACTGGGCCGTGTACGACGCGCCGGCCGCGAACGGCTCCCGACACCGGATCGAGGGACCCGCGGTCGACCGGCCGGCCGTCGTCGCGCACGTGCTCAGGGGTCTGCCGGTGGTCGGTCGTGGTGCGGTCCTGTACGCCGATCAGCTCGACAACAAGATCGTTGCCTCCGGCCCCGAGTACCCGTCCGCGGCGGTGCTGGCGACCGGCGTGCTGGCCGGGGCGTTCGAGCTGCGCGCACCGGAACCGTTGTACCTGCGCCGTCCGGACGTCACGGTCTCGTCCGGGCCGAAGAGCGTCCTGAAGTGATGCGGTCCAGCCTCATCCGGCCCGCGACGAGTGCCGACGCGGAGGCCGTGTCCGTCCTGGACAGTGACTGCTTCGGCCCGTCGGCCTGGAGCCGTGCGTCCTGGGCGGACGAGTTCGCGCGGCACGACCGCCGGATCCTGGTCTGCGCCGATCCGGAGGTGGCCGGGTACGTCGTGCTGATAGTGCCCGAGGATCCGCGGGACCCGGTGGACCTGGCCCGGATCGCAGTCGCATCGGGCACGCGTCGTACCGGGCTCGGGGCGGCGTTGCTCAGCGCGGCGCTGGACGAGGTCCGCGGCCGCACCGTGCTGCTGGAGGTTGCCGAGGGCAACGAGGCCGCGATCGCGCTGTACCGGCGGGCGGGGTTCGGCGAGATCAGCCGGCGGACGAGGTACTACGGTGACGAGGACGCGCTGATCATGCGATGGGAGATCGATGGCTGACCCGTTGGTGCCGGGGCCGCTGGTGCTCGGGATCGAGACCTCGTGCGACGAGACCGGAGTCGGCATCGTCCGGGGCCAGACCCTGCTCGCGGACGCGGTCGCGTCCAGCGTCGACGAGCACGCCCGGTTCGGCGGGGTGGTGCCCGAGGTGGCCAGCCGGGCGCACCTGGAGGCGATGGTGCCGATGATCCGGCGCGCCTGCGAGACCGCCGGGGTGCGGCCGCAGGACGTCGACGCGGTGGCGGTGACCAGCGGGCCCGGGCTGGCCGGTGCATTGCTGGTAGGGGTGGCGGCGGCGAAGGCGCTGGCCGTGGCACTGGACAAGCCGCTGTACGGCGTGAACCACCTGGCCGCGCACGTCGCGGTCGACACGCTGGAACACGGCGACCTGCCGCGCGGATGTGTCGCGATGCTGGTCTCCGGCGGCCACTCGTCTCTGCTGGCGGTCGAGGACATCACGGCGGGCGTCGAGCCGATGGGGGCGACGATCGACGACGCGGCCGGCGAGGCGTTCGACAAGGTCGCGCGGGTGCTGGGTCTGCCGTTCCCGGGCGGGCCGTACATCGACAAGGCGGCGCGCGACGGCGACGCGTCGTACATCGAGTTTCCGCGCGGGCTGACCAGCAACCGGGACCTGGAAGGGCACCGATTCGACTTCTCGTTCAGCGGGCTCAAGACGGCGGTGGCGCGCTGGGTCGAGGCGCGCCGCCGCGACGGCGAGAGTGTGCCGGTGAACCACGTCGCGGCCGCGTTCCAGGAGGCGGTCTGCGACGTGCTGACCCGCAAGGCGGTCGACGCGTGTACGGCGCGCGGCTACGATCACCTGCTGATCGGCGGTGGGGTGGCGGCGAACTCGCGGCTGCGTGCGATGGCCACAGAGCGGGCCGAGGCGGCCGGGATCGCGGTCCGGGTTCCGCGGCCCGGCCTGTGTACCGACAACGGTGCGATGGTTGCCGCGCTCGGGTCGGAGCTGGTCCGGGCCGGGCTGCCACCGTCGCCGCTGGATCTGCCCGCTGACTCCTCGATGCTTGTCACGGAGGTGCTGAACCGATGACGGTGGTTGCCTCACGCAACGGTTACGTGGTGGACGACGACCCGGAACGGCTGGACCTCGACGTCGTGCACGGCTTCCTGCGGACCGCGTACTGGTCGGCCGGGATCCCGCGCGCGGTGATCGAGCGGGCGGTCGCGGGCAGCGTGAACGCGGGCCTGTACGACGCGGACGGCCGGCAGATCGGGTACGCGCGGGCGGTGACCGACCGGGCCACGTTCGCCTGGATCGCCGACGTCTTCGTGCTGGAGTCTGCGCGTGGCGCGGGACTGGGCCGGTTCGTGGTAGAGGCCCTGCTCGCGCACCCTGACCTGCAGGGCCTGCGGCGGCTGATGCTGGCGACCGCGGACGCGCACGAGCTGTACCGGTCGTACGGCTTCACCGACCTGGACGACCCCGATATCTACCTGGTCCGGCGGACCGCCCCGGAGGTCCTGTACGCCGCCGACCCGCAGGCTGTAGCCGCGGAGTGAGCCGGCCACGGGTCGATCTGCTCGCGGCGCCCGCGGGCGCGGACCGGATGGTGTTGCTGGCGCACGGCGGTCAGGAGCACTCGTTCGACGACCCGCACGACTGGCGCACCGCGCTGCTGCGGATGTGGTCGCTGGCCGCCGCGGCCCGCTCGGCCGCACCGGACGCGGCCGTCGGGCTGGTCAGGTACCGGTACCGCGGCTGGAACGGCGCGCAGGCGCATGCCGCCGCCGACCTGCGCACCCTGCTCGACGCGGTACCCGCGACGGTCACGCAGATCGCACTGGTCGGGCACTCGATGGGCGGCCGGGCCGTATTGCGGGTGGCGGACGGCGCCCGGGTTTGCGGGGTGCTCGCGCTGGCGCCGTGGCTCCCGGAGTCCGATCCGCTGGTCGAGCTGCCGGACCGGGTCGTCGTACTGGCTCACGGCGAGCTGGACCGCATCACCTCACCGGCCCTGACCGCACGCTATGCCGGGCTGCTCCGCGCCGCCGGCCACCAGATCGCGCACCTGGCGGCGGTCGGCGAGACACACGCGCTGTTGCGCCGGCACGGCGATTGGGACGAGCTCGTACGACAGTTCGTCGGGCGGTCGTTCGGCACCGGTGGGGACGACCTGATCGGCTCCGTCGGCGATGATCCCGGCCGTGCGGCGGATCCGTTGCCGCGCTGGAGCGCGTCCCGCGGGACCGCGCGAGCGGTGGCATCGATCGCGCGGGCCCGGCTCCGACTGCCCGTGAAGCAGCACGTCCTGGTCGGTGACCAGGCCTGACACGCCGCAGGACCACCTCTGGTGCGGTCGTGCGAGCTGCCGAGGTCAGGGGTCGCAGTCGTCGCGGTACTCGCGGCCGGTCGGGCTGATCCAGGTGATGGTGCCGTCGGCGTCGATGCGGATCCGCCAGGCGCCGCGGTGCTTGAGCCGGTGGTGATGACGGCACAACGCGTGCAGGTTGTTCGCGGTCGTCCTGCCGCCGTCCGGGTCATCGGGATCGAACCGACGCCGGTGATCGAGGTCGGCACGGGTCGCGGGACGTCCGCATCCGGGAAAACGGCAGATGCGGTCACGATCACGGATCCACCGATCGAGCCGCCGGGACGGCACGTACCGGCGCGGGGGGCTCGGTGGCGGCCGGTCCGCGACGTGCACGCGGACCGTCGTCGTCGACCGGGTCAATGCATCCACGAGGGCGGACAGAGGCAGGACGCCGTGACCGGCCACCTCACCGCCGGTGCCAGGCAGTTGGTCGACGAGCGCCATGAGCTCCGCGGCCGTCGCATGGATCACGACCTCTGTGTTCACCGCCTCTGTGTTCACCGGATCCGTCGGCACGGTTCCGGTCGATGACGCGGGTGCAGGGCTGGAGTCGGCGCGGCCGAGCATGCGACTGAGGGCGATGTCGGCGCGGAGCTGGTCGAGGCTGCGTGGGTCGCCGTGACGGCGTGCATGGATCGCGGCTCGGGTGATGCTGGTCATCGCCGCTGCTGCGGCGAGGGCGTCGTGGGTGGAGACCAGGTCGGCGGTACCGCATTCGTCGGAGACGAGCCGTAGCGCACGCTGCTCGATGGTCCGCCTGCGGATCCGGTCGGTCGCGGCCGCGTCGCGGGAGGCGACCTCGCGGCGGGCGCGTTGCTTGATCCGCTGCAGGGGGTGGGTGCGGGCCCAGTCGAGCAAGGCGGTCTCCGCCTCCGCTGCCTGCGCATCGTCGGACAGGGTGCCGAGCTCATCGATGATCGTAAACGCTGCGCGTTCGGTGAGGGTGCCGTCGGACAGTGCGGCCAGCGTGGCGGGGTAGTTCTTGACCAGCTCCCAGGACCGGTGGATCCGGGCGTTCGCCGCGCCGCGGTGCAGGTTGAGCGCCAGGCCGATCTCGTCCGCGACGGACCGGAGCAGGCCGCCGTGCCAGCGACGCTCGCCGGCGCGTGCCGGACGGTCGGCAGGCTCGGGGAGCTCATGGCCGAGGTCGGCGGACACCCCGCGGGTGACGTCGTCGAACGCCGCGATCGCTTCGGCTCTCAACGCCGCCAGCCTGGCGTTGACCCGCTCGATCGCCTCGACGCGATCCAGCCAGCCGCTGTCGGCGAGCCCACGGGTGTCCTGCTCCTCGAGCCGTGCCAGCAGATCCGACCCCTCGGCATCACCGACGCCGAGCATCCCGTGACACTCGACGGCCGCAGTCATCCGGCGTGCCCGGTTGCGTAAGCCGACCAGGTCGCCGGCCGATGGCGGACGCCAGCCGCGCGCCCACAGCGAGCCCTCACGGGGCCGCGGTCGATCGATCAGCTCGCGCATGAGTCGATCATATGTTCGAATAGAGTCGAACGCAAATCACCGAGCGGGATTGGGAACCTGGCTGCGGCAGCGGACATAGACAGCATGTGACCATGACCGGCAGGGGACAGCGGGTGACGACAGCGCACGGCACCGATCGGATGCTCTGGGAGGACGGCAGCCGTGCGAGGTCCGAGGTGTTCGGCCTGCTGTTCGAGCGACACGCGAAGGCGATCTACAACTACTGCTTCCGGCAGACCGGCTCCTGGGCCGCGGCGGAGGACCTCGTCTCGGTGGTCTTCCTGGAGGCCTGGCGCCGCCGCCGCGACGTGAACCTGCACCAGGACTCCGCTCTGCCCTGGCTGTACGGCGTGGCGACGAACGTCTGCCGCAACAGCCTGCGCTCGACCCGTCGCCACCGTGCCGCACTACGCCGCATCACCGACCAGCTGACGGAACCCGACCCGGCCGACGACGTTGCCAGCCGGGTCGACGACGAACGCCGGATGGGCGAGATCCTCGGCGCGATCAGGATGCTGCCACGCCGCGAGCAGGAGGTGCTCGGGCTCGTGGTCTGGTCCGGCCTCGACTACGCAGCCGCCGCGGCAGCGCTCGGCGTACCCGTCGGGACCGTCCGGTCACGGCTGTCCCGGGCCCGCGCCCGGCTGTCCGGTCACCTCAACCTGCCAGCTCTCGAGGAGGCACCATGACCGATCTGACGCCACCCCCGGAACGCGATCTCGGGCTGGAGCGCCGTAGCGCCATCCGAGCCGTGCTCAGCACCGAGGAGTCCCAGCACCGCCCCGTCGTACCCGTGCTCGCCGCCGCGGCGGTCGTCGCGGTGGTCGGCGGTGCCGCGGTCGCCGTACCGGCGCTGACCGACGACCGGCAGCCGCCCACTGGAGGCAGCGGCCCTGGGCTGACCACCACGACCACCACGACCACCACGACCACCGCGCGCCCGACGACGCTCCAGACGCCGCCGCCACGGCCCACAGTCGGTCAGTCGAACGGCACGGTCGACCCGAAGGACTGGCCGACGATCACGCCCAAGCCGTCGCGACCGCCGGAGCAGACCTGCCGTGCCATGCTTGCCGACTACCGGACCTCGCCGAGCGGGTCACCGGTGAGGACGTTTGCCGATGCACCCGTCAAGGCGTCGCTGACGGGACGCTGGGGCACCAGCATGATCTTCGCCGAGAACGGCCGCTGGGTCGGCTGTGACACCGCCGGCTACCGGTTCAACCACGGCAGCATCCGGGCGCCCGCCGCGGCCGCGCCGCCGGCGGTGACGGACAACGACGCGTTCGCCGTGTCGCAGTACGCGCAGTCCGAGACCTGGCAACCGAACAGCGACTGGTACCACTTCTACTGGGCGGCCGGCGTGCTGCCCGACGGCGTCGCGAAGATCAGCTACACGTTCCCGGACGGTGGGACCGAGCAGGCGAAGGTGACCGGCCGGTTCTGGCTGATGCAGCACGCCCCCGACGAGCCGTTGCAGGAAGGCGTGCCCGAGGGCGACCCGATCAAGGTGACGCTGAGCCGGTCCGACGGTTCGGTGATCCGGACCTTCAGCCTGCGGTGGGGCGAGCAGACCTGCGCGCACATCAACCACGGCTGCTGAGGATGCGCCGTACGGCGTAGACGACGGCGTCTCGTCCCACCCGGGTCACGATCAGGGTCGCGCTCCCGGAGCCCTTCGGGGCGAGGCGCCGCCGTAGCACCGACGGGTCCAGGTCGATACCGCGTTTCTTGATCTCCAGGGTGCCGACGGCATGCTCCCGGACCCAGCGCCGCAGCACCTTCTCGGTGTAGGGGAGTTGCTCCAGCACCTCGTACGCCGTCGCCAGCTCGGTCCGCACCAGCTGGTCCGCGGTG
Organism: Kribbellaceae bacterium; assembly: GCA_035650275.1. Classification (GTDB taxonomy): domain Bacteria; phylum Actinomycetota; class Actinomycetes; order Propionibacteriales; family Kribbellaceae; genus DASRHY01. Next base: position 6,595 of record DASRHY010000158.1, on the reverse strand, counting down.
ACGTAGGCGATCCGCGGGTCCAGCAGCCGACCGCCGACGGAGCCGCAGACCGCGGTGACCAGACCGGCCCGGATCACCGCGCCGTCGGGCTCGTACAGGTAGCGCCCGGCCGGGCCGGTCTCCGGCTCGACCGCGTTCGCGGCCGTAACGGTCGTACCGGACGGCAGCAGGGTGGCGCGCCGGCCCACACCCGACGAGAGCGCACCGGACCATAGCGCCGCTTCCTTCACCTCACCCGTGTCGCTGACCCACTCGGCCTCGACGCCGCTCGGGACCGCATCGTGCGGGATGCCCGGCGCCACCTTCACACAGGCGGTGCCGGCCAGCAGCCCGGTGATGAAGCTCCATGGCGGCGAGTACGCGTGCCGGTCGAAGACCCGGCGGCCGTCCGCTCGCCGGGCCGGGTCTGCGAACACCACGTCGTACGACGCGGTGCCGGCGCTCTCCGCAGCACCCACCACGACCTGGCCGGACAGACCCAGTGCGGAAAGGTTGGCCCGGGCAACGACCGCGGCGAGCGGTTCGCGTTCGACCCCGGTGACGCGTAGACCGGCGCGTGCCATCGCGACCAGGTCGCCGCCGATGCCGCAGCCGAGATCGATGACGGTTGCCTCCGGCAACACAGACGCGATGCGCCGGGCGCGATGGGTGGCGACCGTTACGCGGGTTGCCTGTTCCAGGCCGTCCGCGGTGAAGTACATCCGCTCCGCGTCCGTGCCGAACTTCGCGACCGCGCGCTGCCGCAGGGACGCCTGGGTGACCGCTGCGCTGACCAGGTCCGCGTCGTACCGGCGCCGAAGATTCGCGACCAGCGGCAGCTCGTCACCGGCCCGGTACGCCGCGCACGCCTCGGTGAGGACAGCGAGGCCGGGTGGCGACAGCAGCCGGGCGAACGCGTCAGGGTCCACCCGGCAGAGTCTGTCGCGACCCGGCCTACCCGGTCACACCGGGCTGTAGCAGAGCTCGCTCCACCTGTTCAGCGTCTTGTTGTAGAGCCGCCAGTACATCCCGGACCGGGTGCGCGGTCCGTAGATCCCGGTCTGCGACACTCCGTGCTTGGCCTGGATGATCCGGACCGTGTTGCGGGTCTGGGTGCCGTAGTAGCCGTCGACAACGATCTCCGGATCGTCGTAGCAGTACTGGATGGTGCGCTGCAGCCAGGTGACGCCGGAGTTCCGGTCGCCGAGCTCGAGGTAGCAGTTGAAGTGCGACCCCGAGGTCGCGTTGTACGCCGGCGCGTTCAGGTACCACCCGTTGCCGACGTACGCGCTCTTCACGGTTGTGCAGTTCGGTGTCGCCGCAGCCTGTGCCGGTGCCGCGGCAGCGACCAGCGAGGTCGCCGTCGCGGCGGTGGCGATGACAGTGATGGCCAGCTTTCGTCCGATTCGCATGATGTCGAACCCTCCCCAAGTAAACGAATGTGCCGTACGACGTCCCGACTGTCTCGCGGCCGGATACAGCCGCCGTACATCAGGACAGGACGTCGTACGGCACGGGTCGGTTGGGAACTGCCAGCTCAGATCGGGCTGTAGCAGCGCTCGCTCCAGCGGTCCAGCTGGTAGCTGTACAACCGCCAGAACATCGCGGACCGGGTCTGCGGGCCGTATACACCGTCGACCTTGATCTTGTGCAGCCGCTGGACCCGCATCACCGCGGCCCGGGTCTGGCCGCCGTAGATCCCGTCGACGGCCAGGTGAGTGCGGTAGCAGTAGTTCAGCGTCCGCTGCAGCGTGAGCACCGAGTTGTAGATCTCCCAGTCGCCGTACCGGTCGCCGTACCGCAGGATGCAGCGGAAGTTGTGCGTGTCGAAGATGTTCGGGCTGATCAGCGACCAGTTCTTCGCGACCGGCACGCTGCCCGAGGCGTTGCAGGTCGGCAGTGCTGCGCCGGCGGTCGGCGCGGTGGCGGTGAGTCCGGCGACCGCAAGGGTGGCCGTCGCCGCGAGTGAGGCGAGTCGTCTCATGATGTCCCTCTCTGGTGGTCAGAACGGGCTGTAGCAGCGTTCGCTGAAGGTGAAGGGGTTGTACCGGTTGAGCCGCCAGTACATGGCCTTCATCGTGGCCGGGCCGTAGACGCCGTCGACCGTGACGCCGTGCAGCTTCTGCACCCGTTGCACCGTGGCCTTGGTCTGCACCCCGTAGTAGCCGTCGATCGCCAGGCCGGCCTTGTAGCAGTCGCGTAGCTGCATCTGCAGCCGGTAGACGCCCTCGCCCCGGTCGCCCTGCTTCAGGTAGCACGCGAAACTTGGCTGGCTGGTTCTCGTCCGGAGTCCCGGCAGGATCGCCCACCAGCCGTTGCTCGCGTACCGGGCCTCCGGGTGCGAGCAGTACGGGCTGTATGACCCGGGCGACGGTGCGGTCCCGACCGACCTGTTCACGAACGGGCGGTGGCACAGCTGGGACTCCTGGTACCGCGCGTCGTACAGCCGCCAGCGCATCGCCTTGAAGGTCTGCGGCCCGTAGACGCCGTCCGCAGTGATCCCGTGCGACCGCTGCACCTGCCGGACCGCGGCCCTGGTCTGCTCGCCGAAGAAGCCGGTGCCCTGCAGGTCGAACCCGTAGCAGTCGCGCAGACGCTCCTGCAGCAGGCGGACCCACACGGAGCGGTCGCCGAACGCCAGGTAGCAGCTCTGGTACCGGGCGCCGGTCCGGGTGAGCACGGCCGGCACGTCAGCCCGCCAGCCGTTGCCGGCCGGCACCGAGCTGTCGGCGTTGCATGCCGGCTCCCGTGCTGCCGCGGTCACGGCGGGAGCCGTGGAGACGGTGGGTGCCGCGGTCGCGCCGGCCGCGGGCAGGACGGTTGCCGCGAGCGTCGCGGCCGCCGCCGTGATCAGAAATGGCAGCTTCCCCCTCATTGCCGATCCTCTCCGTCGGGTCCTCGGATCGAGGACGCTGAGCCGCCCGGGATCCGGGCGTTCGCCGATATGGACAGCCGGCCTGCTGAGGTAGTTGTCGTGGCAAGGTAACGATTGAGTGACCCGCGGTGGTGAGGCACTTTCGCGGAGGCCTGAGTTGGCACTCGAGTTGACCGAGTGCTAATCGCGGCCTAGATTCGGTGTTGGCACTCTCCACCCGAGGGTGCCAACGGCCCGGCGCCGCTGATCCCCGCGACGGCAGCAGCACCGCGGGCCGGACTACGCAGTCCAATAGCCACACAAGAACTCGACCGTGGAGGTCAGCAAGTGTCGGTCACGATCAAGCCGCTCGAGGACCGCATCCTGGTCCAGCCGCTCGAGGCGGAGCAGACCACGAAGTCCGGACTGGTCATCCCGGACACAGCCAAGGAGAAGCCGCAGGAGGGCAAGGTCCTGGCAGTCGGCCCGGGCCGCTTCAACGAGGACGGCGACGAGCGCATCCCGCTGGACATCAGCGTCGACGACGTCGTCATCTACTCGAAGTACGGCGGCACCGAGGTCCGGTACGACGGTGAGGACTACCTCATCCTGTCGGCGCGCGACGTCCTCGCCATCGTCAGCAAGTGACGACTCCCGCTACATGACTGACACCGCTCCGGTGACCGGGCCAGCATCAGGCCGGACGCCGGAGCGGAGTCAGTTCCGCCGTACGCACTGATACCGCAGAGAGGGACTGAGTTTTCCCATGCCCAAGATCCTCGAGTTCGACGAGAATGCCCGGCGCGCGCTGGAGCGCGGCGTCGACGCGCTCGCGAACACGGTCAAGGTGACGCTGGGGCCGAAGGGCCGCTACGTCGTCCTGGACAAGAAGTGGGGCGCCCCGACCATCACCAACGACGGTGTCACCGTCGCCCGTGAGATCGAGCTGGACGACCCGTTCGAGAACCTCGGTGCGCAGCTGACCAAGGAAGTTGCCACCAAGACCAATGACATCGCCGGTGACGGTACGACGACCGCCACTGTGCTGGCCCAGGCACTGGTGCACCAGGGCCTGCGGGCCGTCGCCGCCGGCGTGAACCCGATGGGCCTGAAGAAGGGCATCGACGCCGCCGTGGCCGCGGTCAGCGAGAAGCTGATCGAGACCGCGCGGGCCGTCGACTCCAAGGAGGACATGGCGCACGTCGCCACCATCTCCGCCCGCGACGCCGAGATCGGCACCTTGATCGCCGACGCCTTCGACAAGGTCGGCAAGGACGGTGTGATCACGGTCGAGGAGTCGAACACCTTCGGCACCGAGCTCGAGTTCACCGAGGGCATGCAGTTCGACAAGGGCTACATCTCGCCGTACTTCATCACCGACGCCGAGGCCGGCGAGGCGGTGCTGGAGGACCCGGCGATCCTGATCCACCAGGGCAAGATCTCCGCCGTCGCGGACCTGCTGCCGCTGCTGGAGAAGGTCGTGCAGGCCGGCAAGACGCTGTTCATCGTCGCCGAGGACGTCGAGGGCGAGGCTCTGTCCACGCTGGTCGTCAACAAGATCCGCGGCAACTTCGTCTCGGTCGCGGTGAAGGCGCCGGGCTTCGGTGACCGCCGCAAGGCGATGCTGGAGGACCTGGCCGCGCTCACCGGCGCGCAGGTCGTGGCGCCCGAGGTCGGCCTGAAGCTCGACCAGGTCGGGCTGGACGTGCTCGGTACCGCGCGGCGGATCGTGGTCACCAAGGACAACACCACGGTGGTCGAGGGCGGCGGCAAGTCTGACGCGATCGACGGCCGGGTGGCCCAGATCAAGGGGGAGATCGAGAACACCGACTCCGACTGGGACCGCGAGAAACTGCAGGAGCGGCTGGCCAAGCTGGCCGGCGGCGTCTGCGTGATCAAGGTCGGCGCGGCCACCGAGGTCGAGCTGAAGGAGAAGAAGCACCGCATCGAGGACGCCGTGTCGGCGACCCGGGCGGCGATCGAGGAGGGCATCGTCGCCGGCGGCGGCTCGGCCCTGGTGCACGCCGGGAAGGTGCTGGACGACAACCTCGGCCTCACCGGTGACGAGGCGGCCGGTGTCGCGATCGTCCGCAAGTCGGTCGTCGAGCCGCTGCGCTGGATCGCCGAGAACGGCGGCTACGAGGGCTACGTCGTCGTGGCCAAGGTGGCCGAGCTCGAGCTTGGCAGCGGCTTCAACGCCGACACCGGCTCGTACGGCGACCTGCTCGCCGACGGTGTGCTGGACCCGGTCAAGGTGACCCGGTCCGCGCTCGCGAACGCCGGCTCGATCGCGGCGATGCTGCTCACCACCGAGACTCTCGTCGTGGACAAGCCCGAGGACGAGGAGGCTGCCGCGGCGGGCGGCCACGGTCATGGACATGGCCACGGTTACTGAGAGTAGTCGTCACTGCATGTAGCGAATTTGTGGCGGCCGATCACCGATTGACTCTGTTCAGGGTGGTCGGCCGCCACTACCATGAGCCGGGCTGGCCGGGGACAGATCGAGCGGGGAGGCGATGTGGCAGAAGCGGGTACGACGCACGCCGCACGCGATCGGATGGAGCTGCGAGACCTCGCGGCTCTTGCAGCAACTGGGGACAGGACCGCCGTGAACGACCTGCTGACGCGGGTCCGGGCGGTCGCTCTGCGTTACGTGAGGTCACGGCTGTGGACCTACCCCGGCGGCGCCGACATGGTCGACGACGTCGCGCAGGAGGTCTGCGTCGCCGTGTTCGGTGCGTTGACCCGTTACCGCGACGAGGGGCGGCCGTTCGAGGCCTTCGTCTACGGGATCGCCGCCCGCAAGGTGGCCGATGCCCAGCGGCAGTTCGCCAGCGCGGACCTCACGACAGCGGAGGTACCGGACGGAGCCGATGAGGCGCCCACGCCGGAGGAGCACGCGGTCCGCTACTCCGAGGTGCAGCAAGCGATGGATCTGATGGACCGGCTGCCGGACAAGCTGCGTGAGATCCTGGTACTCAGGGTGGTCGCGGGCCTGTCCGCCGAGGAGACCGGCAGAGCGTTGAGCATGACACCGGGGGCGGTGCGGGTGGCCCAGCACAGGGCATTGAACACATTGCGGGGACTGGTCGGACAGGCAAGTACCGGCACAGGAGCGAAGGAGGTGCGTCATGGCTGAACGGTTCGACCTGGATGCGATCGCAGCGGACGACGCGCTACTGGACCTCCTCTCCGCGGGCGGCGACTCGTTGTTCGAGGCGTGCGAGGCCTATTCCGACGACGCGGCCGTCCAGATGCTCGGCGGACTGCGACTCGCGGTCGATGACCTCGACGAGCGGTCCGAGCCCGTCGTACTCGCGGACACGGACCGGTTCCTCACCCGGGTCGCGGCGCGGAACGCCGTCACCGACCCGTTCGCCCGCAAGATGGCGGCCCGTGGCCTGGCGCTGAGCGTCGCCGCGGTGGCGGCGCTGTCGGTGTCCGGTGTCGCGGCCGCCGTGACCGGCGACCCGCTGGCGCCGTACGAGAAGGTCATCGAGCGGGTCGTGGATGTGGTACGCCCGCAGACCACGCTGCCGCTGGACAGGCTGGACGGGATGGTGATCGGTTCCAAGGCCGAGATGGTCAGGGCCGAGAAGGAGCTCGCCGAGCGGCAGTACAGGGATGATGCGACCCTCGACGTCGAGACGGATGACGCGAGCGTCGCCAAGAACCCACTCGATCTGCTGTCCACCGAGGTGGAGCAGCGGGCGATGGCGCGGCCGCCGATCGTGACCACCCCGCCGAAGCCGACGCCGACCG